>CAWEXK010000022.1:0-397011 GCA_963812975.1 uncultured Alphaproteobacteria bacterium | reverse complement strand
ATCCGCGCAGCCTCGCCGATTCGCCGACCGGAGTTTGGCTGGGGATGACGAACAGCGATTACGCGCGCAGGCTGACGAGCGACCTGCTCCGTATCGATGGATACACCGGCATCGGCGCCGCGGCCAGCATGGCTGCCGGACACATCGCTTATTTTTTTGGACTCCATGGTCCTGCCGAGGTGATTGACACCGCTTGCTCCTCTTCGCTCGTCGCGGTCCATCGCGCGGTGCAGAGTTTGCGCCGCGGAGAGACGAACCTTGCCATTGTCGGTGGCGCCAATCTGATCCTCTCTCCGGAGATTCACGTAAGTTTTGCGCGGACAGGTATGTTGTCGCGAAGCGGACGTTGCCAAACCTTCGATGCGAATGCCGACGGGTATGTGCGCTCTGAGGGCGTTGCCGTCGTGGTGCTGCGGCGGCTGTCCGATGCGCGGCGGGCGGGCGATCGCGTGCTGGCCGTCATCCGGGGCTCTGCCGTCAACCAGGATGGGCGCAGCGCGGGAATCACGGCTCCGAATGGCCCTGCCCAGGAAGCAGTGATGCACGCTGCGCTGCGCGATGGAGATCTGAGCGCCGACTCCATCGGTTATGTCGAAGCGCATGGCACGGGGACTCCACTTGGAGATCCGATGGAATGGCGCGCGATCGGAGCGGTCTACGGCGAGGAACGCGGTGCGGGCGAACCCCTGCATGTGGGATCGGTGAAAACGAACCTCGGCCATACAGAGGCGCTGGCGGGCCTTGTGGGGCTGATTAAGGCGGTCCTGATGATGGACCGAGTCCGCGGTATTCCGCCGCATCTTCATTTCACGGAGTCCAAACCCGCGGATCGACTGGGAGCGCTGGCCGATGAAGGTGCCATTGACTCTGACTCCATGGCCGGGAGGCTCAGATATCCGGCGGATAGCGGTCAGTTCCTTCGGATTCAGCGGCACCAACAGCCACGTAATCCTCGAATCCCCCGGAACTGAAGGCGGCCCGGCGGAGATTCGCAGGGATCCTGATACCGAAGCCTTGCTTTGCCTTTCGGCTTCCGAGCCGGCGACGCTGCGCGAGCTGGCGACGCGCTATGTCCGGTTCCTGAGGGAGACGCAGGAAGATTTCCATCTCGTCTGTGCAAGCGCGGCCAGCACCCGAGCGTGCCTCACGCACCGCATTGCAGTTCGCGCGTCCAATAAAGCGCAGGCGGCGGATCTGCTGGTGCGCTGGCTGGAAAGCGATTCAGTCGCTCCCGGTACCACCGGCCATCTTTTGGCGGAGACGCCGGAAAGCAGCGCGGATTTCGCGCAGATTGCAAGTGAATTCATTAGCGGTGGAAAGCTGCCGCGGAGCCGGCGCACGCCTGCATCAGTCCGTGTCGATCTGCCGTTGTCTCCCTTTCAGCGCAGGCGATTTTGGTTTGGTGAATCTCCTCTGACGGAGTGGCAGCATGCGCTTGATCGCAGCTGGCAGGCGGCGCTCGCAGCCGGCAGAACGCACAGTCGTCTGGCTCCCCTTGGCTGGAAGCCAGAGAGCTACCTCGAGCGCTGGGCCGTGCTGGAACGACTCACGCTGGCTTACGCTGGTGCGACATTGGCCGCATTGCCCGCATTTTCTCAGGGAATTTCGGCGACGCTCGACGATGTGATCCAGAGCGGCGAAATACGAGCCATCTATCGCCGGCTCGTTCAGCGCTGGCTGCGGGCACTCGTTCGGGTCGGCCACTTCGTAGAAGTTGGCGGTCGTTATGCACCCGCCAACGGCTGGAGCCCAATCGATCTCGAAACCTGCTGGCGCGACGCGGAAGGCTGCCTGGCGGATCAGCCCGGAATGCTCACCTACCTGCGTCGCTGCGGAATGCTGCTGCAAGACGTACTGACCGGCAAAGTCAATCCGCTCGAAACACTCTTTCCGGATGGTTCATTCACTCTCGCAGAAGCGATCTACGAGGAGGGTCCGGAGGCCCAGTACGCCAATCGAATCGTTGCCGAGGTCGCTCGGGCCTTCATCGAACAGCGCAGGGAAAAGCGAACAATGCGCCTCCTGGAACTGGGCGCTGGAACCGGTGGCACGACGGCCGCAATCCTGCCCCTGCTGCGCACTTTCCCCGTCGACTATTCGTTCACGGATGTTTCGGAGCTGTTTCTGAACCGCGGAAGAAGGAAGTTTGCGTCCTTCGACTTCGTGCGGTACTTTCTTCTCGACCTTGACAGTGATTCTCACGGGCAGCAGATTCGCAGCGGATCATTCGACATGATCCTCGCCGCGAATGTGGTGCATGCAAGTCGCAATATTCCGGCAGCGCTGGAGCGCATCCGTCAGTTGCTCGCCCCTGGCGGGGCTGTAGTCCTTCTCGAGACGACGACACACCAGGCCTGCTTCGATATGTCCATCGGACTTATCGAAGGATGGCAGCACTTTGAGGATAGTGAACGCTCCGAACATCCTCTGCTCGATGCGGGGAAGTGGTGCGAACTGCTGAGACGCAGCGGTTTCGAGGACCCAACCGCTCTGCCTGATCCCGCCTCGCCCGCCGCTTTCATTGGTCAGCACGTTCTGCTGGCGAGACGCGGTTTGAGCGATGTGGAGATTTCGGGTTCCGGGGCAGTTGCAGAACAGAGCCACGGGCCAGTTCCAGCAGTGGTAAACGAGGGTGCGGAGCCTGCCCCCGCGTTTGCGATCGACCTGAACGCCCTGCGCGCGGGGGACTGGGAGGAGAGGGTAGCGCAATGCGTCCGGCAAACGATCTGTCGGGTTTTTGGTCTGCAGGTTTCCCCAGCGGACCTGGGAGATCGGGACCGCCTGAGCGATCTCGGCATGGATTCCCTGATCGCGATCGAACTGCGCAGCGAGTTGGCAAAGGTTCTCGGATACGAAGGACGAATCCCAGCCACTATTGCGTTTGACACCGGCACGGTTGGCGAGCTGACACGTACGCTGGCCGCTCTGGCGCAACCGCCTTCCGAGAGTTACACCGAAACCGGCACGGCGTCGGGTCCACCAGTGCAGGTTTCCATCGCGGTCACTGCGGAGTCCTTGCAGGAAATGACCGAGGAACGGGTTGAGCAACTTCTGAAGGAGCGGTTGAGGAAGCGATGAGCGATTCGAGATCGTCCTTCGGAATTCGAGAGTCACTGTCTCCCCTGAAGCAGGCGCTCCTTGCTCTGGAGGAGGCTGACCAGCGCATTCGCCAGCTCGAACAAAAGCTCTCCGAACCAATCGCCATTATTGGGATGGGATGCCGGTTTCCCGGCGCCGAAGACGGACCGGAGGGTTACTGGCGCCTGCTTCGCAATCGCGAATGTGCCGTGCGTGATGGTGTTGAAGCCCGCCTTGGCCTTTCCCTGGAACGCGAGCACATGCCGCAACAGGCACGGTGGGCTGCATTGCTCGAACGCGTCGACCTTTTTGACCCTCGCCATTTCGGAATCGCGCCGCGCGAAGCGGGTGCGATGGATCCGCAACAACGTCTGCTGCTGGAGGTAAGCTGGGAGGCCCTGGAGGATGCTGGCATCGATCCCTTCTCCCTGTATCCGACTCGGACCGGGGTGTATCGTAGGTATCGCGAGTCACGACTATGCACAGCGACGATGCGGCACCGGCGCCTCGATCAGATTGACGGTATCTTGCCTCCGGAGGCGGCGCCAGTGTCGCAGCGGGCCGGATCCTTACGTGCTTGGGCTGAATGGTCCTGCACTCGCCATCGACACAGCCTGTTCCTCATCGCTGGTCGCGGTTCGATCTGGCGTGCGAGGCCTGTGCAGCACGGCGAATGCTCCGCAGTCCTGGCCGGTGGCGTGAATCTGATTGCGAGTCCTGAAGCCTGCGAGCATCGCCTCCCAGGCGGCATGTTATCGCCGCGCGGAGTATGTGCGGCGTTTGACGAGACTGCGGATGGCTTTGTGCGCGGAGAAGGGTGCGGGGTGGTGGTGCTGAAGCGCCTTCGAGACGCGGAAGCGGCCGGGGATCGGGTGCAGGGAGTGATTCTGGGCTCGGCGGTGAACCAGGATGGAGCGTCGAGCGGGCTGACGGTGCCGAACGGACTGGCGCAGCAGGCGCTGTTGCGGGAGGCGCATCGGCGGGCGGGGATCGAGGCCGGGCAGGTGGGGTATGTGGAGGCGCACGGTACCGGGACGCGGCTGGGAGATCCGATTGAGGCCGAGGCGCTGGGTGCAGTATTTGGTGGTCGGGATGGGAAGCTGGCGATTGGCTCGGTGAAGTCGAACATCGGGCATCTGGAATCGGCGGCGGGAGTGGCAGGACTGATGCGGCTGGTGCTGAGCCTGGAGCATGGCGAGATCCCGGGACAGGTGCACTGGCAGCGGCCGAGCGAGCACGTGCGGTGGGAGGAGTTGCCGCTGGAGGTGGTGACGGAGAGGCGTGCGTGGGAGCCGCTGGAGGGGCGGCGGATCGGAGGAGTGAGTTCGTTTGGGTTCAGCGGGACGAACGCGCACGTGGTGGTGGAGGGCCGGAGCCGAGAAGCGAGCGAGCCTGGAGAAGCGGGCGAGGATGTGCTGGTGATTTCGGCGCGGACGGAGCCGGCGTTGCGGGAACTGGCGGGCCGGTACGCGGAGTATCTGGAAGCGGATGAGGAGTGGAACTGGGCGGAGATCTGCCATACGGCCGGGGTGGGGCGGGCGGAGATGAGCGAGCGGCTGGCGGTGGTGGCGGAAGGGAAGCGGGAGGCCGGGGCGAAGCTGCGTGCGTGGCTGCGGGGCGAGACGGGACAAGGAATATTCGCAGGGCACGTTGGAGCGGGGCAGCGCGGTCTGCAAGCGGTGGATGCGCAGGCGACGCCGCAGCAGATCGCCGAAGAGTATGTGCAGGGAGCGAAGGTGGACTGGGAGCAGCAGCGCCGGGGTGGACGGAGACTGCGTCGAGCGCGGCTGCCGCGGTATGCGTTCCAGCGGGAGCGGTACTGGATCGAGGAGCGAAAAGCAGAAACAGCGGGCGAAGCTTCGGGCGGAGCGCTGCTGGGGCGGCGACTGCGAGTGGCCGGGGTGCGGGGTCAGTATGAGGCGCGGCTGGAGGCTGCAGGGTGGATCGGAGAGCACGAGGTGGAAGGCGAGGCGGTGCTGCCGGCGACCGGGCATGTGGAACTGATGCTGGAAGCGGGAGCAGAACTCACGGGCGAGTGCTGTGTGCTGGAAGATCTGGCGCTGGAGGTGCGACTGGCCATCGCGGGAACGCGGCGGGTGCAGACGGTGGTGGAAGAGGAGCAGGGCGGGCGGAGCCGTGTGCGGCTGTATGCCGAGCGTGAAGGCGGAGACTGGGAACGCGTATCCGAAGGATGGCTGCGGGCGGCGGGAGGAGAGAAGGAAGAGCGCGAGGATCTGGAGGCCGTGCGAGCTCGGCTGGGGGAGAAAGCGGCGGGCGAGACATTTTATGCAGAGATGGCAGAGCGGGGCATCCGTTTCGGGGAGCGGTTCCGAGGCGTCGCACGGCTGTGGAGCGGAGAAGGAGAGGCGCTGGGAGAAATTGCGCTGACGGCAGCCGCGGAAGGCAGCGGATGGCAGGTGTCGCCGTGGTGGCTGGATGCGTGTCTGCAGGTGGTGGGAGCGGCGGCCGGGGGCGACGGAATGTATCTGCCGGTGAGTGCCGGGCGGGTCGAGATATACGGGAAGCCGGGAGAGCGGAGCTGGAGCCATGTGCGCAGCCGCTGGCTGGATGAACGGACGCTGGTCGCTGACGTGGCTGTCCTTCACCCCGATGGCTCACCCCTCGCTCGCCTCTCCAGCCTCCAATTCCGCAAGGTGGAGGCGCAGCGGCATGATATCGACTCGCTGCTTTATAGAATGCAGTGGGAACGTGCGGACGGTCCTTCCACCGGGGCTCCCTTCAACACGCCCGCGAAGATCCTCGTACTCGGCGAGAGTGAAGAGGCGATTCAACTCAGCTCGTATCTGAAACAACGCGGCGTTCCTGCCCGGCACTCTCCGGTCGACCCGTGGCTCGCAGCGCTGGATGAAGTGGAGAACGAGTTTGTGATCTGGGTTGCCGGCCCGGGCGCGGACTTTCGTTCAGTTCCTGCCGGAGATGCCGTTGAAGGAATCAACGCTCCGATCCGCTCCCTGATTTCTACGGCGCAGCGGCTGGCCACGCAGAGAAGTTCAGCGCGACTCTATGTGATGACGACGGGAGTCTGCAACGTTACCCCGGAGCAGAACTCCGTCAATCTCACCCACTCGCCGCTCTCCGGTATGGCGGCCGCGATTGCGGCGGAATTTCCGGAGTCGCGATGCACACTGCTGGATGTCGAGCGCTCGGACTCCGATGTTGCGAGCGTCGCCGCAGAAGTGCTCTCCGCAGCAGACGACCGTTGGGTGGCGTGGCGTTCCGGCACGCGCTACGCCGGCAAACTGGAGCGGCTGCGACGTCAGCTGCCGAATCCCGCGGAGCCGTCTCCGGTACGGCTGGAGACGCACGGGGGGATCGACGCTCTTGCGTGGGGCGCGACATCGCGGCGCGAGCTGGAGCCGGATGAGGTGGAGATTCAGGTCCACGCGACTGCTCTGAACTTCCATGATGTTCTCCAGATTCTTGGCGTCATCCCCGACGAGGGGCCGCCGGGAACCGATTGCGCGGGCGTTGTTCTGCGAACCGGAGACGCCGTCACGGGTTTACGTGCAGGCGATGAAGTTGTGGCGATCGCACCGGGCTGCTTCGCAACGCATGCGATCGCGCCACAGTCTCTCGTGGTGCCAAAGCCCCCGTCATTGTCGTTTGCTGAGGCGGCAGGGCAAACAGTCGCCGGCTTGACGGCTGCCTGGTGTCTGGAACAGATCGCGCATGTTCGCCCCGGGGAAACCGTATTGATTCATGCCGCCGCCGGAGGCGTGGGCCTGGCGGCTGTCCATCTGTGCCAGAGGATCGGTGCCGCAGTGATTGCGACGGCGGGCAGCGAAGCAAAGCGCGAATATCTGAGAAGCCTCGGCATTCAGCGTGTCTACGATTCTCGCTCCCTGGAGTTCGCCTCGCTTATCAGCGATGGTGTGGACGTGGTGTTGAACTCGCTGGCGGGAGCAGCGATCGATCAGGCTTTCTCTCTGCTGAAACCGGGCGGACGGTTTGTTGAGCTGGGCCGCACCGACATCCGCGATTCACGTTCTGTCGCAGGCGCGTGGCCGAACGTTCAATACATTCCGGTCGATCTCACCCCTTTGTTCGCGGGAGGCTCCCCCTGGGTCCGCGATCGCATGACCGCCCTGTTCCGGGAACTGGAGAAGGGTCAGATCCCTGCTCTACCCGTCACAGTATTCCCGGCCGCCCAGGTGAGAGACGCCTTTCGCTACATGGCGCGGGCTGCCCACATCGGCCGCGTTGTCGTCGAAAGTGGTGAGGATTTTTCCGGAACTCACATCGTAACCGGCGGGATGGGCGGAGTCGGGCTCACGATAGCAGAGTGGCTCGCTCGTTCCGGTGCGAAGACGCTCATTCTGAATGGCCGCAGCGATCCAGGTTCCGAGGCGCAGCAAGTCATCAAGCGCCTCCGCGATGCGGGCACGATCGTCGAAGTCGTACTGGGCGATATTGCTGACCCTGCAGTCGCTCGAAGGACACTGGATAAGGCAGGGGATAGCCTGCGAGGCATCTGGCACGCGGCTTCCGTTCTCGACAACCTCGCTCTCGAGGATCAGACCTGGGAGAGTATGCAGCGAGTGCTGCGGCCCAAGGCCGAAGGGGCGTGGAACCTCCATGTCGGCTCTGCAGGCACAAAGCTGAAATACTTTGTGCTCTTTTCCTCGTGGGCCTCCATTGGAGGCTCTCACGGGCAGATCAACTACTGCGCGGCAAACTCCTTTCTCGATGCTCTCGCCGCTTTTCGACAAGCCCACGGACTTCACGCTCTGAGTGTGAACTGGGGCGCCTGGCAGGACGTCGGGCTCACTGCCGCTGCCGCAGTGCAGCATCGACTGGCGCGGGCGGGGATGGAATCGATGTCTCGGGAGGAGGCGTTGGATGGCCTCAGAATCGCACTCGCCGAGGGACATGCACAGGTTGCTGTCGCCAATCTGAACTGGCAGCGATATCTGGCCCAGCATGACGAGCGAAGACGCGATCCGCTTTACGCCAATTTCACAACAACGCGTTCCGGAAGCCTCGACGCGTGGAAGATGCGGACATCGAGCGCGGATATTCCGGGAACAGCGTCCGCACAATCGCAGGTGCCGTCGGAAGCGGCTTTGCTTCGGACCGTCGGTGAGACGGTGCGTCGGACCCTTGCGTTTCACGAGCAGGAGAAAATTGATCCGGACGCTTCTTTCAGCGATCTGGGGATGGATTCTCTCCTGGCCGTCGACCTGCGAAATAGCCTGGCGAATGCCCTGAATTTGCCATTGCCTTCTACCCTGCTTTTCGATTTCCCAACCATGAACGCCCTGATGGCCTACCTGAGAGGTGTAACAGCCAAAGCGGAAAAGACCCAACATCAGGCTGTCACGGCGACGGAGCCAATCGCCCAGGCACGCGACTCACTCGCTTTTCTGACGGCTATCGAGCAGATGTCAGACGAAGAAGTGGATTTTATGATCGAGAAGCACTCCAAAGTGTGACGGTAGAGAAAAGGGACCCAATGCCATCGGAATCAGAATCAGGCGATTTGCTGGAGCGCTTCCAGAAGCTCTCGCCCAAACGGCTGGCCTTGCTGGCGCTCGAACTCGAGCGTCGGCTGGCTGCCGTAGAGAGCGCGACCACGGATTCTGTCGCGGTGGTCGGGATGGGTTGCCGCCTGCCTGGCGGAGTCAGCACGCCTGACGCTTTCTGGGAGCTTTTGGCCAGCGGAACCGATGCAGTGCAGCTGATTCCACAAGATCGCTGGGATGCCGAAGCGTTCTACGACGCGAGCCCGGACGTACCCGGCAAGGCGAACACGAAATGGGGAGGGTTTGTCGATGGAATTCAGCAGTTCGATGCCGGCTTTTTCGGCATCGCTCCTCGCGAGGCACTCGCGATCGATCCGCAGCATCGGCTGCTGCTGGAGGTTACCTGGGAGGCGCTGGAGAACGCATGCATCCCCGCGGATCTTCTTGCCGGCACGGCCACCGGCGTCTTTGTTGGCATCAGCACGAACGACTACGCGGCGCTTCTTGAGGCAGAGGGCGAAACCGCGTCCGACGCGTATGCCGGGACTGGGCTGGCGCGTTCTGTGGCGGCGGGGAGGATCTCGTACGTACTTAACCTCCGGGGGCCGAATCTCGCCATCGATACCTCCTGCTCTTCGTCGGCGGTGGCGATTCACCTCGCTTGCCAGAGTCTCCGCAATCGAGAATGCGATCTTGCACTGGCCGGAGGCGTCAACGCCATTCTGACGCCGCGGCTGACCGTCATGCTTTCGCATGCCCACATGATGGCCGGGGACGGGCGCTGCAAGGCCTTCTCCGAAGCCGCCGATGGCTTTGTTCGCTCCGAAGGATGCGGCATGCTGGCGCTGAAGCGCCTCTCCGATGCGCGCGCGGCGAACGATCGGATCCTCGGCGTGATCTCGGGCAGCGCCATCAATCACGATGGGCGCAGCAACGGCCTGTCCGCGCCGAATGGGCCCTCACAGGAAGCTGTCATCCGCCAGGCGCTCGGGCAGGCTCGCATCGAGCCTTCCGCAGTCGGCTACCTGGAAACGCACGGCACGGGCACGGTCCTTGGCGACGCGATCGAACTTGGCGCACTGGGGAACGTCTTCGGCGCGTCGGCAGAGCCGGGCCATCGAATGACGATTGGCTCCGTCAAGACCAACCTCGGCCATCTGGAAGCGGCAGCCGGAATCGCCGGGGTGATGAAGGTGCTGCTGGCTCTGCAGCACAACAAAATCCCCGCTCACCTGCATGTGCAGTCCGGCCGGGAGAACCCGGCATTGCGCAGCCTTTCGTTCGCCTTACCGGCACAGACAACCGAGTGGCCACAATCGCCGCATCCACACACAGCCGGCGTCAGCTCTTTCGGATTCAGCGGCACCAACGCGCACCTGGTTCTGCAGGAATCGCCGGCTTCTCCGCGGCCCAGCGAGGCGGAACGAAGCGCAGAGGTGGTCACGCTCTCCGCTCGAGACGTGACCGCACTCGGCGCTCTCATTGCGCGCTGCGCCGACTCTCTCGAAGCACATCCACAAACGAAGCTTGCCGATCTCGCGTTGAGTCTCAACGCGGGACGCTCGCATTTCCAGAACCGAATCGCATACGTGGCCCGAACCACGGAAGATGCCGCGTCGCGGCTGCGCTCACTCTCCGCCGGGTCCGTTACCGATGCTCCGGAGTATGCCCTGGTTGCGGGATACGAGGCTCCGAGGATTGCATTCCTGTTTACCGGTCAGGGATCGCAGTATCCCGGCATGGGAAAGCAGCTGTACGAACAGCACGAGGTATTTTGCAGCGCCATTGATCGCTGCAGCAAGCTCCTCGCAGGACGCCTCCCGCATTCACTGAGGGATGTGCTGTGCGGAGCAGCGGAGATTCCTGACGATGTGATTCACCAGACAGCCTGGACGCAGCCGTCACTTTTCGCCTTTGAATATGCCCTGGCGGAACTTTGGTTTTCGTGGGGAATCCGGCCGGCAGCGGTTCTTGGTCACAGCCTGGGTGAATACGTCGCCGCCTGCGTTGCAGGGATTATGCCTCTCGAGACCGCCCTGAATCTCGCGTACCAGCGCGGACGGCTGATGGGCAGTTTGCCTCGGGGCGGAGGGATGCTGGCAGCGCGCATCGGCGCCGAGGATGCGGCTGAGCGCATCCGTCCGTTTACGGGAATCTCGATTGCGGCGGTCAACGGACCGAACAACGTAGTATTCTCTGGCCACACTGAACAGCTCGACCAACTCCGCGAAAAGCTCAGTGAGAGCCGGATCATTTCGCAGCCGCTCTCGGTATCGCACGCCTTCCACTCTGCGCTCATGGATCCGATCCTTGATGCTTTTGAAGTGACAGCGGCGAGCTCTTCGTATGCAGCGCCTGCATTACCGTTTATCTCGAATGTCACCGGCGAGATTTGGCCTTCAGACAAGCCTCTCGATGGCGAATACTGGCGCCGGCACATTCGCGGGACGGTTCGCTTTTCTCAGGGAGTCACCGCACTTCTTTCACTTCAGCCGTCGGCACTGCTGGAAATCGGTCCCGACCCGGTTCTGCTGGGCATGGCCAGGCCATCGGTACCGTCTGGCCTTGCGACCATCCCCTCCGTGCGCCGGGGACACGATGCATGGGGCAGTCTGCAGGGGGCGCTGTGCCAGTTGTATCGGGCCGGCGCCGGCATCGATTGGCAGCAGGTCTACAGCAATCGCCATTGCCGCAAGCTTTCACTGCCGACCTATCCTTTCCAACGCCAGCGCCATTGGCCCGCGGCGCTTCCACAAACTTTGCCGGCGACGTTACAGGCCCACGGGCGGTCCGCAGAGCCACACCTCTACGTGGTCGAGTACGAACCTCAGCAGAGTTTGCCTGGCTCCGCACAAATTCTGTCGCAGGCGTCCGCAACGGTGGAAAAGGCAGTCAGCGAACTGAACCTCGCAGGTCTCAGCGAATCGTACGCGCAGCTCATTCCTGAGGTGGATCGCCTCTGCGCGACCTATATTCTCGTGATGATGGCTGAACTAGAGAAGCCGCTCACGCCTGGAGCCTCGATTCCTCCGATGGCGGGCATCAGTCCGGCGCACCAGAAGCTGCTGACCTGGTTGTTCCGTATCCTTGAAGCAGATGGTGTGCTGCGACGCGTTGGGGATGAGTGGATCGTGCGCTCTCTTCCTGTAGTCGATCTGGCCCGGGAGGAAGCGCGCGTGTCGGCTGCGTTTCCGCAATTTGCGGCAGAGCTGGAATTCCTGCATCAGGCAACGCACCTGGCCGCCGTTCTTCGGGGCCGCACATCCGCGCTGGAAGTGCTCTTCCCTCAGGGCTCGTTCCGTCTTGCTGACCAAATTTACCGCGATGCTCCTGCGGCTCAGACTCTGAATCGCGCCCTCGCTGCGGCTGTGCATCATGCCGTCAGTTCGCTCCACGGCCTGCGTACCGTGAAGTTACTGGAACTCGGCGCGGGGACGGGTAGCGCAACCGCGGCCATTCTGCCCGTGCTGCCTGCCGGCAAGGTCGAATACTGGTTCACCGACGTCTCGCCAGCCTTTCTGGCTCCGGCGCAGGAGCGATTTTCGGACTATCCCTTCGTGCGGTATGCGGCACGCGATATCGAGCGGGATACATCCTCTTCGGAAGAGTTCGACATCGTGATCGCCTCGAACGTCCTCCATGCCGCTGCTGATCTTCGCGAGACACTTCGGCGCGTCCGCCGGATGCTCCGCCCCGGCGGTGTCCTGATTGCCCTCGAAGGAACCACGGTGCAGCGTTCCGCCATTGTCACCCTGGGTATGATTGAGAGCTGGTGGAGATTCGCCGACTCCAGCCTGCGGACCGACTATCCGCTGATCAGCCGCAAGCAATGGATGCAGTTGCTGAACGAGGAAGGTTTCGAGGCTGCATCGTTGCCCAATGGTGGTCCGTTGGGAGTTCTTTCTCAGGAGCAGACGATTCTCGTCGCGAGGCGCGACGAAGCGCTTTCCGCAACGGCGCACCAGCTTTCTCCGCTTGTCTTTGTGAAAGAGCGCGACGGCTCATCCGTTCTGGCGGAACAGCTTCGCCAAACCGGCCTTGAGGTTCATTCAGGCAATCACCTTCCCTTTGATTCACTCCGGGACGTCGCCAGCGGCAAGAAGGCGCATGCCGTCGTTGTGGGATTGCCGCACAGTTCGAACGATAGCCAAACCCCGGTGCACACACTCACGACCGCCTCTTGTGTGCTCGATGCGCTGCATTCCTTTGCAGCGAACGCTTCGCAGTCCGCGCCGCTTTGGCTGGTCACCCGCGCCGCGCTGCCCGTTTCCCGGGAGCACCTCAATCTGGCCAGCAGTTGCGTGGACGCAATCGTGAAGGTGGCGGCCATGGAGCAGCCAGAGATGATCGTCCGTCAGGTCGATCTCCCTCTCGACCCCGGCCCCGATGACCTGCAATGTCTGCGCCGGCTTCTTTGCGGGGGTGAGGCAGAGCGTATTCTGGCGATTCGTGAAGGGAGAATCTGGGCCCCTCGTCTGATTCCGGTTAGCGAAGAAAACGGGCGTGACAAGACCCCGGTTAGCTTTGCTTCCGGCGCCTATCTCATGACCGGAGCTTTTGGAGGTTTGGGTCGGTACACTGTCGAGTGGATGGTGAAGCGTGGCGCCACCAACTTCTTTCTCGTGGGCCGTCATGAGCCATCTGCGGCCGTGCGCCAATGGATTGGTAGCCTGAAAGATCATGGCGTGGAGATCCACGAGACTGTCGCGGATGTTTCCCGGCCTGAGGAAATTGCCAGAGTACTTGCAACGATTGCGCGCAGCGGCCATTCACTGCGCGGCGTTTTTCATATGGCCGGAGATTATGAACAGGGGCTTTTATCCCGGCAGACGGTGGAATCGTTCCGTCGTGTCTTTGCGCCGAAAGTGGACAGCGCATGGTTGTTGCATGAAGCAACCAGTGGCCTGCAGCTGGATTTCTTTGTGCTCTTCGGCTCGGGTGCTTCAACGCTTGGCCTTCCCGGCAACGCCAACTACGCCGCCGCCAATAGCTTTCTCGATGCTCTTGCCGTCCTGCGTCGCAGCCTGGGGCTCCCCGCCACTTGTATCGCCTGGGGACAATGGAAGAGTGTGGGCATGGCCAACCGCACCGCCGGCCCCGAACAGTCGGCGAAGTTCGGAATCGGGGCCTTCTCACCGGAAGAGGGAATTGCTCTTCTCGAACAAGCCATCACGAGCGGGCGCCCATCGGTGGCCGCGCTTGCCATGGACTGGCCCACCTATCTCTCCCCGGAACAGGCGCACAGCGCATGGCCATTTTTCGAGAATTGCGCGTCGACCTCCGTCTTACGTCCGCAGCGCTCCTCCCTCGAACCCGATCTGCACTCGATGCTGGAGGAAGCGCCTCTGGATCAGCGCTTCTCACTGATCCGTCAACATGTCAGAAGCAATGTGGCCCGAGTGCTGGGTCTCGACGCGGCCTTTCCTCTGCCGGACGATGAGCCTCTGGTGAGCCTGGGAATGGACTCTCTGATGGCACTCGAGCTGAAAAACCGGCTCCAGCGGGATGCAGGCGTGAGTTTACCGCCGAACTTCTTCTTCGAATATCCAAACATTCATCAGGCGGTGGCATTTCTGCTCGCCACGCTGACAGAGGTCCGCCACAAACGCGACGCCCTCGCCGGTTCTTCCGAATACGAGGAGATTGCGCTGTGACGTTCGCCGAGCCGATCACCGTGATCATGGCATCGATCGTATGGATCGCTGCGTCCAATTCGTCCCATAGCGAGAGCACCAAGCACGGCGAGGTTCTGCTATGAGAGAGATCGTCGATCTACTGGGCCGGCTCTCGGCGCAGGGAGTCTCGGTCAACGTCAATGGGGATTCGCTGAAATGTGCAGCGCCGCCGGGGGTTCTGACGGCCGAACTGCGTGCCGAGCTGGCGCAGCGCAAGCCGGAGATTCTGGCCTTCCTGCGCTCCTCGCAGAAAACTGCACATGCGGGGGAAGTGGCGGTTTCACGCGAGGAGCATACCGACGCGTTGCTGCTCTCGCATGCCTCCGCAAACCGCACCGTCGAGCATCCACTCTCCCGGTCTCAGCAGCGGCTCTGGTTTCTTGATCAGCTTGATCCCCGAAACCCTGTCTACAACATGGGCTTCGCCATGTGCCTTGACGGCCCGCTGGTCCGCTCTGCCCTGGAAGAATCCTTCCGGATTATCCTTCGGCGGCACGAGTCCCTTCGTACCCGCTTTTTCAAACGCGATGGTTTGCCTGTTGCAGTCATCGACGAAGGGCGGAACTGGACGCCCGGCTTCGTCGATGTCTCGTCCGTACCGCGGGAGGACCAGAACACAGCGGTCCTGCGACTCGTAAGCGAGGATTTCCAGCGCCCTTATGTCCTCGACGAAGGACCTGTTTTCCGTGTCACTCTGTATAGAAAGAACGATCGTGAGCATGTTGTGCTGGCCGGCATGCATCATATCGTGTCCGACGGCTGGTCTCTCGGGGTGCTTGTTCAGGAGCTCAGTCGGGCCTATCTGGCTTGTCTCCGCCATGAGGAGCCATCGCTCCCGCCTCTCCCCGTGCAGTTCCGCGATTTTGTGGAATGGGAACGCGACCAGCAACACCAATCTACTGGTGGCGATCTGGAGTACTGGCGCAGGCAACTGGCAGGCGAACTGCCCCAGCTGGAGCTGCCTGTCGATCGGCCGAGGCCGCCAGTTCAGAGTTTTCGTGGTCAGCGCCTGACGCTCGATCTTACGACGGATCTAGAGAAACAGCTGCTTGCGCTCGCCCGCCATCGCAACGCAACTTTTTTCATGGTGCTCATTGCGGCCTTCGGCGTTCTGCTGCGGCAATTCACTCGTCATCACGACATCCTGGTGGGCACGCCTACCGCAGGACGATTGAAGAGCAGTTTCGAAAGTCTGATAGGCTTCTTCGTCAACAATCTTGTCCTTCGGTTGGATCTTAGTGGCGATCCCTCCTTTGCCGAGTTAATCGCCCGGATTCGTACCGTCGCGCTGGAAGCGTTTGAACACCAAAGCACCCCATTTGATCAGCTGGTCGAACAATTGAAGCCCGAGCGTCACCTTGATCGCAGTCCGCTGATTCAGGTGATGTTTACTCTTCAGAATGCGAATTTCGTTCTTCCCCAACTGGAGAATATTGCGACATCTCTGCTGGAATTCCAGAGTTTGTCGTCCCGCTACGACCTGGCTGTTGATGTCTACCCATTCGAAGGGCACCTCCGCTGTTCATTCGAATTCAACACAGATATTTTCGAAGAGGCAACGATCCTCAGAATGTTGCGTCAGTACCTCCACATTCTGGAGTTGGTATGCTCCGATGCGACCCAACCCATCCACAAGCTCCAGCTTCTCGAGGAGCCGGAGCGCCGGCAGTTGATTGAAACCTGGAACCAGACCGCCATGGCCCCGGCGCCCTGGCCAACCGTTCCGGCCTGGTTCGCCGCACAGGCCCGCGAAACCCCGGAATCAATCGCCGTTTCGATGGGCGAATGTTCGCTCACTTACAGGGAGCTGGATGCGCAGTCGTCCGCCCTCGCGGTTGCCCTGCGATCGCGCGGCATCGGAAGCTCGGATGTTGTTGCTGTATTTCTTGAGCGCAGTCCGGAGATGATCGTCGGACTCCTCGGAATCCTCAAAGCAGGAGCAGCCTATCTCCCGCTCGACCCGGCATTGCCCGCCCAGCGTGTCGAGTTTCTGCTGGCCGACGCCGAAGTATCGCTGATCCTGACGCAACGCGACTTGCGCAACGCCCTGCCGCCCACGAGCTCCACGGTGCTCGATATCGAGGATGTCAGCGCCTCGGCTGCGGACGGCCAGGTCGGGCATCCATCCGGCGACGACCTGGCTTACCTGATTTACACATCCGGATCAACCGGCAATCCCAAGGGGACGGAGATTCAGCATGCGGCTTTGGTCAATCTTCTAGCCGCGATGCTGCGTCAGCCTGGACTGTCCGCAAAGGACACCTTAGTCGCTGTTACTACCCTCTCATTCGATATCGCTACCTTGGAAGTCTTCGGTCCGCTTCTTTGCGGAGCGAAGCTGGTGCTGGCTTCGCGCGATCAGTTCATCGATCCTGAGCAGTTGGCTGAACTCCTTGATTCCGCCGATGCGACGGTGATGCAGGCGACGCCGTCGACGTGGCGCATGCTGATCGAGTCCGGCTGGATGGGTCGCCCCGGCCTGCGCATGTGGTGCGGCGGTGAAGCCTTAGCACCGGATGTGGCCGAAAGCCTGATGGCACGCGGCACCGAGCTCTGGAATCTGTATGGTCCTACCGAGACAACGATCTGGTCTGCGGCTCATCGCGTCCGCAGCGGCGAAAATCCCATCCTGATCGGGCGGCCCATTGCCAATACGCAAATGTACATTCTTGACGAGTACCTGCAGCCGGTGCCGGCTGGAGTTACCGGCGAGCTCTTCATCGCGGGCGATGGAGTGGCGCGCGGCTACCGTAACCGTCCGGAACTGACGGCAAGTCGCTTCCTGCCCAATCCGTTCCACCCGATTCAAGCTCCCAGAATGTATCGCACGGGGGATCTTGCGCGTTTCCGCGTCGATGGTCAGATTCAATTGCTCGGCCGGACCGATCACCAGATCAAATTACGTGGCCATCGAATCGAGCCGGGCGAAATCGAGGTCGTCATTGAGCGGCATCCAGCCGTTCGCCAGGCCGTGGTCGTAGTAGACGGCGACGGTCCCAGCAGCCAACTGGTCGCATATATTCGCTACGCGGAAGCCTCCGGAGATGTGGACCAGATTCGTTCGTGGCTGCGTGAACGCCTGCCGGATTACATGGTCCCCGGCATTCTTGTGCAGCTTGACGAATTCCCACTGACCCCGAACGGCAAGATTGACCGGAAGCGTTTGCCGTCGCTACAGAAGGTTTCGCGCGTATCCCGAGGCGATTCCATTACGCCACGCAACCAAACCGAGCAAAGGCTCAGCGAACTGTGGTCCGATGCGCTTCACGTCGATCGGCCCGGTATTCGCGACAACTTCTTCGATCTCGGTGGACACTCGCTTTTGCTGGTTCAACTCCACGCCCGGCTGAAGAGCGAGCTCAACACGAACATTACGGCGGTGGACCTGTTTCGTTACCCCACCATCGAGGCGCTTGCGTCGTTTCTCGATCGCAGCGCGTCCTCTTCACCTGATCCACGCTGACATCACATGAACTCACCCCTCGAAATCCCCCAGACGACACCCGTCACAGATTCAAAACACGAACTCCGATCGCCCGGACCGTGGTCCGACGGAATTGCCATCATCGGCATGAGCGCGCGCTTCCCGCATTCGCGCAGCGTTCAGGAATTCTGGCAGCACCTGATTGACGGCGACTCTCTCATTGACACTTTCAAAGACGAAGAGCTGCTACGCAGCGGCATCGATGAATCGACGCTTCGCGATCCCAACTACATTCGGCGTGGTAACACCATTGAGGACGCCGACTGCTTCGACGCGGACTTCTTCGGTGTGAGCTCGCGTGAAGCGGAAATCCTCGATCCACAGCAGAGGGTATTCCTGGAGTGTGCCTGGGAAGCACTGGAAAATGGAGGCTACACCGGCGAAGGTGAGCACGTCGGCGTTTTCGCCGGTGTCGGCATGAATACGTACGTGCTGCAACTTCTGAAGAGACCCGATGTGCTGGCGAGTGTCGGTGGGTATCAGCTGATGCTTGCCAGCGATAAGGATTTTCTTGCAACCCGGGCCGCATATAAGCTCGATCTGCGCGGTCCCGCAGTAACCGTCCAGACCGCCTGTTCCACATCGCTGGCCGCCGTCCATCTGGCGTGCCAGAGCCTGCACAATCGTGAATGTTCAATGGCGCTGGCTGGAGGTGTCTCGATTTCCTTCCCTCAGATGGTTGGCTATCCCTATATCCCTGGGATGATCCTGTCTCCCGACGGATATTGCCGGCCGTTCGACGTGGGCGCCAAAGGAACCGTACCCGGCCGCGGCGCCGGAGTTGTTCTCCTGAAGCGGTTCTCTGAGGCCGTCGCAGATGGAGATTCCATTGTTGCCGTTATCCGGGGCTCCGCCTGGAATAACGATGGCGCCGGCAAGGTAGGCTACACCGCACCGAGCATTGATGCGCAGGCTGAGGTGATCCGTGCAGCCCTCGCATCGGCTGGCGTCGACCCAGAACGCGTCGGGTATGTGGAAACGCACGGCACGGCCACCGAGCTCGGAGATGCAATCGAATATGCTGCTCTTGCCCAGGTGTTCGCTGTTGAGAAGCGTCAGCGACCGCTGATTCTGGGCGCAGTGAAAGCAAATATGGGTCATGCTGACGCGGCGGCGGGCGTCGCCGGGCTCATCAAGTCTGCGCTCGCGGTCAACTCTGGCCTCATTCCTCCGACGCCCGGTTTCACTCAGCCCAATCCGGCGCTCGGAATGGAGCCGACTTCCTTTGTCGTCAGCTCTTCGGCAGTGGACTGGACCGGGGACCAGGAACGATGGGCAGGAGTCAGCTCCTTTGGAATTGGCGGCACCAATGTGCACCTCATCCTGAGCCGCGCGACTGCAGCCGATCTCCGGAAGGACGAATCAGCGGGACCGCGAATCTTTCCTGTCTCGACGCGGACCGCATCGGCGTTGAACACAGCCTGTGAGCAGTTGTCGCATTGGCTTTCTGAACATCCCTCTTGTTCCCCTGCGGACGTTACCTTGACATTGCAGCGGGGGCGCCGCTCGTTTGGGTTCCGACGAGCCGTTGTCGCCGACCACGGGACCGAGGCGGCAGCCCTTCTACTGAAATCGCCGAAGAAGGCTGAACCCGGAACCGATCTGAGTCGGGACGTCGTGTTCCTGTTTCCCGGGCAGGGACAGCAGTTCCCAGGCATGAGCGACGCTCTGTATCGCTCAGATTGCTTCTTCCGCCGCACGATCGATACCGGATGCACAATCCTGCAGGAACAGAGCGGGCTGGATCTGCACCCCTTTCTGACAGGTCGCGAAAGAACAACTGAATCAGCGACTCCTCTTCGCGATACACACATTGCGCAACCAGCGCTGTTCCTCGTGGAATATGCTCTCGCGGAACGATTGCGCGCCCTGGGAATTGAGCCCGCGTGCCTGCTCGGACATAGCCTCGGCGAGTTAACCGCTGCCTCCGTCGCTGGTGTCTTTTCTTTTGAGGATGGTCTTCGGCTTGCTGCGGAACGCGGTCGCCTCATGGCGCAAACCGCGCCGGGGCTGATGTTGGCGGCCATGCTTGCTCCGGAGAAACTGGCGCCTTTTCTCGGGAATGGGCTGTGGCTCGCCGCCGAGAACGGGCCGAAGATGTCAGTAGTTTCCGGGCTCGTCGATGCAGTCGAAGGGCTGGAGCGCAGGCTGGCCACTGAAGGCGTGGCGATAATTCGCCTTGCCTCAAAAAACGCATTCCACACGCCTCTGATGGCCGACGCCGCCAAAGCTTTTCGGCAAGCGGTGGCCGCAACCACTCGCCGCGCACCCAAAATCCCGTGGCTTTCCAACGTGAGTGGAACCTGGATTGGGGTAGCTGAGGCGCAGGATCCACAGTACTGGGCCAATCAAATCGTCTCGCCGGTGCGGTTCACGCGGAATCTTGCTGCGCTGGCTGAACGCCGCCGGTTGCTCGTGGAAACGGGACCGGGTGAAGCGTTGCTGGGTATTGCGCGGCAGCAGATGTCGACCAGCGTCATGGTTGCTTCTCTTGGCGCCGAGAACCGGCGCATTTCGGACGCGGTCGTCTTCCTTCAGGCGGTCGCCCGAGCCTGGGAGTGCGGTGTTTCGATCCGGTGGGAACAGCTTGACTCCGAGACGGTGGGACGCCGCTTGCCTCTGCCGACCTACCCTTTCGAACGGAAGCGCTATTGGATCGAGCCAGATCCATCGAGTCATCAGGCGGCTGGTGTAGCGGTGCCCTCGGTTCAGTCCAATTCGCCGGTTTCTCCCAGCGATCGCTATGCCAGGCGAGACGATATCTCCACTTGGTTCTATGCCCCATGTTGGAAAAGCACCCCTCCAGCCATCATTGCCTTGCCCGCGCAGCGCAAACCAACAGGGTCCTGGCTGGTGCTGGCCGCCAATGATTCGTTCAGCAGTGTCCTGATTGCAACTCTCCGCGCCCAGGGCGTCAGGGTTGTGTGCGTGAAGGCTGGTGACCGCTTCGCCTGGCGAGATGGAGACGCCATCGCCGACCTGTCCTCGGCGGCCGATCTGGAGATGCTGTGGGAGCAGATGGATGCTTCCGGACTGCAGCCTGAAGGCCTGTTGTGCATTACAGGGGTCCCGGGCCAATTGAACTCGGCGTATGACGCCGTTCTTCAAGTCCTCCAGACCGCCGGTTCTCGTCGACGATTCCTTCGCAGATTTGAATTCATCACCACATCTGCTGAAAGCGTGGCGGGAGAGCCTGTGATGAGTCCGGAAAATGGAGAATTGCACGGACTCGCCCGGGCAATTCCCGTCGATCTGAATGGTTCCGAATGTCGCTGCATCGATGCGGAGTTGCCCGAGGGCGATCCTCAACCATTGATTCAGCAACTGCTCGAGGAATTGTCCACAAGTGGGGCCGGTCTAACGGTTGCGTACAGGCGAGGAGTCCGATGGCAGAAAGGATGGGCCCCAGCGCCGCTGCAGCCCTGCCCGGAACCACAGTTTCGCAATGGCGGCGTTTACCTGATCACGGGGGGCGTTGGCGGGATTGGCTATGTATTGGCGCAGCATCTGCTTCAACACCACGGCGCACGCGTGGCTGTTGTCGGTCGCACCGCTCTTCCGGAGCGAAGCGATTGGGAATCCTGGATTGTCAGGCAGGGGGAAGCCAACGCGACATCGCGTCGTATTCGACGACTCCAGGATCTCGAACGTGCTGGTGGGGAAGTGCTCATTCAGACTGCAGATGTCGCGGACCGCGATGCCATGCGGCTCGTCATCGATCGAACGCAACAGCGGTTCGGCCTGCTGAATGGCGTCATCCACGCTGCCGGCGTTCCTGGTGGCAGCAGGATCCTGTTCCAGACTGCGGAGGAAGCGCGGCGGATCCGCAGCCCGAAGGTGGATGGATCGAGGGTACTCGCCGAATTGCTGCAGGGCAGCAAAATTGACTTCCTGCTGTTCTGTTCATCCATCAGTGCCATCGTTCCCGCATCTTCCCAGAGCGCCTATGCCGCTGCCAATGCATTCCAGAACAGCTTTGCCGAATATTGTCGCGGCGTTCTTGATATTCCCGCGATTGCCATAGGACTGGACGGCTGGCGCGAGGTCGGAATGCTGGCTGACACTGCTGTGCCCGAGGGCATGGAATCCTACTACGAGGAAAGGATGCGCAGCGCCATGACCAACGCGGAAGGCATTGAGGTGATCCAGCGTGTCCTCGCACGGTGGCGCGGGTCGCACATTCTCACCAGCACCGTCGATTTTGATTGGCTGTCCACTGCTGCTTTTGCTGGCATGCCTGCGTCGCCGGGGAAGGACGATGAGTCTGTTGCAGGTCCGGAAAGCAGGGAACTGGTGATCATCCTTCAGACATGGAAGGAATTGCTCGGCATGGATTCCATCAGCCCTTCGGACGACTTTTTCAGCCTCGGTGGCCATTCGCTCATGGGGACCATGATGATCGCGCGGATCCGGGAACGTCTGGGTGCCACTCTTTCGCTGCGCGATGTCTTCGAGGCGCGAACGCCCGCAGGAGTCACCGAGCTTATCCGATCCAGAGCTGAGCGGACTTCTTTCGGGCAGGCTCCCGAGACAGTGATGTCCGATGGGGAGCGCGAAGTGTTCGAGATATAAACGGAATCGGCCGCTGGACTCTCGATCCCGTTCGGGAAGAAGAGGCCAGCGGCCGAGACTGTGGGTTGCCGAATAGTGGCGCGGCGGTGCCAAACTGAGGCGATCAAATCAGAATTTCAGCGATCTCCATGGAGCATCGTGCGGCCCGGGTCACCCGACCTTGAGCTCTTTTCGAGGGACATCTCGGCGGATTCCCGCCATCGCTTCATCGATGCAGTTCAGGATCACCTGAGCGACGTGTTTCACATGCTCTGTGAACATCGTACCGTGGCTCCCTGGCGCACTATATATCTCCAGATCGCACTCGGGAAATCCTGACCACCCGAGGTCTTTGTCGTATTGAGCCTGCTCCTGATTCACAATGACTGCGATGCGTCCCGCATAAGGGGCCGGGCTGTGATTGAGGAGCATTCTGGAGTATCGAACTTTCGATTTATAAAACTGATCCGGCTCAATCTTGCGGCGGATTACCCTGCGAATCTTCTGAAGTCTTACCGCGCCGCTGGCGTGGAAGATGTCGGCAAGCACCGCCGCAATGTTCTTCGGCCACAGCCGCAGGTAGTGCAGCTTGAAAGCAGCTCTCCGTGAAGGGGTTGGTCGCTCCGTATCGACCAGGAACACCAGCCTGACTTCTTCGCCCTCCGCCTTCAGCAACCGTGCGATTTCGAGAGCCGCAATTCCACCCAGGCAGTGGCCTCCCAGCAAATACGGCCCTTTTGGTTGGACTGCGCGTAACTCGGCGAGACATTCGCGTGCCATTTCCTCGACAGATGTATATTCGGCTCCTCCTTCTATCCAACGGGGCCTGAATCCGAAAACAGGTTGATCCCTGCCGAGCTGTGGGATCAACCGCGAAAGAACGAGCAGGGTATCGTCTGCGCTCTGATATCCGGCGACAAAGAATAGCGGAGTTCGCGACCCCAGGGGTTGCGCGGGGACCAGGCAGCTCCACTTAGGGATCTCGCTTGTATACCGGTAGCTCCGCACAACAGGATCGTAGGCGATATGGCTGGAGAGGCTCGCTATGGTGGGATCAATAAAGATGCAGCGCAGGGGCAACTCCATTCGCAGTTCGGATCGCAGGCGTGCGATCAGTCGTGCAGCCGCCAGAGAGTGCCCGCCAAGTTCAAAAAAATTATCATGCACGCTGATTTTGTCGAGCCCCAACACTTCACGCCAGATTTCCACCATCACCAACTCCACATGACTGATGGGTTCAGCGAATGCCGGTTCCGCGGTGAGACCATTTCGATCCGTAGTGCTTGTCCCACCTTTCGACGTCGAGAGGCTACCCATCTGCCTGGGGTGGTACTCGAGAGCGAGGAGGGCCTTACGATCCACCTTGCCATTCGGCGTGAGGGGGAACTGCGGCACTTGAACAAATGCTCCAGGAATCATGTATTCCGGCAATGTGGCTAGCAGAGCTCTTCGAAGTTCGCTCAAATTGAGCGCCGCATCCTCCCGGATCGTCAGATACGCCGTGAGAAGTTGGTCAGCCGCGGCGCGTTCCCGCACCACTACGACCGCCTGCGAGATTTCCGGTTGCTGCTCGAGCGCGTTCTCGATTTCTCCCAGTTCAATGCGAAATCCTCGTATCTTCACTTGATGGTCCGCTCGCCCCACGTAACTAATCTCTCCGTTGGGGAGTCTGCGCACCAGATCGCCGGTTCGATACAACCGCTGACCGTGAAGGGAGGAGCTTTCCATAAAGCGTTCGGATGTCAGTTCAACGCGGCGGAGATATCCCCGCGCCAGCCCGTCGCCTCCGATGTAGAGTTCTCCGACGATTCCTGGCGGCACCGACAGGCCGAACTGATCAAGAACATACACCTGGGTGTTGGCGATGGGGCGACCCAGGGAAACTCGCCCGCCGCGGCGTATGCGCTGCATCGTAGACCAGATCGTCGTCTCCGTTGGGCCGTATAGGTTCCAAACGTCGGCTCCGGTTGCCGAGAGTTCTTCCGCGAGTTCCGGCATCATCGCTTCGCCCCCGCACAGAATCTTCAGTCCGGGCTTTCCGCGCCATCCCGACTCCAGAAGCAATCTCCAGGTGACGGGCGTTGCCTGCATGATCGTGATTCCGGCATCGCTCAGCAAATCAGCCAGGGTGGATCCGTCGAAGGCGGCGTTGTGGGGAGCAATCACAACCTGCGCGCCCTCAACCAGCGGGAGATACAGTTCCAAACCGGCTATATCAAACGAGAAAGACGTAACTGCCAGGAGTCGATCCGTCTGATTGATCCCTGGTTCGTTGCGCATCGAGGTAAGGAAATTCACCAGAGAGCGGTGGGTAATCTCGACTCCCTTCGGCTGGCCGGTCGAACCGGAAGTGTAAATCACGTAAGCGAGGTTGTCTGGCTTCCCTGGAGGAATGGGCGCCTGAGCGCTCTCGACTTCCTGCGCTTCTTGATCGCGATCGAGACAGACCAGGTGCGGAACCGAGGATGGAAGGCGGTCGAGGAGCTTACTCTCTGCGACAACAATGCCAGCGGCGGAATCCCTCAGCATAAACGCGAGCCGCTCCCGGGGAAATTCGGGATCCAGCGGGACGTAGGCGCAGCCTGCCTTCCAGACAGCAAGGGGCGCCACGATCAGGTTGACGGAGCGATCCAAACACAGCGCAACAAGAGTGCCGGGTCCGGCCCCCAGGGCGCGAAGGCGATGGGCCAAACGGTTCGCACGCACATCCATTTCCTGGTAAGTCAGGGATTCGTCGCCGCAAACTACGGCGACGGCATGTGGCGTAGCTCTCACCTGGCGCTCTATCAATTCGTGCGTACAAGCATCAGGGATTGAAACCTGAGGACCATGGTCGGATTCAAACCATTTCACCGCCTGCGCGTTGCTGACGATCGGAAGCTGCTCGATGGCTACATCCGGATGGGCGGCCATTTCCGCGGCCAGTGTTTCGAAGCAAGCGGCAAAGCAGGCCATCGTTTCGGGATGGAACAAGTTCGCATTGTGCTCGATACTGCCGCCAAAAATACCGTTCGATTCCCACATATACAGCGTCATGTCCAGCGTGCTGCCGCCGCTGACCATCGTGTACGCGGAGGACATGGGCGTGTTTTGCAGGATGAAGGCGACTTGAAATAGCGGAGAGCGCAGGAGATTTCTCTCGGTTGTCAGCTTGCTCACTAAGGTCGCGAAAGGGACATCAGCGTTGTCCAGCGATTCGAGAACAGTTGCCCTAACCCTGGCTACCAACTCTCTGGCCGTGGTCTTCGGCGGTATCTCCGTGCGGAAAACATGCGTATTGATAAAGCAGCCGATCACGGATTCGAGGTCGGATTGCGTCCGTGTGGAAACCGGGGTACCCACAACGATATCGTGTTGTCTCGTGTACTTCGAGAGAAGCGCCTTAAAGATTGCCAGCAGCACCATAAAGGGCGAGGCAGCCTGCTCTCGACCCAGCGACTTTACCGATTCCGAGGTTTGCGCATCGAGTTGGAAGCGCGTGAGCCTTGCTTCATAGGGGGCCGATTCCGAGCGGTCCTCGTCGAACGGCAGATCGATGAAACGAGGGGCCCCCTCGAGCTTCTTCTTCCAGTAGTGAATCTGTGGTGTCAGAACCCCGGAGGTCTGCCGGTCACGCTCCCAGAGCGCGTAATCGCCGTATTGAACCGGCAGTTGAGGCAAATGAGCGGTGCGGTGATCAGCGAATGCCTCATAGAACGTTCTGAGGTCCGCAAAAAAAATGCCCATGGACCAGGCATCGCAGAGAATGTGGTGCACTGCGACAGCAACGATCTCTTCCCGCTCCCCCAACCGGACCAATACCACTTGCAGCGGGGGTTCCGCTGCAAGATCAAACTTGTGTCTCGAGAGCTCTTGAATCGTGGAATCGACAGCCGCCTGTTTCGCCTCTGGACCAAGGTGGGCGAAGTCGCGAATCGACAGTTCCGGTTTAAAGCTCTCGCGAATCACCTGAGAGGGAGAGCCATCGTTTTCCGGAAAATACGTTCTGAGTATTTCGTGGCGTTCGATAACCGCGCGCAGGGCGGACTGAAGCGCATCCCCGTTGACGGGGCCGGGAATACGATACGTGGCGGTAAGGTTATAAGCGGTGCTGTCCGGGTCAAAGGCCTGCAGGAACCAAAATCGCTCCTGAGCCAAAGACAAAGGCAGATCCTCTGAACCAGAGCGGCGAGGAATCGTAGTGGTCTGCGCGGCGGGCGAACGCAGTGCGTCGATCAGCTCCAGCTTCAGGGCGGTAATCCGCTTCTCGATGCTGCTCGTCAGAGCTCCCTTCGGAGCGCTGCAACGCAGCGTTTCGCCTTCGACAAAAAGTCGAATATCAAGTGTGCGGAGTTCCGAAAGCAATTGTTCGGCGTTCAAAATTCCACTCGCATGTTGTTTTCCGTCCCGGCAATGGGCACAGAATTGGAGGAATGGCCCGAAGCTGATTCAGTGAACCTTCCGTTGGATGGAACGGGAGGCCGCACCTCGGACTCACAAAAACGAGCAGCTACTGCGATTGTTTCCGACAACAGGAGTTCTCTCGTGGGTACCGATCGAACCGACGAGGAATCTCAATCTTGCTGTACCATACCAGAGCGACGGACGTCCCGCAGTAACACCCTTGGGGCATTTTCAATTGCTTCGCCCGGGTGAACCATATGAGTATCGATTCGTGTCCATCCAGCCGTCATCTGGCCAGATCCGCCCGCGATACGCCTTCCTCCTAGGAACACCAGGCGATTGCCAGGACCCGGGGAAGCGTCGTGACGCGCCAATGCACGACACGCCCATAGTTTGTTCTGGCTGTCCGCGCATGCCGCGTAACGGCAACCTCGTGGAAATCAAGAAAGCGTCCATCACGCGGGTAGACGGCCTTGAATACTGCTTCCTTGATGGAGAAAAGCGCCTTATCGCCAAAGCGAATGTCGGAAAATGCGGCCATTTCCCCTGGCGGCGAGACGATATCGCAAATGCCGGGCTGCAAAGGCTCAGCTGGTTCGATATCGATGCCGATTCCTCGGAGTAGGTCGGATGGCGCGACAACTGCGGCAGCAAACTCTCGGTCGTGAGTTATCGACCCAACAATGCCGGACGGCCAGAGTGGGTAACGCTCCGCTGTTCGCGGAATCTCTGCAACCGGGACCCCAAGTTTTCCGCATAGACTGCGAGCCAGGTCGCGGCCGGCGCCGCTTGCGCGCCTCACTGCTGGAACAGAGCGATCAAGGCCGCGCGCCTCGCTCTCGGTAAGAAACCGCCCGTCGTCCGGATTGATGGGACGCACAGCGCCGATGCATCCCGTCGGCAAGTGCTTATTCAGAAAGTTCGCCAGAGCCTGTGCGGCTGGCACCGGATGAGAAGTTTCATCAGCCGGCACTGTGGATTGCCTCCTCAACGGAATATTTAGGCGGCCCTGGCATCGTCGAACGTCTCCGCACAGTGGCGCAGGCGCATCTTGCGTAAGCACGCTCTCCTTGCGCTCGAAGAGGGGCCGACCACCGTACTTGCAATCCGCTACCCGGCGACCCAGCTTTGCGGCTTTTTGCCGCCGCTCATGCCATACGGTTGGTTCTCAGCGTATGTGGTCGGTGTCTCCGCGAGACGATAAAAGCTGAGTCGCCTACGGCTCGGCAGTCGCAACTCAAATATTTCCGGCTCTAGCCGATGTGCCGGTACAAAACCTCTCCAAGGGCTTTCAACGCAATATCGGGGCAGGCCAGCACAACGCGATTGGCCAGGGAGGTAAGGCTGGCTCCAAGTTGTCGGCTCGGCTTGTCCGGAAATCCCCAATACGTTAATGGATAGGGAAGAGCACCCCAGCGTTCCTTAAAGGCAATCAGACCGGATTGCTCGCGCTCCGATCGGCCCATATCCAGGAATTCTTGTCCCGCCGCCTTCGCCTCCTGTATGGTCTGCCAGAACAAGAGACAGGTTCCGCCAAATCGGTTGGCGGCCGCTTCACTCGCCCCATATTTGTAGACCATGGTCTTCTTGTGTGAGATCGTAAGAATACTCGCGACAGGCTGATTATCTTTCGACGCAACTCTTATCTTGAGATCCTTACCGAATGCATCAATCAGGGATTGGAACCAATGCAACGGCTGCGGCGGCAGACCGTGGCGCCGGCGAGTCGTAATGAGCAATTTGTAGAACTTGCGCAGCAGGTCGGCCGACGATCCTTCTTCGTAATGCAGATTCTCCCGTTCAGCGCGACGGATTTTCCTCTGAATGCAATCCTTATGAAATACGTTGTGCAAATCCTCAAGGGCTGGACTCAGATTGAGGCGGTGTAACAAAAAGCGTGGGTCTTCATGCATTTCGGTTGTCTGCGGCGGTTTGTAGCAGAAAGGCCGGAGTTCGAGGTGGGTAAATTTCTCACGATACGGACCATTCTTAATCCAGGAAAGAACATCGTCAGCCGACAATGAGGGATCCAGCAACGGTTCACAATGATCGGAAAAGGGAAGAGAGATGAGGCGTCGGCCGGTGAGCCAGGTATTGACGTCACAAAAGACCATCCCGTTCGTTAGCTCAGCCTCCGGAGGACACGAAGTGATGACGACTGGCCGATATCCATACGTGTTCTCGAGCGCCCTTAGCCATTGGGAGCTATGGAAGACAGACGCATCCGGATGATTACGAAGAAGAATGTTCCAGCGCGGATCGCGAAGAGGGTCTAGTTCATAGAGGTTGGGCATACCACCATCTGTCCTCTGTTTCCCGTAGGAGAGCGGTGAAAGAGCGAACGTTTGCAGAGAGCCAGGCAGGGCACACTAAGAAAGACCACAGGAGACTGCTAGCTTGACTTCGCCGAAAGTACAGGACTTCCCGGTAAGATGCGGACTCGGAAGATGGCTGGCATTAGAATCCTCGTTTTACTGCGAGATATGGCACCAGAAGAAGTTCGACGACCCCTGGCAGCGGGTCGTCATGACTGAAGACCGCCTCCACGTTGCAGGCCATTAAGGACTGCAGATAGCTCTTAAGAGACACATCTCCGGCAAGAGATGCCATCACCGCAGCCGGAAGGTCCGTCACCAAACGCATCCACGCAACGCCGGATTCGCCCCGGCAACGGGTGATCGCCTGACCGACCTGATCAGCATACAGCATGTAGTTGAGATCTACTCCAGCGCGGGCTCCGATGGAATTATAGCCCCAGGTTCGAGCGTTGAAATCGAGAAGCTTATATTGATGATCCCTGGGATCCAGTTTGTATTCAATTTCCACAAGCCCATAGTAATCAATGGCTTGGAGAAGGCGCTCGGAGTATTCCTCCAGAATCGGGAGATCTATAGTCTCTACGTAGGTGCTGGCTTTTCCAAACTGAAAAGGGTGCTGGCGGCGACGGCACGCGATCAATTTGCCGACCGCCTCGCCATTACGAAAGAAGGCGCAATAAGAAAACTGTTGTGAGCCTCCTCCGGGGATTAGGTCCTGAATCATGATCTCGCCCGGACCAACGATTTCCGATGCTTTCTGGAATAAAGCCCTTAGTTCACTGTGGCTATTAGCGCGCCACGCCTTTGCTTTCGTAGCATAAATGAAGTGCTCTTTGATCGCGGGCTTGACGGCAAAAGGCGGAATCAAAGGATCGAGTTCAGCCAACTGGTCAATATTTTCAGGATAATAGGTGTTCGGCGTGGGGATCCCGAGCTGGCGAGCGAGTTGATAGGTGTTTCGTTTGTCCCACGCCCATTGCACGCTATTCCATTCCGGCGTCGGAACGCGAAAGTAGCTGCTTAGCTCAGGTCGGAACCGGGAGAATGCAGCCACCAGTTCGTCGCGAGTTGGATATAGAATCCACCCGGACAAGCCGAGGCGGCTTCCAACTTCGAGTAGGGAGTCTACCGCGTTCCTTTCGTCCTGCAGATCGCGTACCTTCTCGAAATACGTGCAGTATCTGGAAAAACGAGAGATTGAGAACTGGTCGTCAACCACGCAGACCGGTATTCCGCGGCGCCCAAGGCTACGCACGATGCCGAGTCCCTGGTAGTCGCCCCCGACCACAATTGCTCCAACCGTCGCGTTCGGCACACCTCGAGCGACTGAAGCCACGATCGGATCGTCCAGAACATTGCTCAAGATGCCGAACCCCTCGTCGCATTTTAACTGCTGTCTCGTCCGATACCCTGCAATAGTTCCGTCGAGGCAAACTCGGTGCCTGAAACAAATCCAACCAGCGGCCCGAAACTCCATGCGCCGGGCTTACCCAGAAAATGCAGTCCTGGAATCGAGCATTCAAGCCCGCGACCCAGCAGCGGATACCCGTTCACCGTTCTTAAGCGGCTGGTTAGGGACGGATGCAAAAAGTCGTGGCGCAAAACGTCAACGCGATACCCTGTTGCAAGCAGCGCGTGATCGACCAGCCGATCCGTGCCGTCATCAAGATTCATGCGTAGCTGACTGCCCTGGGCGCTGGCCGACACCACGCGGCGTCCGAGCGTGACCGGCATTTCCTTTAGCCTGGGTTCCAGCCAGCCAGCCACGGCGGGCCGTATTGCGCGATAAGCCATACGCTCCTGGAGCCCGCGCGGGAGTCTTTTGAACAGATGAGGCGCAGCCACAAGCCGGCTGATCCCTGCCGGTCCTACGTCTCGTGTCGAATAGAGTGAGCGTGATATCGGTCCCAGATGATGGAGTCGAGGGTGCAGCCCCACCCAGTTGAGATGGTTCTGCCGCGCGATGACCTCGACGCTGCCACCAGCCTCCCTGATTAGCGCGGCAGATTCGAAGGCGCTCTGTCCTGCACCAATCACAGCGACGCGCTTACCCTCAAATTGAGACAGGTCGCTATGCTCGCTGGAGTGCGATGCCAATCCCGGGCTGATTCCATCGAATTCCCTGGGCCGATTTGCGAAAGTATGGATCCCGGTGGCAACCACAACCCGTTGGGATACAAATTTCTCCCCATCGGACACCGTAATTTCAAATCCCTTTCCGTTCGATTCAACACTGCGGATCATGCGACGATCCAGGTCCGGCACCGCTCGCTGCTGAAACCAATGGCCATATGCAACAAAGCGATCGATAGGAATCGGCTTGGGACACGCACTGCCGGCTTCACGCATGAACACATCGAGCGTCAGATCCTGTCGGGGATCAGCGATGTGTGATGCTCCCCAATTTGAACGTAAGCACATGCCCTTCGGCATTTGCTTTTTCCAAAAGGACATCGGATCGCCAAATACGCGGGCCTCTATTCCCGACGCCCGCAGATATGCGGCTGCCGACAGGCCGTACGGGCCAGCCCCGATGACGGTGACTTCCCATTCTGCCGAATTACGCTGCATGTTTCCTCATTCTTGATAAAGGCAAAACTTCAAGCGGTAAGCACAATACCTGCAGGTAGCCACAGCTCCGACGTATTATCAAATGATCTTGACATTCAGAAAGAGTAGGAGCCGTTGAGTCTATCTGACCCCGGCGAGATTCGATCCTGTACCGGTCTTCGTCGATGCATCTCCCCCACTGGGACCATCCAGTGTCAGGACCACATGCCCTTCTACCTCGCTTGCATAGGCGATGCGGGCGCGCTCTTTCCCCTCCCCCTCAATTCGCCAGCCGTTACCGCACTCGACCAGCCGCATCTGTGCTCTTTGTCTCCACCAATTGTTTACTTCACCCGGAGTCGCTATCCAAACCGCGTGATCCTGCCGCAGTTGCGCAAGATAGTCGAGCAGTAATTCATAGACCTTCCGCTCGCGCCTTCCCATAATATAGTCCGGGTGTGCAATGAAGCTCATAAGGCCGTGCTTCTGCATGATCGATGTCGTTTGTACTTTCCATAACTCAATCGAATAATCATTGAGAATATTGAAAAGAGAATAATCCTGAATGGTTGTCACAGGGAGTTCAAGAATGTCACCAAGAAAATAAGGCATCACTGTGCAGCAACCGCCGCGCTGGGGATCAAGATGGGCGACATTTGGTACCGACATGTCATACGAGCATTTTAGTGCGTCATACCAGAGTTGTCGGCGATACAAAACTCCTGCGCGAAATCCGCCAGCCTCATATTGCTGAACATAGGAGTTTATTTTCGCGACGCGCCTGAGAAAGTCGTCATAGTTTCTGTAAAGATGACCGTCGTGATTCAGGTCGTGTACGGCGATTTCGAATCCGCGCTGCCGAATCGAGCCGAGGAATTCGCGGGACACAGCATACCGCTCTTCGGGAATAATCTGAAATGACGCCTTAATTCCACGCGAGTCGTTAATGTCCATCAACGTCGAACAATAATCCCTTCCCTCCCTGGATTCGACGTCATGCGTCATGATGGCGCACCCTGATTTGGCCTCGGGCCAAAACCAGATTATCGGTATACGCTCCGCGCCACTTGCTCGCAGTGACAACAACATCAGTTCTTCAAGCAGATTATCAACCGAGAAATCCACGGGCCAGTGTGGGAAAGGCACCTTATCCCAGTCCTTCAGAAACAGTCTTTGCAGGTGCTTTCGGGCGCTCACTGGCAGAATCGGCCGCACAGAATAATACAGAAGCGCCAGAATCGAAGTTGATCCCTGGCGCCAGTCGCCGGCATAGGTTTCACGCCGGAGATTGTCAATCACTTCGTCTGGATCGAAAGGCAAATAAGCTATCCCGTCTTCCGAAACCACATCACCGCGAGCATCGTGCAGTACCCCACCTGGTTTTAATGCAGCCTGGCGCGCGGAAATGCTCCCGTAGCATGTCGTATCGGCACCAAAGGCAAAATAGCCCTTCTCCAAAGGGAGCGGCGCCTTTAGCGCAAGCCGCGCGTACTTTGCTGGGGAGCGATAATAATCGGTGAAGCAGTCAATCATATGTTTCCGGCTGGTTACACTGAGTGCTGAGGGATTTATACAACGGCTGCCGTACCAATTGGTCCGGCTGTCGTTGTTGAGTATTTAAGTCACTGCTAGCCCTGTCGAAATGTCCCACCCAGGCGCCGTCCCGTTGCTGAGGCTATTCTGACCGACCCCCGGTCCGCCGTCCTCAGGTCATATCGCCGTACTGGTTTGAACTTCGCCGGCCAAATGCTGGGATCTTCCATGTCGAGGCGCAATATACCTGCGTTGATCACGAACACGGGTGTTGTTTCCTAACTCCTTACGATATTGTCAGCCTCGATGCCTCTGGTAGCGTTGCGCGTGTCTACCACCAGCTTGGCTCGACTTACGATGCTGCGATAATCGTATTGCGAATGATCGGTTACGATGACCACACAGTCGTACTCAGGAATTCGATCCAATGGCGTGCTGGTCATATTGAGCGCATATTTACGTCCGTGGCCAACGGTGGGGAAAAACGGGTCGTTATAGTCCACATGGGCTCCGCGTTTCTGTAACAGTTCGATGATGGTTAGGGAAGGGGACTCGCGGAGATCATCGATATCGCGCTTGTACGCTAATCCCAGCACCAGAATGTTCGAACCGCGCAGCGCCTTGCCCTGCTGGCTTAGGGCTTCGATGGTGTTCTCAACCACAAAGTAAGGCATACCAAGGTTGACTTCGCCGGCCAACTCGATGAATCTGGTCCGAAAATCGAATTCCTTGGCTTTCCACGATAGATAAAACGGATCAATGGGAATGCAGTGCCCCCCAAGTCCAGGACCCGGATAAAAGGCTTGAAAACCGAATGGCTTCGTCTTGGCAGCCTCGATCACTTCGAACAGGTCGATGTTCATTCGCAGACAGAGTTGTTTGAGTTCGTTCACCAGCGCGATGTTGACACAGCGGTAGATGTTCTCCAGAAGCTTGGTCATCTCTGCCGCTGCCGGCGAGGAGACAAGAACCGTACGATTGAAAATGGTTTTATAAACAGTAGACGCTAAGTCGGCCGCGGTCGAACCGCACCCGCCTACGACTTTAGGGATGTCGCGTCGAGCAACGGAATCATTGCCGGGATCTTCCCGCTCGGGAGAGAAGGCTACGTAGAAACCGGAAGTGACGGCATCCCGGGCGACCCGGAGGCCGGCAGGATTGCCCGCTTCAAGCAGCGGCACCACAATCTCTTCGGTCGTTCCCGGAAAGGTTGTACTCTCGAGAATAATGAGCTGGCCCTCGTGCAGGTGAGGTGCGATGCTGCGCACTGTTCCCGTGACGTAGCTAAGATCGGGTTCGTGGTACTCATTCAGCGGGGTCGGCACGCAGATGATCACGACATCCATTTGAGCAATCTGACCGTAGTCCGCGGTAGCGGTAAAACCGCTCCGTTGCGCCATCTGGATTTCGGTGCCAGGAATCCGAACGATGTATGAACCGCCCTGGTTCAGCGTATCCACCTTGCGGGAATCAATGTCAAACCCAGTGATGCGAAAGCGCTCTTCGCTGAATAAAAGCGCGAGCGGCAAACCCACATAGCCCATACCGACTATGCCAATCCGCGCGTTACGGGTTTCAATTCGTTGCCTAAGCTCGTTGGTCTTGTCCACAGACGTCAATGCCACAGGTCCTCCGTTAGGAATCAATTGTAAACTGCAATAGCGTTAGTTCTGCCGCCGGATTTGACGGCAGAACGCATTCAGCGCGTAACTCAAAGCGCAACTGGCAACAGAGGCTCGCCGCTGACCTTCAGCGGCGACTGGCGATCCTCTGCGTTGCCTTACGGATTGTCGCCAAGGGGAACTGCCGGGCTGATCCGTTCGGTTGAAAGAATTCGCCGCGGTTCCTCGAAAAACCGTTTTAGCCGAAGAAAAGGCTTTTCCAGAACAATCCAGGACAAACTGGCGATAGCGTAGGTCGCCCCGACTGTAATCGGAAACACCAGCCATGGGTGATTGTCCATGTGGGCAGCCGTTGCAACGTCAGGCGGGATCTTTTCAAGCAAATATATTCCGTAGCTGATGATTCCTGTGTACGCCAGAAGCCTGTTTGTCATGATCGCCTGCAATTGCCGTTGTCTGGAGAACATCGCAATGTAAACGAAAGATGCCGCAGCGAATGCGACAAAGGAAAAAACGATCCATCTCTGGTGCATCGATTCGAGGATCAACGCGAGGGCAGCCGAAACACCAAACGTAACCCATGCGCGGGACACGAATCGCGATGGAACAAATCCAGTCGATCGCACCGCGAGCGCCAACAGCGCGCCTGCCATCAATCCATCGAGCCGGCAAAATGTATTCGAGTAAATATTTACGTGGTGGAGAGACAGAAAGAATCTAAGAGTCGGAGAAATTCCCACCACGCACAGCGCGACTGCGCGCAATTGGGTCGCGGTGCAAAAGCGTACGACCAAAGGCCAGACGACATAGAATTGCTCCTCGACTGCGAGGGACCATGTCACACCCAGCAGTCCGGTTGCCTGGGTCGGAACGGGAACAAGAAAATTCTGGATGAACAACGGATAGGCCCACCATGGTGACGAGCGCGCACCGAACACGGAAGGTATTGCGGAACGGTGGATAAGTGGGACAAGCACAAACATGAAAAAGAGAGCTGAATAATACAAGGGCCAGATACGTAGACAGCGTCTCGCGTAAAAGTCTCTGAAATAGGATTGCGAACCCTTCGTGTCTAACAGAATTCCTGTGATGAGAAAGCCAGACAAAACAAAAAAGAGATCCACTCCCATCCACCCATTGTTCACAACGGGCTGTAGAACGCGAGGAGGAGAAGTGAAGGTGTTGTGCATGAGCACAGCCAGCACAGCGAGGCCGCGAACGGCATCTAATTGGCGACTTCTCTTCACTGGCGGCGTTCCGGCGATGAGTTTCGCTTGAAGTAAGGTGTCTGGATGCATCCTCAGGTCGGCGTCTACGCTGACCGCGGAGTCCAGTGCGGTTGCCGGCATTGCACTAGCGGCAGCGGAACCTCCACGCTACGATCTGGCCGCAGCCAATACCCTATTCAAGATGTTATCCACGGCAACACATCGCTTTATCAGATTACTTGACGGGTTCCTCAAGGCGTGAATCGCGAGAAGTCAGAGGTCGGATGCCTCTTGAAAACTCCTTCAATGAAACGTCCTGACGAAGTGGAACTTCGCATCTGGCAACCGGAACTGCCGGGTTCCCCTCGACGATGGCCATGGGCGGAATTGAATGGGACACGACGCTCCCAGCCTTGACGACCGCCCCATCTCCAATCACCACATTGGGAAGAATGATGCAGCCCGGGCCAATAAAGACTTCGCGTCCGATTTTGACACCTTTGAATTCCTTGAAGTGGGCAACAATCGTGACCCGCATGCTAATCGATGCCCCGTCTTCGATGGTGATTAGATCCGCGCGGGCAGTGTCCAGGACGACGTCATAGCCAATCCACACGTTTTTACCGATTTTCACGCCTCGCGCACGGTGCAGCCAGACGCGTATCGATTGTGCGCCAGGAGCAAATCTTGCCAAATGCTGAAGCAGTCGATTGAATGATCCTCGCAGCAGAGGCTCGCGTGGTTCCTTCCAGGGAACAAATGATTTCTGTTGTTCATTCATTGATGGGCCCAATTTATTGTTTTTCCTCCACTGTGTCAGATCATGATCCTTGAGTAACTACCGCGAGACAGCAACCGACGACCAGCCGCCATACTAATCACCGAGGCTCGCATGTCCTCGTTGTGCTGGCTGGAGTTCTGGTGTCATGACGAAATCATTCTTATTCCGCAAGTTCACGCCAGCCTCCAGTTCAATCGTCGGCGCGTCGGTGCACCGCAGGCGAATCTGTTTGGCGATCGTGACGAGGTGGAGCTGCATTTCAATCCGTGCGAACAGCTCTCCAATGCATTTCCTCGGACCGGCAGAGAAGGGCAACATCGCCATGGGATGCCGGTGCCGTGACTGATCTGGCTCGAAGCGGTCTGGGTTGAAGTGGTCCGGATCATCCCATAGTGCCGGATTACGCTGGATCAGATAGGGAGAGATATAGATTTCGGTGCCGGCGGGAACGAAAAAGTCACCTAACCGATCGTCCTTCAGCGCTCTCCGAGTCATCAACCAGCCGGGTGGGTATAAGCGCATCGCCTCCTCGATGATCTGGCGTGCGTAGGGAAATCTCGCCAGATCGTCCAGGCGGCATGCCGTGTTGGCTGGGTTCTCCAGTTCAACGGCGAGTTTCTCCGCGACCTCCGGATGCTGCGATAACAGAAACCAGGTCCAATTCAGAACACTCGCGGTGGTTTCGTGGCCTGCAACGATGAGGGTCATGATCTCGCTGACCAGTTGTCGATCGGACATACCGTTCCCGCTCGTCCGATCCGTGACCGCCATGAGCATGCCAAGAATGTCGGTACATGCGCGACAGTTGTGCCGCCTCTCCGCGACGAGACGGAGAACGATGTCGCCCAGTGGCCTGAACGTCTGTGCGAATTGCAGGTTGCGTGCCGATTCGCCGGAAAGCACGCCGAAAGGCTCCGCGATAGCTTCGTAGTCGTCCCCAAATATAGAGCGAAGCACCACCTCGAGCACCATCAGGCTGACATCGCGCGTGACATTCACATTGTCGTGATTCCTGGCCGCTTCTTTCCATTTCGCAAGGAGTGAATCATTGCACTTCAGGATTAAAGTTGTTAGTGCGCCAAGAGCTTCCTGATGGAAAGCAGGCTGGATCATCCTGCGTTGAGTTTTCCAAACCTCGCCCTCGCTGACCATGAGCCCGTTCCCGAGAAGAAATCCGACACGTTTGTTGGCCTGGCCTTTTCTGTAGTTTTGCCAGTTCGCGCGCAGGATGTGGTCGACAAAGCCAGGATCGCTGACGACATACGCATCAGCGCCATACAGCGAGGCTTTGTAGATATCTCCGAATTGCCTGAAGTTATCCATCATCCAGCTCAGGATGTCCTGAGTAGAGTTGTACTTCTCAGCGGGTCCCGGCGGAATGATGTGTAGGCAGGTGCTCATAGAAAACTAACTCCGATTGGCACAAAAGGCTTGGGGTCAACGCTAAACGGTAATCCCGGGTCAAAGCTTCACGGTGACTGTCTTAACCTCGGTGTATTGCTGCAGCCCATACTCGCCGAGTTCGCGGCCGATGCCCGACTGTTTGAAACCCCCGAAGGGGGCTCGCGTATCCAAAACGTTATAGCAGTTGACCCACACGGTCCCGGCCCGTACGCTGTTCGCGACCGCGTGCGCCTTTTTAATATCGCGGGTCCAAACGCCGGCCGCCAATCCGTAGATGGTGTTGTTGGCGCGGTCAATCACCTCGGTGAGATCGCGAAAGGGGATTACGCTCATCACCGGGCCAAAAATCTCTTCTCTCGCGATCGTCATGTCGTCGTGAACGTCGGCAAACACCGTAGGCTCGATGAAATAGCCGCGATCGCCGGCGCGTTTTCCTCCACAGGCGAGGGAAGCACCCTCGCTGCAACCAGACTCGATGTACCCCATCACTTTGTTGAATTGCGTCTGATCTACCTGTGGGCCCTGTTCGGTGCGGGGATCGAGAGGATCTCCGATCACGCGTTTGCGGGCACGCGTAACGCTCTTGTCGAGGAACTTGTCGTAGATTCCAGCTTCGACGAAAACTCTTGATCCGGCGCAGCAGATTTGGCCCTGATTCGAAAAGAGTCCGAGGTGGGCACCTTCGACCGCTTCGTCCAGGTCCGTATCCGCGAAGATGATGTTCGGGCTTTTCCCCCCGAGTTCCAGAGTCACGCGTTTCAGATTTGATTTGGCCGCAGCTTCGAGGATGAGGCGGCCAACTTCAGTCGATCCCGTGAATGCGATCTTGTCCACATCCATGTGGCGCGCGATGGCGGCGCCGGCTGTGGGCCCAAATCCGGGCAGCAAATTCACAACACCTTCAGGGAAGCCCGCCTCCAGTAACAACCCGCCAATCTTCAGCGCCGAAAGAGGCGTTTGCTCGGCCGGCTTCATCACGACCGTATTTCCGGTGGCCAGAGCTGGTGCCAGTTTCCATGCCTGCATCAGCATCGGGTAGTTCCACGGTATGATCTGGCCCACAACGCCAACCGGCTCATGCCGGGTGTAGCAGAAGAAGTCGCCATCAATCGGAATCGTCTTCCCTTGCACCTTATCGGCCCAACCGGCGAAATATCGATAGCAGGCAATCGTCTTTGCAACATCCACTCGTCTGGCTACTGACACGGGTTTGCCGTTATCGAGAGCCTCGAGCTTTGCCAGGTCGTCGGCGTTTTTCTCGATGAGGTCAGCGAGGCGATGAAGGAGGAGTCCCCGCTCCGACGCTTGCATTTTGCGCCACGGACCGTGCTCGAAGGCCTTGCGTGCCGCCTGCACTGCTTTGTCCACATCCGCGGAATCGGCCGCAGCCACCTGGCAGATTTCCTCGCCGGTAGCGGGATTGCAGGTCGCAAACGTCTCGCCTGACTCGCTCTCGACCCAGCGATTATTGATGAGCAGCCTGGTCTCCAACGGAACCACCGGGGCATCGATCGGAGCTGTCAACATGGAGGACATAGCGAGGAATTTCTTTCTTATCACTGAATCGGGTAGATTGTGAGGTGCACGCGGGAAATGATGCCCGTGCACACTATTCCGCGGCATGCGTAAGGAGAATCAAGCATGGATACGTTGGCAGCCGACCTGGCAAGCGCTGACCGGCAGCATCAGATTCATTCGCTCCACCATCCGGTCGACCTGACTGAACCCGTCTTATGCGTCAGCGGAAAAGGCATCATGGTTCGCGACATTACCGGGAAAGACTACATCGACGGGCTTTCAGGTCTCTGGAACGTGAATGTGGGTCATGGCCGTGCGGAGTTGGCCGAAGCGGCGGCTGAACAGATGAAGACGCTGGCCTACTTCTCAGGCTACGCCGGCTCCTCGACGATCCCCTCCATCCATCTGGCGCAACGCCTCATGGAATTGGCGCCAGCGATGGGAGCAGTGTTTTTTGCGTCAGGCGGGGCGGAAGCAAATGAATCGGCATTCAAGACGGCCCGCTATTACTGGAGAGTCCACGGCAAGCCGGACAAGATGAAGGTGATCTCACGCATTCACGGCTACCATGGGGTAACGCTGCAGGCGATGAGCGCGACGGGGATTGCCTCCTACTGGAAGATGTTTGAGCCGAGAGTTCCCGGGTTCCTGCACATCCAAACCTGCTATCCCTACCGTTTTTCCGGAACAAGAGTCGGGGAAACGATTGGTGAGGCGGCCGCTCGCGAGTTGGAAGAGGCGATTTTGCGCGAGGGCCCGGAAACCGTTGCTGCCTTCATTGCAGAGCCAATTTCGGGCGCTGGCGGCGTAATTTATCCCACCGACGATTACTGGCCGCGTGTTCGCGAAATCTGCACTCGCTACGGAGTATTGCTGATCGCGGACGAAGTCATCACTGGCTTCGGACGCACGGGACGATGGTTCGGCCTGGAACACTGGCAGGTAACGCCCGACATTCTCTCATTTGCCAAAGGTGTCACTTCCGGCTACGTTCCTCTCGGCGGCATCATGATGACGGCTCCCATTCGCGAGGCGATCGAATCCGCTGAGCCGGGAAATCGATGGATGCATGGTTACACGAATTCAGGCCATCCTACCTGCTGTGCCGTCGCACTCAAAAACATCGAAATCATCGAAAGGGAAGGCCTTCTGTGAGAACGCCGCAAGAATGGGAGACGTTCTCAAGACCGCTCTTACCGAAGCGCTCGGCGACCACCCCAATGTTGGCGACATCCGCGCAGGTAAGGGGCTTCTTGCGGCTGTCGAGTTCGTGGAGGATCGCGCTTCCAAAAAGAACTTCGCCAGCGATCGAAAAATTGGCTCGCAACTGCGAGCGGGAAATGAAGAACCGCGGAGTCCTGACGCGCACACGTCCGCTGAGGGAAATCATCCTGCGCCGGGCGATCAGGTATTGTTTGCACCTCCCTTGATCATCACCAAAGAGGAAATCCATAAAATGGTCAGCGTGCTGCGCGAGACAGTCGAGAGTCGTGCTCGGAGCCTGACCACTCGCGGCCAGGGTTGCTATCGGCGATATGCTGCTCGCGCTCGCCCTGGTGTGGATTGAACTGTCAGATCGATTCGAGGTTCCCGCAACTCTGCTTGCCTGCAACCGTTGCTTCTTCTGTTCGCTTAGGTAATTGAGCCAGTTCCTGTAAACGCATGCGGCCGTCGAACGCCATGAGTTGTCGATACGAGCTTTTTCAAGCAAAGCAGTAACTTCGCTCATCAGCTCTTCCCTCGGAAAAAGTCGGGCTTCGCGTCCCAGTTCTGCAAGGGCAACTTCGGTCTCGGCGTCGAAATAGCCGCGCGGGATCGAAGGATAGGCTGCAGCTTCTCCGCGGAAATAGCGCCCGATGTCCCTGCGATATTCCAGAAGCAGAGTATTCACCTCGTATTCCGGATGGCCCTGGAAGAAGACGAACAGCTTTTTTCCTCTTTGACAAAGCTGTCAACGCCCGCTTCGGCAGCTCTGCGTGAGGATCCGGTATCCGCAATCCTTGAGGTCCTGCTCGGCAATGCCGTTCCACCGTGAATGGGGAAGCCTGAAGCGTGAGGGCGCCCCGGCCGTGAGGGCGTGATCCATTGCACGCGCGCAATCGTAGACACCGCAATGTTTCTGTTTACTCCTGATACGCCCAATACCGTCCATATGCAGAACGGCGGCATGAGCTGCCAGGCAGGACCAAATCGTTGAAGCCGTATGGTCGCGTGCCCATTCAAGAACCCTGGTGAAGCTCTCCCAATACGGTTCATCTGCCAGGTTTGGGGTGAGCGGCTCTCTTCCAGTCACGATCAGGCCGTCGAGCTGTCTCTCCCACATCTCTTCAATATCAGCATACGATTTGGCGATGTGGGCGGCTGCCTGCTCGCCGCGAGGGACACCGGGCAGAGCATAGAAACGCAGGCAGATGGATATCCCGTCAGAAGCGGAGTCCAAAAGCGAAATAAACTGTCGTTCAGTGGCTTCAAGAGCGCTGTCCGGCATGTTGTTGATCAAGCCGATCGTCAGCATCCTGCTCGATCGCTCAATGCATTCAGCCGAGGGATTCGTGCAGGGCGAAGTCGTGCATGACTGCTGGCGATTGCCGTTATGTTTCGAGTCTTGAGTGATGGGCATAGATGTGTATCTCCACGAGTCCGGCTCCGTCGCGTGCCGTACCTATTTTGTTGCGTCGAGTGCCTGTGTCAAATCGGCGACGATATCGTCGATGTGCTCAATACCAATGCTGAGACGAATCATCTCCGGTGTAACTCCAGCCTTCGTTTGCTCTTCGCTGACATCTGACGATGCGTAGTCGAAGCAGGATGGCACGCCAGAGATTTGGCATCGCCGAGGTTGACAAGCCGGGTGATCAGCTGCAGAGCATCGTAAAACTTAACCGCAGCCGGGAAGCCGCCTTTGATGCCGAAAGCCATCAGCGAACAGGCATGGCCGCCAAGATATTTATCCGCCAGCGCATGGTAGCGGTTCTCCGGAAACCCGGCGTAGTTGACCCAGTCAACGCTGGGATGCGCTCGCAGGAACTCGGCGGCCTTCCTCGCATTCTCTACATGTCGCTCGACCCGCAGCGCCACGGTTTCAACTCCCTGCAGCAACAGGAAGGCGCTCAGTGGGGCAAGCACGGCACCAGTTGTACGCTGATAGACGCTCCGGCAGCGCGCGATGTAGGCGCTTCTCCCGTAATGATCCGTGTAGACCAGGCCGTGATAGGAAGGGTCCGGTTCGCTGAACATCGGAAAACGGCCGGCGTTCTCCTTCCAGGGAAAGTTCCCGCTGTCGACAATGGCGCCCCCAAGCGTGGTGCCGTGTCCGCCCAGAAATTTGGTCAAAGAATGCACCACAATGTCGGCGCCGAATTCGATGGGCCGCAGCAGGATGGGCGTGGCCACCGTATTGTCGACGATCAGCGGTATTCCATGTTTGTGGGCAACGCGCGCCAGTTTCTCGATATCGCAAATATTGCCCGCAGGGTTGCCGACACTCTCGCAGAAGACCGCGCGGGTCTTATCGTCGATCAGCCTTTCGATATTGTCCGGATGGTCTGAATCAGCGAACCGGACTGTCACGCCCTGGTGTGGCAGTAAGTGCGCGAAAAGCGTATGCGTCGTGCCATAGAGCTGGGGAACGGACACGATGTTGCTTCCCAGGTCGGTGACGTTTTGGACGGCGTAGGAAACCGCCGCCTGTCCGCTGCTGACGCACAGAGCAGCAAGTCCGCCTTCGAGCGCAGCGACGCGGCGCTCCAGCACATCCGTCGTAGGGTTTGCAATACGAGTGTAACGATATCCCTCTGCCTCCAGATTGAACAATGCAGCTGCGTGGTCCGCACTGTCGAATGCATACGCAACCGTTTGATAAATTGGGACCGCCACGGATTTCGTGGTTGGATCAACATCGTAGCCGCTGTGAATCGCGATTGTTTCTCTCTTCATAGGATGGGACAACGCGGGCCTTCTCGAGAAAAAGCTGATTTGTTATTTGCGCAAGCGGCGCCGGCACAAACCGTATACCGTGCGCGCCAGGCCGGTTACAGACTGGATGCTGCGTGAGCGTGTGAGTACAGCGCGTGTCCTGCCAAATCGACTGCGTCCGGCGCGACAAGGCGATTCATCTCATCCACCACCGAGAGAATATCTCGCTCGGTCGTTCTGAAACTCGTAATGCAGGCACGCACGACAGGGGTCCCGGCAATCCGCGCTTCCGACATCCACGCGACCTGGTGCTCTCGCATCGACTCAAGGAACCTCCTGATGTCCAGACCGTCGCGCGTGAAGCAAAGCACCGGCAGAGGCGAGGAGTTGACGATCCGCCAGCCGGAAACGGTCAAAGCTTCCCGCAGCAGTTGCCCCATGCGCGTTTGGCGATCGATCATTTCAGCGTGACCTGCTGCTCCGTGCTGTGCGAGGCTCAGAAAAAGCTTAAGGCCGATGAAGCGCCGCGACCATTGCACAGAGTTTGTGTAGGGGTCGAAGGTGGAACTGTCTGCCTTGCTCGGCATGTAGCCGGTCTCTGCGCGGAAGGCCTGCGCCACACTCTCCGCATGCCGGCAAAAAAACATGCCGCACCCCATGGGAACAGAAAACCACTTATGCGCATCGCAGGTAATCGAATCGGCGGCCTCAATTCCTGCAAGGTAGTGTCGCAGACCCGGCGAGATGATCGCTGCGCCTCCCCACGCGGCGTCAACATGGAACCACAAGCCGGCCTCTCTGCAGAACCTGCTCAGCTCCGGCAACGGATCAATCACTCCCGCCGTGGTTGTCCCACAGGTACCAACGACCATAAGAGGGGCGAAGCCGTTGATGCGATCTTCTGCAACCCGTCTCTTTAATTCTTCGAGATCCATCTTCAACTGCGCATCGGTAGCCACCAGACGCAGCGCATTCCTCCCTAATCCCGTCATGTGCGCAATCTTGTTGAAGGAATGGTGCGCTTCTTCCGTCAGGTAGATCGCGGGGTTAGCGTCAATACACCGCATGCCACGCTCTCCATATTCCGGGTAGGCTCGCGTGAGTGCGACGATGACTGCGGAAAGGTTGGCCTCGGCGCCACCGTTCGTGAAGGTGGCGATCGTGTCTTCCGGAAGACCGAAACGTGCGGTCAGCCATTTCAGGGTAAAGCGTTCAATCTCATTCGCTGCCGGCGAGGTGCGCCAACTCGCCAATTGTGGGTTGTGCATCGCCACAAGCGTATCCGCGATAACCGATGCGAGAGTTACGCTGGGATTGAACAAACCGAAATAGCGAGGGTGTGTGACCTGGACCTGCCAGGTGCGCAGCATTTCTTCCACGTCGGCGACCACAACATCCAGATCAATCGGCTCGCTGAAGTTGTACCGAACAGCCAGATGGCTTCGGATTTCCTCCGCCGTTACCTCCGGATAGATAGGACCCTTACGGGTCTCATCCCGCAACCTTACGAATTCACCGTGGATTTCATCAATAATCATTCGCGCTCTTCTTTTCAGTAATGGTGGGGAGACGACGGATCTTTTCGGGGTGCTGTCTGTACTGCGAAAGATCCTGTCGCTAGTTGAAAATGTCTGTCATCTGGGGGTCCGCAAACGACGTAGCCCCTTATAGCCGTATCTGCCCGCTCCGAATGCACTGGTAGAGTGCTGCATCCAGCCGGTGGAAAGATGCTGATTCAGGAGAATCGAAGTAAACAGCGTCGGTCGTGGCAGTCGGATCGAATGTCTGGCGCATCAATTCCGTTTTCGAATACTTAAAGGTTCCGGTTAGCGCTGCGGTACGGCAAAACCGCAGGAACACCGGCCGCGCATAAGGGGGTAGGCGGTTCGTCAGGTGCTTTCGAAATGCCGCAAGGTCGATCGCATAGTCCGTGACCACCGCCGCCATACCTGCACGGCCTTCTGTCAGCGGAATTCTTACCCCATAGACGCTGGCGTGTTGTACTCCCGGAAATGCGCAGATGGCATCTGCAACCTCGGTCGTCGCCACGTTCTCGCCTTTCCAGCGGAAGGTGTCGCCAATGCGATCTACAAAGTAGAAAAATCCTCTCTCATCCCTGCGCATCAGATCGCCTGTGCGAATCCACGCATCCCCATGTGCAAACACGTTGCGAAGAATCTTTCTTTCGGATGCCTGGGGATCGGTGTAACCTTCAAAACGGCTGCCGATTCCTGAAGGATCCTCGATCATTCTGGTGATCGCTTCGCCGGGTTGATTCGATCCGCTGCGAACGCAAAACCCTTCGTCATTGCGCACCGGCTCGCGCGTCTCGACGTCGATTCGAATCAGGGCCGGTGAGAATCGATGCCTGAGATATGCGGGTATACGGCCGATGGCCCCAGGTTCGCCCTCCGCATTGAAGAGAGACAGGCCGCCTTCCGTTGAGGCGTAAAACTCGAGGATCTGCGGAATCTGAAATCGGCTGCGGAATTGTTCCCATACATCGGCTGCCATTCCATTGCCGCAGGCAAGGCGGATCCGGTGATGCCGGCTCTTCGCCGAAAGCCCCGCGTGCAGCAGGTAACGGCAAAACTCACCAATGTATTGAAAGATAGTGCAGTCCCAACGAGTCACATCGGACCAGAACTGGCGCGCAGAGAATTTCTCTCGAATAACAACGCTGCTGCCCGCAGCGATAGCTGCGCCTGGCACCAGAACCCCGCCAATGCTGTGATACATCGGCAGGCAGCTGTATATCCGGTCGGAGGGTTCGGCTCCCATCATTCCGGCGAACCAATGGGACCATTGCATGATGCGCGCGTGACTGACGCCGGCCGCCTTTGGCAATCCTGTAGTACCAGAAGTAAAGATGTACAAAGCTCGATCTTCAATGGTGACGGACGGCCGCTGGTGTTTGGCCAGAGGTGCGCCCGGCAGTCTCTCCAGTGCAGTGTCGATACGCCTCAACTCTGAATGATCAAAGCCATGGGTCCAGATGATCGGTGAAACTGTCAGGCCCTTCACCGACGACGTGCATGCGTCAATAAACTCGCCTGAAACGATGATGTGCTTCGGGCTGACAACCTGAAGGCAATGCGTTAGCGATGGACCGATGAGATTCGTATTGAGCAGCGCAACGACACCGCCAACGCTGGTGATTCCCAGCCAGACTGCAAAGTATTCGGGGCGATTGGTCATCAACAGGCCGACCACATCGCCTTTCTGCAGCCCCTGGTCAAGCGCCCAGCGGGCGTATTGATGCGAGCGTTCCACTAGCTCCTGATAATTGAAGCACTCCCGGTCGGACAACAGAGCCGCAGATTCGCCGCTCTTCTTGGCGAGTTCCTCGACCACAGTCGAGAGCACGCGCTCGCGATTCTTCGGAATGGAGGCCGTCAACTGCAGAGCACGCAGCCAGGCTTTCCCCGCAGAATGATCGGTGTTGGTTGGGGCTATTGCCTCGAGTTGACTCAAGCGGTGCTCCCCGCGTCGACTGTGATTACCGTTCCGGTGATATTCTTCGCCTTGTCGCTGAGCAGAAACTCAACGGCATTCGCAACATCGTCGACGCCTGCCAAACGTCGGAGAGCGCTCCGTCGCTCGATTTGCTGACGCTGCTCCTCCGTGATGCTCTCAGTCATATCAGTTTGAATGAAGCCCGGCGCAACTGAATTGACAGTGACCCCCATGCGGCCGACTTCACGCGCCAAAGAGCGCGAAAAGCCGATGATCGAAGATTTGGTTGCGCCGTACACGGAGAGACCGCTGTACCCGGTAGAGGCAACAATTGACGACAGATTAACAATGCGTCCACTTCCATCGGCCATCATCGAGCGCACGATGAACTTGGTAAGTACCATGGGGGACAGGGTATTCACTCGTACCAACTGCTCAATCTGTGCAGTCGGCATGAGGGCCAGCGCTCCCTCAAAGCTAATTCCTGCGTTGTTCACCAGCCCGTAGATCGGTCCGAAATCCTTCCGCAGCCCTTTGACAAACTCGGGGATCGCATCGATGTCGCTGAGATCGAAGGGCGCGAAATGCAGCGATCCGCCCCCGTTAGCACCCGTCTCTTCCATAACTTTTGCCAGTTCGTCATTCTGCTTGCGAGCAACGGCAATCACGCCATAGCCTGCCGCCGCCAGTTTGCGGGCGATACCCAGACCCAGGCCGCGGCTCCCGCCGGTCACAACGACGTTACGCACTGTGACGTAACACCTTGCCGGACTCAGCAATGTTCAGCGTCGGGACCACATTGATCGCCACAGGAACCTTATACGAAGAGAGTGACTCGCGACAGAGCAAGAGAATGTCGTCCTGAATCGCGTTCAGGTCACGGCCCGTATCCGCGGTCCCTGCCCTCAATACCACTTCCGCAAAAACAAGCGAGCCTGTGAGGGGACTTCTCTTGGCGCGAACCAACGACATCTGCACTTCCGGATGGCGATTGATGACCGCTTCGATCTCTTCGGGATAAACTTTCAGCCCCCCGACGTTTATGATCCCATCCGATCGCCCAGCAAAATAGTAACGGCCTCCCTTTAACTCGACAATGTCCCCGGTATCCACAAAGGCGTCGGCATCTTTAAGTCGGGGCGCGGTATCTCCCAAATAACGAGATGCGGTTCGGGCCGAGCATATGCGCAACGTCCCATTCTCCACTTTCATTGCGACATCAGAAGTGTTCTCCAGCACGGTGGAAGAGAAGCCCGCAGCACAGTCATGGACTTCAAAAGCTACGCCCGCCTCAGTCGAAGCGAAAGCGTGGACGATGCGAGCCTCAGGGTAAACAGACTGCAGCTGCTTGAGTATCGCCTGATCTACTATTTCCCCGGACAAACGAACGTATTTGGGATTGATCAGTTGAGAAGCAGGACTCATCAGTGCGCGGCGCCATTGGGACGGTGTTCCGGAGATGTGTGTGACGCCGCAGGAGGCCGCGCGAGCCAGAAAGTCCGCTGTGGATTCGTGGGAATCGGAGAGCACGAATGAAGTGCCGGTAAGAGCTGCGCGCAGAAATATCTGCAGCCCACCATATCGCCGAATGTCATAAAAGGTTCCCCAAACAATCGATTCGCTCGGTCTGGCCCCGTGTTCAATTGCGCCAATTAGGCTCGACAAAGTATGCACCACCAGCTTCGGCTGTCCCGTGGTGCCGGAAGTGAGTAGGATCCATTCCGTCTCGTGGCAGGAGGTTCCATTGTGAGTTGCGGGTGCAATCTTGCGGCTGCAGGGGCTGAAATACATGCGGCGTGGCGTGCCCAGTTGCAACAAGTTCCTGTCGGAGACGATTGCCTCAACGTCTGCCGTATCGATCACATAAGGCAATGTCTCCAGGGAAAGATCAGGAGGGCTCAATACAATGCGGCTGGCTACTCCATCCAGTTCGATGAGAGCTGCGATTGTCGTAAGTTGATCGCGGGTCGCGACGAGCACTGAACGTCCGCGCAGTTCGTCACCTCGGCTGTAGAGAGCCGAACCGGTTGCCAACTCGCTCCACGGAATGCACGCGCCTGCATCGCGAACGAAGTTCTCCGTGGACTCGCCTGCCGCAGCAATTGCAGAGCGAAGAGAAGACAGACTAGCTGACAGCATTTTCGTACGCATGGACAAACTCCCCAAACGTCACAGGAAAGAACGCGTCGTCGGCGATAAACGGATCCACGCCCAGTGAGTCCTCCAGGCGGGAGACAAGAATTGCAAAGCAGAGAGAGTCAAGGCCGGACTCGAGAAGCTGCAGCCCGTCATCCAGCGGCGGCAGTTTTCGTTCCTGGTCCTTGGCAACTTGGTTAAATTGGTCAATGATTTGGGCTCGAATACTCATTTCTGGTAATTCTCACTTTCCCCGGGATAGGCCGGCCCTGCATGATGTCTCGCAATGCGAATGCGGTCTTCGCCGCGGCTAAATCTTAGGTGTAACTGCATTCAGGCCGGGGGAACCTGATTGAGCCGCTGGCAGCCAGTCGCTGCAAGCGGTAACTAAAGATCAACTTGCTATCCTGCAACAGCCGTCCCGGAACTCCTGGTGCAGACCGAGACGGCCCTGAAAGCCCCACCCTAACCTGGCAGGACTAACCTCGTACCTCATCGCGCCGATCACGCTGAGTGAGCAGCGCCTCGCCCGAATACGATGGTCCGGAGCAGATTGCGGAGAAGGTCGGCGCCCTCGTACAGGTCTTCCTTCGGATCCAGGGGGTTGGTCGACATTTCCACAGCTAGTGCGCAAAAGAGACCTTCCGTGTGCGCGATATCGCAAACGCCGTGCACATCGGTGTATTCCATGTCCTCGGATCCCTGAGCCTTCGCAAGGTCGCCCAGATAGCCCATGAATCGTTGAATGAACCCTTCAAACAACGCCATTGTGAGTACCGACTGCACACCGGAAAGTTTGCCAAGAAAGAGGCGCACTTTAGTCAGATCGTCATTGACAATCTCCGCATCTGACTCTGTCGGAAATGCATGAGCGGCAATTGTGAACCGCCGCAACATTGCCGGATGCGCATCACGCACTTCTTCGTGCAGATTCTCCAGAAGAATCGGCTTCGCTTCTTCCGAGTGGACAGAAAGAAGTGTTGCCGTCATCCAGTAAATGAAATTGCCTTCGAGCACTGAGCTATATCGCGCGATCAGCGCTCGCCGATCTTCGCTGCTGAGCGTCTTTGGGTTAGGCAATGATCGGATGAGATCTTCGATCATGCTGTTAATTCTGGCTCGGATGGCGGGATCGACCGGAAGTTCGGACGACGGCTTCGGCATTTCTAACGTTGTGCTCATAAGTTACCTTTCTGGTGAATGGAATTGACTAGCAGTCGCGAGTCGTCGCAATACATGTGACGATAACGGGTGTGAAAGATAGTAAAACCTTCAGTTGCTCACAAAGCAGAGCCGTTGAGAGGATGCTATACAGAGCAAACCGGTGAAAGGTGGGCAGCGCCACAGAGGGCGTCTGCGATGCGTTCGCCGGCGTTTCCGTCCCACAGGGGCGGGATCGATCCTCGTTTGGCGTTGCCGTCAAGGATCTTTGCCAGTTCTCGACGCAACGCTACCATGCTCTGCCCGACGAGGACATTGGTCCCGAGGTCGACAGTGACTGGGCGCTCGGTGTTGCTGCGCACTGTCAGACACGGGACCCCCATGTACGTTGTCTCCTCCTGAATGCCGCCCGAATCTGTGATGACCACAGTGGCACGCTTCTCGAGTGCGAGGAACTCGATGTAAGGCAGCGGTTCTAACAGATGAAGGTTCGAGTAGTTGATGTCAAGGCTCTGCAAACGCTGTCGCGTTCTCGGGTGAACCGGAAAAACAACAGACAGCTCGTCGTTGACCTCAAGAAGAGCGCCGATGATCGACTTGAGCGTTGCATTGTCATCTACGTTCGATGGCCTATGAAGTGTTACGAGCGCGTACCGTGTCGGTAGATGATCGGTGCCAACCGCCATCGCAGAGGGCAACAGACGGACCAGAGAATCAATCATTACATTGCCAACCCGATGAATGCGATCCGGCTCGACGCCTTCTTTGAGCAGATTCTCATCTGCATCTTCAGACGGCGTAAAGAGCTTATCGGCAATTCGATCGGTAATGAGCCGATTGATTTCTTCAGGCATCGTCCGGTCAAAGGACCGTAAGCCAGCTTCGACATGGTCGATACTGATGAGCAGCTTAGAACATACTAAAGCGGCGGCCACTGTTGAGTTCACGTCGCCGTACACCAGAACTCTGTCCGGTTTGCATTCCAGTAGTACATCTTCCAGGCGGCTCATGACCTCAGCTGTTTGGCGCGCATGACTCCCCGACCCAACTCCCAAATTCACATCAGGTGTGGGGATTTCGAGCTGCGAAAAGAAGACATCCGACATGTTTGCGTCATAGTGCTGTCCGGTGTGTATCAGCGTTTGACGAACGGAAGTCCGCATTTGCAGCGCGCGCATGACGGGTGCTGCTTTCATGAAATTCGGTCTTGCGCCCACTATGTGTAGTACATGCATTGCTCTTAGCCTCTTGCCTTAGATCCTGGGTTGAACATCCTGATACTCTCTGACCGCATACTGTCTTTCCGCAATGTATCGCTGCGCTACGCCTGACTGCCGATCCGATTCACAACATCAGCGACTGTCATGAATTTGCAACCTCGTTCCGCCGCAAAGGATGCTGTCGATTCCAGCAGGCCGGGCGTGCATCCAAACTTCGACGGGCGCTCCGCGACATCATGGGTATAAAAAAGCAACCAACTCGCTTCACATTGAGTCTGAACGATCAGTTGCTTGATTGACTCTAACTGCTTCACATCCCCATACAGGCGATTGGCTCGAAGCAGATTTAGGTCCACATCGGGACCGTTGAGGCCACCACATGTCCCTCGACTGCTCGTCATCAAGGGACCAAGCCTATGCTTTGTCGCAAGCGTTACTTCGCCATAGGGATATGCAAAATTCCTCGAGACACCGGCAGAAACCTGTTGTCGCATCTCAGCTTCACATCGGACCACATCCCGAACGAATGCGTTGACAGGAGTTCGCCGCGCCGAGAGGTGCTGATACCCGTGAATCGCCAGCTCGTGTCCCCGACTCACAGCTTGATCAAGATCGTCCCGCCGGAACTGCACTCCCAGATCGTTGACGGTATTCTCAAGGCCCATGGCCACGTAGTAGGTCGCGCGTGCTCCAAACCGTTCGAGAATATCCGCTCCAACCGACAGCGCACTCTGCGGAAAATCGTCAAATGTAAAGCTCACAACGGGACCAAGAGTCCCCAACGGTACAGTTCGTTTGAAACAGCTGGACAGCAGGTAAGATCGCATCGCGCCGAGAGTTGAACGGAGGTTCATCACCTAGACAATAGAGACAGGTTCTTCTACGGTAATCGTCACGATGCCATCGTCCGGTACTGGCTGCGCCTTGGGCAAAACCAAGTGTGATACACCATCGACCGTTTCTGTCTCCTGCATGCCAAGGTCGGCGAATACTTGCCCGGAAGGGGCATTCTTCTTCGTCCTTCGGTAATTCGCCCAGAAGGCTCCTTCGTGTGCGTCCCGATACTTCTGGATCAACCACCCGAGGAATGCATGTTCCACTCGCTTCGACTGAATTCGGCAGCTGAACATTAGGTCCGTCAGAAGCGGTTTTCGCTTGTCCACAATGCAGAATCCCACCACACCGTAGCTGCCAAATCGATCCACTACTTCGAGAACATGCGTGTCCAGCCAGTCTGTTGCTAATATTTGGCGGAGCACATCACGATCATAGCGATTTCCTGAGAAATTCATCTGATTTGTGCGCTGTGAGAGTTCATGCACTCTCTCCAGATTGCTCTCGCTCATCGAATAAATATTCAGTCGAATATCGGAGTGACGGAGGAAAGCCAGGTAATCGCCAGAAAAACTAATCGCCAGGTCCTTGCGCTTTGCTTCGACCTGATACATCTTTCGGCGCTCCTGGCTCTCGGCCGTTACCGGCACGCGACAACTCTCCATATTCGGAATTTCCAGGTAGCGCCGCGAGTCGAGAGTATTTACGTCAGGAAGTGCTGCGGTCACCTGAGCGAGCTCAAACTCCGAATCATCGACAAAGAGCAGGCTGTTCACGCCAATGTTAAGCTGCCTGGAAATCTCCCCGACGCCCTCGCTCTTTGCCCGCCAGGAAATCTGGGGCGCGAGAAACATCTCACCAAGACCCATACGCCGGAGCACCTCCAGGGCCTCATCTTGGTTGTTTTTGCTGGCAACGGACTGCAAAATGCCGCGACGGTCGAGTTCATGGATTACATCCATGATTCCTGGTTTCAAGACCAGACTCTCCGGACCATCTTCAACAAGGATGCCGTTCCACAAAGTGTTATCGAGATCCCATATGACACACTTTATGTTTTGCTTGTCATTGTCTTTGGCCGCCGTTGTTGCCGGCTTCGGCACTTCGAAGACAAAGTCCAGCAGGCCAAATATCAGTGTTATGGCCGATTGGTCACCGTTAGGGATCAACTCCACGTTGAACGGCTCGCTCGTATCCACAAATGCTTTGATTTCTGCAAAAGGAACTCGCACGCGGTTGAACCCGGGCGTGAGCGGAATCAACTTCTGAAACGAAAGCTGTTTCGATAGATCAACAGGCCGAATTCCAAGGCTAAGGTTTACAAATTCTGCGCCAGGGTTGTAGCACTCAACAAGGAATGAAGTGGGTTCGGCCTTACCGGCTTTTGTCCAGTAGGTGACCTTCTTCTTAAGACTGTAGCGCTTGGCGCGGGCAAGCTTCCGAACCGGCTGCGGCATGGGCCATTGGTTCAGTGCGGCGCCAATGCGGTAATCCCGAGTTTCAATCCCGCGGGCATTTTTCAGTGGGCGCAACCGCACATTCCCCGGAGCCCACAGCTTTCCCCAACGTTTGAACGTAATCTTCAAAAGGTAGGAATTTAACGCATCGGGGCAGTCAATACGTACCATGCCGTCTAAGAATCGCCGGCAGCGTCCGTCCTCTCTCGGGCTGTACAGATCGCATGTCGTGTAGCAGCTCGGCCAGACACACTCTGTGCAGTGCTCGCTCCACGGCAGAACTGTCCGTTCCACGACAGTTCCGCGCGACTCCGCCAGAAGCAGAGCAACCTCCGCTGGAATCTGGTCTGAGAGTTCAGTTGGCTGATTGATTTCCGTCTCGTACATAGTGATCACACCGAGCCCGTGAAAGACTCGTGATTCTCTACTGTGCGCCTACGTTCACCACGGAGGTGCGTTCAGTCACGGCTGTTTTTCTGCATTCCTTCAAAAAAGACCGATGCCACAATTCCAGAGCAACGAGAGACAGTACCTCCTTCGGATACTTCTTCTGCTCACGGTCCTGCTTCAGGATGGTCTCAATGCAGTTTCGATTAAAGTATCCGCGGCTCATCGCTTCACCATCTAACAGGATGTCATGGACCATGTCCCTGAGATCGTGCCTCATCCACACGTCATAGGGAACGGGGAACCCAACCTTTTTCCTGCGCAGAATTTCCGTCGGTACACGATGCCGCAGCGCCTGCTTCGCTATGTACTTGGTTGTGAAGCGTCGCACTTTCATATTTTCCGGCAACGATGCGGCAAACTCCAGAAACTTATGATCCAAAAATGGAACCCGCAATTCAACGGAGTTTGCCATCGTCATTTTGTCTGCCTTTAGCAACAGATCGTCGGGTAGCGACATCTTCGTATCCGCGTACAGCATGCGGTTCACCAGACCCGAGGCTTGTCCGTCGGTGAGGTACCGCCGGGCCGGCTCCAGAGAAAACTGCCGATTAACCGAATCCAAAAATCCCGCTGAATAGAGGCTCTTTCCCTGGCTGTTAAAGAATGTGCTCGGACTCGCCGTTCTGCTGAAATAGTACGACTCAAAGTCGAGCTCCATCAGTGGCCCATATTTCCGGAATCGAGGGGACGGCCATTTCTGGTAGGCCCAGTCCATGCCTCTCGCCATCATGCCATTGAAAGGGCGACTCATCTTCTTGATGCGCTCGAGCCACAGGAGGTTCCGATAAATTGAATACCCGGCAAAAGCTTCATCGCCGCCTTCACCCGATATAAGCACCTTGACGTGCTGCGCTGCCAACTTAGTAACGAAGTACAATGCTATTGCCTGCGGCTCGCAAACCGGTTCCTCCATATGCCAGGCGAACTTCGGGAGAAAATGGGCAAACTCCTGGGGGGTCATCGAGGTTTCATAATGTTCCGATCCATATCGCTGCGCCGCAAGACGCGCGTACGGTCTTTCATCAGCGAGCCCGGGCGCATTGAATCCCAGCGTGAAGCTGCTCAGGTGCTTCTCGGTCTTGCCCACAGCCATGCCGAGCATAGCTGTAGAATCAACGCCCCCGCTGAGCAGAAATCCCACGGGAACATCACTGATCATGTGCATCCGAACGCATTCATCCAGCAGAGACAAAAGTTCGGCCTCTGCGTCCTTCACGCTGCGTCCAACGGGGTTGAACGCCAGGTTCCAGTATTGACGGATTGAAACTTTCCCATTCTGAACCGTCAGACAGGATCCGGGCGCCAGCTTAAATACATCCCGCAGTAGCGTTTCTTCGCCCGGCACATAGTAATACGTGAGAAACCGATCGATCATCTCCGGAACGATTTCCGGTTGCACCTCAGGATCGGCAAGGATCGCTTTGATCTCTGAGCCAAAGACCAGCGAGCGGTCTGATTTCCAGTAGTACAGTGGCTTGATGCCCACGCGATCACGGGCCAGAAAGAGCTTCTCGTTTCGAGCGTCCCAGATCGCGAACGCAAACATTCCGCGAAGCTGGGTTACACAGTCCTCTCCAAACTCCTCATAGAGATGAACGATGACTTCCGTGTCCGTCTTCGTCCTGAACATGTGACCTTTCTGCTGAAGAAAAGTGCGAAGCTCCTGATAGTTGTAGATCTCCCCGTTGAATACGATCCACACTGACCCATCTTCATTCGACAGCGGCTGATGCCCGTTGTTCAGATCAATGATCGCGAGGCGTCGAAAACCAAGTCCAACCGCACCGGTGACGTAATAGCCATCGTCGTCAGGACCCCGATGCTCGATCGTATCCGCCATTGCACGGACAAGCCCGGGCGAGACGAATGACTCCCGGTTAAAGTTCAACTTACCGCAGATACCGCACACAGTGATTGCCCTCGGAAGCCTGTTCTATTGGGAAACGTGCAGCGAATGGAAGCCCAGAGACCAACGCAGAACGTGGCTCCATTTGGAGGCAGCACAACGGAAGTTCTTTCGGCCTCCCAGGACAAACATGGCTGCCAGAATGAGCAGGCGGAAGCATGCGGCACATCCAATAGCGATTCGGTAAGCAACAGAATAAGCGGCTCCTCTGCTTTTCCGAAAATAACGCACCATTGCGCGATGCACCATAATCGTAGACCATTGCGAGGCTGGCTGTTGTGTGCTGCTCTTTCCGCCGTGATGAACAACTTCGGCAGCACCCACGTAATAGCTTGCTAACCCGACTTTCCGGACTTTATAGTTCAGGTCGATGTCTTCCGCGTACATGAAATAGTCTTCACTCAGGAGACCCACCTGCTCGAAGACCACTCGCTTTAACATCATGCAGGCTCCGGGGATCACATCAACCTGGATTGCGCTCTGAACAGGTCGAAACAGTGGGCCGATACTCCAGAGTGAAAGGTCCGGAAATCTCAAGCGCAACCATTCAGCGGTCAATATTTGATTGATAATTGTTGGGAACTTCTGTATCGATGTGGTCGATACTGTCATATCCGAATTCAGGAGCTTACACCCGACAATACCTGCATCTGGAGTATTCCTTAGCTGGTCAAGCATGAGGTCAAGCGCGCCGCCGATAATCTCCGTATCCGGATTCAGCAGGAGGACATAATCTCCGGAGCAATATCGGAATCCGAGATTATTGGCGCCGGCGAATCCTAAATTTCTGTCGCTCTTGATCAGTCGGATATCAGGATAAAGCTCCTGCAAAGTATCGATGCCACCTTCTGGCGAAGCATTATCCACCACGACGATCTCAAACGGAATATGCGGGGCATTCTGATAGATGCTGCCGATGCAGGCACGAAGATAGCAGAGCGAATTCCAGTTGACGCAGAGAATGGACAAACTGGATCCGCGTGTACCCAGATCAACGGACTCCTTCCGCCCACAGTCGGCCGTCGGGGCTGTCTGCGGAGCTTCGTATCCGACAGATGTGCCTGTCATTTCCAAATCGTCTGTCCTCCGAAGAGCCGGGCGAGTTGTTGCTGCCGCAGATAGCGAATCACAGCCGGATCGTCGACACGTGGAATGCGCTCAAGATATGCGGAGATATAGCCATAGACCAGCGCATACGAACCCAGGATGTAGGGCCGACGTACCAGTCGTTTAATCGATTTCGCTGCCAGGAAGAGTGGGTGATATCCGGACACGTAGTCGATCTTGCCGTCCTTCACCAGTCCTCCCCATCGTCCCCATGAGGCGCCTGTGAATCGGTGGTGCGTCATGTGTATGTCGAAGAAGCTACTTGTGGTCCAGCCAAGCATGTTGGCTTTCACTTCGTCGACGGTATCCGAACCAGGACCAACCCACAAACCGCCGATCGCATCCCAACAAGCTCGGCGATAAATCTTTACGCCACCCCTTACATGAAATTTGGGGTGAGTTTCCAGGACTCGCTGTCCGTTTTCGGTGTGATAAAGAACCCCGCCGCCTATGCCAAGCTTCGCATCGTCGCGGAACTTCCCGAATGTCCGCTCAAAATAATCCGGCTCGAAGGACAGATCCCCGTCGAGCTTGCTCATAAAATCCCAGTCATCACAATCCAGAACATTGTAACCGCTATAGAAGGCCTCGATGATTCCGGCTCCCCACTTGCGATAGCCGCGGTCGGAGCGATGCACAGCCTTGATCCAAGGGTACCGGCTGGCTGCATTATTGATGATACGAGCGGTGGCGTCTTTCGAGCCGTCATTCACCAAGACCCACTGCCTGGGCAGAATCGTCTGCGCCACCATACTCGCGATCGCCAAAGGAAGGTACTCTTCCTCATCGCGCACCGGAGTGACGACAACATATCGCATATTCAGTCTACTCATTTGGACGTTCAATCGAGGGTGATCGTATTTCAAGCTTTATGATGAGTACTTGCGGAGCGGACGTTCGGCTTCTTTCAGTCACGCGTGACTGGGCGGTCGAGCCTCTTTAGGGTTTTTTGTTTTACGCGACCTCAACCGGTTGCTGCACGAGCCTGGACTGGGAACGTGCGTTTTTCTGGAGCGGCGCCGATCCAACCGCGGAAACCATGGCAAGTAAGATGAACCACCACATTTTCGATTGATCGAAGTAGTTGACCCCAAAAAATCCCACGACACTGGCAAACATTGCCGACCCAATGCACCACACTGTCCATTCCTTGGCCGCCTGACCTTGAACAGCCCTTCGAGTGTTCCCCAGCATCCCAAAGCTGCGCGAGATTTCGAGGATGAAGTAGATCAATGCCAGCAACCCGCCACTCTCGCCAATGTTGACGAACTGGTTCTGAGCATCCCACATATCGAGACCCCATGTAGAAGTATCTTTCACTCCGATCAACCACCATTCCCAGAAGTGGTTAATGAATTGATCCACAAGTTGAGCGCGATGATAGCTGGAAGAACTGCCGGTCACGTCAATTCGTGAGATGAGCATCCAGACCGGGGCTTTCATGACAAGGTTAAGCCCAAACAGGGTGATCACAATAGCCCAGCGCACCTTTTTCATAGACTTGCGAATTGGCCAGCAGCAGAGCGCGAAAACCGAAGCGGCGCCAGACAAGATGGAGGTGCTTGAGTTCGTCGTCCACACCATGATCGATGCTCCTAGCATCCCGATGATGCCAACCGCCCTCGACTTCGCAGTCCGACAAAGCCAGAAGAGCACCGGGATGATGGTGGCGGCGAAGGCGCCTGCGGTCAAAGAATGCTCAAATGCACCTTGTGATCGGATCTTTCCTTCCCGAACGTCAGGATATGCCTGCACTCCCCCGAGGATGCCAAAAACATTCATCATGAGTCGCTGCTCAAGAAGCATTCCCAACGCCAAGGGCACCGTAACGAGTGCCAGGCATTTCACAATGAAGTAGCAGTCTTCAGTATTCCTGATGAGTATCCTCAGAGTGAAGTAACCGAGGAGATAATCCCAGAGAAAACCAATTTGGTAGATCAGCGCGCCGGAATCCTGGAAGAGGAGAAGGCTCGCGACTGTCTGCGTCACAGTGCAAACCGTGAATGCTGTGTCGATTCCGTTCCATCCACCTGCGAATCGCGCCTCCCCAGGTGAGATGCCGACCGTCACGGCCCGAATGTAGATCACCAGGATCAAAATACGGAGCACAAAGAGATGTACTCCACCAACGTAAAGTTGCTGGCCCTCTGGCACAAGAAACGCCATAAATACCAGGGGTGCAACGACGTACTTGCGTTTCAGTATAAAAATCAGGATGATCGCAAGGATCAGCGCTGCCAGTACGAGCGGATGCAATACCGACTCGTTGGCTCCTCCGCCAAATTTGTAGTTTTGCGGCATTGCTCAAGACTCTATGACTCCAGTCGGGATGTTGCCATTCTTACGAAGTTTGGCATGCGCCTGTCGATTGCCTTACGACATCGAACCACATTCGACAGTATATCGCCTAGTACTTTGGAGCCGTTGCTCCGAAGATCGATTGCCCTGATCTCCAACTGGTCGTGGAGCAGTGCGCGCGTCTGAAGTTTGCGCGCGAGTGTTAACCTCTGGTCACCTGCAGTCGCATCCAGATAGCGCCTGCGGATGATCAGAAGGCTCTCGCGCAGATCGCGCTCCCGCTTCAGTGCCCGCTGGGAGACGCTCACTGAGTCAGCTGCTCCCTGCCGCCAGACCACAAGGGGTTCGCGAATGAAGGCCCACGGTCCGAGCATGGATAGTCGTAGCGGCAGGGCATAGTCCTCCATGAACTTCAAATCTTCGTCGAACCCTCCCACGTGCTCCAGGGCTTCTCGCCGGATGGCGACGAACTGACAAAACATCACGAAGCGTGTCGCCAGGATGTCTGCGACATTCCGCCAAACACCCTCATCCAGAGCCGAATCCAGATCTGAGTTCTGAAATGAGGTGATGCGCCGGCCATCGTCGAATTCAAGCCAGCCATTCGCCAGACTGCAGGGCACATCGGAACCGGTTCGCCGCAGGATATCAACGTGGCGCATCACGCAGTTGGGAAGCCAGATATCGTCGGAATCGAGAAACGTGACAATGTTGCCCTGCGACTCGGCGATGCCCTGGTTTCGCGCCACCATCTGGCCCGCGTTCTCCTGCCAGATGCTCCGAATGCGCGATCCGTAAGATTTAAGTACGTCCTGAGTGGCGTCTTTCGAGCCATCGTCGACGACGATCACTTCCAGATTCCTATAACTCTGGGCGAGAACACTGTCGATTGTTTCCGCGACCGTGTGCGCCCGGTTATAGGTCGGGATGATGACGCTGACCAATGGTTCGCTTGACAAGTTCCTACTCCAGTGAGCTGCATATCGTTTAGGTTAAGGGCCAATCCGGCCGTGTTATGCGGTTTGCTCGGTGGTGCGAAGAGAGAAGAGCGCAGCGAACCCATACGCCATCGCGCAACCCGTCACTCCAAACACGATATTGAGGATTGGGTGATCGCCTCGCGCAGATACGCGGACGCCGAACAGAGCAAGGCCCAATACCGCGGAAACGGCGAGAGCCATAAGGAAGGCTCCGAAGTATTTCGAGAGACTCAAATGGGTGAGGGAGCGAATGCGTGCGATCTGAAAGAGGTAGCCGGCGGCACAAGCTGCAAAGCTTGCGATCTGTCCACCTGGCAGACCAAAATACTTCGCGAAGGGATAGATGAGCACAATCATCGTCGCTGCACTGATCAGCACGCATGTGCGGTGCAGTTGCGGGGCGCCGCGTGCATAAAATATGGACGTGATCTGCCCGTTGGCCAAGCCCAAAACTGAGACCACCGACGCAGCCAGCAATGCAGGGGCAGCGGCTGAATAGCGGCCGCCAAAGGCAACGTCCAGCACCGACCTTCCGCAAAAGTAAACGAACACAACAACGGGCAATCCGAGAAGGAAGATCGCCGACGTAATTCTCAGCAGAATGCGATTCTCTCGTTCCGGATCACCCTGAATGTGTGCGAATGTCGGCAGCAGGGTCCTGCCGAGCAGATTCATGATAAATCCGGTGGGGACCTGAACTAAGTAGATGGCCATCGAATACAAGCCTAGTTGCGCGGGCGAGTACATCTTGGCGAGCACGAAGACATCCGTCTTCATGAAAATCAAATTCAATAAAGAGAGCCCAAAAAGACCCTTCGAGAAATGCAGAAGGTCAAGCGCAGCTGCTTTGTGCCACTTCAGCTTGGGCAGGTAGGGATAAAAGACATAGGAGAGCGCGACACGTACCAGCGCCTCCGCGACCGAGCCGATCACCAGGGCCCACACATCCCGGATGAGATAGCTCAGAACTACCGTTATGATAACGCCGCCGATTCCTCCGCCATGCATGACGGCTGCGTAGCGGGAGAAACTCAGCCGCTTGAGGCCGGCGTACATCCGTGGGCTCCAGGCGCCATCGATCAGCACGGAAAGCGAGGCAACCCGAAGCAGAGGCGTCAGTTCCGGATTGCCATAAAACGCTGCCATCCATGGGGCCAGCAGGAAGATCACGGCCGCCACCATGAACGTCCGCCCGATGCCCAGCCAGAAGGCGGAATCGATGTACTCGTCTTCGGCGCCCTTGGGGTTTTGAACGACTGCTTCCAGCACGCCGATATCCGTCAGTGTGTGGATGAGGGTGCTGGCCGAAAGCACGACGGCCATAACCCCAAATGCCTGCGGGGCAAGCAGTCGGGCCAGCACGATGCTGCGCGCGAACCGGACGATCTGCTCTGTAAAGCTGGCGGTGCCCAGCCACACTCCGCCGCGCAGAACCTTGCCCTTCAGGGTTTCTTCGGTCGCCAGTACGCGCGACTTCGCGCGATTGTAGAGATGGGTTAATGCCGTCACCGGGTTCTGCTCGCCTCAACCGGCGCGGAGATCTCCGCGCCCGCAATGGGATCGTACCTTTCAAGTAGAGTTCGTCCATCGGGAACGCGGTAGAGCCCATTGACTCTGCGGCGCACGTGCTTTAAGTAGAACTCCATGATTCGCCTCTTGTACATTTCGGAGCCGGATGAGGTGATGCGGATGACGGTGGTTTGGACAGGAAGCCAGTCGGCCCATTTATTTTTCAGGTACCGGAAACCCCGATAGAACTCCGCCGGAAGCATGACCGTTTGTGCCGCATTGTGAATGCAAAACGCGGATATGGCATAGGACTTCCTGCCTCGCTTCGCGGCTTCCATGCAAATGTCCGTGCCGTAGAGATGAAAACCAGGCAAGCCATCGTCGAAGCGCATACCCGAGGACTTGCGCATGATCAGGACGAGCTCATCGAGAGTCTGCACCGCCGCGGGCTGAGCAAAAGGCTTGCCCAGGATGCCCTGCTCTCCGGAGAGAATGTAACCGCGGCCCCCATCATTTAATGTCTCGCCGTAGCAGCCCAGAACGCCCCAATCCGGGTCCGTCTCCTCCAGTGCGTCAAGCGCACGCTCAAGATCCGTGATCCAGTCGGTCGCGAACAGAATATCCTGATGCGCGAACACAATGACGTCGTTGGCACTCTTGTCGATACCGTCGTTGTAGGCCTTAGAGGCTGACGCGAACCCCTCCTGGATCAGGATCTGATGCTTATGTTTGCCTTGCAGGCAAGCGGAGGCCAGGAAGTTATTCGCCAGAATATCGCGGTTGTTCACTGCCACGACAAATGTGATTGAACGCTGCGTCATTGAAGTTCGCTTGGAATTTTCAGTCATGCAAGGCCGGGGGTGCACATGCAGCTTACGTATGAGCGGGAAGAGAAGACGATGGGGGCGTCGGTACGGACTTCTCGTGGATTGCAGGAGACGGCCACGGGGCGAGAGAGATGCATGTCTCTCGCCCCGGCCGCCGTCTTCAACCCGTTTGAAGCGGAATATTGGTAGGTTTCGCGGCTGTACTTCAGTTAGTGCGCAGAACACCACTTACGGCTATGGGCGGAGGGAGTGAGGGTTTTCCCGTGCCGTTGTAATATGCACCCGGTCCCCATTTCGTTCCCGCCCCGGGGCGCGCAACCCCGTCGATATCGAAGCAGAGTGCCGCCAACGCCGTGCTGCAGGGCGAAGGGTTCTGTCCGCTGGGAACCAGCGACGACAGGAATGACTGTATTGGCGCGAAAGGCAGAGCATTTACTGTGAATCCGTCTGCGGCTGCAACCGCCTGAGTCATGATCGTATTCGCCGAATCGGCGGTCGTGCTGGACGGTGTCGGTGCTCCGTTGACCGATGCAACATTCCCATTGTTAATCGCAAACCAATGGTTTGCACTCTGGTCCGAAATGCATTGATTGTTATAGAGATACATATGCAGGTCCGCCGTGTCCGGACCCGAGGCATTCACGTTAATGCAGCTTCCCGTTCCTTGTGCACCGACGATCGTGTTGTTCCAGAAGTAAATATTTGCCTGTGACGATCCGGGGCCGGTCGTGGTGTCGATTCCCCATTGGGTGCCCGATCCGGTCGCCGTCCATGCCACGTTGTTGTAGATGTACCAGGTATTTCCGTTGCCCTGCGGCGTCTGCGAGTTGGCCCCGATGTCGGTGTTGTGAATCAGGTTGTTTTCTTCGATCATCGTCCACGCGCCTGATCCACAAAGTCCGATGTAGATGTTGTTGGCGTGGCCTCCATTGTCCGACTCGATTGTGCCCCACAGGTCGTTACCCTGAAGCGTTCCCGGGCATCCTCTAGCCTCCCAGTTGGTGAAGGCCATATGGTTGTTTTTCATCAGCGTGGCGTTGCCGACGCCCGACTGCACCTGAATCGCTGTGCCGTAGCCGCACACCGCTGGTTGGTTGAAGTTTGTGCAGGTGTAGGCCGCATCCCCGTTCATCACGTAGTTGTTCTGGACCAGAGAAGACGCCGTTGTTGAGTTGTAACCGGAATTGAGGGCAATCGAGCCGTCCGATCCGCCGATGCCGTGCGCCTGCGTCGTGTACCAGTTATGAATGTAGAGGTTTTCGATGGTGGTGTTCGGGCTTTCCACCACGCTGAAGATCAGCGGAATGTTCCCCGCGGCTCCGGTGTTGTAGGCCGTGTTTCTGATTTCGATGGAATCCCAGGTGGTGTAGCTGGCGGGACGGGCCTGGATGATCCCTCCGTTCGTCACCATCTGTGTCTTGGTCCACACTTGAGAAGCATTTGCTCCTAAGTCCCAAACCGCGCGGTGAATATCGGCAATCGCCTGCACGTTATAGCAGCCGGAGCCGGATACGGTTACCGTCGGGTTGGAGGTGTACCCGCTGCCCTGCGACGTGACATTGTAATACGCCACGAGGTAGCCGCCGTTGTTGAAGTTTGCCTGCCCTCCAATCATGACGGGAGTCACCGCGGCTCCTGATCCGCCGCCACCCGATATGGACGCAGTGACGCCGCTCGGCGGGCAACCGCCGTAATCCTTGAGCGGAGCAACCGAGTTTACAGCGCCAGTAAACCAGGTTGTGTCGATTCCGATGTAAATGCAGCCAGACCCTGTACATCCAGGGCTGGTCCCTGAACTTTTTCCGGCCCATGTCCAGACAAAGGGAAATACGGTGTAGGGCCAAACCGTCCCGCCGCGCAGAATGAATCCCATGCCCGCCCTCGGGGTCACAGCCGCGCAGTTGCCCGAGCACGAATCGCCCGAGCCGGTCATGCCGGGAATGTGTTTCCATGGGCTGGTCTCGCTGGTGCCGGAGTTCGCGTCCGCGCCGTTCAGGTAGTCGGCGTAATAGCAGGTGGTGATGCCGGATGGGACGGACGCCGGGCATGCGCCCGCCGCATGGGCGCTGCCCGTGGTCAGCAAACACAGAAACACGAAGACCACAAAGGGAAGAAGTCGAGATTGCAGGGACATCTGAGCTTTCAAGGAACAAATCATCGAGCTGGTTACCAAAAGCCCTTTCTCGCTGCAATTGCGGGCATTAAGGACGGGCACGGCCCTTTTGGGCCGGAGAATGGGGTGAAACATAGGGGGGAGTCCTCTGCTTGCATCTTAAGACGACTCCGGGGGTCATGCCAAACCCCAGGGCCAAATAATCCCCCGGCAGTAACGGGAGGGCGGGCGCTTTTTCCCGGATCCCCTGTAAATGCGTCCATGTGATCCCGGAATGTCAGCAGCGCAGCGGAAGAGTCGGAGGCTCCCGTCGTTAGCTAGTCCACCTGCCAATAAACGGCTTGCCCGTCACCCACAGGGACAAGTCGCGGCGCGAGCCCTCGCGTATCCAAAAAGTCATGCACAGCGCGCTTGCATTCAGGCCAACTGCCATAATCATCGACGATGACGTAGCCCGATCGTGAAACCTTGTGGTACAGGTTCGTTAAGGCATCCATTGTTGAATGGTAGAGATCGCCATCCAGGCGAAGAATGGAGATTGTTTTGATCGGTGCATTCGGGAGGGAGTCACAAAACCAACCCTTGAGAAACCGGACCTGCTCATCCAACAGTCCAAAACGACGGAAGTTATTACGTACTTGCTCCAACGATATCGCAAGATACTTCATCGAACTAAGGTCGACCTCATCATTAGCACTTTTGGGGGCCGGCATACCTGCAAATGAATCGCACGCCCATATTGTGCGTGGGTCACGAAGCTCACGGAGTACCGCGCGCATGAAGATGCAACATCCACCCCGCCAGACTCCGGTCTCAACGATGTCTCCGTCGATGCCCCGCCGCACTACATCCCGGATGCAGGCCTCGAGGCTGTCAAGCCTCTTGCGACCCACCATAGTGTACGCAAACATAGGCCAGTCAGTACCATTCTCGCGTCTGTCAGGCTCATAAGGTGCAGCATGAATAATAATCTTATTTCGCTTAGCGAGGCCCTTTACCAGCTGCCGACGGACGATACTACCGTCTTGCTCTAGTATGCGCCACGCGCTCTCATCGTAGAGCGAAGCGGTCAGGCAGCCCTTTAGCAAATCAAGATAAGCCGCGGCGCCATTCGAGGTTTCAGGCTGAGTCTCCATCTCGGGCATAACCATCCCTTTCAAAATCATGCGGCACAACGGTGCGGGCAACAGTCTCTTACCGATCCCGTTGATAGAATGCACTTCTAGGCACGCCAATATCAGCTGCCCTTAACTTGCTGCGTGCACCGCCGCCACGGTTGACGTGTCGGGCAAAGCACCTTCGTATGCGCCCGCCAGGCTGCTTCCGGCCTCGGTCCATGTAAATTGGTCGCGGCGCCGCAGAGCGCGCCGAACGTAAAAATTCTTGTAATATTCCGGATCGGTCTGCGTATTGAAAAGTATCCCGGTAATCAGGAATTCCGAAAGCACGAAGAAGAGATCGACTCCGGACCACCCGACACCGAGAATTCGCGAAAAACATCTTACCCAGAGAACCGAGCTCGTGCTTCCGCCGTCTGCGTAATGATAAAGAAATACGGCAACGATGGCGAGGCCGCGCAACCCGTCCAAAGCCGGAACCCGCCGGTTCACTTCTACACCATCGGTCCGCACGGGTCCGATCTTCAGTTCAACTGGGGTGGTTGTCACTCGGTCGCTCTTGAGATCGGCTTCGGAAATGGAAGGGCAGACTCTAAAGCCGCGCTGTCCGCAGTGGCAAGTACCGCTGGCCCGTGTCCATACATTCGCGCTGCCTGCTCGTAGGTTTCCTTCAGTGCACGCCCGGCTTCGGTCCAGGTCCATTCATTGCGACTCCGCAATGCTCCAGAGCGCAGTTTCGCCAGCAGCTCCGGATTCTGATAGAGATTCAAGATGTGCTGGGTCAGCATCGGTATGTCCCCGGCGTGGTGTACCAGTCCGTTTTCCATATGCCGACAAACGTCAGTACAGACGTCAGACACGAGATTGACGCATCCACACCCCATCGCCTCGGCACACACCAGCGGCGACCCTTCCTCGAGCGACGGCAAAACAAACACGTCCGCCGCCCGCATCAGATCGGCAATGTCGCCTCGGTGGCCGAGAAAAATGATGCTCGGATCTCCCTGCGCCAGTGTTTCTACATATTCCCGGTATCCGGGAATGAAGCCGCCCGCGACTTTGAAAACTCCATGTTGATTGGCTCCCGATGCTCTCCATGCCTCGATCGCGAAGTGAAGTCCTTTCCGGACCGCTGCCTGACCGGCGAAGAGCATCGTGAACCTCGTGTCGGTCCGGACAGTACTGGACGGATAGAAATCGGATTGGTCAAAGCCATATTGATGACGCAGCAATCTGCTGGGCAGAAATCCCCGGTCGCGAAACGTCCTGGCAACGAACTCGGAGGGGCAAAGAAGAAAATCTGCAGACCGGAATTCCTCCTCTTCGCGGCCAAGGACGCTTTCATTGAACTCGTATTCATGACCTTTGGGGAGGGGCACGCCAATCCGGCGGCATTCCGCATTGACAACTTCATAGGCGAACCGCGTGTGCGCGTTCGGCCGTTCCAGCACGGTCGGAATTCCCAGCCGTTTCGCTTCCCGAATCGTCCGCTGCGCAGCAGACGGCCACACATGCACCACGTCCACCTTGCCGGCAAAATTCTTGAGATTCCGCGCGACCATCCAGTCGTGGAGAGCGAGGGCCCGCATTTTTCCCAACACCCTGTAGGGAATCCGTATCTTCCCCCTGGCCAGCGTGGTGTGCACCTCCACGGATGGAGGCACCGGCCGCTTTAAATCCCCGGCAAAAAGCGTCACTTCGACTCCCGCAGAAACCAGACCGTTTACTTGTTGCCAGGCGGTGTAGCAGATGCGGCCAGCACCGAGTCTATGGGGAAAGCTATAAAGAACGCGCATAAGCCGACGCCCCGGTTCGAGCAGAATCCGTCTCACTGCTTAACGGCTTTTTCCAGAATGCAAGCACCGTATGCGTCGCCAACTCGCGGAGACGATTTACCAGACCGCGTGTTCCTGATGAATAACTGGACAATGCGCTACTCGTATTAGAGATTTTCCTGCTCATTTTCCGGCGAACGCATACAACAGCCACCCCAGCTCATACGGGCGGCATTCATAGCGAACTTCCAGCTCGGCATCCGCCACGCCCTGTCGTAACTGAAGGAATCTCATGGCGGCGTCGGTGAATTTGTCTGCCGTGCGCAGATAAATGCAGCGCCAGATCAGGCCGAGCGATGGCTCAACGAAATCGCGGCGCAGCTCATTGTTGCCGCTGATCCAGGCGAGCCCCTTATACATGGGCTCGCTAAAATCGCACCCTGTCGCATTTCCCGCTTCGATAAGCATCATCGGCGCCATTGCATGCTGATGCACGGAATAGACCGGATAGCGACTGACTACGCGGCCACTGGCAGCATCGTAATGCCAGGACCACTCACCCAGAGGCGCCTGCAGTTCGCACATGGTTCGGGCGGTTTGCAGCGCCATTTCACGGGCTTCCTCGTCCGGGAACGCCTGGGACAGCCGCGCGAAAGCTATTGTCGGATAAACCTGATCGGCGAAGCTGCCGATGCGGCGGCGAAGATACCCGGATGGTGGACTGCTCCGTGTCCGGTGCCCATACACTCCGGCGACGCCGCAGTTACGTTTCAGGATTTGGCGAGCTACCCCAATCTGCGCATGAAGCTCAGGAAGTTTCGTGTGGCCTGCCAGGCAGCAAGTTGCAAGCCCAGTCAGATACCAGGCAACTTCCATAGTTGATCCCTGGCGCCCGTCAGGGAAACGCTCCAGCGCATTCTGCGCCTGCACCTGCTGATAAACCTGTGGCAGTCGATCCGGCGCCAGCTCTGCACATGTCCAGAGCAGCAACCCCAAATCTCCAGCCCCGGAGATCCACTGAAGGTCGCTGAGCAGCGCGTCAAGCACCGGAGCAATAGCCACGGGCGAGCGACGGCCGGAATTCTCGTAGCGATGAAGCCCGAGTAAAGTCATCATCGTGTAGCGCCGGGACAGCCCCTGACGCCGCATGCCCGATTCCGTACGATTGTAAATATCGCAGAAAATCTGCGTCTCGGGGTCGAGCATTTGCTCGAGCCCACGCGCTGCGAGATCACATAACTCGGAGATGCTGCGGTTACCCAACTCTGTTTGTTCCGCGTAAGCGAAAGCGCCTGATTGCATTCTTAGCCTCGAAATTCCAGCACTGCATTAATGTGGGTGACCACGGCCTCAAGCGCAGCACTTCGGCCCGGTTTGAAGTTTGCGCTCTTCTCGCGGTTAACGACTTTCAGTCTTTCGCGCACATCGCGTGTACTCTCGAGCAGAATCAGCTTTCCTGTCGCGGCCAGATGTTTGTCCACGGCTCCCAGGGTTCCACGAAACAAACTGTAGACGGGTATTCCCAGCGCTGCAGCTTCCCGATTCATCGTTCCGCCGCCGCTGATCACCAGGTCCGAGTACCAGATTAGGTCCAGCCCGTTCACAGCGTGCTCCGGAACCATGATTCTGCCAGTGGCAAACAATTCCGGCTGAGACTCTCGGATCTCTGCGGCCTGTTTGGGAGTGCGCGGCAGCAGGATCGTCTTAACCTTCGGCTGCTCACCCAAAACTTTGAACACCTCTATCAACAACCTCTCGCTTTCAGGGTTATGATAGTGGGCCTCCGTGGCAGGTGGGCGGATCGTCACCACAATATCGTCCGGCGTAATCCCAAGCGCATCCTTCAGAGAAGGATCCGGCTGAAAGAACGGAACATAAACATCTTCCTTGATTCCCGGGTAGTGCAGGACATGATCCTTTAACATGCCAAACTTTTCAAAGATGGAGGAAGGTATAACTTCCGGTGTGACGATCCATTTCTTGTTCGGCGATCCGAGCCATTTGGTAAGTCGCTGGTCAGCATATTCGTAATCCATAATGATGACCGTGGGTATGCCCAGCAGGGCCGATAAAACGCTGAGCGATCGGGACCCGTGTGAGACGCTGATTGTAGGCTTCTGGCGAATGATAAACGGCGCTAGCTGCAGCACGCGAATCCCCAGACCAAGCAGTTTCGCGATGCGGTTTTTGCCGTAGTGTCGGCCAATTGTCCGGTACTGCAATCCGGCCATGTCGGCCAGCTCGCAGACCTGGAAGCAATCTCTGGCAGTGAGAATGACCTCACAGTTCCGCTTTTTAAGTTCTTCGATGATCGGTTCGAAAAACGGAATATGTGGGGAATTTTCGAGATCGATCCAGATCTTTCGACGCTGCGAGCCTCTCTTCGTCAAATATGAGTCTGTGCCTCGAGACACACTTTCCTGCAAATCGGGCATATCTGTTATGGAGTTGGGCGCCATAGATTTCGTGGGAAGATTCTGTAATGCCACTTGAATTTTCATCCTGGCCCAATCACCGGCCCTGATGCAGGCCGGTGCGGGATGCTTTGCCTATTGTAAGACTGTCTGCTCAGAGTGCTGAGTCGGACGTAAGAGTGCGCCCCGGGGGCTGGTCATGCTGTAAGTTGGGCCTCTTCGAGCATACTGTCGCTGCTCTTTGCCGGCTTTTGGGAAATAGTTGACGTGAATACCAGGATCTCCTCCGCGACTCGGGCCTGTTGCTCGGCCGTCAGCTGCGGGAACATCGGCAGCGAGAGGATGTCAGCCGCCGCCTGAGTCGCGACCGGAAAGTCTTCTGGCCTGTAGCAAAACGACGCATACGCCTTTTGCATGTGGAGCGGAACAGGATAGTGGATGCCTGTACCGATCCCTGCCGTCTTCAGGTGCCGCATCATCCCGTCACGATCGCCTGTGCGGATTACGTACAGATGATAGACGGAACGTGACCAGGAAGGTTCATACGGACAAGCCACCGCGTCATTGCCGGCGAGCAGGCGGTTGTATTCGATTGCGCGGTCCTGGCGCTGCATGTTCCATTTGGAAAGATGGCCTAATTTTGCATGAAGCAGTCCCGCCTGGATTGCATCCAGCCGACCGTTATAGCCTTCCACGTCGTGGTAGTACTTCTGTGCCTGACCGTGGTCGCGCAGCATTTTGGTAGTGGCAGTTATGGCGCTGTCGTTCGTGGTTACAGCTCCTGCTTCGCCGCAGGCTCCCAGGTTTTTCCCGGGATAGAAACTGAATGCGGCAGCGCGTCCCATGGATCCAGCCTTCATCCAGCGATTGGAGCGCCTCGAAAAATATTCGGCGCCATGCGCCTGACAAGCATCTTCGACAACTGTCAGTCCATATTGTTCAGCCAGTTCCAGAATCGCATCCATGTCGGCCATCTGACCGTAGATATGTACCGGAACAATCGCAGTGATGGGCCGGTTGTGGCGGCGGCTGATCAGCGCTCCAGATGCACTCCTGGAGCACTGCTCCTCCAAAAACTGCCGCAGATGCTCTACGGACATGTTATAGGTCTGCTCATCGATATCGATAAACTCCGGCGTACCGCCGGCTTGTGAAATGGCTTCCGTCGTGGCGATAAACGTGTGGGGCACGGTCAGAACGACATCGCCAGACTGAACGCCGCAGGTCATGAGAGCAAAGCGCAGCGCATCCGTTCCGCTACTGACGGCGATGGAATATTTCGTGTCGCAGAACTCGGCAAAGGACGCTTCGAACTCCTCCACCATGGGCCCGCCAATGAACCCTGCCGTGTGAAGAGCCCGGCGAAACACGCTCGTGAGCTCCTGCTCAAGCTCCATATGCGGAGCAACAAGATCGAGAAAAGGAATCGAGTTATGACTGTACATCGTGACCCTCCGTGCTTGATTGGATATAACGCAGGACCCTGGCGGGGTTTCCGACCACGATCGAGTTAGGTGGGACATCTTTGGTGACGACGCTGCCGGCTCCGACTATCGCGTTCTCACCGATCGTGATATTGCAGAGTATGGTTGCGCCCGAGCCGATGGAAGCGCCTTTTCGAATAACGGTCGGTTCAACCTTCCAGTCAGCTTCGGTCTGCGGATCCCCGCCGCGGGTGGTTGCGCGAGGATAAGTGTCGTTGGTGAACGTCACTCCATGACCAATGAAGACGTTGTCTTCAATCAGGACGCCCTCGCAGACAAAAGTATGGCTGGATATCTTACAGCGCTTGCCGATGCTGGCGTTCTTTTGGATTTCAACGAACGCGCCGATCTTGGTTTCATCCCCGATTTCGCATCCGTATAAATTGATAAATTTAGATAACCGGACGTCTTTGCCCATCCGGACGTCGTCCGCAATGCAATTCCAGGAATTCACAGGTAGACCAATGCCCCTCGTTTGTTCAGCGAATCGCTGGCCGCCTCGAGCATCTTCACCACGCGAAGGCCGGCTTTACCGTCATTGTGCGGATCCTGTCCGCTGGCAATGCAGTCTACGAAGTAGGAAAGTTCCTGGCGGAGAGCCTCGACCTGCTCGAGTTGCGGAGCCCACATATCGCCAGACCGGTAATTCACCAGGAGCTCGTAGACGCCCTCGCGGTTGGTGATGTCTACACCTTTGTCGTAGATCTTCACCTTTTCATCCGCTTCGAGATCGTTCCAAACCAGCATTCGCTTTTCACCGCCGATCAGCGTAGTGCGAACCTTCACCGGCGAGAGCCAGTTCACATTGATGTGCGCGATGACATTCTCCGGGAAATAAAGCGTCATGTAGGCCACGTCTTCGTGACAGTTGAGATGCTTTTGCCCGGTCGCTACGATTGCCTCTGGGGTTGCTTTAATGAGGTGATCCATGATCGAAAGATCGTGCGGCGCAAGATCCCACAGAACGTTAATGTCATGCTGGAACAAACCAAGGTTCACTCGCGTGGAATCGTAGTAATAAAGCTGGCCCAGCGTCCCTTCGTCGAGCAACTGGCAAATCTTCTTCACGGCTCCCGTGAAGAGGAAGGTATGGTCCACCATGATCTTCAGGTTCTTTCTGCAGGCAAGCTCGATCAGCTCTTCGCCCTGCGCCGTTGTGCTGGTGAATGGCTTCTCAACGAATACATGCTTGCCATTTTCCAGCGCAGCCTTGGCCAGTTCATAATGCGTCCATACTGGCGTGATGACGGCGACAGCGTCGATGGCCGGCGATGCAATCAGCTCTGCCGTGTCAGCCGTGACGTGGACTCCCGGATAAGCTTTTTGAGCACGGAGCCGCGCCGCCGGGTTCATCTCTGCGATAGAAGATACCTGTGAGCCCTCCAGATTCGCGAGATTTCTCACGACGTTCGGGCCCCAGTAACCAAAACCAATTACACCGAAATTCACGACGGGGTGACCATTCTTTCAGTTGATGCAGCGTTTGAGATACACGGGGCAGGGAAGCCGGAAGGGTAGACTGTGCAGGAAGAATCTGTGCAAACTAAGCGACTAGTATGCGCCTTTAATAACCGCCCCAGGTGTGCGCATCAGTATCTTGACGTCCAGCCAGGGAGACCACGACGTCGCATACTGCAGATCCAGGCGAACCATATCATCGAAGGTGACGCGGCTTCGACCCGTAACCTGCCACAGTCCGGTGATCCCGGGCTTGACCTGCAACAGACGGCGCCGGTGCCAAATCTGATAGGCCGCGAGTTCGTAGGGGATGGGCGGCCGTGGACCCACGAGCGACATGTCGCCCCAGAGTACGTTGATAAACTGCGGTAGCTCATCGAGGCTCGTTCTCCGCAGGAACTTCCCGACCGGTGTAATTCTCGCATCGTTGGCCAGCTTGTATACGCCCTCACTGCTTCCGTCCAGCGATATGCGTTCGGCGCTGCCGGCAATCAGCTTCTTGACGTATTCGCGGTGAACACCGTGATCGTTGTTAACCTGCATCGATCGAAACTTCAGGAAGGTGAAGCGTCGGCCATATTGTCCCACGCGATCCTGTTTAAAGAACACGGGGCCGTCGGAGGTCGCCTTAATTGCCATGGCTATCGCGGCGAACAGGGGCGAACAGATCATCAGCAGGAGCGTGCTGCCGGCAATATCCATCATCCGCTTTATTCCAAACAGGGCTCGCTTGCCATTGGATGAAGCGAACAGGTCCGGATACAAAATTGGATTGCTGGGGTCGCCGGAATTGTCCGAATCCCAGTCGTCGGGGAAAAAGTGAAAGGAGAAGCTGATTTGACTGAGCTGATCAAAAGGCAGCTCACTCTCCAGCGCTGCTCCCACTCTGCTCAGAATTGTTTTCACTACGGTGCCCTTGTCGTCGCTCACCAGGCCCGTAAAGATTGCTCCCACCGTCTTCTGGTCTTTGTACCAGCCCAGAACGTCGGTGTCCCGAGTGGATGCCTGCAGTGCGGTGATGACACTGTCAAGGGCTTTGGCGTTCTTTCGCGGGGCCGATTGGTTTCCCATTTCCAGCAACATCAGCAGAAATGGCTCATGGGATCGTTCTGTTCTCTTCCGCTCGATAGCGATCGTGCGCCGGAACGCATCCTCACTCAACGTCGTACGTGTGCCATCCGGAGCAGGGAACTCGACGGATTGCCCAAATAGTGCTTTGTCTGTTGCTGTGCGCGGTGTCAATGAACCGTCTCCTTTACGCTAAGTCTTCTTACAAACGGCAGGAACCATCCAAAGCTCGATTGATATCAAGCCTGTGAAAACACAATTTGAAGCGTGAACCTGGATTGACTGGGAAGGAGAGGCACTGCCAGGTGAATTCAGCGCCCGTCTTATTCACTTACTCCGTCAGTTGCTTCGTCGCAGACCATCCGCAGAGTGCCGCGATCATTGAAAACCAACCCGTGGAATCGCAGAATGCTGCCCACGGCGGCAGGCGCCGAGTTGAGCATCTGAGTGCTGCTGCCGGCATAGACGTTCAGCGTAGATGCTTCGCCCGGCGGAGTGAGAGGATCATAGGAGGCCAGAGTTACAGCGTAGATTGTGTAAGCACCACTGCTGTTGACCGAACTGATTGTCCCATCCACGGTTTGCGGTATGAGCGTCGCCGTGCTGACGACCGGGAAAGGCCCAGTGGTCGGAATGGAGGCGGCGGTGATCGCTATATCCTGGCCTGGCGCCAGCCTGGCGCGGTCAAAGACCGCTGCGAAGGGCAGACTCTGCGCAGCCGTGAATCCGCCGAAAATTCGAAAGCTCGTATCTCCTGTGAATCGCAGAGCGAGTCCGCCAGAACGAAACTCGGATGTAAAATCATCACCCTCTTCGCGTTCACCCACAAGGTTGAACGTTCCCGCCTGGTTATTAGGGTTAAAAACTGGCCCCGTCACCAGATCACGCGCCGTTTTATCTGCCACTTCCACGCGTGTGGCCAGCAGTGATCCATCCTGCTGGATCGCGAGATCCACGTCTGCGAACATGCCAGACGCCAGATCGGAATATCCATCCACGCCCTGGTACGCGGTTGCACCGTTAAGTTTCAGCGTCAACGAGGAGCCGCCCGGAGTGGTCAGTACCAGGCTGTTTGCATCAGAACTGACCGGACCAGTGGACGTGATTTGTCCGAAAAGTCCCGTCTCCATGCCGTTCAGCGCTGTTGTCGCTCCCGGAGTAATGTTTTCCGGCGTGATTGTAAATGTGGGTGTGATCGAAGTCGAAAAGTCATCTCCCTGCGGGTTTCCCGACATCGTAACTGACTGAGACACGCGAGAATCCAGCACCAGCCCCATCGCATTCCCGCTGATGGTGATCGGCGACGGCAGGTTGACTACCGCAGGCTGCGGGGAATCCCCGGTAAATGTCAGCCCTGTGTTGAAGTAAATATCGTTGGCTGCATAGGTCACATAAGTGAACTGAGGGTTAGCGAAGGTTAATGCAGCCGATGTGTATACGCCTTGTGGAATGCTAACTGCTTCCATTGGTTCCAGCACACTGTTGGAGTGAATCGATTCCGCCAGTTGCTTCGGATTAAGATTGAAGACCGTTACGGCTTTGCCATTCTCGTCTGTAAGTGTCAGGTTGGCGAGGCTCATCTGAAAGTTCGCCAATTGGTCGTTGGCTGTGCTGGACAACAACACCGTCACGCTGGTGCTCTGGCCGGGCACCGGATCGCTTGCCGCCGTATTCATCATCCCGTTGCTGCCACAACCAGCCACTGAACCAGCAACGATTGCAAGGGCGACAACGAATCCCGCTTTTTGGCAGGAAATGCGGCGTTCGAAAAGCTTCATAGATATGTTGTTTCCCGGGACTCGTCTGAGTCCCGTACCACGTTCCTGATGATGTCCCGAATCGCTTTTCAACGGCTGGAGATCGCGTGTTCGTCCGTATTCCAGACGCGAACCGGCCGTCCGGGCGCTGCGCAATGATTCGTTGCAGGGAGCGCAGTTCACGAAATGGAGCGACGCGGGCGGAGCTATCGAACGGATGGAGCAGATGATGACGAGGATTTCGAGGGGGTCCCGTAATAGTAGTGGTCACGATCGAACAAATTCGTCGTGGAGTTCATCACGGCGCCAATCAGCTTTTTCGCATCGATCGCTTCGATTCCTCTTTTTAGCTGTCGCTTCTGTGTGATGCCATGACGCGCAACTAAAAGAATTCCGTCCGCAAGCCGCGACCAAATGCTCGTGTCAGCCAGAGGAAGGACAGGCGGAGAGTCGATCAAAATCCAGTCAAACCATGACGTCAGCTGTTCCATGAGCGCTGGCAATTTGGACGATTGAATCAGGCCCAGGGGATTTTCGGGAACACGGCCCGCCGGCAGAATCCAGATTCCCGAACCTTCCAGGCGGTAGATGCTGGACACGATACTCTTCTCGCCCTCCAGCCAGTCACAAATTCCGGATTTCCCCGTCATTTGGAAGATCGACGTCAGTGCCGGCCGCCGCACATCCCCTTCCAGCAGCAGCACCTTTTGCGTTGTGCCCGCTGCCAGCGTGCACGCCAGATTAGCGGCTGTCATGCTCTTGCCTTCCTGAGGAACGGTGCTGGTAATCAGGATCTTCTGGAGCGGCCGTTGCTTGCGCAGATTGCGCAGGCGGACTCCCAGCAGGCGAAACGCTTCCGCTGCCGGACTCTCTCTCTCGGTCAACGCTACCAGGCGGCCTTCTGCAGGAAGTGAAAAGGTAGCAGTCTGAAACTCGTTCAGAATATCGTCGGTTTCTGCGGGTAGCGGTTCTTCGACTTTTGCTGCAACCTCAGTTGACGTTGTGTCGGGAAGGGGATCGCCGGCAGCGAAGAGGTGTTCAGCTTCCGTATATTCCACCACGGTCAAATCGCCAGCCTGAGTCTCAGATTGCTTTTGCTCGGAGGCCTGGCGTTCTGCGCGCTCCAGAAGTTCCGTAGCTGCTCTGGGAACCGATCCGTTCCTTCCCTCACGCTCGGTGTCCGCCCTCAATAAAGCGTCAAATATACGGCTCATGTTCGCTCGTTTCTACGGCGGTACCGACCGTCGGCTCTGATCCAGTTATCGGTGTTTTCTCGCAAAGGTTAAACAGATCCGACAGCACATCTCCGGCCGGTTTGTCCTTCAATTCCTGGGGATCACCTGTTGCATTGTCCTGGCGTGGCGCCGGCTCGCCGAGGCGGAATTCCGAAGCTATATCTTCGATCATGTACCGGGTCACCGTCTGTGAATGCATCGCATACGCGGCGATCAGCGAGTTCTCACATAGGGTGTTAATCAAGCGGGGCAATCCCTGCGAATACTTGAAAACCGTGGCAACAGCCTCTTCCGGAAATATTGGAACGCGGTGCGCATCTCGGCCTGCAATCTGCAACCGATGCTCGATATACTGCTTTGTCTCGTCGAAGCTCAGAGAGCCGAGCTGGCCACGAAGGGCGATCCTTTGCTTCAGCTGTCGGAGGCCAACGGTGTCTAGCTTTTGATCGAGCTCGGGCTGACCCACTAATACGATCTGCAAAAGCTTTTCATCCGTGGTCTCAAGATTCGACAACAACCGTATCTCCTCAAGGATATCCTCGGAGAGAAGGTGGGCTTCGTCAACAATGAGCGCGGTCGTTAGCTTTTGCTCTCCCCGCGCAATCAAAAAGTGACCGAGTTCAAGTAGCAGCTCACCCTTATTCTTCCCGGAAGCTGGCAGTCCGAAGTCGGAAACGATGTATTGCAGAAACTCCGTCGATGTAAGCCGACTGTTGAAAACATAGGCATAACCAATGTCCGTGCTCTCCCTGAGTTGGCGCAGCAGGCAACGCAACAGTAGCGTCTTGCCCGTGCCTACCTCCCCGGTGACCACCACGAATCCCTTGTGCCACCGCACCCCATAATAAAGCGCAGCCAGCGCCTCGTTGTGCCGCCTCGTCGAGACGAAACAAGTGGGGTCGGGAGTCAGGTCGAACGGGTTGCGAACGAGATTGAAGAATGCTTTATACATTGCAGCAGATTCCTAAGCGTGCAGATAGCTGAAGGCTGAACCGACGAGAATGCTGACGAAAACCACGACAGCCACCGCCCAACCGAGAACGACCCTTCGCCGGTTCCGCTTTTCATCGCGAGAACTCAGGACTTCCGGAATTTCCGCAATCACAGCGATTGGCAGCAGATCGGTGATTTCTTTGTCGCTGTGCAGGCGACCATCCATGAATTCCAGTCCTCCCACCACGACGCCGCCAAGTGCAATACCGAAGCCAAAACCAGCAGCGCAGAACTTGAGGCGATTCGGAAAATCCGGCTTCTGCGGCAGAGTAGGAGCATCCAGCATCGTAAACCGCTCACCCTGCTGCACTTTCTCCATGCTGGTAGCCATCGCTGACTCATTTTCCTTCTTGAGCAGGTCATCGTAATTCGCCTTCGATTGTTCGTAGCCGCGGGTCAGATCCGCCAGCTGCTGCTCGCTCGCAGGTTCCGCGTTGAGTCGAGCCTGATAGTTGTTGATTTTGGCATTCAATCCAGCGATCGCCTGCTCACGGTTGGTGATCTCGGCCTGATTCGCGCGCAGTTGGCCCTCAAGCTGTAACAGCGGCCCACTTTGTATACCATCGCTTAGATCGTTCGTGCTGCTGGTGGCTTTGGACTGCTTCGCCGTATTCGCCCTGGCTTTCAGATCAGCAACCTCCTGATCCCGCATCTTTTCCGTCTTGGCGATCTCTTCCTTAAGATTTTGAACTGCAGGATATTGATCGGTATACCGCGTGCTGAGTTCGGCAAGCTGCGACCTTAGCTTGATGAGTTGCTCGTCAAGCGCCGACGCCTCCGTTGGACTGGCGCCGGAACCTTGAGAAGGCGCGGCGTGCAGCGATCGGTATTGTTCAATCAACGATTGGAAGTATATGCGCTGCTGTTTGGCCGTATTCAGAGAATCCTGCTCATTCAGTATCTGCGCCTGCAGTCCACTCAGGATCTGGAGATTGCTCGTTTGCTGGGTCGGAAGTTCGCCTTCGTGGGCCGCTTCGAACTCTCGAACCTTTGCTTCCTGCTCTGCAAGGTTCGTGCGCGCGTCCGCCAGCCGGTCGCTGATGAAGTTCGTGGTGTCTTCCGACTGTTTCTCAATTTCCTTTTGGTTCTCGCCGATGAACAGGGCGGTTAGCTCCTTGGTGACCTGTTGCGCGAGATAGGGATTTGGTGCTGAATAGGCAACAGTAAATGCAGTGATTGCGCCGGTCGTGGGGTCATGGACCAGGTCGGTATGGATGTCGCTCCGCATCATCGTCACTTCTTCGTCGGGAGTGTAGTGGCGGCGCTTGTCGGTGTAAAGATGCAATTTATCGATGATTATGAGGAGGCGCGTGCGGCTAAGAATCTGCTGGGAAATGCTGACCAGCCTGGTCTGTAAGTCGTCATCGACATTTGGGACGACATAATTCTTGGGCATGCTGGGCTGCTCCACCAGAATGAGCACGCTTGATAGATAGCGCGCGGGGAGAACCCAGCTTGCTCCCCAAACCAGCAGCCAGCCAAACAGGAGCGGCACAAGGAAATACATGTGACGCCGGCGAACCAGGTCCATGTACCGCGCGATATCAAACTGCTGCTTCGGTTGTTCTTCGAAATCTTCCGTCATGATTATTTTCCCAGAGGCCTGGACAAATGATAGTTGAGAGAGACCAGCGCGATATCGGTGTTGGGGTCTGCCGATATGGCGGCGATACCGCCGTAATCCTGATGCAGGCGCTGATATTGGAACGCAATGCGGAAGCTGTTGCCCATGCTGTGCTCCACAGAAGCCGCGCCGCCAATCGAGTGGCCGCCGACAGTGGAAGCTGCGAGACCAGGCTTCGCAGCGTTGTTCAGGATCGAATAATTACCGTTGACTCCGACCGTCCAGTTGCGCGCTATCTGCCATCTCGCTGATGCGCTGGCGCTGTCGCTGATGGATGCTCCGGCCACGCCCTCGCCCGCGCTTACCATTCGGCTGAAACTGGCGGCAAAATTGGTATGCAAGCCTTGCCAGCCAACGCTGGCCATCCCCGCCGGCGCCCACGCTTGAATAGTCGTCGCGGGCAAAGCGCTGATTTCGTAATATTCAGATCCACCGACGATTGACAGGGAAAGAGTCCGTTCGGGATAAACCGTGTAATAGCCGAATATGCTGTTGAGCTGAGTTGTGCTTCCCAGGGATTCGTTAGCCCCGTCCACCGGGGTCGCGAGAATTCGCGAATACTGATACAGCCCCCCGAGGTACTGCCGATCGTCCAGTCGGTGAGTTAAGGAGGCCGAACCTCCGCGCGCGCTGGAATCGTAAAGACCCTGCGCTTCAGAAGCGTCCTGATAGTTGAGTTCAGACAGCGTTCCCGCCGCGCTGATCATGTCACTCCTCGTGAATTGCCAGGAGAGACCGACATTCGTGTTGTTTGTCCACTCAGGCGCGTCGGGCGCAACAATGCCCGGCGTGGTAGGCGTCGGCGAGCCGGAGATCGTGCTTCCCGACGAGAACGAATTCTGGCTGAAGGCAGTGGAAGTCTTGTTAAACGTGTCCACGGCTTGTAGCGTCACATGTGGACTGAGGTCGATTTGGAAGTTCGCGGCTGCGTTCTCGTTGGCTGTATTCAGCGCGCTGGTTGGCTGATAGAAAACGAATGCCGGACTGTAGCTCAGCTTCTCATGAAACCGCAACATCGTCTGATCGAGAGATATTGTGGGCTGGACCAGATACGTGACGTCATTGACCGGCGTGGTCCCGGAGCCCGCATAAAAATTATTGATGTACCCGGTGCTGAAGATCAGTCCAGCGTTCAGGTAATTGGATCGCGTTTCGGAACCCACTTCAGAGGGATACGCAGCGCCGCTGATCGGCGGTGGAACCAGCATCTGATCGTCGCTGGATGAGTTCGGAGCCATTTGCGTCGAGCTGTCCACCTGGCTCCAGACGGGAGCGGCGGCGAGCAGCGCGAAGCTCAGGCAGATTCGTGTCAGCATGGATATCACTTCAGGGCACGATGATCGTGTCGTGTGGCTCAAGCCGGATATTCTCTTCCGGATGTTTACCGTTAACTACATCCTTGTAATTGAAAGGGATGCGAGACTCCTGGCCTCCTGCATTCGGGCGCAGAATGTAGATCCCCTTTTGCTTGGCGAAGTCCTGAAAGCCACCCGCCTCCGCAATCGCGTCCAGAACGGTAGTTGTGGCTGAAAGCGAATATGAACCTGGTTTTGCAACTCTTCCCAGGATGTTGAATTTCTGGCTGTTCATTTGCTGAACGATCACCGTGACGTCCGGCTGCGTGATAAAGGCGCGCAACTTGGCGGTGATGTCCAGTTCCAACTGCACGGGCGTCCGACCCGTTGCCTGCAATTCGCCTATGAGAGGGAGTGAGATCTTTCCGTCCGACCGTACGGGAAGCGATTGGGTGAGATCTGGTTCTTTCCAGACATTGATCGACAGCACGTCGTCGTTTCCAATCACGTACTTGCTTTCGTGTGGCCTGGTGCCGGAGACCTGGGGTGCCTGCGCGGGCGCGGACGCTGCGTTCCCGGCCGCCTGGTGCTCGGCCTGGCCAGCCATGGCCCCCTGGCATAGCAGAGAGCCGGAAAGGGCTATTGCCATCAGCCCGGCCTTCATAGAGCGATCTAACCTGATTTTCATATCAATTTCCGTCGAAAGTTCCCGCAGAGAGAGACTCGGTTATCCCACCGTTACCACTGAATCGAGTCCCTCTCCGCATCGGATCTCCCATGGTCAGCTGGCTAGCCATACCCTGGGAGCCGGGACACCGTTCGCCATCTGAGCCGCTTGCACTCCAGCGATTGCAGCGGACGCCCCTACAGGTTCCACGTCCAATGCATCGATCTCCACGGCTACTGACTTCGCCAGCATGTCCACCGAAAGGACAAGCCGGTCCATATTCTTTTTGCGGACCAGGATTCCTTCAACCCCCTGCAGCGATCCGCGCGTGACACGTACGCGCTCGCCGCATTTCAGGAAAGGATGCGGTTCGCACCGGAGATTTCCTCCAACCGTTCTGCGAATTGCCTGAATTTCATTTTCCGGGATGATCGCGACCTCTTCCCCATGCGAGAGGATCATGTGGATTCCCGGAGTGCTCACGACTTCCAGACGGCGGCCGATCCCCCCCCGAACAAACACATAGCCGGGAAACAGAGGCAGCGAAATCACCTTTCGCCTATCTTTCCAGCGCCGAACTGATTCGTACAGCGGCAGGAAAACCTCAAACTCCTTGGCCTCAAGCATTTCAGCCACTACCTTCTCATGCTGATGACGGGTATACAGTGCCCACCATGCCGAGCAGTCACCGGTTGCGGCGTCGTTCTTCTCTGTGTCCTGCATGCGGTGTGTCTCTTTCTGTCCGAGGTAACGATTGTGGTCCAACTCGTCTAAGAGATGCAGCTTCGCCCTGTGAGCAACAGTGCCCATTCTTTACTTGACTGTTCAAAACTCCAGCATGTGCCCCAGCGCAGTGCTCGGGTCATATGCTCACTTCATAATTCCAGCGAAATCAAAACGTGGATTAGACCATTAAGCTAGTCGGTGATTGCTACCGGAAGATAAATCCCTGGCTCCATCTTCTTCTCTGGGGTCTGACGCAGAAGCCGCGAGTGATTTATTCTGGCGGCGATTGTCACGCTGCCAGCCGGTTCTGAGCATTTCGACGATCTAACCACGGAACCCTGGCACAGAACTTCAGCCGCGCACTCGCCGTTCAGTTCAACAGGTAGCAAAAACCGCATCTCTATGATTGTGTCGGGATGTATCACATCCGTTGCACGTATTAGTACGCCAGAGAAGCTGATGTTTTCCATTGCACCTTCGTGCCACTCTCTCTCCCCTCGAATGCGGTATCGAATGGCCGCTCCAATCTCGTAGCGCCGCGCCCGGGACGTTTCCACATTTGTCTCTGTTACGGTTTGGTTCAATTCCATTCTGTCTCCTTGCCGCACAGAGGCGTCAGCTTGTTTTCCCCGATGTCGCGAGTTCTTAGGCTATGCGGGAGTCTCAAAGTCCTCAATAGCCCGACAGTACTAAGGTCATGGGACTGTGCAGTGCTATCGGCATAGAACGATGGAGTGGTACCAGTGGGAACTAATGCGATTAAGTGGACGACCGCCACATAACCAAAGTGTCTTTTGGGGTGTTACCGAGGCCGCGCAGGGGTCAGGAAAGCGCTTCCGTTAGCCGATGATTGACCGCAAAAAGCGCCAGTTCCAGGCGATTAGAGACGCCGAGCTTGTCGAAGATGTTGCTGATGTGGTGCTTCACGGTTTGTTCGCTGATGGAGCACCTCTGGCCGATATCCGGGTTCGAATACCCCGCTACTACCAGAGTCACAATCTCCAGCTCGCGGCGGGTGAGACCGAAATCCTTTGGCCGTGGACCGCCGGCCGTCGACGGCGACACGGAGCGCAACGCCCTGACCAGATCGGAAACGCTCTCCCGTCCAACCCAGTATTGGCCTCCCATGACGCAGCGAATGCTTTCAAAGAGCCTCTGCGAGGTCGACTCCTTCAGGATGACCCCGTAAGCCCCGAGTTTCAGAGCTTGCACCACCTGGGCTTTGTCAATCGAAGCGGTCAGCAACAGCGTACGCACCGGAATCTCCAAAGAGGCCAACTCGCGCAGAACCTCCATTCCATCCTGTCGGGGCATCGAGAGATCAAGCAGGATAATGTCCGCTTTTGTCTCCCTGGCGAGCTCCACGAGCTTCTCTCCGTCCGCCGCTTCTCCGACTACCGCGAAGCCCGGCTCTCCCTCAAGCAGCTTCCGCAGCCCATCTCGGAACATCGCGTGGTCGTCGGCAATCAAAACGCGAACCGGGGAGGGAAAGATCTTCGCTACTGAAGCCATTGCGGATCTCCGTTGTTCTGGGCACAGTCGTCTGAATCGCGGGAGGTTTTCTGGCGTTTCCCGACTTGTGCGTTGATGTCTGTGCGCATCGAGTAAACGGGACCCTTTCGGTTCACTGGGATCAGTATATAGCCCTTGATTCTGCTCGATATGCGACTTTTGGGGCAGGTGTCGAAGAGTGCACGTACCGCAGTTCCAGGGCTGCCTCGCAGCCGGAACAACCCCGATGATGACCAGATAGCCAGCGAATGAACGGCGAATAGGGCCCATTTCGATCGCCGGGTCTCCACGGCACCAAGGATTACGCCAGCCATCACAAAATCCCCCCAATGATCGCGCTCACCGTCGGCAGGTTCCGGTAGAGCGGCAAGATCGCTGCCCGCATCTGGCCGGGAGATGGCGGGAATTTCGATAGAATCGGCCCCTTTCTTGTGCTGACTGTCCCGGAATGCTACTGCACCTTTTGGACCACTCGTGCTTGCCGTTTTGAGCGCTCTGAGAGTGTCCGGAGCCCCGATCAGGGTCCATCCTACGGCAACTGCCTCCGCCTGCCTCAGGAGAGCCCCAGTCGCTCCTGACACACTCCGGGGGCACGTTCATCCTGACCCGTGCCCCCAAAATGCGTTGAACTCCGTGCCATTCCCTCAGAACTTGTAGTGCATGGATACCTGAAGGATGCGCTGCGAGGAGTTGGTGCTGGTGATTTTCCCCAGGTAGTTGATGCTGGAATCCGGCAGCCAGGAGTCCGGCGGTGCATAGCTGGCCATGTTGAAGGCGTTAAATCCCTCGCCCCGCAATTCGAGGGTTTGGCCCTCCGTAATGCGGAAGACCTTGAAGGCTCCCATGTCGATCTTGCGATATCCCGGAGCGCGTTCCGATCCATTGGAGGCGTTTCCGAAGCCATTTTCCGACTCGACGCCATAAGCGCACGTGCCGTTATCGACGGTATTGCCCGTTGTGGGGTCGAGCGTCAGGCAGGGAACCGCCGAAGGATCCGTGCCAAACCAGTTGTCGAGGGTGCGATGGACGATCTTCATCTTCCGGAACTGGATCGCATGGTTTTCGTTCGCGTAGACGTTGTAGTCCAGCGGCGAATACATGGTGACCGGGAATCCGGAGTAGAGAATCGCGTCGCCGGCGAGCCGCCATCCGCCCAGCACCTCATCGGTCAGCCGATTCCAGTTGCTGCCGAACTTTTGGCCGCGCCCGAATGGCAGGTGATAAATGCCGAAGGCATTCAGCGTGTGCTTTGAGTCGTAACCCGCCGGACCGTAATCAGCCTGCGGATCGTAGATGTTTTGATAGAACGAGCTGTACTCGGCGACGCTGGCCACGCCATAGAAACCGGCGTTATCCGTCATGGTCTTGGCGTAGCTGTAGTTGATGACGTATTCGAGGTTATTCGCGGCCTGATGACGCAGTGTTGCCTGCAGCCCGTTGTAATTTGAATAGCCTTCCGACTGCGTCACATAGATGTTGGCGTAGTTCCCGACCAATCCGCAGAAGGGCGCCGGCGCCGCAATGGTGCCGCTGCAATCGTTATCGGCCAACAGGCCCGTGGCGGGTGACGGCCACTGATTCGCTTGAATCGGCACCACCAGATGCTGGCCCAGTTGGCCAACATAGCCTACCGTCGCCGACGTAGTCGAATTCAACAGCATCTGCCAGCTCAGGTTGAACTGCTGGATCAGCGCCGGCTGCAGGTTAGGTGTAAAGGCATTGAACTGGCCGTAGTTGAACGACTGTGTGCCGGAAGAGGTGTTGAAGCCATTCGCCACCGACACCGGAGCGGCTCCTGCGGCGGTATTGGTTGGGGCAATGGGATAGTACGAAAAGTTGGACAGGAACGGCGGATTTTGTGTCAGCCGCAAGTTGGCGCCCGTGCCTTCCATCCAGTCGGTAATACCGTAGCCGCCGCGCAGGACGAGCCGATGGGTGGCCTGCAGCGCGAAACCGAGGCGCGGCATGAAGTTCAGGTAGTACGGGTTATAGAGCGCGCGGCTGGCTCCGTTCTTGCCGGCGTATTCCACAATCTGCGAAACCGTCGCCGTGGGATTCGGGTTCGCCAGATCGCTGCCAATGATGTTGGCTTCCTTGTTGTTGACTTCGTAGAGCGGCTGATCGTAGCCGTAGCGCAGCCCCAGATTCAGAGTCAGGTTAGGCAGAACTCTCCAGTCGTCCTGCGCGTACCACGCGTTGCGATACTGGCGGTATCCCACTGGGCCGGCGACGCCGCCGACCTGGTCGCCGTCGGCTTCGTCGAGGACGAAGTCGGCGAATCCATACCCGTATTGGCTGGTAATCGGATTAGCGGTGTACTGACCGTTGTATCCGAAGCCGCCCAGCGCGCCCGCGTTGCCGGGATAGAAGCTGTTCTGCTGGTAGCGCACGATCTGCGCGCCGAACTTCGTGTTGTGCTTTCCGTGCTGCCACGTGAGGTTGTCGGAGTAAAAGAAGTTATTCTCGTGAAACTCAGTGGCGATCGCCGTGGTCCCCACCGAGGTTTCGTTGCTGTTGAACCCGAGCAGGCTGAATCCCTGGAATGGCTGGTTGGGGAAGGGAATGCCGAGCGTGTTGTCGCCATCCTTTGTGAAATTCCCGGTGGAGTCGTACGGTTCGCCCTGCACCCATACCACCCGGGATACACCGGCCCGGAATTCGTTCTGCAGAGCAGGCGTGAAGGTGTGCGTCCAGGCCAGCATCAGGCTCTGGAAGGGGTAGTTGTTGGCGGTGGGGAAGGTGATGGCGAGAACGGTGTGCACGGGGAGATCGAACGCATCGCCGTCACTGTACCGGCCCGTGATTGTGTCGCTCGGTGAAACGGTGTAGTCCACGCGCACGTCGCCCTGATTGTTATGCGTCTGGCTCTTGGCGAATCCCAGATAGTTATTTAGATCCACGTAACCGGCTAGCGGCGCGTGGTTGGGCATGGGATACACTTCCGGGTGGGCAAACAGATATTTTGCCGCTGGGTTATTGATGGGGATCTGATTGCAAGTGGTAGGAGCGGTGGTGCAGTTCCCGTAGGGCGTGGCGGCTGAGTAAGCCCCGCCATTGTTGGTGTTGTACAACTGCACGCCGGTCTCGTTGCTGGCGCCCACGCCGATTTCGTGAAAATCGCCATTGCGCATATCGGCGGTGGCCACCGTGGCGTACCCCATGCCGCCGGTGTGATAGCGGAACCCTTCGTAATCACCGAAAACAAACAGTTTGTCCTTGAAGATGGGCCCGCCGACTGTGCCGCCAAACTGGTTCTGCGTAAAAGGGGTAATCGGGAGCCCGACATAGTTGTTGTACCAGGAATTTGCGCTGGCCAGATTGTTGTCCTGGTAATACTCGTACAGGCTGCCGTGGATGTGATTGGTTCCCGACTTCGTGACCACCAGGACTTCGCCGCCGTTCACGTTGCCGTACTCAGCGTTGGCGTTGCCGGTGATGACCCTCTCCTGCGAAATCGAATCAGGAGCGGGGTTATACGCGGCCAGATTATTCATGGTCTCGTTCATCTCCACCCCGTCCAGCACATAATTGTTCGCCTGCTGGCGATTGCCGTTGAACGACGGAACGCCGGCCGGGCTGATGTCGCGCTCATTGCCGTCCTGCGCTTGCCATGGAGTCGAGCGAGGGGTTGACGGCTCCGGGAACAAACAGCGTGTCGAACTGGAAGTTCAACCCGTTATTCGGAATGTCGATGATGGTTTCCGAATCGATGGTCGCGCCGGTGGTCGCGTCCTGCGTCTGCAGAAGCGGCGAGACGTCGGAGGGTACGGTGACGGTGACGGTGTTGGAGCCCACCTTGAGTTGCGCGTCGATCTTCGCGGTCTGGTCGATATCGAGCGAAAACGCCGAGACGGATGTAGTGTCGAAGCCCGCAGCAGTCACCGTGACCTTGTAAACGCCCACCGGGAGGAACTGCATGCTGTATTCGCCCGCCGCATCGCTGACCGTCGACGTTTTCACGGCTGTGGCCACATTGGTGGCCGTGACTTTGGCGCCGCGAATGACGGCCCCGCTCGGATCCGTGATCGTGCCGCGGATGGTGCCGGTGATGGTTTGGGCGGATGCCGCCGCAAAGGTGAAGGCGAACGTGGCAAACAACAATGCTGCCAGCGTCAGGCGTCTGCGAACTTCGAACATGTGTGCCTCCGAAAAGTCTTCCGCGCCACTGCCCATATCTGTACGGGTTGCGCCTGATTCATTGAGCCGCAGGTGAAAACGGCGGCCCTCATTTAGGTTCAGCCACGAAAGAAAAAACCGCACACGACGGGTGCAATCGGTCTTTCCCCGATGGACTCGCATTGCATCATGGATCGATTCCTCATGTCAAACTTGGCACTCTAGTCTTATAGAGGACATAAAAACTACCATTGGTCTTGACTCCGGTAGGACGATGGGTGTAAGTGGTGTGCTGATGAACGCGCGATCGATGCCGCAACTTACGCCGCTGGAACGGGGAAACGGCATTCCCCTTTATCACCAGATTCGGCAGGAACTGATGCGGCAGATTCGCTCCAGGGCCTTCAAGTCCAGCGATCCGATTCCCTCCGTTCAGGAAATCGCCGACCGCTATGGGGTCAGCCTCATGACCGCTCGCCAGGCGGTTCGCTCCCTGTGCGACCTGGGGCTGATTTACAGCAAACAGGGCAAGGGCACGTTCATCTCACGCACCAAGATGGAAAAAGATTTCCGCCAGGTGCTGTCATTCACTGAGGAGATGCGCCTGCGTGGCACTCCGACGCGCTCCAGGCTTCTCTCCCTGCGCCTGCAGGCGCCTGGGCATGAAGTGCGGAAGGCGCTTGAACTGAGCGCCGGAGAAAAAGTGTTCCGGCTGCATCGCGTCCGTTATGCTGACGGTTTGCCCATGGGCGTCGAAGTCAGTTGTCTGCCCGCCGATCTCTGCCCCGATCTGCTCCAGATTTTTGAAGAGCAGGCGTCGCTCTATCGGACGCTCACCGAGCGCTACGGTGTGCAGTTATTCACCGCCAGCGAGACGGTTGAAGTGGGCAGAGTCGCCAGTGATGAGGCCCGATTGCTGCAAATCGCGGCAAAAAGCCCGGTGTTCCTGTTCACGCGCATTTCGTTTCTTGAAAATGGCAAGCCCGCGGAATACGTGAAGTCGATCTATCGCGGAGATCGCTACCGCATCGTCAACCGGCTGACGCGGCTGAAACCCGATGTGCGCGGGACGAAAATGCGGTGATCATCCGGTCACGGCATCGCCACCGATGAAGGATTCTGCTCGTCCAGCCTGACCTGACTAGCCAACGGTATTTCAATCACAATCTGTGCCCCGCCGGTGGAATCGCCACGATTGCGCGCAATGGCCCGGCCGCCGTGCGCAGTGGCGACGGCGTTTACAAAGGCAAGCCCCAGTCCGTGCCCCTGTGAATGACTCCCCTTCACGAAGCGCAGAAAGACGCGCGGCATCGGAGGTCCCGCCGCTCCTTCGCCCGCAGCCCCAGGCCTGAGCAGATCAGCAGGGAAGCCCGGGCCGTCGTCCTCGACCGTGATGCACGCCATCTCCGGCCCTGCTGTCACAGTCACCCCCACCTCTGAATTGGCGCCGGCATAGCGCAGCTCATTTTCCATCAGGTTTGAGAGCATGCGCGTGCACAGCGATACATCCATCTGCACATGGACAGACCCGCTTACCCTCACCTTCAACCGTTGCTGGTTGTCGGCAAATGCCGGGGCGTAGAGTTCCGCCACGCGTCCCACCAGTTCGCCCAGGTCGACGGATTGCAGCCGCAGCCGCAGCGCGCCGCCGTCCGCCTCCGCCAGATCGAGCGATGTCGTGATCACATCGGAGAGGCGGTCCAGTTGCTCGATGGCTCCCGCCACCAGGTCGTCGGACTGGCTGCGATCCTCGAGCGACAGCGCAATCTCCAGGCTGCCGCGCACCGAAGTGATGGGGCTCTTCAAATCGTGCGCCACAGAATCCGTGAGCGTGTGCAGCTGATTCACCGATGACGAAATCCGGTCCAGCATATTGTTGAAGGTCCGCGCCAGGCGCGCCACTTCATCGCGTTGATTCGCCACCGTGACCCGCGTGCCCAGGTCGTCCGGGCGAATGCTCGCCGCGGCGCCCGTGATTGCGTCCACCCGATGCAACATGCGTCGCAGGCCCATCAGCGTAATGAAGAAGCCGAAGGCCACCATGAACATCCAGCCCAGCACAAATCGCACCAGTAGCCGCTGCAGCAGCGCAGCGGCAGACGCGTCGAGCAGCCCCAGATAGATGCGACCATCGCCGGGCTTCATATTCGCGGCGACCACGCGAAACGGCTCGCGCCAGCCCTGAACCCGCAGTGAAATGGGCGCGCCCTGCGCAATGTTCAGGTTCCGGATCGCGTTCAAAAACCTGCCGCTGTCCGACGGGCCGACCCACACCGGCGGGCGCGAGCTCCCGTCCGACTGTGCAAAGAAAACAGTATTGCCCTGGATGTGATGGCCGCTGCCGTCGTAAGAAACTTCCTGCGAGGCCAGCTCCGCGACTTCCTCCACGATGCGGTCGTAGAGAGCGTCGCGCGGCGTGTTCAGCGCAACCTGCTTCAGCGTTTCACTCTCGCCGATCAGCCAGGAATCGCTTCGTTCCTGCACCGTCCGCGCTACCACGATGTACATCACCAGAAACACTGCGGCGCTGCCCGCCGCGAACACCAGCGTGCTCCGCATCGCCAGCCGCCACGCCGAGGTGCGGTAGAAGCTGCTGCTAATCCTTGAGAACATATCCAACTCCGCGGATGGTGCGGATCAGCGGCTGCTGCGCCTCGCGATCCACTTTGCTGCGCAGCCGGTGGATATGCACATCGACGATATTCGTCGACGTGTCGATGCGCATCTTCCATACGTGGTCCAGCACCATGGCCCGCGTCACCACGCGTCCCGCATTGCGGCAAAGATACTCCAGCAGCGCGAATTCCTGCTGCGTCAGCTGGATTTCCACTTCGCCCCGGCGCGCTTCCCGGCGAATCAAATCGATTTCTAAATCCGCCACGCGGAGCCGCGTCGCTTCTGACTGGCTCGGCGTGCTCCGCCGCAGCAGCGCGCGAATGCGCGCCAGCAGCTCCGCCACCGCAAATGGCTTCGTCATGTAGTCGTCGCCGCCGCGTTCCAGGCCCAGTACCCGCTCATCCACCGAACGTCGCGCGGACAGGATCAGCACCGGCGAGCTCACGCCTTGTGCGCGCAGTCGCTGGATCAGTTCCAGTCCATCCATATCCGGCAACGTCAGGTCGACAATCAGCGCATCGTGCACCCCTTCGAGCGCCAGCTTCTCCGCCTTGCTGCCCAGCGACGACGCATCGACGCCAAACCCGGATTCCGTCAATGCGCGGGTCAGAAACTCGCGAATCGTGTTGTCGTCTTCCACTACCAGGAGCCGCATTTCCCTCGATGTCCTCTCAGATGCTGCCGCGCGCAGCGAAAACTTGCGCGCTCATACGCAGAAGAGCGTGAATGGTGGTGAGCGGTCATCAGCGCCGCTCGATTCCGCAACATTTTGCAGCGTGTTCTCAGCGACAAGATTACTCCCGCTGTCGAGCCTGAACCTTACGCGCCCATTACAAGCACTTCATGCAGACGCGCAGCTCGGGTCCGTCGTTGGACGAGACTTGCATCGCAATGGTGAGATGGAAGGGAAGGGGACTACATGCGCTGTTCGCTTTTGCGACGAACGATGAGTACGGCCGCTGCTCTCAGCACCCTGGCTCTCATCTCCCCTGGGAGCGTAACTGCACAGTCGCTCCCATCCGCTCCCGCGCCGCAAACGTGCCGCCTCGGCGCGCTTCTGATCTGCGCAAAGCATGTCGCGCAGGACGAAGGGGCCATCGCGACGAGTCCCATCCACACCAGGCCGCACGACCTGCTCTGGATCATTCCCTTCGGCGTCGCCACCGGTGTCGCTGTCCATTTCGACACGCAGGCGATCCACGACCTCGGCATCCATCCCACGCGCGAGGATCGTTTCAACAAGCTGTCCGACTACGGCGGCCTCTACGCGCCGTTCGCCGCGTCCGCGGCCGGCTATGCCATCGGTACGGTGCGCCACGACGGCTTTATGACGGAGACCGCCATGCTCTCCGCCGAGGCCATGGCCGACGCCGGCATTCTCGACGAAACCCTCAAATACGCACTTGACCGCGAATATCCCATGGCTGACAACGCGCAAGGGGTTCTCTGGCCGCACGGCCCAAAAGGCTGGCCGAACAATCCCTCCATGCCGTCAGAACACGCCATGAACATCTGGGCGTTCGCGCATGTGGTCGCCGGGCAATACGACGGAATCGCGACCAAGGTCGTTGTCTACAGCCTGGCCAGCACCGTTTCCGTCTCCCGCGTCCTTGCTCGCCAGCATTTTCCCTCTGACGTCGTCGTTGGCAGCACCGTCGGTTGGTTTGTTGGCGGATATGTGCTGCACCGCCGCTCCCACGAACACGGCTTTCCCGATGAGCTGTCCGAAATTCAGACGCCCCTGGGCCGTGGAGTCCAGTTGCAATGGAATCTTTCGCCGGGGCAGTAAGCGACTACTCCGGAATCAGCCGTCCTTCGCCTTCCCGCAACAACCAGAAACGGTCAGCATCGTCGCGGCCCGCGAGTCCTCGCTGCAAGCGGTCCACCGGATCCGTCTCCCCGTCATCCGCCAATGAAAACGTGCCGAAGTGAATGGGGATGGCCACGGCCGCGTCGACCATCGATCGCACCTTAATCGCCTCTTCCGGCGTCATGTGAACCGGGCCCATGAACCATTCCGGGTCGTACGCTCCTATCGGCAGCAGCGCCAGCCGCATCGGTCCAAAGCGCTCGCGGATCGCCGAAAAAAACGGACCGAATCCCGTGTCTCCCGCGAAATAAATGTTTCCTGCACTCGCCTGCAGCACCCATCCACACCACAGCGTGCGATTCCGATCGAACGGCGTGCGGGCAGAGAAGTGCTGGGCCGGCACGCATGCGACCTCGAGCCCGCTCCACGCCAGCGTCTGTCCCCAGTCCAGTTCATGCACCGTCTTGAAGCCGGCCCCGCGCAACATCTTCGTCACGCCCAGCGGACAAAAAACAACCGGCTGTTGCGACGCTGCGATCCGCCGCAACGTTGGCAGATCCAGGTGGTCGTAGTGATTGTGGCTGATCAGCAGGCAGTTGATCGGCGGCAGATCTTCAAACCGAATGCCGGGGGCGCGATGCCGCGCCGGCCCCATAAAGCTCACCGGGCTCACGTGCTTCGACCACACCGGGTCCGTCAAAATGTTCAGCCCCGCGGTTTGCAGCAGCACCGTCGCGTGGTTAATGAAGGTGACGCGCAGCGCCCCGCCCTCCACCCGGTCGGGTGGCTTCGGGCCGGGTTGGGATGGGATCCACCGCCGCCATGGGCCGGGCTTGCGGTTTCTCATCCACTTCATGGCCGTCCAAAATCCGTGATCCGGCACGCCCGGATTCAGGAACCGGCCATCGCGAAAATGCTCCTCAAGGCCAAAAGTATGTTGCGGCTCTGCTACCAGCTCACTCATATTGAACGGATGCGCCTGTCCCCGCATTGGCTCAAATATGCGACCAAATCCCTGATCGTGCATCTTACTGGCAGAATTCCCAGCGTCTTTGCCCGACGATGAAGAATGCTTAATATCAGCACCCGATCCCACTGCACGTGCGTCAACTGAGGGAACCCGTTTTGCGTCCATCTGAGATCAAACGACCTATGCGTGACCTTTTTCAAACCGCTGCACACCGCCGTTGGGCTTTGGCCTGCCTCGCCAGCCTGATGCTCCCCGCCCTCGCGATGGCTCAAACCGCGCAGCAGCCCGCAGACCCCAGCACTTTGCCAGACGCTCCGGCTGTTGCGCAATCCGCGGATGCATCCTCTTCGGCGGTTAACGTTGATCCGCAGGCCCAGCCTTCTTCGACCCAGGCGCAGCCCCAGAAGGGCGGTCTCGAGGGCAAGCAGACCAAACGCATCCTTTTCGTCATCCCCAACTTCCGGTCAGTGTCTGCGGATCAACAACTTCCGCCGGAATCCGTGAAGGAGAAATTTAAGGAAAGCACCCAGGATAGTTTCGACTACTCCTCCGTGATCTTTGCCGGAGCCCTCGCCGGCATTGCCCAGGCGGAGAACTCAACCCGCGAGTTCCACCAGGGAGCTGCAGGCTACGGCCGTTACTTTTGGCATACCTTCGCCGACCAGACCGACGAAAACTATCAGGTTGAGTTCTTCTTCCCCGTCCTCTTCCGCCAGGATCCTCGCTACTACACCCTCGGACACGGCGGATTCTTCAAACGCACGATCTATTCCTTCGATCGCGTGCTCATCACCCGTACTGATTCCGGCCACGAGAGCTTCAATGCCTCGGAAATTATCGGTGCTGGCGCCGCTGCCGGTATTTCTGACCTCTATTACCCCTCTCAGGAACGCACCTGGACCAAAACCGGCCAGCGCTGGCTCCTCAACGTCAGCCTCGACGGTGGCACCTTCATCTTTAAAGAGTTCTGGCCCGACATCAACAATAAGTTCTTCCACCAGAAGGACTGAGTTCTTTTCCCGCCAGAGGGATAGGCCCATCGCGCCCTCTCTGGCACGGCATTTTCCTCGCTCAATTTTCACCTGCTTTCACGGGTCGATCCCTCGTCCCCATGCAGCCCTCCACAACCCTCGGCTAACCCTGCTGATTCCCCCCGTTTTTCGTACCCCGAAAGTGGAATAGCCCCCAAAATCTGGCGGCCTATAATTTCGCACATACTCGCAAACCCAGAAGCTTGAGAGCCGCCTCTAGCTCTTCAGTTTTCCTGAGGACGGTGTTCTTTTATGCAATTACGGAAGACTATGCCTACGTGTGTGCCCTCTCGCCGCTTCTCTCTGGCCATCGGAATATTCCTTCTTTCATCCCTGGTCGCATTGACGGGGTGCATGTCCAGATCGTTGACCGGCCTGGTCATCACCCCCGCGGTGAACACCGCTGCCGTAACCGTGGGACAAACGGCGCAATTTCAGGCATTTGCCATTTATACCGAGTCGGGTCATCAGACCACCCAGGAGAACGTCACCAGTTCCGTGACGTGGTCTTCATCCGTGGTCGGTGTGGCCTCCATTAACTCGTCAGGGCTTGCCACCGGTGTATCAGGTGGCCTTTCGATCATCTCGGCGAGCCTCCAGGGAAGCTTCGGTCCCCTCAGTGCGACTTCGAATCTCACCGTCGGCACCACCAGCGGGGGCGGGGGCAGCGGCGGTGAAACCCGCGCACTGACCTCGGTTTCCGTGATTCCTGGCAGCCAGAATCTGACCGCGGTCGGCGAAGTGGCCCAGTACATTGCCATCGGTAATTACAGCGCCGCGCCCAGCTCCGCCAACCTCACCGATCTTGCTACATGGCAGAGCAGCGACACGACCATTGCCCAGGTTTCGTCCACCGGCGCAGTCACCGGCGAGGGCGTCGGCACGGCGACCATCACCGCGCTCGCTACCGGCCCCGACGGCTCTGTGGTCACCGGCAGCGGCACCGTAACCGTCATCAACCCCATCTCCTCGCGGCTTCTGGTCGCCCTCAACGTCAGCCCCGGCAGCCAGATTCTCACTGCCTCCGGCCAGACGGCGCAGTTCATCGCCATCGGCACCTACAATTCCTCTCCGCTCTCTGCCGACCTCACCGACTCCGTGACCTGGCAGTCCAGTGACAGTTCCATCGCCACTGTCAACGCCAGCGGAATCGTCACTGCCGTCGGCACCGGATCAGCAACCATTACCGCTCTCGGCACAGCGTCCGACGGCAGTGTGGTCACCGGCGCCGGCATCGTTACCGTCCAGGCTGGTTCGTCGGGGACACGCATCCTGACGTCCCTCACCGTCATTCCCAGCAGCCAGACGCTTACGGCGGCTACGCAAACAGCCAGCTTTATCGCCATCGGCACCTACAACATTGCCCCTCTCACCGCTGACCTCACCTCGTCTGTCACGTGGGAGAGCAGCACCAACAACGTCGCTACCATTAATGCTTCCGGTGTAGCCACGGCTGTCGCAGCAGGCACGACCACCATTACGGCGCTGGGAACAGCGACCGATGGTTCAGTCGTCTCGGCTTCCGGCACACTTAGCGTCAATACCTCGACTGTTGGGGTCAGGCTGCTCACCGGGCTGACCGTTTCGCCTGGCGTTCAGGTACTGACGGGCACCAATCAAAAGGCGGACTTCTCGGACTACGGCACCTTCAATACCTCGCCCACGTCTCTGAACCTCACGACGTCATCCACGTGGTCGTCGAGCGATAACAACGTTGCAACCGTCGATGCGGGTACCGGCGTTGTGACGTCCGTCGGTGCCGGCACGGCCACCATTACCGCACAGGCAACCGGTCCCGATGGAAGTCAGCTATCTGCCACCGGCACCGTCACAGTTGTCACCGCGACCACGCCGCCTACTCGGATCCTGACCACCCTGACGGTCATTCCCCCGAGCCAGACGGTGAACTCCGCCGGCGAATCCACGCAGTTCCTCGCCATCGGCACCTATAACGTGGCGCCGTTGACCGCGGATCTCACCGATCAGGTAACCTGGGTCTCCAGCGACACAACCGTCGCTTCGGTCACCAGCACCGGAGTCGCCACGGCCTTAGCTCTCGGCGAAACCACCATCACCGCCATCGCAACGGCTACCGATGGTAGCCCGATCGTGGCCACTGCGAGCATCCAGAACACCGGCGGTGCTGGCAGCATCCAGTTGCCCATCCTCGATGTCTATCTGGTCGGTAATGGAACCGGCACGGTGACCTCCGGAACGCAAATCAACTGTCCTTCAAACCTCGGCGCAAACTGTGCGGCCAACTATCCCTCGGGAACTGTTGTCACCCTCACTGAGGCTCCGGGACCCGGCTCAGTGTTCAGTGGATGGTCCACCAACTGCACAGTAGCCACGTCCACGACCTGCACGATCACCGTCAACAGCAACGATACGGTCGGGGCAATCTTCGACCCGCAGTAACACGGATCTGATTTCCGATCCTAAAGCGCCTGCCCAACCGGCAGGCGCTTTGCTTTGGGCGCACCTCTTCACATCGCTCTGCCTGAGAATCGACAGGCCACCCGCCGTCATCTCAACAACAGATCCTTGTGGGAGCCCCAATGAAAATTGCATTCCTTGGTTTAGGAAGAATGGGCAGCGCCATCGCGCGCCTGCTGCTGAAGAACGGAGAAGACCTGACCGTCTGGAACCGTACCGCGTCGCGCGCCGAGCCGCTGCGCAGCGAGGGCGCGAGGATCGCGAATTCCGCGTCTGAAGCCGTCGCGGGCTGCGACGTCGCCTTCACCATGTTCATGGACGATCCGGCGCTCGAAGCAGTCCTCAACGACGGCAAGCTCTTCGACAGTCTCAGACCTGGCGCGATTCACGTCTCGCTCAGCACCCTGAGCGTGGATCTTTCCCGCCGCCTTACGGCCGAGCATGCGTCGCGCGGCCAGCACTTCGTCGCTGCGCCTGTCTTCGGCCGTCCCCACATCGCCGAACAGGGCAAGCTCTGGATCGCCGTCGGTGGCGCGCCGGATCCCGTCGAAAAAATCCGCCCGCTGCTGGAACACTTCAGTCGCGGCATCACTATCGTGTCGGAAAATCCATGGAGCGCGCATGCCCTCAAGCTCGGCGGCAATTTCCTCATCACCGCCATGATCGCCTCGCTCACGGAAAGCTTTGTCTACGCCGAAAATCTGGGCATCGAACCCGGCGTCTTCCTCCAAACCGTCAACAGCGCTCTCTTCCAGTCACCGTTCTACGAGATGTACGGAAACATCATGCTGCACCCGCCGCAAACCGCTGCAGCTACCCTGGCCCTCGGCGAGAAAGACATGCGGTTGTTTCGCGAAGCAGCGCACGCTGAGAAATTGGCGACCCCGTTGGCCGACCTCTTCTTCGCCACCTTCCATCGTGCCTTCGAAGCCGGCATGAAAGATCAGGACTGGGCCGCTGGCTATCTGCAATTCGCTCGCGGGCTCGAAGCAGAGCCGGAATAACGCCTCCCAACCTGCCCCACACACTCTTCGTTAGGATAAGGAACATGGCAAAACTCAGCTTGGAAGATCGCGTTGTTTTCATTACCGGAGCCAGCTCCGGAATCGGCGCGGCGTGCGCATGGGCCTTCGCCGCGGAAGGTGCGCGCCTGCTGCTTGCTGCGCGCCGCGTGCAGCGCATCGCGGAGATGGAGCCGGCGCTCCGTGCAGCGGGCGCGCCTGCCGTGCATCACTTCTCGCTCGATGTACAAAATCGTCACGCCGTCGACAAAGCTCTCGCCGCCCTCCCTGAAGAGTGGCGTGCAATCGACGTCCTCGTGAACAACGCCGGCCTCAGCCGCGGCCTCGACAAGCTCTGGGAAGGGAAGCCGGAGGACTGGGAAGAGATGATCGACACCAACGTCAAGGGCCTGCTGTGGGTCACGCGCGCCGTGGTTCCCGGCATGGTGGCCGCAGGCCGCGGGCATATCGTGAATCTCGGCTCGACCGCCGGCGAGCTCGCCTATCCGAACGGCGCCGTTTATTGCGGCACCAAAGCCGCAGTCAAATTAATCAACGATGGCCTGCGCCAGGATTTGATGGGCACGCCCGTCCGCGTCACCAGCATCGAACCCGGTATGGTCGAGACGGAATTCAGCGAAGTCCGCTTCCGCGGCAACAAGGAGCGCGCAGAAAAGGTGTATCAGAACATCACGCCGCTCACGCCCGATGATGTGGCCGACGCCATCGTCTGGGCCGCTACGCGTCCCGCGCACGTGAACATCGCGCATGTCCTCATGACCACCATCGATCAGGCCAACTCAGTCATGTTCAACCGGCGCTCCTAGTCGAAGACAGGTTCAGGTTTTGACCGCCTGCCCTGTCCTCGCCGCAAACTTCGCGCGATAGCTTCGCTGCCACCAGATGCTCAGCGGAACTCCAATGGCCGCTGGCCACAGCCACACCCACAGCGCATCGCCGAACCAGTGCCCGAGATTCACCGAAGAGAAGGCCGTGCAGGCGGCAATGTAACTCGCGATCATGCCCCGCATGTGAAAGAACCACCAGAACTGTTTCTCGGCAGGCGGCCGCAAAAACGTGCGGATCGATGCCGCGGCCAGACCCATGCCGAGAAATCCGAAGACGATGGCAACCACCCCCAGCCCCGGAACCAGCCTCGGCCAAAACGCTCCGATGATCGCCAGCGCGCAGCTTGAGATAAACGTGAGCCCGGCCGCGAACCAGTCAGCAAAATGCGCTTTCCCGCCCCGCGTCAGGTCCTTGAGATACAGAACCCGGTATCCGGAGAACGCCGCGTAAAAGCTGAACACCGCAACCAGCGCCAAAAACAATATCGGGAGCAGGATGGAGAGAAACAGCGCAGTCGCGGCTACCCCGGCCATCGCCCAGAAATAAATCTTTCCCCATCTCCGGTGCGTCCGCCCGCCCTTCGCGGTAGCCAGAGCCACCGGGGCGCAGATAAAAGCAACAGCTCCCATCGCAATGTGCAGCGCCAGAATGGCGCGCAAATAGAACGGCCACGTCGGATGCATGAGTCCCCCGGCTGCTCATCCTACGAAGGAGAGCGCGGAATGGTTCCCATTTTCCCCGCGGCGAGGGCCGAATACCCCCAAAGCACTGCGATCGAGCGAAACCTTAGAACTCAGCCAGCTTCGCTTCAATCTCGCTCAGCGCCGCTTCCAGTGCCGCGCGGCGAATCGGACTCGAAGTGCGCTCGTCCAGGATCCGCTCCCGCTGCAATTCCAGCGCCTGCCGCTGCCTCGTGCGAAATGCCTTTTCGGCTATTTTCAGCGCTTCATTCGGTCGTGCCGCGGCAGCCTCGTGACGTTGTGCCTGCTGCTCTACCTGATCTTCGACGGATTTGCTTTCCCAACCTCTGGCCATACCTCTATGGTACGCCGCATCGCTCGAATTCATGCGCGGAATCAAACCCAAAATCAACTCCAACGCTGCATCCGGCGCGTCCTCCGTGGCATCCTGTCTCCATGAGAGCCTGGCGCATTCCTTCCTTTGGAATTGAGAATCTTGAACTTGCGACCCTTCCCGACCCCCATCCGCGGCACGGCGAAATTCTCGTCAAAATTCACGCTGTCTCCCTAAACTATCGCGACCTCATGGTCGTTACCGGCAAGTACAACCCGAAAATGCATCTGCCCCGCGTTCCTGCCTCCGATGGCGCTGGAGTAGTGGTAGCCGTGGGCGAGGGCGTATCCCGCGTCAGCGTGGGCGATCGCGTCGCCGGCATCTTCATGCAGAACTGGATCGACGGTCCTCCCGATGCCGCGAAAATTCGCGGCGCGCTCGGCGGCGACATCGACGGCATGCTCGCGGAATTCGTGGTCGTGCGCGAAGACGGCGTCGTCACCGTTCCGCAGCACTTGTCGTTCGAAGAAGCAGCGACCCTCCCCTGCGCCGCCGTGACCGCGTGGAACGCAGTCGTCCAAGCAGGCCATGTGAAAGCCGGAGACACTGTCGTGATCCAGGGCACCGGCGGCGTCTCCATCTTTGCCTTGCAGTTCGCCAAACTCCTCGGCGCCCGCGTGCTCGGCACGTCGAGCAGCGACGAGAAACTGGAGCGTGCCCGCGCCCTCGGCCTCGATGCCGCCCTGAATTATCGAACCAATCCTGACTGGGATAAGTGGGTCATCGACCAAACCGGCGGCCGAGGCGCGGATTTGATCGTCGAAGTCGGGGGTGCCGGCACCTTTTCCCGCTCGCTGCACGCCGTGCGCATCGGAGGCGTTGTTGCTCAAATCGGCGTGCTCACCCAATCCGCCAATCCGGTCGAAATTCCCTCCATCCTGCACAAGCAGGTCCATCTGCGGGGTATCTATGTAGGATCACGCGCCGACTTCGAGCAGATGAATCGCGCCATCGCGCAACATGCCCTGAAACCCACAATAGATCAGGTATTTACCTTCGATCGGCTGCCTGATGCCCTGCGCCGGATCGAAGCCGCGGCGCATTTTGGCAAGCTGGTCGTGGCCTCTTAACATGAAAAGCCCGTGCAATCCAGGCGACATTTTCCTTCCAAATGCATCAGATGGAGTGCGCCATCGACAACCAGGAAAGGAGCGCACCCCTTTTATGAACACCTTAACTGCCTGCTTCCGTGCCATCGTCGACTTCTTTGCTGAGATCCTCTTTGGGTGCAGCCACTCCCGGCTCTCGCGCCCCTTCACTATCAAGAACGAGACCTACGAGGTTTGCCTCGACTGCGGCCGTCAAATCTACTATTCCGCGCAGGAAATGCGCCCCCTTACCGGCTGGGAAGTTCGCCGCATGAAGGCGGCCAACGCTGGTGAAATGAAGGTGATGCCGGCCCCGGCGATGCCCCAGTTGCTCCCGGCACGCGAGCACAAGTCCAATATCGCGGCGTAATAAGGCAAGATCTGCCGCAGCGAAAGGAGCGCGAATCTGCGCTCCTTTTTTGCTGTCACGAATGTATTGAAGCAAGGCTAAGATGGTGTTGACCGACTTCGGATGCCAGCTGCCGCTATAATTCGGCCCGCTCTATCTCGGCTTGTGCTCGCCGGGCTCTCCCTGGCCGTAGCCGGGTGCGGCACCATGGACTTTCCCCAATCCAAAGGCAACGCCGCCTTCTCCATCAACGCTTCCGCAGTTTCCATCAGCACCAACGGACAAGTTGCCCTCCACGCGTCGCTATCTTCTGGCAATGCCGCGCCCGTCGTCTGGCGCATCGATTCCGGAACCAATGCCGCTGCCCTCGGCCAGGGCCACATCGACGCTACAGGCGTCTACGCCGCTCCCGGATCCATCTCCGCCGACGAAATCTCCGTTCGCGTCGTCGCCGCGCTGCAAAGCGACCCCGCCAGCACCAATTCCGTCACCCTTCTCGTTCATCCAGGATTCGTCCAGCCCCTTCTGCCGCAAAACGTTGCCCTCACCTCAGGAGCCACCGCCGAAGTCACCGCGCAAATTGCGGAAGTCAACGCCGGCCAGGTGAAGTGGTCTCTCGCCGCACCACCCGGCGCCGGACCCGTCACCACCGAAGCCCTGGGAACCCTCAGCAGTTCCGACTGCCTGCGCAACACCGATCGCTACACCACCTGTACCGTCACTTACACCGCGCCCAGCGCGGTCCCGTCGCAGGAGGTCTTCGTCATCGCCTCCGTCAACGGATCCGCGGTCACCTCACCGCTGCGCGTCCTGCTCAATCGTCGCGGCATCGTCAGCGATCCGGTCGCGAATCAGTCCGTCCAAACCGGCCCTGCCGCGCTCGGCACTTCCGGCGGCAACGACGGCGACTACGACACGTGGGAAGACAAAGACGGCAATTTCTATGTCGCCGATTGCTGCGGTGGCACCCTCGGCGCACTCGTCGAAGACGAACAGAAGAATCAATACATCCTCAGCAACAACCACGTCCTCGCAGAGTCCGATCAGGCGCGCATCGGCGACACCATCGATCAGCCCGGCCTCATCGATGGCGCCTGCACTCCGCTTAACCGTCCTGGTTCAACATTGCACCCGCTGGCATCACTCAAATACTTCGTCCCGCTGGATTCAAAACAGAGCAACGTCGATGCGGCCCTCGCCACCGCGGCTCCCGGAGCCGTCGATCCATCCGGTAGCATCCTGCAACTGGGCGCGCCTGGCTCGGATCAGGCCCTCACCGCCGCTCCGCCCATGGCCGGCCACGGCGAGGCTCTCACCGCCGCGAACCTTGGCATGGACGTCGCCAAGAGCGGCCGCACCACCGGCCTCACCTGTTCCAGCATCGAATCCGTCGCGCTGACCGTGAAAGTGGATTACTACCGCGATTGCGCCGAGACCCAGCCCTACACCACCAAGACCTACTCCAATCAAATTGGAATCAGCGGCACCCACTTTACCGACAGTGGCGACTCCGGCGCGCTCGTGCTCGATGCCAGCAACGCTGAACCCATCGGCCTTTACTTCGCCGGCGGCACCGACGGCGATGGCCACGGCCTCAGCGTCGCCAATCCCATCGGTGACGTCCTGCACGAACTCGGCGCCCAGGCCGGCAGCCGCATGAGCATCGTCGGCGCCAGCACGCCGCATCCCGTCGCCTGCCTTCGCTACGATCCTGCAGTCCCCACCGATCCGCCCCACGTCCCCGCCGCCGCCCTCGAAGACGCGCAGACCGTCGCCGCCAGCGTCAGCACCTCGATGCATAGCGCTGGAGTCCTGGGGGCAGCTGCCGGCGCCAGTCTCGACAGCCCCGGCAACGCCGCCATCATCGTTTACGTCGATCGCCCCGACGCCACCGTCCCGCAGACCATCGAAGGTCTCCGCACCGTCGCTGTCGTCACCGATGCCGCCTCCGTCGCGCGCGGCACCGCGCCGAACATGCCGTCGCTCGAGCCTGGACTCCACCTCTCAGCCGCGTCTCTCACCAGCGCCACTGCAATCGAGCAGAACGTCGCGCCCCAGCTCATGAGCGATCCTGCCATCTTCGGTGTCGGCGTCACGCAGAGCCAGGACAATCCCGCTGAAGCTGCGCTGCTCGTGCTGGTCGACATTAATCGCAACCCGCAATCCATGCCCGCCACGATCGATGGCCTGCGCGTCCGCTACCTGCGCCTGCACCGCTTCCATACCACGCGCGTCCGCGACGCTGAACCGAATCAGCCCTCCGCCTGTTCCCTCAAAGGTCTGCACCAGGCAAACCGCTAGAACGTGAGCACAACCGGTTGCCCCATATCTGCCCGGTTTTGGCAGATGTGGGAAGGTCCGCGCGAGCGGACCCGCGCGAAGCGCTCCCGCCGGACGGCTAGTCCCTGAACTCCCCCTCCCACCGCGCCACCACAGCGGAAGCCAAACAGTTGCCCACCACATTCACCACCGTGCGCCCCATGTCCATCAGAGCATCGATGCCCAGAATGATCATCACCGGCTCAATCGGTAATCCAAACGTCGCAGCCGTCGCCAGCAGCAGCACCAGCCCCGCTCGCGGAACCCCGGCCACGCCCTTGCTGGTCAGCATCAGCGTGAAGAGCATCGCCGCCTGTCGTCCAAACGACATATGAATCCCCGCCGCCTGCGCCGTGAACACCGCGGCCAGCGATAAATACAGCGCCGATCCGGCAAGATTGAAACTGTAGCCCGTCGGAATCACGAACGCGACAATCTTGCGCGGCACGCCAAACGCTTCCATCTCCTCCATCGCGCGCGGCAGCGCAGCCTCGCTGGTACTGGTCGCAAACGCAATCGTCGCCGGCTCCGCAACCGCGCGCAAAAATCCCCACACCGGAATCCGCGCCAACAGCATCACCGGCAGCATCGCCAGCACCCCAAACAAAAGCAGCGCGACGTAGAGCGTCAGCAGCAGCTTGCCCAAATTGAACATCACGCCCACGCCGGAGTTCGCCACTGTATACGCCAGCGCCGCTCCCACGCCCAGCGGCGCAGCCAGCATCACGATGTTCGTGAACGCAAACATCGTCTCTGTCAACGATTCAGCCAGCCGCAGCATCGGCGCGCGTTTCGCCTCGCTCAACCGCCCCAGCGCCAGCCCAAACAAAATCGCAAACACCACCACCTGCAGAATCTGATTCTCCGCAATCGCGCTTGCAATATTTTCTGGAAACACATGCAGCAGAAATTGCTGCCACGAAAGCGCCGCCTGGGGCGCAGCCACCGTCGCTACACCTTTCACGGCTGCCAGATTCAGCCCCACGCCCGCCTTCGAAATATCAATCGCCGCCAGCCCAATCACCAGCGCCACAGTGGTCAGCACTTCAAAATAGATCAGCGACTTTAGCCCCAGCCGCCCCACCGTCTTCGCTTCCGCGTGCCCGGCAATTCCCGTAATCAGCGTGCCCAAAATCAGCGGCGCCACAATCACGCGAATCAGCCGCAGAAAAATATCGCTGAACACGCGACTCGCCATCGCCACATGCGGAGCATCCAGGCCCAGCTCAATCCCCGCCAGCATCGCCAGAAAAATCCAGCCCGTCAGCGAACGCCTACGCATCGCCGCAACGGCCAGCACACCCAGCGCCACCACGCGCACCATCTCGCCTTCTGCCCGCAGCCCCGGCCACGCGTGCTGCGCCACCCCGCCCAGCGCGTAGACGATCAGCCCCGCGCCCACCAGCGCGGCAATCTTCGGATTTCCGGTTACGCTCGCGCTGGTCTCGGGCTTCATGGAACTGCCAGCATACCGCGTTTCCCTGAACCAGCCGCGCCGTGATCTATCCTGACAGCAGGGAATCAAGCCATGCGTGCACCGTCTTCCGCTGTTGTTCTACTTGCGTGCCTCTTTTGCTGCGCCGCGCCAGCGCAATTGCTCACGCCGTCGCAGCCCTCCGCCCAGTCTGGCAATCCGCTCACCGATCCCGGCGTCACGCCTGGCATCGAATTCCTCTACCAACTCGAAGCGAAGTTCGCCGCCGACACCGTCAAAGGTGGAGGCCCTGCCTTTGCCTCGTGGTTTGCCTCGGACGCCGTGACCCTCGCCAACGGCAAGCCTCCCGTCGTCGGCCACGATGCCATCGCCGCCACCGCCACCTGGACGCCCGCAACCTACCAGCTCACGTGGAAGCCCGAGGGCGCCCGCATGTCAGCCAGCGGCGACATGGGCTTCACCTGGGGTCACTACGATGGCGTCTCGAAAGACGCCGAAGGCAATTCAGTGAAAACCTCCGGCCGCTACATGACCGTCTGGAAGAAACAGTCCGACAGTACATGGAAGGTCGAAGTCGACGCCAGCAACGACGGACCGCCCGCCGACTGCTGCAGCCTGCACTAAACGATCCCCCGCTCCAATCTGATTACCTTCGGGGATACGAATGTGACTATCAACTGATTACTGTACTCACTCGGTACCTTTAGACCGTTCCTAACCCAAACGGGTCACAGGCTTTCTCGTTTTTCTTGTGACAATCGTCCTAATGCCACATGCCCAGGAACCGTCCCGTACTTCGCGGACTTATACGAGCAGCGGTGCGATCGCGGCCCAGCGCGGCGAAGCCGAACGGCTAAGGTCCCTCCTGGAATACGACATTCTCGACACCCCCGCCGATCCCGCCTTCGACGAGATCGTGCGCATGGCGGCGCAGGTCACCGGTGCGCCCTACGCCTACCTTGGTTTTCTCGACGCAAATCGTCTCTGGTTCAAGTCCCGTGTCGGCATTCCGGATCCCGAGATCCCGCGCCGCGCCACCGCGTGCCAGTTCACCATCATCCATCCCGAGCCGCTTCTCATTGCCGATGCCGCGAACGAGCCGCGCTTCCCGGTGAGCGGCCTGCCCGTCACCCAAAACCTCCACTGCCGCTCCTACCTCGGCGCGCCGCTCAACGGTCCTGCGGGTGCCGTGGGAACCCTCGCGGTTCTGTCTCCTCAGCCCAACGCATTCACGCAGGAGCACGCCTCCATCCTCGGCGTCCTCTCACGCCAGGTCGTCACGCGACTTGAATACGCGATTCATACCCGCATCCAGGAGCGCGCAATTCGCAGCCGCCAGCGCATCGAGCGCGCTCTCACCGTAGAGCGCAACTTCGTCTCCGCCGTGCTCGACACCATGAGCGCCCTCGTGCTCGTCCTCGACACCGCGGGGCGCATCGTGCGCTTCAATCGTGCCTGCGAGGAAATTTCCGGCTACTCATTTGCCGAACTGGCTGGTCGCGCCTTTCCCTCCGAGTTGTTTCTCGCGGAAGAGCGCAACCTCGCAGTCGAACTCCTCCAGCAGGCTCGCTTCGGCGTCACGCGGCCTCCGCGCGAGCTCCAATGGACCGCCCGCGATGGATCTCTCCATTCCATCCAATGGAATACCACCACCCTCACCGACGGCATTGGCGATATCAACTTCATCATCATGACCGGCGTCGACGTCACCGAACGCAAACGCCTCGACCGCATGAAGGATGAGTTCATTTCGACCGTCAGTCACGAACTGCGCACGCCCCTCACCTCGCTGCGTGCTGCTCTTGGATTAGTCGCCGCCGGCGTGCTCGAATCTCGCCCCGACAAAACCAAACAGATGATGGATATGGCTGCCGGCAACTGCGACCGTCTCGTGGGTCTGGTCAATGACATTCTGGATTTCGAGCGCATGGGCGCAGGTCGCCTGCCCATGGAGTTTCAGCACGCCGACTCCAAGGAGTTGCTGCAGCGCGCCGTCGACCTGCTGCGCCCCACCGCTCAAAAGGCGGATATCGCCCTCCGCATTGAGGCCGTGCCCATGCAACTCTGGGTCGATCAGAATCGCATTCTTCAAACCCTCAGCAACCTCATCGGCAACGCCATCAAGTTTTCTCCACACGGCAGCGAGATCGTGCTGCGTGTTCGTCCGCTCCACGCGAATCACGCCATCTTCTCCGTGGAAGATCAGGGGCGCGGCATTCCCAGCGAAAAGCTCGACGTAATCTTCGAGCGTTTCCAGCAAGTCGACGCCTCAGACTCGCGCGTCATGGGCGGCGCCGGCCTCGGCCTCGCCATCTGCCGCAACATCGTGCGCCAGCACAGCGGCCGCATTTGGGTGGAGAGCGTGGTCGGGAAGGGCAGCAAGTTTTACTTCACGGTGCCCACAGCATTGCCGGCCGCACCCGGCGTTGAGCCGTTGGCGCGCGCCTCTAAGGCTCAGATTCAGGCGCCCGTGGAGGAGCCGCTCGCGTCACAGCCACCGCTGCCGGACGCAGCGATGCTCCCGCATGCGGCAGCATCTGGTGCATGGTCACAATCAGCGCAACTGCCGGAGTAGGACTGGCGCAGCGATAGGCGTGCGCGGTCCCCGCGTCAAAGTACGCGCTGTCGCCCGCGGACATCGTGTGCACCCGATCCCCATGCCGAATCTCCAGCTCTCCCTGCAGCAGATAAAGAAATTCATACCCAGGGTGAACATGCGGCTTTACTTCGGCCGTTTTTTTCGCGGGCACAAACTCCGCATAGTAGGGATCGAGTTGCCGGTCCGGCACCATGTACGCCAGGCTCTCAAAGTAGTAAGTCGGATCGTCCACGCCCGACTGCGGCAGCCGCACTCTTTCCGCGCGCCGATGCACTCGAAACAGCGGGTGGGGTTCCGGCTCAAAAAAATAGGAAAGATCGCGCCCGAAGACCATCGCGATGCGCGCCAGGTTCCGCAGCGTCGGCACCACGCGGCCTGTCTCCAGCTGCGAGAGAAAACTCGCCGACAGCCCGGCGTGCCGCCCCAGTTCCACCAGCCCCATCGATCGCTTCAGGCGCAATCGCCGGATCCGCTCCCCAATGCGCTTCTCCGCGATGAATGTCTCGGCTGAAGGTGGCTCGCCCGAGACGATTTCCACGGGGGTCGCGGCGGGTTCGGGCTTGCTTTCCATGGCTGTCCGGATTGCATTTCTGCGATGGTTGAAGCTACCAAAATGTTATCTCAATCACAAGTTGTTTCCATGATGTGAATCCGCCGGTAATCCAGATCCGAGGTTCCCATCGTAATGTTTCTCGATGCAGCAGCTTTGCGCGGATGCCGCGTTCAGGGTTTAATGATCGTAATCTTTCGCACACTCGGGCACGGTACCTTCTCCCCGAGATCAGGAAAACACAAACTTGGAAAGACGGATTCTTGTAAGTGGGGCTTCGGGATTAATTGGATCGGCCTGGGTGCGAGCGGCGCGTAGTGCGTCCATCGAGGTCGTGCGCCTCGTGCGCGACCAGCGTGCCGCGCGGCCTGGTTCCATCTACTGGAACCACAGAAACTCCCTGGTCGTTGCGCACCCTGTCGATTTGGAAGACTTTGACGCAGTCGTCCATCTCGGTGGCGCGACCGTCGCCCAGCGTTGGACGTCGAAAGTTCAACGCAGCATCTTCTCCAGCCGCGTCGACGCTACACGGACCCTGTGTGAACGGCTTGCCATGGCTCGCCGCCCGCCCCGCGTTCTCCTCTGCGCATCAGCCGTCGGCTTCTACGGCAATCGTGGCGAAGAAGTCCTCACTGAGCAGAGCACCGCGGGCTCCGGATTCCTTGCCGACACCTGCACCGCCTGGGAGGCAGCCACCCGGCCTGCTCAGGATGCCGGCATTCGCGTCGTTCACCTGCGCTTTGGCATCGTCCTCGACAAAAATGGCGGAGCCCTGAAGAAAATGCTGCCAGCTTTCCGCTGCGGTCTCGGTGGCCGCCTCGGCTCCGGCCATCAGTGGATGAGCTGGGTCAGCCTGCCCGACGTCCTCCGCGCGATGTTTTTCCTGATGGATCGCGACGATCTCTCCGGAGCCTTCAATCTCGCTTCTCCCAATCCGGTGACGAATCAGATATTCACGCGCGCCCTCGCCAGGGCCGTGCACCGCCCAGCCATCTTCCCCGTGCCGCGAACGGCCCTGCGCCTCGCATTCGGCGCTATGGCGGACGAAGGGCTGCTGGCTTCCTCCCGTGCCTTGCCAAAGCGCCTCAATGAAGCCGGTTTTGCCTTTGAAAACGACGAGATTCGGACCACGCTCGAAGCTCTGCTACGCTGAAAATGCATGAAGAGGGCGATCTGGGCCGGTGCCGCATCGGGATGGCTGGTTCTGCTGGCGGGTTGCGGGCTGGCAGCCAATCCGCAACCTCCCACCCTGTGGCTTCCCGAGCCTGTGCGAGACTTGACCGTCACCCGCGTCGGCAATGAAGTCCACCTGCACTGGGGGATGCCGAAGAACACCACCGACAAGGTCCCGCTCAAAGGCGATCAGCGCGCCCATATCTGCTGGACCAATGGCGCCGCGCCGCCGCCCGCCAAGCCACCCGCCAATCCCACTCCCACCAGCGGTCTGCTCAACTGCACAACCGCCGGCGACGACGCTTTCGCTCCCGACAAGCCCGCGAACGACACCACCCAGCTTCCCGCCGATTTAACCACCGGCTCCCCGCGCGTGGTCACCTACGTTGTCGAGCTCCGCAACCATGCAGGCAAGACCGCAGGCCCGTCCAACCCAGGCTGGATCGCTGCCGGCGCAGCTCCTCCCGCCGTCACGAATCTCAGCGTTCAAACCCAGGCCGAGGGAGTCGTGCTGTACTGGCAAAAGGTCGATCCGCAAACCGGCCTTGTTCTTCGCATCCATCGCACCCTGGTCGCGCAGCCGGGCGCACCCAGATCCAGCGAAGCCAACGGCACGCCGCCGCCCCAGGAGCAAGTCCTCGAAGTCGACCTCGATAAAAGCGATCCCGGTCAGGCTCTCGACCGTGATGCGGCCTTCGACCGCACCTGGCGCTACACCGTGGAGCGCGTGCTGAAAGTCGACCTCGATCATCACCCGCTCGAAATCTCCGGGCTCCCCTCCCAGCCGGTAACGCTCGACGCCAAAGATACCTTCCCGCCCGCAGTTCCCACCGGCCTCGCCGTCGTTGCCGACGAGCAGGCCCACGCCCTCGACGTTTCGTGGACCCCCGACATCGACATCGACCTCGCCGGTTACATCGTCTACCGTCGCGACGTTACCGCCGAAACGGCAGCCGAGCGCGTGTCCGGCAAAGCGCTTCTCGTTCCGCCATCGCTCGAAGACAAATCCGTGGCCAGCGGCCATCGCTACGCCTATTCCGTCAGCGCCGTCGATCAGGACGGCAACGAAAGCGCGCGCTCTGCTGAAGTTGAAGAGAGCCTGCCGCAATGAGAGCCCATCGCCCATGAAATACTGCCGCTTCCAAACCAGCGCCGGCCCGCAATATGGCGAAGTCGTCGACCGCCCCGGCACACACAGGTCCGGCACGCTCTGGATCGAACGCCTCCTCCCGCCGTTCCCTGAAGATCCTTGGACCACGCTGTCCACCGAACACTTCACTCCCGTCGAACTGGCGTCGGTCACGCTGCTCGCTCCCGTAGTTCCCTCCAAGATCGTCTGCATCGGCCGCAATTACCGCGCGCATGCCGCAGAGCTCGGCAACGAAGTCCCCAAAGAGCCGCTCCTCTTTCTCAAGGCGCCCTCCTCAGTCATCGCCCATGGGGAGCCCATCGTCATTCCGCCCCAATCCCAGCGTGTCGATTTCGAAGGCGAGTTGGCGGTCGTCATCGGCCGGCGCGCCTCCCGCATTGGCGCCGACGAAGACGTTCGTCCCTACATTCGCGGCTACACCATCGTCAACGACGTCACCGCTCGCGATCTCCAGAAATCCGACGGCCAGTGGTCGCGTGCCAAGGGCTTTGACACCTTCTGCCCCATGGGCCCCATCGTCACCGACGAAATCGATCCCGCCGCGGGCCTCACCGTTGAAACCCGCCTCAACGGCGAAGTGAAGCAGCACGGCACCACGCTGGACCTCATTTTTTCGATTCCCACGCTGCTCCGCCACATTACCGCCGCCATCACGCTGCTGCCCGGCGACGTTATCCCCACCGGCACACCAGCGGGCGTTGCCCCCATGCAGGCCGGGGATCGCGTCGAAGTATCGGTGCAGGGAATCGGCACCCTCATGAATCCACTAGTCCACAGGAGTCCCGGCCGCATCTAACCTACAAGGGATTCTTAACCGGAAATTTTTCAACCACGCGGTTCCCGCATTTTCCACAGAATGCCGGATATCGCATAATGAAGACCACACTGCCGAGCGCAGGAGGAGAATCAATGGCGAAATCATTGCTTGCACAGCTCCGCGAATTGACCACCGTTGTCGGCGACACCGGCGATATCGAAGCAATTGAGAAGGTCAAGCCGCAGGACGCGACCACCAATCCGTCGCTGCTTACCGCGGCCGCGCAAATGCCGCACTACAGCAAAATCGTGGACGACGTGATGCTGGATGCGAAGAAACAGCTCGGCGACAGCGCCGACGACGCTAAGGTGTCCAAACTGGCCTTCGAAAATCTCGCCGTCGCCTTCGGCAAAAAAATTCTGCAGATCGTTCCCGGCCGCGTCTCCACCGAAGTCGACGCGCGCCTCTCCTTCGACACCGATGCCACCATCGAGCAGGCGCACTCCATCATTAAGAAATACGAATCTGCCGGCGTCTCCCGCCAGCGCGTCCTCATCAAAATCGCTTCCACTTGGGACGGCATTAAGGCCGCTGAGAAGCTCGAAAAAGAGGGAATCCACTGCAATCTCACCCTGCTCTTCGGCATCCACCAGGCCATCGCCTGCGCCGATGCCGGCGTCACCCTCATCTCGCCCTTCGTCGGCCGCATCCTCGACTGGTACAAGAAGGACACCGGCAAGGATTATCAGGGCGCTGACGATCCCGGAGTCCAGTCGGTGACGAAGATCTACGACTACTTCAAGAAATTCGGCTACAAGACCCAGGTCATGGGCGCCAGCTTCCGCAACACCGGCGAAATTATCGAGCTCGCCGGATGCGATCTGCTCACCATCTCCCCGAAGCTGCTGGAAGAGCTCGATGCCACCGAGGGCACCCTCGAGCGCAAGCTCGATCCCGCGAAAGCCAAAGCGCTCGATATCGAACGCCTCACCATCGACGAAGCTACCTTCGAGAAGATGCACGCCGCCGATCGCATGGCGCACGACAAGCTTGCCGAAGGCATCGACGGTTTCAGCAAAGCCCTCGTCCAGCTCGAACAGCTTCTCGCCAAACGCCTCACGGAATTGGAAGCGTCCTCACCGAAACCGGTCGGCGCCCACTAAATTCATTCAACGGATCACCCAACAGGCAGCTCACGTGAGCTGCCTGTTTTGTTTTGTACCCGTGCTTAGGGCTGCTTCGGCGCAGCAGGCCGCCAATCGATATTCGGGCTCAGGGCCGTCTTGCCCGCCAACGCCTCTTTTGCCAGCTCTCGAACCTGAGGGTTCTCGTCTGAATCCTTCGCCATCCTCTCGACGCGTTCCCGCGACAAAGCGTGGAAGGCGGTGGTCGAGTCTGCATACGAAGCCACAGCAGCAGCGCGGACACGTGCGTCAGGATCGTCCAGTCTCGCAACCAAATACTGGGTTACTTCTTCCGGAACCGGTACGACCCCTAATTCATGGACTAACTGCATGCGCGTTGGTGGCGTGAGGTCATCGCGATGCAGGAATGTCATCACGGACTTCAAAGCGTCTGGGTCGCTGGAACTAAAGTCCAGGAGAGGCCCAATCATGCCCACCAGAACAACATCCTGCGCAGTCTGCGGGCTCTGCAATGCGGTCTTCAAGGCCGCCAAATACAGTTGGCTGTTCGTCGCAGTTTTCCCAATCACCCAATCCGTGACGCCAACTGCGCCTTTCTGAATTCCCGGATCCGCATCGCTAAGCAGCGATGAAATCTCCTTAGACCCGGACGAAAGCAGTTCCGCCCCATCGGGCCGCATCGCGATGGCGTTTAGAAAGAGGGTCGCGTACTTGCGGACGTCGGCCCCATTGTCGCTGCGCGTGTACCGCAAGATCAACGGAAGTACTCTTTTTACTTCTGCTGGCGGAGCGGCGTTGAGCGACTGACAGACTTCAACGCCCTGGTCCAGCTCCGCGTTGTCTCCGGCAGGATGCGCCGCCACACCATCCAGGAAGCGGTCGGCACTGAGATTCTGCGCCACCAGACGCGGCCCACTGGCCAGCGACAGGGCAATCACAATCAGCAGGCCACCTAAAGTTCGCTTCACTCTTCGCTCCCGGCGATTTCCGGTGTGTCTTCGTCTCTTCTTCCGGTATTATGCTCGCAATTCTCATTCAGCCGAGGCCCCGATGTCTTCTACCCAGCGTTCGTTGCTGCTTGCTGCCACCCTGCTCGCCATCCCTGCCTTCCTCCACGCCGACAACCAGGGCAAGATCATCAGCCGCATGCAGAGCCTGCGTTCGCTCAACGCTACCGAGCGTCCCGCGGCCACCGTGCAACTGGCCACCGACATTCGCGCCCTCCCGCCCAGCCCCGACAAGGTGAAACTCGCCGACTCGCTCGCTCATCTCGTCACCGAGGGCGATCAGGGCCAGGATACGATTCAGGCCGTCGCCGACGCGCTGCGCCAGTCCCTCGCCGAATCGCCCGTTCCCGCGAAGAAAGGCGAACCGCCCATGCCCTACATGGACCTCGCCAATCTGGTGCGCTACGAGCACGCCTCAGCGGAGCTCAGCGATCCGCTCTACGCCCAGGCCTCGCCGGTCAAGCGGATCGGACGCGACCGCTTCATGCGCAACGTGCTCATTGCCATCGGCAATTCGCGCGACGCGCGCCTCGCCCCGGACGCGCGACGTCTGCTTGCAGACTTCTCGCCGCTCGTGCGCGCCATGGCGGTGTGGGCCCTCAGCCGGCTGCTCGATCCTCCCGCTTTCGCAAGCCTGCGCGAAGATCATATGCCGCGCGAAGACGACGCCGACGTGCGCCGCGAATGGGCCGAGGCACGATAATCGGTCAGGAGAAATCGCGCATTTCGACTGACTGCTCGGATAACATCGTGCCAGACGACGACTCCGAATTGAGTCTGCTCTACCAGCCTCCAATCGCCGCCGAAATGACCGAGTCACCATAGAATGCTGGAGTGTTCGTGCTACACTCGGATTTTGCCAAGGCTGCGGCAATTCGCTCGCCACTCGGCTAACGCCCCCCGAAGTCAAGCCGCCAGTGGCGTGTGGCCGGAACACCGCTTACGATCAGCCGCAACTCCATTGAGCATAATTGGGGAACGTTGCCGATGACACCATATTTTGACCGAATATCGATAAAGCGCTCCGACCATGAATATTTGTTATGTCTGTCCAGCGCTATTCATTCGCGGTCATCGAAGCGGATCAGACCAAAGGCAATCGCCCATTTGATGACGACGGGATAGAACAATAATACGCATCCGATTAAGAACAAGATCAACCAGATTTGGAAGAACATCAAGTGGTGCGGCGAGGCACCCAAGATAGCTATCACGGCAGCCAACCAAGCAAATGAACCGAGCACGACGACGACGCCCGCTGCAGCAATGATGCGTCCACGTCGGGCCAGTCTTCCGTGCCGTACTGAGCCCTGTAGGATTTTCTGATATTGTTGCCGGTATTCGGCGTAGAAGAGGGCAATAGTGACAATTCCGAGCACAATGGCCAACAGGCCAACCGCAAGAGCGATAGAGTCATTCCCTTCGAATCGTCGGTACACGATTGCAATGGGGGCGATTACCACCGCTAGCAAAGCGATGTAAGAGACGCGTCGTGACGGAGTGAACCAAATCATTTCACTTGCCTCCTTTGCACGTACTTGCGCTCGCGCCATGGCTTTCGATGTTTTTCTCAGCTGACAGGACCAATGTTTTCCGATACAAGCGCTGCTTCGCAGAGGAATGCCGGACTCGCTTCTCCGGGTTGTAAGAGTGGCGGCAAATGAGCAGATACCCAAGTCTGGCCGTATTGTGCACGTCAGTATGTTGTTTAACGGGCTGCACGAAGCCGGACACCGTTAGGATATTTCGATCTCCCACATCATCAGTGCAGCTAACCTTTGAGACTACCGATGGTTTGGGCTCAGTCTCTGCCGACGAAATGAGGTTGTATGCCCATTTTAATCAGGATGGACATAGCGCCAAACAGTTGATTCTCGATGGAGAGGAGTTGACGATCTCCAAAATCATTTGGAGCGGCCCGACATCAGTGACAATTTGTCTATCGCGCGGTATTACCGACACGTTCCGCAATGAGACCATGTTGATAATAGGCCGTAGTGAAAAAAAAATACACAGCTACCTTCGGGAGGATTGTTGAGGAGTGTACTCTCTGTCGCACCAGGCGGTTGTCCACGACGGCCTGAAAAGGTAGCGTCTGCTTCGCCTCTTTTCGCTGTTCGGGCATGCGCGCGACCACTTTCAGCGAACGGATAACAGGTCGTTCCGATACTACGACGCCGACGGCAACCTGCTTTGCGTCACCACGAAGAGCCAATGCGATGCGACCGCTGCCCGGTCCTACGGCTACACCTCGTTCGACATGGCCGCGACGATCGCCCAGGGCAGCAACGTTTCGACGTTCGGCTACACCCCGGAGCACAGCCGCGGCTCGCTCACCAACAGCGGCGTCACGCTCTATTACTTCAGTGATCCGGCAAATGGCCTGGTGAGCGAAATGGTGGCAGGCGCGTCCCCCACCTGGCGCACCTATCTTGCGCCGTACGGCCACACCGTGGCGGAGTTCTTCGCGAACGGCTCGACGACTTCCGTCGACTATTTCGTGGGCGATCACGAACTCTCGACGACTGCGCTGGCCAGCGCGGCGGGCGGACTGGTCGAATACGATTCCTACGACGCCTGGGGCAAACGGCGCAGCCCGAGCGGCAGCGACTGGGCCGGCTGCCTGCTCACCCATCCTAGCTCCGCCACCCTGCGCGGCTATACCAGCCAGGAGATGCTGGACGGCTATTGCCTCGTCAACCTGAACGCGCGCCTCTACGACCAGGCGCTGGGAAGGGTGATCAGCGCAGATCCCGCCTTGCCTGACGCGATGAACGGACAGGCGTTCAATCGCTATTCGTACGTCGTCAACAACCCGGTGACGCTGATCGATCCAACCGGTTTTGACGGCTGCGTGTGGGCTGGTGGCGACAACTGCCAGCAGGATGGCACTAATAGCGGCGGCCAAGCGGCCGATGTCGTTACGGTGTACGGCAATCCGAATCCGCCGGGTGGACCGCCCGGCGGCTTGGGACCGGGGGGCATAACTGGCTTTGGCGACGGTGGCTCGGCTTCGGCAGACCCTGGGAACATTCAAGAGGTCATCGTTACAGCCAACCGCATCAACCAGCAGCTCACGGCGTTGGTTCAGCTGAACGTTCAGTTTGCTAATTTTCAGTTGTCGTCGATTTCGTTCGGTGTGGCGGGTGCTCCGGATTCGGCGGATTCGGGGAACGGGACGTGCCCACTATTATCCAGCGTCGGAGTGTCCGTTGGCAACAGCTTCAAGTCTTTTTCCCACCAGGTAAATCAATTGAGCACGGCTGCTGCTGCATGGAGCATTACTGCCGCCGCTGTCGGGGTCCCAGCCATACCTGCGACAGCAGGAACATCTGAGGTGCCACCCGTCGGAATGATGGTGGTAAGCCTCGCCGGATTTGAACTGGCCGGCACGATGAGTGATCTGGGCTCGTTGGTTCAGACCATATCTACTGGCAATCAGCAACCACTGAGCGATGCCGCTCAGACATGGGAAGAAAATAATCAAATGTCGTCTTTATTAGGTCCAATCGCTGCGAATATATTGAATGGTGTGCAAGACGCCTTAGCCCCGGCACCAATACCAATGTCCTGCGTGGGTGGCTCGAAAGGTTCACGATAATTATGAGAAACAATTTCAATTGCGTTCTACGTCTTTTTCTGGCGACTGTCGCGGTCATTATTGTGCTGACTTGGCTCTACCATGCGATGGCGTTCAATCTTTTGCCTCCAAGCTTCATAAGGTTACTTGATCAAGCATGTGCTGCACTGGTGGTTCTGGCTTTTACCCCCATTGCTGTTCGTGCCCTTATGCAATGGGGATCGTCGAACGGGGAGGTTACGACAGGCAGGAAATCTTTGAATGCTCACACATGGCTGTTGGCCGGACTTGGGATTGGCGCCATCGTGCTATCGCTATTAATCGTAATTGGCGGTGCAGTCTTTGCGACATACCATCCCTATCTTTCAATCGACCTGGTGGGACGGATAGCAGCGCCGATAGCAATGCTTGGCATAGTCATTGTCGTATATTCAGTAGTCGCGCATAAAAAATAGTGTTTTCTTAGTAAGACTGGTACCTATTTGATGCTTATTCGCGTGAGATTTGTAACATGGAGCATGTATGCTGACATCGCGCCGAAATTTGATCCAGCGGCAAATTGAATCCGGCGGTTGTCCACGACGACTTGAAAAGGTAGCATTTGCTTCGCCTCTTTTTGCTGGTCGGACATGCGCGCGACCACTTTCAGCGAACGGATAACAGGTCGTTCCGATACTACGACGCCGACGGCAACCTGCTTTGCGTCACCACGAAGAGCCAATGCGATGCGACCGCTGCCCGGTCCTACGGCTACACCTCGTTCGACATGGCCGCGACGATCGCCCAGGGCAGCAACGTTTCGACGTTCGGCTACACCCCGGAGCACAGCCGCGGCTCGCTCGCCAACAGCGGCGTCACGCTCTATTACTTCAGCGATCCGGCAAATGGCCTGGTGAGCGAGATGGTGGCAGGCGCGTCGCCTACGTGGCGCACCTATCTTGCGCCGTACGGCCACACCGTGGCGGAGTTCTTCGCGAACGGCTCGACGACTTCCGTCGACTATTTCGTGGGCGATCACGAACTCTCGACGACCGCGCTCGCCAGCGCGGCGGGCGGACTGGTCGAATACGATTCCTACGACGCCTGGGGCAAACGGCGCAGCCCGGGCGGCAGCGACTGGGCCGGCTGCCTGCTCACCCATCCCAGCTCCGCCACGCTGCGCGGCTATACCAGCCAGGAGATGCTGGACGGCTATTGCCTCGTCAACCTGAACGCGCGCCTCTACGACCAGGCGCTGGCAAGGGTGATCAGCGCAGATCCCGCCGTGCCTGACGCGATGAACGGACAGGCGTTCAATCGCTATTCGTACGTCGTCAACAATCCGGTGACGCTGATCGATCCAACAGGTCTCGATTATTGCCAAAGCGGCGCAGGGCTTCTGGACGACGACTGCGCCATCGAGGGCGGCCAGGGCAGCGGTACCGGATATGGAAACGATGAATATAACGCAAATTTTATCCAAACTGTCCCTGTCATCGCCAGCCCATGGGCAAATTCTTGGTCGGCAAACGACCAGTTTAATCAAATCTTTGAGTTGAGCCAGCTGCAGGCGGTTGGCGGTTCGAGCGACGACAGTTCCATCGAGACCGTCACCGTCACCGCACATCGGATCAATGCGGCCTTGCGGGCGATGCAGGCGTTCAATCTCCAGTTCACGCTCAACGCGTTGCAGGCTGTGGCGATTCAGGTTGGCAACGATCCAGACGGGAATGAGCAGTGCAGCAAATCGCTAGTTCAAGCAGCTCAGGGAGTTTACGAGGCGGGCGGACAAATGGGACTCCAAGGAGGGGAGACCACGCAAGACGGCGCTATCATTTTCGACGCATCAGTAGTAGCGTCCTTGCTCCTTGACGGACCGAATATTCCGAATGCAGCGGGAGCCATAACGGGACTGGGTGGCATGGCCGTAGGAGCGATCGAGAGCGACGTCGGAACGAGTTTTCAATTTGCTAGCGGCGTCGTGATATACCAACAAACCGGCAACTCTGGGCCGTTGCTCAATACTGGCTTGCCCTATGCACTTGGGCTTGCCGCGCCGCTTTCGCGGTTCATGGAGGTCTCGGCTGTAAACAATCTATCGAGCGAATTGGAGAAGTTGAACTCGTCTGCTGCAGCAGGGTGTCCATAGGTAATAACCATGATGAAGAGGCATTCCTACATTTGGATCGTTATAGCTCTTGCAGCGACGATTCTTGCATATGTTGCAAGTTCTGCGGTATTGCGATTATCGTTAGATAGCCCAATAACATTTCTAGCGTCGAACTTTCTGAGGATTGTGGTTTTCGCGGTGCCAGTTGCGCTTGTGATTCTGCTACGGCGAGCTACGGGATGGCCGTTTGATTTTCGCGAGGTGATGTCAGCTGCGCGTCAACATCAGAGACACCCGCTAGTCCTCTATGGCATAACCTTGATACTGATGTCATATGTTTGGTCGGGCGTTACCGCAAAATTAGTTGATCCCAATACGACAACCGGTATTGTGATTGTTTTTGGAGGGTGGTTGATGCTATCTGCCGCGGGGTACACTCTGGTCGGATATCGAATTTGGACACGCTTGCGCGATGTATTCCACTGAACAGATAAAGGAACGCAAAGCACATGGCGGATAAGGCGAATCAGCGCCGGCAAGCTTCGAGTAGGCTCGGGCCGCTGACAGCATTTGTCTTGATCTGCAGTATGCATGTCGCGATCCTCGAAGGCACAATCCGAAATTTAATGGCGCGGTGCCCTAATTATGGTGTGGTGTGGGGTGTCCCGACCCTTCATGCTATGGATTTCGCTTTTGCTGCTTGTCTGATGGTCGCGCTAGCCTGTCTATGTGCCACGTACGTGCGTGACATAGCGCCGAAATTTGATCCAGCGGCAAATTGAATCCGACGGTTGTCCACGACGACTTGAAAAGGTAGCATTTGCTTCGCCTCTTTTTGCTGGTCGGACATGCGCGCGACCACTTTCAGCGAACGGATAACAGGTCGTTCCGATACTACGACGCCGACGGCAACCTGCTTTGCGTCACCACGAAGAGCCAATGCGATGCGACCGCTGCCCGGTCCTACAGCTACACCTCGTTCGACATGGCCGCAACGATCGCCCAGGGCAGCAACGTTTCGACGTTCGGCTACACCCCGGAGCACAGCCGCGGCTCGCTCACCAACAGCGGCGTCACGCTCTATTACTTCAGTGATCCGGCAAATGGCCTGGTGAGCGAAATGGTGGCAGGCGCGTCCCCCACCTGGCGCACCTATCTTGCGCCGTACGGCCACACCGTGGCGGAGTTCTTCGCGAACGGCTCGACGACTTCCGTCGACTATTTCGTGGGCGATCACGAACTCTCGACGACTGCGCTGGCCAGCGCGGCGGGCGGACTGGTCGAATACAATTCCTACGACGCCTGGGGCAAACGGCGCAGCCCGAGCGGCAGCGACTGGGCCGGCTGCCTGCTCACCCATCCCAGCTCCGCCACCCTGCGCGGCTATACCAGCCAGGAGATGCTGGACGGCTATTGCCTCGTCAACCTGAACGCGCGCCTCTACGACCAGGCGCTGGCAAGGGTGATCAGCGCGGATCCCGCCGTGCCTGACGCGATGAACGGACAGGCGTTCAATCGCTATTCGTACGTCGTGAACAATCCGGTGACGCTGATCGATCCAACGGGAAATGCCTATTGCGACGGGGAGGGTTGACTCCCACGGAGCGGAATACGACGACTGCGCCATCGAGGGCGGCCAGGGCAGCGGTACCGGATATGGAAATTACGAGTATAGCGCGAACACCATCCCCACGATTGTTGTGATCGCCAATAGTCTCAGTAGCACGATCGCCGCTGGAGCGTTTGCGCTGGAGTTCGATTTGATGCGGTGGCAACAGGCCGGGGGGCTTGAGGGCCCAGATAACCATGATCGTTCGGACAATAGGCCGCCTTGTGACAGTGCGGGCAAGGCTCCGGATCCCAGCGCTTACCAAAAAGAGGCACAAATGACGAACCAGCTGTCGATCCCATTCGATCCCACGGGTCTGTCTCAGATCACGGCTCTCTCTTTGACCGGAGGGGAGCTTCTGGATTTCAGGCGAGGAGCGGCGAACGATGCACAGGCATATGGTGCATCAAGTGACTATGCAAACTACGTAGTTGGCGATTTCACTGGTGCATTGGGTTTGCCGCTTTCGACAGCGCTGGCAGGGGCCAATCTGTACGCATACTGCTGCAGCGCATATGCGCAGAACAAGGTTTACGACCCCGATTACCAATCCATTCCAGCTAACAACGTCAAAAACATTACAAACGGTTATAACGATCAAAAGAATAATAGTCTGTGCCACAAGCAGGGGCAGTAGCCGAAAACCAAAAGAGCTGACTCGTGAGATATACTTACCTGAGGTTGATCATTTCGGTTGTGCTGTGCATTGTCTCGGCCGGGTGCAACGATACCGCGATCATCTGGTCAGCTAGTTTTCCCTCACCTGATCGCCATTGGATCGCAAGGGCGAGCACGGTACAGCACTTTGGCCCTGGTACTGCTGGAGTAGAAACGCTCGTTTATTTGAACATGATGAATTCAACTGGGCCAGGAACCGAGATACTAGAGTTTCTTCACGACGGAAGCAGTAGGAACCCGCAAATGTATCTCGACGCGCGTTGGATCACGCCAACTCATTTGAATGTTACTTACAGTCGTCGCGCGGAGTTGGATTTTCAAGTCGCAAAATGTTTCGGTATCGATATTTCAGTTACACGAACTATCGATAAACATTGAAGAAGGCGCGATATGTAGAGACAGGAATCGGCTGACAATCTCGCTACTTTGTGAATGCGGTGACGTTGCCCCGAGATGTTATCCAGCGGCAAAATTAATCCGGCGGTTGTCCATGGCGGCCTGAAAAGGTAGCATCTGCTTCCTCTTTTGCTGTCCGGGCATGCACGCGACTACTTTCAGCGAACGTATAACAGGTCGTTCCGAAACAAACCCGGCCGCAGACGCAGCTGCGGGTCGCCAGGCTCAGCGCTTGGTGGCGATAGGGCTCGTCGCCCTGATACATTATCGTTTTCGTCGTCCTTGCCAGGAGTTTCGTGCCCGCATTTCCGGCCCGGAACGCGGAGGAAATCCAGGTCAATTTTCTCAGTCCGAACATGGGACCCCGCGAACCGCTGGCGCCCCCGCTCGACTGGACGTTCGAGTTTTCTCAGCTGGCAGGACCAATGTTTTCCGATGCAAGTGCTGCTTCGCAGAGGAATGCCGGACTCGCTTCTCCGGGCTGTAAGAGTGGCGGCAAATGAGCAGATACCCAGGTCTGGCCGTAGTGTGCACGTTAGTATGTTGTTTAACGGGCTGCACGAAGCCGGACACCGTTAGGATATTTCGATCTCCCACATCATCAGTGCACCTAACCTTTGAGACCTCCGATGGTTTGGGGCCAGTCTCTGCCGACGAAATGAGGTTGTATGCCCATTTTAATCAGGATGGACATAGCACCAAACAGTTGATTCTCGATGGAGAGGAGTTGACAATTTCAAAAATCATTTGGAGCGGCCCGACATCAGTGACAATTTGTCTATCGGGCGGTATTACTGACACGTTCCGCAATGAGGCCACGTTGATAATAGGCCGTAGTGAGAAAAAAATACACAGCTATCTCCGGGAGGATTGTTGAGGAGTGTCCTCTCTGTCGCACCGGGCGGTTGTCCACGACGGCCTGAAAAGGTAGCGTCTGCTTCGCCTCTTTTCGCTGTTCGGGCATGCGCGCGACCACTTTCAGCGACCGCATAACAGGTCGTTCCGAAACAACCCCGGCCGCAGACGCATCTGCGGGTCGCCAGGCTCAGCGCTTCGTGGCCATAGGGCTCGTCGCCCTGATACATGGTATCGTTTTCGTCGTCCTTGCCAGGAGTTTCGTGCCCGCATTTCCGGCCCGGAGCGCGGAGGAAATCCAGGTCAATTTTCTCAGTCCGAACATGGGGCCGCGCGAACCCCTGGCGCCGCCGCTCGACTGGACGTTCGAGACTCCGCAGGACGTTGTCGTCCCGCAACCGGAACTCGCGATCACGCCCGATCAGGAAGGCTCCGAGGGTATTGTCGCCAGCGCGATCGACCAGAATTTGCCTCCGCGCCTCGATCCCGCGCATGTCAACGAAAGACCGGAGTTGCCGGGAACATTCGGCGATCTGATCAAGGGGTTGTCCCTGCAGATGCGGCTTCGCGTCCTCGCGGACGGCTCGATCGCGCAGGCCCGGATCGTCAGGTCGACCGGCGAAGGCGCAATCGACAGATTGGCCATCGATTGCGTCAGGAACAGGTGGCGCTACCTTCCGGCGTCCATCAACGGCAAACCGATCGAAGCCTGGATGACGGTGATCGTACGATTTGCGCCGATTCACTGAACAGGCTGCGGACGTGGTCTGCCTTACGTGTAACTCAGCGCTTCGTGCCTTTGCTTGTTGCAGCGAGTGCGGCGAGGCGCGCGCGGGCGGTTTCGCCGGCAGCGCTGTCCGGCGCTTCGTGGGCGGCCTGTTCCCAGTCCGCGCGGGCGCCCGCCCGATCACCCGATTGCAGCCGCATGGCGCCCCGCTCGACCAGCGCCTCGGGGTAGGCGGGATAGATGGCAAGCGCGTGGGCGATGTCGTCGCGCGCCTGCGCGATATGGCCCTCCGCATGCAGCGCGCTCGCGCGCAGCACATACACATCGGCGCGGTCGGGATCGATGGCGAGCACGGCGGTCAGATCGTCGAAGGCGCCGCTCCAGTTCCTTGCCGCCCCCCGCTCGCGCGCCCGGTCGGACAGCACGTCCTCGTCTTTGGGCGCGAGTGCGAGCGCGGACGAAAAGGCGCTCTCCGCTTTCCCGGCATCGCCCGCCAGCAGCCATGCATTGCCGGCCTGATCGAGCAGCTGGCCGCGTATCTGGGTCGCAGTCGCGGGTTCGCTCGCGGCGGCATCTTCCAGCTTCTGCGCCGCTTCGCGATAGTTTTTCAGCTCCACGAGCGCGAGCGCCTGGCAATGCAGGGCGGCCGCCCCGCCTCCCGCGACGAACCAGCCGGCGGCCTCAGCCGATGCGTGCGCGGCGTCGCGCTTGACGAGTTCGAGACACCGGCCATAACGGTTGCGGCCAGCCGCGCGATCGACGGGAGGCGATGGCTTCGCGCCTGACGCAACACCTGTTTCCGCCGCAACGCCCGCGAAGGCCAGAACTGCAAGCAGGCAGGCGCGGCCTTCGATCTTCATGCCCGATGCAGGCTCCGCCAGAACAGTCCAGGAATGAGCGACCATAGAATCAGTGCGCCGCAAGGGCCAGCCATCCTGCAGATCGTGCCGTCGCTCGACAGCGGCGGCGCGGAGCGCACCACGGTCGACATCGCCGCGGCGCTGGCGCGCTGCGGATTTCTGCCGCTCGTCGCCTCGCAAGGCGGGCGAATGGTCAAGCAGCTCGAGGCTGCAGGCGGCGAATGGCTCCCCATGCCGCTGAACGCCAAATCGCCGCGCGCGCTTCTCGTCAACGCCGGGCGGCTTGTCCGTCTCATCCGTATACGGAACATAAAGCTCGTCCATGTCCGCTCGCGCGCGCCGGCGTGGAGCGCGCTGTGGGCGACGCGGCGCACCGGAACGCCCTTCGTGACCACCTGGCACGGCGCCTACTCGGCCCATTCGCCGCTGAAGCGCTTCTACAATTCGGTCATGTTGCGCGGCGACGCGGTCATCGCGAACTCCCGCTGGACGGCCGAGCACATCCGCGCGAATTACTCCTTCGCGCCCAAACGGCTCGCCGTGATCCGGCGCGGCGTCGATCTGATCGAGTTCGATCCCGAGCGAATTGCAGCCGGGCGGGTGGCGCATCTGCGCCGCGAGTGGCGCGCGCAGGAGCATGACATCGTCATTCTGCTACCCGGACGGATGACGCGCCGGAAGGGCCAGATCGTCCTCGTCGACGCATTGGCGCAGATCGCGCGTGCGGGGAATGCGCGCAACCTGCGCGTTGTTCTCGCCGGGGATTCGCAGGACCGCGACAGCTACGCCGATGAGATCCGGCGGGCTGTCCGCAGGCATGGGCTGGGCGATGCGGTCGTGATTGCCGGTCACGTCCAGGATATGGCGGCCGCCTATCGGGCCGCGGACATCGTCATTTCCGCCTCCACCGAACCCGAAGCCTTCGGGCGCGTGGCTGCCGAAGCGAGCGCGATGGAACGCCCGGTCATCGCCACCGATCACGGCGGGGCACGGGAGACGGTGCTGCCGGGCGTCTCGGGTTTTCTGGTGCCGCCGGGCGATCGAAACGCGCTGGCCGCCGCGCTGCAGGCGCTGATCGCCGCCGGTGCGGAAGGGCGCGCGGGCATGGGTGCGCAGGGACGCGCGCACGTCATGCGCAATTTCACGCTGGAGCAAATGACGCAAAAGACCATCGCGCTCTATCGCGAACTGCTTGGAAGCGCCCCCCTCACCCCGGCCCTCTCCCCCAACGATGGGGGAGAGGGAGCAGAGGGGCATCCCCTCTCCCCACCTTTGGGGGAGAGGGAAGGGTGAGGGGGCGGTGAAGGACCGCAAGAATCGCGCATACTACCGGCAAATCGGGAGGACGTGATGGGCTGGAGACATGCAGCGGCAGCGGCGATTCTGCTGGTGGTCGCGTTTCTCGGCGCAGATGCCGCGGCGCAGCAGGACCTGCGCGCGGCGCCTGTTTCGCCGGTGACGGTTCACACGCTGGCGACGACCAGCCACGCTCCCGCCGTCATCAAGTTCGATCCGGTGAAGGCCACGCATGCGTACCTCGCGCGAGTCTCGGGCGCGGCGCGCCGGCGCTCGGACAGCTATTTCGAAGGCGGCTACGCGCTGATCTTCGTGGACGCGCTGTGGTCGATCGCGGTCTCGGCGCTGCTTCTGTGGACCCGCATCTCGGCCGGGATGCGCAACTTCGCCCAGCGCATCACCCGCTCGCGTTTCCTGCAGGTGCCGATCTACGTCGCCATGTTCGTCGTTGTCGCCACGGTGCTGACCCTTCCCCTCAGCGTCTACGAAGGTTTCTTTCGCGAACATGCCTACGGGCTTTCCAACCAGAACCTGCCTCAATGGTTCGGGGATTTCGCGATCGGCTTCGGCGTGCAGCTGGTCCTCTCCGTCGGCGCGCTGACGCTGATCTACGCCGTCATTCGCGGGAGCCGCAGGCTATGGTGGGCGTGGGGAACACTGGTGGCGATCGCGCTTTCCGCCGTCTTCGTGACCGTGGCGCCCGTGTTCGTTTCGCCGCTGCTCAATCATTACAAACCGCTGGCCGAAAGTCCGCTCAAGGAGAACGTTCTCGCGCTGGCGAAAGCCAACGGCATTCCCGCCGACAACATCTATGAATTCGATGCGTCGCGGCAGAGCAAGCGCATTTCGGCCAACGTCTCGGGCCTGTTCGGCACCACCCGCATCTCGCTCAACGACAATCTCTTGAACCGCTGCACGCCGGCCGAAATCAAGGCCATTCTCGGTCATGAAATGGGACACTACGTGCTCAGCCATGTGGTGATCGGCCTGACCTGGTTTGGCCTTGTGATTCTTGTCGCCTTCCTTTTCCTCAGCTGGGGATTTCGCGTTCTTGCCGGTATCTTCGGCGGCAATTGGGATGTGCGCACCATCGACGATCCGGCCGGCCTTCCGGTGCTGACGGCGCTGCTCGCCCTGTTCTTCCTGCTGGCGACGCCTGTCACCAACACCATTACGCGCACGCTGGAGGCGCAGGCCGACATCTTCGGCCTCAATGCGGCGCGCCAGCCCGACGGCTTTGCGACCGCCACGCTCAAGCTCGGCGAATATCGCAAGCTCGATCCTTCGCCGCTCGAGGAGTTCGTGTTCTACGACCACCCCTCGGGCCGCACCCGCATCTGGACGGCCATGCGATGGAAGGCGTGGCATCTCAACGATCCCGACATCAAGGCGGGCCCGGTGTCGCCGCAGTGAAGGGCTTTCAGCTGAGCGTCGGCGCCCAGGGCGCGCCGTTTCACGCGGCGGCGCACAGCCATCATCCCTGGCCCGATGTGACGCTGGCCGCGCAGGAGGCCGCCTGGCGCGACGCGGCGCGCCTGCTCGACCGCAAATGGGAGCAGGTGTTCGCACACGTGATCCCTGAGGCGCAGGCACATGTCGCGCGCCAGCTTGCCCTTCCCGATCCGGCCAGCATCGCCTTCGCGCCCAACACCCATTCCTTCGTGGTCAGACTGCTCTCGTCCCTGCCGCGGCAACGACCGCTCCGTGTGCTGACGACCTCTTCCGAATTCATGAGCTTCGCGCGCCAGATGGCGCGGCTCGAGGAGGATGGCGTGGCCATCGTCACGCGCGTCTCGTGCGAGCCGTTCGACACCTTCGAAGCACGGCTGTGCGACGCTGCCGGCACGGCCGCGCATGATCTCGTCTATGTAAGCCAGGTCTTTTTCGACTCCGGTTACGCGCTGCGCGATCTGCGCGCCATCGTCGATGCGGTCGCCAATCCCGCAACGCCGGTGGTGATCGATGGCTATCACGGGTTCATGGCGCTTCCGACCGATCTGGGCGCCATCGCTGAGCGCGCGTTCTATCTCGCCGGCGGATACAAATATGCGATGGCGGGCGAAGGCGTCTGCTTCCTGCATTGTCCGCCCGGCTATATCCCGCGTCCGCTCGACACCGGCTGGTACGCAGGATTCGCAGCACTGGAAAGCGGCGGCACCGGCGTCCCGTTCGCAAAAGACGGCAGCCGGTTCCTGGGGGCGACGTTCGACGTCTGCGGACTCTATCGTTTCAACGCCGTGCAGAACTGGCTCGCCGGCAAAGGATCGAGCGTGGCGGACATGTTGGCACAGGTGCGTTCACTGGAGCGCCGCTTTCTCGCAGAGCTCGATCGCCTGCAGGCGCCGCTCGGTTCCCCGGCGCTTCTGGTTCCCGATGAAAACCGGCGGGGACGCTTCCTTGCCTTCCGCACCAGGGATGCCGCCGCCATCGCCGCGCGCCTCGCCGCATCCCACATCATCGTCGACCATCGCGGCGACCGGTTGCGCGTCGGCTTCGGCATCTATCACGCGCCGGACGACGCCATCCGCCTCGCCCGCGCCATCGCCGCGAGCACATCATAACCTCGCCTTGTTGCCATCAGCGCTTGTGCAATTACAACCCTCCTCATCCCGAGCTTGTCGAAGGACGTTCGGTGCCAATGCAGGCTCACAGCCGCGTTGGAGCAACATCGTGCGTGCTTCGACAAGCTCAGCATGAGGAGATAATTATTTCCATACACGCCGATGCAATCAAAAATCTCCTCATCCTGAGCCTGTCGTGCTTCGACAAGCTCAGCATGAGGGAGAATTTGTTGCGATCAGCGCTTGTGCAATTTACCGCCCACCTCATCCTGAGCTTGTCGAAGGACGTTCGGTGCCAATGCAAGGCCTGACAGCCGCACGGGAGCAACGTCGTGCGTGCTTCGACAAGCTCAGCATGAGGGAGAATTTGTTGCGGTCAGCGCTTGTGCAATTTACCGCCCACCTCATCCTGAGCTTGTCGAAGGACGTTCGGTGCCAATGCAAGGCCTGACAGCCGCACGGGAGCAACGTCGTGCGTGCTTCGACAAGCTCAGCATGAGGAGATAATCATTTCCATACACGCCGATACAATCAAAAATCTCCTCATCCTGAGCCTGTCGTGCTTCGACAAGCTCAGCATGAGGGAAAATTTGTTGCGGTCAGCGCTTGTGCAATTTACCGCCCACCTCATCCTGAGCTTGTCGAAGGACGTTCGGTGCCAATGCAAGGCCTGACAGCCGCACGGGAGCAACGTCGTGCGTGGTTCGACAGGCTCACCATGAGGAGGTAATTATTTCCATACACGCCGATACAATCACGCAGGTCTGACCTATTTCACGCTTCGGTCAGCGCGGCTGCATCTTCGCTCCATGGGAACACGATCGACGGATCGGGACGGGCGAGCTTCTTCGACTTGCCTTCGTAGTCGAAAGCTTGCGAGCAGATCGCGGATCAGTTCCAGCCGGGCGGCCTTCTTGATATCGGCACGCACGATTCGCCACGGTGCGGAGGGGTGGCTCGAGCGCCGGAACATTTCGTCGCGCGCGGCGGAATAGGCATTCCAGTTGCGCAGCGCCTTCGCATCGACCGGCGAGAGCTTCCACTGCTTGAGCGGATCCCCGGCGCGCGCCTTGAGGCGCTGCCTCTGCTCGTGGCGTGAGATGTCCAGATAGTATTTCCGGATGGCGATCCCGTCGCGCACCAGCATGGCTTCGAAGGGCACGACCGATTCGAAGAACTCTTCGACTTCTGCATTGGTGCAGAACCCCATCACGCGCTCCACGCCGGCGCGGTTGTACCAGGAGCGGTTGAAGACGACGAATTCCTCGCCGGCCGGAAGGAACGGGACGAAGCGCTGGAAATACCATTCGGTCTCTTCGCGGCTCGACGGTTTGCCGGGTGCGTGGACGCGCGTCTCGCGCGGGCTCATATGCTCGGTCAAGCGGCGGATGGCGCCATCCTTGCCCGCTGCCGTCGCGGCCCTCGAGAATGACAAGCACGCGCTTTCCGCCGCCGATCAGCATGCGCTGCAGCTTCACCAGCTCGACCTGGAGGCCGTAAAGGGCGCGGTGATAGTGCGCGTCCTGGTCGGGCTCGTCATATTCCTTCGCCATGGCGGTTGCCTCTTCGCATGCTTTGGGACGAAATTTCGCCGATGCAGAACGATCCACCCGCGATTTTTCCGGCGACGAAAGCCTACGACGTTCTCATCGCCGCGCCGCTGATTCTTTTCTATGGCTTCAGCCTGGCCGGGCTTGGCCCGCAATTCGCCGCGGCGCTGCGGCTCGCGCCGCCATGGCTCTGTGCTCTCCAGCTGATCTCGCTGGTCAGCTTCGCGTTTTATCTCGCTCTTGTCATCGCGCTCGTTTTCCTGCGCCGCATGCCGGTCGGCAAGTCAGAGGGCTTGTGGCCCAGGGCGCTTGCGCTGCTTGCAAGCATCTCTCCGCTGCTGCTGCCGTGGTTGCCCGCCGCGGCGATGTCGCCGGCGCTGGTTGCGCTTTCCGCGGCGCTGTCCGGCGCGGGAACCATTGCGGAGCTTTTCATTCTCGCCTGGCTCGGCCGCTCGTTCAGTCTGCTGCCGGAAGCCCGCGGGCTGGTGACGCGCGGTCCCTACCGCGCCATCCGCCATCCCCTTTATCTTTCGGGACTGGTCATCGCGCTTGGCGCAATGCTGCACTTTCGGCAACCGTTCGCGCTGCTCGTCGTGCTCGTCACGTTCGCATTGCAGATTTGGCGCATGCATTACGAGGAACAGGTGTTGAGCCGCGCCTTTCCCGACTATGCGGCCTACGCCGCGCGGAGCTGGCGGCTCATTCCCGGAATCTACTGACTCACAGCAGCAGGCTTGCGGCGACGTTCACCGTCAGCGCGAGCAGCACCGTGTTGAATGCAAATGCGAACACGCCGTGCAGCATGGCGAGCCGGCGGATCGGCTTGCCGGTGATCTGGACGTCGGAGGTTTGCGAGGTGGCGCCGAGGACGAAGGAAAAATAGAGAAAATCGGCGTAGTCCGGCGACTCGCCTCCGGGAAAATCCAGGCCGCCGTGATGGCCGTCCGGATGGCCGGTCCGCCGCTTCGGCCAGTAATAGGCATGGGCGTAATGGAGCGCGAGCACCGTGTGCAGAAAGAGCCAGGAGCCGGAAACCGTCACGACGGAGAAAACAAGGCGGAAAATCTTTCGATGTTCGGGCATGGCGCCGATCCCCAGCACCATGCCGATGATCGCGACGAGGCTGGCGATCACCGCGACGATGCAGAGAATGAGCAGGACCGAATCCGCGCTGTCGTAATGGGCGGCGCGATAGCGCATGGTCTCGCGTCCGCCGCGCAGCATGACGGTCCACGTCACGGCAAGAAAGACGATGACCATCACGTCCCAGGCGATGATGCCGCGCAGCAATGGGGAAAATGGAGCGGGAATCAGCCCGGCGCAGGCAAGCCCACCGGCACAACCCAGCACCAATCCGGGATGCGTCCGGGCCGGTCTGAGCAGCTTGCGCAGGCGCATGCCCCCTCGCGCGAATCATTCCTCTCCAGACTGGCGCAAGCGGGCCAGCCCGACCAGCACCCGGCACCTGCCGCCCGCGGCGCTAGAAATCGTAGGCCAGCTGGATCCCGTACAGCGCCGACGCCACCAGCTGTCCGGACGTGCCTTCGATCGCAACGCTCGCAGCCGCGTTGGTGTACTGATAGATCGGCAGCTCCACGTCGGCGAACAAACGAAATTTCTGGAACTGCACTTCGAAGCCGGGAGCGATCAGGACGCGCTCGTAGCCGGAGTTGAGCGGATCGGCGTTGAGCCCCTGGTCGTGCGTGCGCCAGCTGTTGACGAATTGCAGGAGCGGCATGACGTCGGAGAACGGCCCCATGGCGCCGAAATCGTAGGTTGCGCCGACTGCCGCATCCAGCTCGTTGCCGGGCCGATAGCTGTTGTGGGTGGCAACGGCGAATTGATATTTCCCCTGCACGAACCACGAGATGGCCGGGCTGAAATCCACGCTGCCCGAATGGTACCCCTCGAGCATGAGATCGGTGCTGCCGGTCCCGGGAAGACTGTCGCGATCGAATTCGGCGCCGCCGAGCGGACCGGTCGGGCCGGTGTAATTGCCGGTCGGCAGTTTCACGCCAAATCCCAACCCGCTCGACAGATCGGGCGCGAAACCCGTGTACATGCCCAGCAGCTGCATGTCGCCCAAATCCGTCAGATGCGCGGTGTAGATGCTGCCGGGCGGCCCGAAGACTGTTCCGTTATCGGTCGTGGTCAGCGCGCGGTCGTAGAACGGCAGCTCCGCCATGACCGTCCAGTCGGGATTGATCATGTATTCGGCGCCCGCGAAGAAAAAGCTGGTCTCGATATCCTTGTCCCCATTGTCCGCCGCGGGCCCGGCAGAACCGTGTATCCAGTTCTGATTCTGATCCATGGTGTTGTAGCGGAACCAGACCGAGAGGCCCGACTCCGAATTCGGCATCGCACTGAGGACGCCCGCGCCGACGTCGAAGACGCCGCAGCCGCAGGCGCAGGCCAACGCAGCGCCGGGAAGCATTGCCGCTGTTAGGAGCACGGGAATTGTCGACGCAAAGCGCACGAAGCGCGACGGTCGGAAACGCGCACGCAGGCGCACAGACAGAGACGACATGGGACCCTCTTTCGATGGAAGGGAGCGACCGGCGCACCCGCGCCGGCTGAGGCAGTCAGATCGAGCGAGGGATAGGCGGAGGTGCCCGGGGTGCTTGGGCGCGGTGCGCGAGTGGAGAGTGAATGATCCCGATGAAGCCGGTGCCCGCAACGGGCGTTGCGAGGCTCGCTGGCGCCAGCGCGGCAGAAGCCGCGACCGGCGCGGCAAGTTGGGCGGCCGCCGCGAACGGACAGACAGGCGCGCCACGATCGCGCGGCGCACGATGTGGCGCCGGCGGGGAATGGAGCGGTCCGTTCCCGGTGCAGATGACCAGGGCGCCCGAACCATCCGCCGCCGGCATCCATCCCGCCGGCAGCAGGCCGCGCAACAGCAGCGCCGCAATCGCGAGCGAAAGCGCAAGCGGACGCGCGAGCTGAATCATTTCGCACCGACGCTGCCGCGGAGGCAGAAAATCTGCATCCCGTCGTGTGAAGAGTGCCTCGCAAAGGGCTTTCGCCGCAAGCGCGGAATTGGCGTACCGAAAGACTGCGCCCCAACCCAACAGGTTGACATCAGAGCATCACGATTCTTATGTGCTGATGCATGCGAACCACCCTTACAATTGACGATGACGTGGCGGCCGGGATCGAACGGTTGCGAAAGTCCTGTGGGATTTCACTCGAGGAACTCGTCAACGAAGCGCTGCGCCGCGGGATCAGGGACTTGGACGAGCCAGCCAGAAAGCGCGCTCCGTTCCGGACCAGGTCCGTGTCGCTCGGTCGCGTTCACCTGATTATCGACAATGTGGCAGAGGCGCTTGCCCGGGCCGAGCCCGGGAGATTTAGGTGATCCTGCGGGAGCCGGCGGCCGATCTGGCAAGCTTGGTCCGATGACGCGGCCCATTCGAGGCGGGAAACTTAATTGCCTGAAGGCGTTAGAGCGGTGGCAACCGGACCTTGAGCGGGGTTATCAAATGACATTTCGAAGCGTTTTCTTGGGCTGCGCGGCGCTGACGACGCTGGCAGGGCCGGCCCTTGCGGGCGACGGCATGTATGTCGGCCTGGGCGCCGGCTGGGACGGCCAGAACAACATCACGGTGAACGAGTTCGCGCCGCCTCCGGCGATCGGGTCCGTCACCACCAATGACGGCGCCATCATCGCGGGCACATTGGGCTTCAAGTTTCCCGACATGCCGATCCGGCTCGAATTCGAGTCCGGCTACGACTTTCACAGCATCAATTCGCTGCAGAGCGGCGGCATCACCTACGGCGCGACCGGGCACGCCAATGTGGCCTCCGAACTCGTCAATGCGATCTACGATTTCCCCATCGGCCCCGGCTGGAACCTCTATGGCGGCGGCGGCGTCGGCGCAGGCCACGCCTATTTCGCGCCCAACTTCGCGGCCACGGGCGATGAGATCGCCCATGTCGACCACTGGGGCTTCATGTGGCAGGGCATCGCCGGCGTATCGTTCGAAGTGGCGCCCGACGCGGATATCTTCGTCGACTACCGCTATCGCGACGCCCAAGCGCATGAGATCAGCTACACGCCCACTTTCGGCGCGGTCGGCTCGCACGACATCACCGAGAACGTAGTGATGGCGGGCGTGCGATTCTATCTGTTCCCGGTGATGGGACCGATGGGCGGACCGCCGCCCTCGCCTTACTGAGAAGCGTGCCGGCAAACCGGTTGAACCGATCGAGCACGAAGCGCCATCGCACAGAAGCGATGGCGCTTCACGTTTTTTGCCGACCTGGGAATATCCGGTTTGCCGTGGCAGACGGTTTCACAAAGGTGGCGACAGCCCCCGCAAGCGGTTGCCATATTGGCATATTGCTGATATTTCTTGCCATATGAAGACGACGCTGAACATCGATGATTTGGTGATGCGCAGCCTCAAGCACGAGGCGGCGCGCCAGGGCCGCACCATGTCGGAGATGGTGGAGACGGCTTTGCGCCTCTTGCTGCGCACGCCGGGAAAGCGGCAACGCCTCGCCCCGCTGCCGCGATTTCGCGGCGGCGGCACATTTGTGGACGTTTCCGACCGGGACGCGCTCTACGAGGCGATGGAAGGCCGCTAGTGCTCGCGGTCGACACCAATGTGCTGGTGTACGCCGCCGATGCCGATTTGCCGTTTCACGAGCCCTGCCGCGGCTGGCTGACGCGCCAGCGTACGCGGCCGGACGCTTGGTACACGACTTGGGCGATCGTTTACGAATTCGTGCGCGTGACGACACATTCCCGCGTGATGCGCCGGCCGTGGAAAGTCGGAGCGGCCTGGAAATTCATCGACCTGCTTCTCGCCTCTCCGGGGTTTTCCATTCTTGTCGAGACGGAGAGGCACGCAGATGTGGCCCGGGAAGTTTTCGCAGAATTGCCCCATCTTGCTGGCAATGTCATCCACGACGCGCACACCGCGGTTCTCCTGCGCGAGCATGGCATTGGCCGCATCTGTACGCGCGACACGGATTTCGCCCGCTTCCCGTTTCTGGAAATGATCGACCCCGTCAGCGCGCCGTAGATGCGTCTCGACGGGCTGCGTCGGAATAAAGCTTTGCCCAGCACAACGCATCGACGAGGCGCAGCTGGTCTGTCGTGCTGCATGTCGCTTCCAGCAGTCGCGGATTGGCGAAGATCGCCGCGAAGCAGCGCGCCCGCGACAGCGCGACATTCAGCCGGTTGCGGCTGAACAGTAAAGCCAGCTCCCTGACCGCCGATTCCTCCGTCTCTGCCATTCTGCCCTCACACCGGATCGCGCTGGAACAGTACCGGCACGCTGCGTCAGAATCGGACGTACCCAGCCCGCGCGCGAGCTCGCGCCGGGGAAGGCTTGGCGCGCTTGACGTGCGGTGCACATGCAAATATGTTCTTCACATGACGAAGATGATCCAGTTGCGGCACGTGCCGGATTCGCTGCACCGGCGGCTAAAATCGCGCGCCGCGCTGGCGGGACTTTCGCTCTCGGACTTTCTCATACGCGAGGTTCGCAAGATCGCCGAGCAGCCTTCCCCCGAAGAGATGCTGGAACGGCTGAGCCGGCGCGTGCCTTACGCAGGCGACATTTCGCCCACCTCGATCATCCGCGAGGAGCGGGACCGGCGTTGATCGTTGTCGACGCCTCGGCCGCGATCGAACTGATTCTGGGAACAATTCACGCGCCCGCGATCGCCCGTCTCGTGCTGAACCCGCAACAGCGGATTCACGCGCCGCATCTGATCGATGTCGAAGTCGCGCAGGCGCTGCGGCGCCTGCTGCTGGCGCGGCAGTTGACGCACGCACGGGCCGAACAGGCGCTCGAAGATTTCGGCCTGCTTGCCATCGAGCGGCATCCGCACGCGCCGCTGCTCTCCCGCATGTGGGCGCTGAAAGCGAACCTGTCCGCGTACGATGCGACCTATGTGACATTGGCGGAGGCACTGAACGCGCCCCTCTTGACCTGCGATGCGAAGCTTGCGGGAGCAGGCGGACACCAGGCGCGGATTTCGAACTCGTCCGGGGGAACGCAAGCCGCACGGCGCATTGAACCGGCTTGCGCATCGCGCCTATACAGCGTCCGTCGCCCGGGGACCTTGCCCATGCCCATCTATCGCGCGCCGGTCGAGGATTACCGCTTTCTCATCCACGAATTCCTGGAAGTCGAAAAACAGCGCGACCTGCCCGGCTTCGCCGATCTCACGCCCGATCTCATCGACGACATCCTCACCAATGCCGGCAAGATTCTGCGAGGAAGTGCTGCAGCCCCTGAACCAGTCCGGCGACGAGGAAGGCTGCCATTTCGAGAATGGCGTGGTGCGCACGCCCAAGGGCTTCAAGGAAGCCTACAAGGCCTATTGCGAGGCGGCTGGGGCGGGCTCGGCGCGCCGGCGAAATTCGGCGGCTCGGGCCTGCCGACCTTCATCACCATGGCGGTGGGCGAAATGGCGCATGAGCGCCAACCAGTCGTTGGCCATGTATCCGATGCTCACCGCGGGCGCCTATGGCGCGCTGATCGCCACCGGCGCGCCGACTGGATGAAAGAGCACATCGTGCCCAAGATGGTGTCGGGCGAATGGGCGGGCACCATGTGCCTGACCGAACCGGGTTGCGGCACCGATCTGCGCCTGATGAAGACGCGCGCGGTCGAGCAGCCCGACGGCACCTACCAGATGAACGGCACCAAGATCTTCATCTCCGGCGGCGACCAGGATCTCACCGACAACATCATCCACATGGTGATCGCCAAGATTCCCGACGAGACCGGGACGCATCCACGACGATCTCTCCACCGTGAATTTCTTCATGGTGCCGAAATTCCTGGTCGACGAAGACGGCACGATGGGCGCGCGCAACGGCGTCATCACCGGCGGCATCGAGCACAAGATGGGCATCAAGGGCCAAGCGACCTGCGTGCTCAATTTCGACGACGCCATCGCCTGGCGGCTGGGACCCAAGCCCGCGCCGGCCAAGCCCGGCGAGAAGCGCTCCGCCTCCGCCGGCATGGCGGGCATGTTCGGCATGATGAATGCGGCGCGGCTGGGCGTCGGCGTGCAGGGCATCGCGATCGGCGAGGTCGCCTACCAGAACGGCTATGCCTATGCGCATGAGCGCCGCGTCGGCCATGCGCTCACCGGCGCGAAAGAGCCCGACAAGTCCGCCGATCTGGAGATCGTCCATCCCGACGTCAAGCGCATGCTGCTGCACGCCCGCGCCTTCGTCGAAGGCGCGCGCGCGGTCGCGCTGTGGACGACGCTCAACATGTCGATCGCCAGCTCGGCGCGGCCCGAACGCGAAACGGCCGGGCTCCTCGCCGATCTGATGACGCCGGTGATCAAGGCCTTCTGCACCGACATGGGCTTCGAAGCGCGAACATGGCGATGCAGTGCTATGGCGGTCACGGCTACATCCGCGACAATGGCGTGGAACAGTTCGTGCGCGACGGCCGCATCAACCAGACCTATGAAGGCGCCAACGGCGTGCAGGCGATGGATCTGGTGGGCCGCAAGCTCGGCCGCAAGGGCGGCGCGGCGCCCTTGGCGTTGTTCGACGCCATTGGCAGGTTCGCAGCCGAAAATGAGGCAATCTGGAACTCGCGCCGTTCGTCAAGCCGCTGCGGCGCGGACTTGACGCGTTGCAAGCCGCCACCATGTGGCTGGCGCAGCACGGAATCGCCAATCCCAATGACGCCGGCGCCGGCGCGGTCGACTATCTGCGCCTGATGGGCATCGTGATGGTCGGCTGGATGTGGGCGCGCATGGCGAAATTCGCGCAGGCAGACTCGGCACAGCGCCGACGAATGCATCTTTCACCAGGAAAAGCTGATGTGCGCCCGCTACTGGATGGAGCGCATGATGCCGGAATGCCCGATGCTGCTGGAGCGCATCCAGGCCGGCAGCGCCACGCTGATGGCGTTCGAAGCCGCACAATAGACGCGCCTCCCCTCTCCCCCCACTTCCTGGGGGAGAGGTCAGGGTGAGGGGGCGTCGCCACGGAACCGGCATTGGTATTTTTCGCCGCGCATATACTTCCACATCCTCGCAGCGGAGAGTCCCCTCACCCTTCCCTCTCCCCCGAAAACGGGGGCGAGGGATTTGTCGGCTGCCGCTGCTAGGCGAGCGGATCGCGCACGTCCAGGAATGAAAATTTTCGAAAGTCCCGATCATGCGTGTAAAGCGTCGTCACGCCGTGGCCCACCAGGATCGACGCGAGTTGCGCATCCGCTACCAGGTTTCCGCGCGTCGGTATGTCGGCGGTTACTTTGCGGTAGTTGTCCCAGAAACCGTCTTCTTCACCGATCACGCGGCAATGGGGCAGATTCAGCAGCGCCCCCACATTGTGCAAGGCTTCGTCGTGGGTGAGCGGCCGCTCGAAAATGGCCGGATGGGTAGACATGCGCAGATAGCTCATGAGCGTTACCCATGCCAGGCAGAACACCTCGCGATTGGCGGCGCACCGCGCGAGAAATGCCGTTGCCTTCGGGTTCATCGGGCTGCGGGCGTCCGATGCATAGAGCAGAATGTTGACGTCGACGGCGAAGCTCACTGCACGCTATCGTCCATGGCGTCGAGCAGGGCGTGTTTGTCGGCCAGATCGACCCGCGCCCGCATTGGCTTGGCGATCCATCGGAACGGCGGCGCGGGCACAGATGTGCGCCGCCCGGCCGCGAGCGCCTGCGCAAGCAGATCCGAGACCAGCCTGCCCAGCGGCTTGCCGTCGCGGCGCTGGAGGCGCTTGAGGTCCTTGAGAATCGGATCGTCGATATCGAGCGTGGTCCGCATGATGCGTGATGCTGAGCTACGCTGCACCTGATGTCAACCTGCAACGCGCCTTCAACACAACCGCCCCCTCTCCCTTCCCTCTCCCCCGGAAACGGGGGCGAGGGATTTTTCCGGATAGGCAAGGGAGAGGTGGCGCTACGGCGTGCGAAGCGCGGGCGCGAGAAGGCGCTCGAACGTCTTGTCGAATGTCGCCAGGCGTTCGCAGTGCGAGCGAATCGCGTCGTGTTCGATCACGCCATCCCCGAAATCACCGCCGCGGGCGAGCATGCGCAATCCCGCTTCGGCTGCGGCACGATCCACTTCGACGTTTCGGCTGTGGATCACGCCGGATAGCGCCTCCACGATCTCCTCATTCGAATAGCGGTAGGCCCGCCTCAGCACCCACGCCGTTTCGCACAGGACGATGGTGGAGACGACGATCGCATCGGCCGACTTGATTTGCGCGGCGGCGCTGCGGGCCTGTTCGGCATTGTCCCAGGCGAGATAACGGACGAGAACATTCGTATCGATGGCCAGTTTCATCGGCCGTGCGATTCGATCGCTTCCTGCATCCGTTTCAGCGATACGCCACGTCCTCCTGCCCGGCGCAGGGCTCCGCGCAGCTGCCGGATGTCATGCGCGGCCGCAGCGGGCGCCAGCGTCACGCGACCTTTGGGCAACAGCAAGACGCTGACCTTCTCACCCGGCTTGATGCCGAGATGATCGAGCACCGAGCGACGCAGCGTGACTTGACCCTTGGCCGTGATAGTCAATTCGATCGACATCCTTACCTTACCAATTCTCCTTACTCCCGCAGAATTTAGCCTTTATACCGCTGGTGCGCAAGGAAGCTCAGACGGCGGCGCGCGCAGCCGCGGTTTCTGCCGCCAGCGCGGCAAGGCCCTGATCGATGGTGAAAGGCGGCGCATAGCCCATCTCGCGGCGCGCCTTCGCGTCGACCAGCACGCAATCGCGCGACATGATGTTGGCGGCGAAGCGGGTGATGGGCGGACGCCCCTTGAGCGGCAGCGCGCGCCAGGCCGTCTCGCCGGCAAAGGCCATGCTGCGCGCCAGCCAGCCGGCGACTTCGCGCTCCGGCAGCGCAAATCCCGCGGCCTTCGCCATCCGCGTGAGGAATTCACGGAATATGACCGTCTGCCCGTCGATCGCGAAATACGCCTCGCCCGGCCGCCCCTTCGTCAGCGCGAGTTCGATCGCGTAGGCGAGGTTGCCGATGTAGCTCGTCGAGGTGCGAATGCGCCCGCCATCGATCCAGGCGAAACGGCCGCGCGCCGCCATGATGCGGATTGCGGGCAGGATGGTCTGATCGCCCGGTCCCCACACCATGCGTGGACGCACGACGATGGTTTCGAAGCCGGGCGCGTTCGCCGCGCGCACCGCCTTCTCCGCCCAGGCTTTGGTGCGCGAATAGGGGAACGGCGAGCGAAGCGCGAGCGGATAGGTTTCATCGACATCGCGCATCGGCTGGCCATGGAAGAGGGCCGCTTCCGTGCCGATATGCACGAAGCGTCTCACGCCCGCCTCCTTCGCCGCCGCGAGCGTGCGCGTCGTGCCCTCGACGTTGAAGCGCCAGTATTCGCTCCACGGCCCCCAATCCTCGACATAGGCGGCGCAATGAACGATGGCTTCGGCGCCGCCCATCTGCGCTGGCGAGACATCGTCGAGCGAACAGCGCACGGGCTCTCCACCCGCCGCGCGAATTTTCGCGTCGCTGGCAGCGGAGCGCGACATGGCGGTGATCGCATGACGCGCCGCCGCGTGCTTGACGAAGGCGCCGCCCACGAATCCCGACGCACCGGTGACGAAGATGTTCATGGCGAGACCCGCCGCGAACGGTCCGGCACCTATGCCGCCTGCTTTTCCGGATCCGGCTCAAGCCGGTAGATCAACGCATCGTCGACGTAGATGCCGTTCACCATATTTCGGCTGGCGCGTATTGTGGACAGGCCGTTGATCCTGAACACGGCCGCAAGTGCCTCGGCAACCTTGTCACGGGGTCCGATAATCTTGACATCGCCGAACGGAAGAGCGTTCCCGTTCGAAATTTCCGACAACAGCTTCGAAACCTGTCCATATTGCCGGGTGATTCGGCTCCCGCCGAACTTTGTACCGCCGATCAACAGTTTCCATACGCACTGGTCGGGATAGTACATCCAGAACGCCTTGGACGGTCTCAGCGACGCGGCGCATCAAGCTTTTCGATCAGCTCCCTGCCCGCCCGGATTCGGCCTTCGTCCAATATGACCTGATCCATGGCAAGACTCCTTCCCCGTCGGTGGTTATAGCATGAATCATTATCTGCGCCGTCGCCTGATCGATCAAATCGTACCGGGATTCCGGCACCCATTCCTTGACCACGCCCCAATTTCCCGCGAAAGGCAGCCACCCGGCGATGCATTCCCGCAAAGCTTCGCGGAGATCAGCAAGGCCAATCAACGCGTCAAGGTTGTGCGTGTAGACTTCCCTCACAAATTTTGGATCGGGAATATCGCCTGCGCGAAACTGCTGCGCGATGACGGCCTTGAGGGTCAGCTCCACTGCGTATCCGGCCAGATAGCAGGCGCCGGCATACCTGCGTGCGTGAATGAGCACCTGCGCGTCTTCAAGGCGCACCAGGCAGGACGATATTTTGTCATTCACGCCGTTTGCATCTGCGGAATGTGCGCGAGTTCGCGCGCCATGGTCCGGGCCAAAACCTCGAGGTCGTAATTCGATTGCATGTTGAGCCACAATTCGGGTCCGTTGCCGAAAAAGCGTCCGAGCCTGAGCGCCATGGCGGCCGTGACCGGAGCCTTTCCGGCCAGCAGCGCATACAGTTGGGGGCGCGAAATGCCGAGCGCCCTGGCGACATCCGATTTCGTCATGTTCACATGGGGAAGAATATCTTCCCGCAGCAAGGCGCCCGGATGAACCGGGGGTATACCGGGTAACGGATTATTCCTCGTGCGCATCAGTGATAGTCCTCCAGGTCAATTTCCGCCGCATCACGCCGCCTTGCGTTCGGCGAGGCGGACGAGCCGGGCGAGCGTGGTCTGCACGCCCTTGAGGCGCAGCTCCGGTGTCGGCCAGTCGCGCGCGATGACGACCTTCTGGTCGGGGCGCACGCGCATGGTCGATTGCTGCTCGGCGATCAGGCGCACGAGTCCGCCCGGATTGGGGAACGCGTTGTTGCGGAAGGTGAGCGTCGCGCCCTTCGGTCCCGCCTCGATCTTCTCCACCTGCGCCTGCCGGCACAGCGCCTTGATCGCGACGATGTCGAGCAGATGCCGCACCTCGTCGGGCAGCGCGCCGAAACGGTCGATCAGTTCCGCCGCGAACTGGTCGATCTCGCCTTCGCCTTCGATCGCCGCCAGCCGGCGGTAGAGCGCCATGCGCACATCGAGATCGGGGACGTAGCTTTCCGGAATGAGCACCGAGGTGCCGATATTGATCTGCGGCGACCATTGCTCGTCGGTGTCAGCCTCCCCGCCCAGCCGCAACTGCGAGACCGCCTCTTCGAGCATTTCCTGATAGAGCTCGATGCCGACTTCGCGCACATGCCCGGATTGTTCTTCGCCGAGCAGATTGCCCGCGCCGCGGATGTCGAGATCGTGGCTGGCGACCGAGAAGCCCGCGCCCAGCTGGTCGAGCGACTGCAGCACCTGCAGCCGCCGCTCCGCGGTCTCGGTAAGCTTCTTGTCGGCCGGCGTCGTCAGATAGGCATAGGCGCGCTGTTTGGAGCGGCCGATGCGTCCGCGCAGCTGATAGAGCTGCGACAGCCCGAACATGTCGGCGCGGTGCACGATGAGGGTGTTGGCGGTCGGAATGTCGAGACCGCTTTCGACGATGTTGGTCGAAACGAGCACGTCGATCTTGCCGTCGTAGAACGCCGTCATCACGTCTTCGAGCACGCTGGCCGCCATCTGTCCGTGGCCGATCGCCGTTTTCACCTCCGGCACGGTGTGGCGCAGGAAATCCATCGCGTCGGCCAGATCGACGATGCGCGGCACGACATAGAAGCTCTGGCCGCCGCGGTAATGCTCGCGCAGCAGCGCCTCGCGCAGCGTCAGCGGATCGAACGGCGTCACGAAGGTGCGCACCGCGAGCCGGTCGATCGGCGGCGTGGTGATCAGCGAAAGATCGCGCACGCCGGACAGCGCCAGCTGCAGGGTGCGCGGGATGGGCGTCGCCGTCAGCGTCAGCACATGCACATCGGCCTTCAGCGCCTTCAGCCGCTCCTTGTGGGCGACGCCGAAATGCTGCTCCTCGTCGACGACGACGAGGCCGAGCCGTTTGAACGCGATCGATTTCGCGAGCAGCGCGTGCGTGCCGACGACGATGTCGATGTCGCCCGCGGCGAGCCCGGCCCTGGTCTCGCGCACTTCCTTTGCCGGGACGAAGCGCGACAGCTGGCGCACGTGCACGGGAAATCCCTGGAAGCGATCGCAGAACGTCCTGTAGTGCTGGCGCGCCAGCAAGGTCGTCGGAACCACGACTGCCACCTGCGCGCCCGCCATCGCCGCGACGAAGGCGGCGCGCAGCGCCACTTCGGTCTTGCCGAAGCCGACATCGCCGCAGACCAGCCGGTCCATCGGCCGGCCCTTCGCAAGGTCTTCGATGGTCTCGGCGATCGCGCGCTCCTGATCTTCCGTCTCCTGCCAGGGAAAGCGCGCGCAGAACTCGTCATAGAGCCCCTGCGGCGGATCGACGGCAGGCAGCGATTTCAACTGGCGCGCAGCGGCGATGCGGATCAGTTCCGCCGCGATCTCGCGCACGCGCTCCTTCATGCGCGCCTTGCGCTGCTGCCAGCCCGCGCCGCCCAGGCGATCGAGCTGGACGGTGCCTTCGTCCGCGCCGTAGCGCGTCAGCAGCTCGATGTTCTCGACCGGAAGAAACAGCTTGCCGCCATCATATTGCAGCTCGAGACAATCATGCGGCGCGCCGGCCGCGTCGATCGTCTGCAGTCCGAGATAGCGTCCGATGCCGTGCTCGATATGGGTGACGAGATCGCCCATGGCGAGGCTCGAGGCTTCCGCAAGGAAATGCTGCGCGCGTCTGGCCCGGCTACGTGGGCGCACCATGCGGTCGCCCAGGATGTCCTGCTCGGCGACAATCGCCAAGTCCGGCGCCTCGAAGCCGTGCTCGATGCCGAGCACGCCGACGCCGACCGCGTTTGCATGCAGCGTCAGCGCGTCGGGCCAATTCGCGACCGGCCGCATTGCGCCGAGTCCGTGATCGGAGAGCACGCCGCCCAAGCGCTCGGCCGATCCCTCGCTCCAGGCGGCCAGCACCACGCGCGTATCCGCCTGCTGCAGCGCCGCGATATGCTCGGCAGCGGCCTGAAATACATTGACCCGTCCCTGCGCGCGTTCCGGCGCGAAATCGCGCCCGAGCCTTCCGCCCGCATCGACCGAGCGCGTCGATTCCGGCGCCTGGAACGGCGAGAGATCGCGCACCGGCGATGGGCGAGCGCCGCCTTCCATTCCGCCTCGCTCAGATAGAGACGCTCCGGCGGCAGCGGCTTGTAAGGCGGCCCCGCGGGCTTGCTCGGCTCCGCTCGCCGTCAGAAATTGGCGGCGCGTCTCATAGTAGTCGGCGATCAGTTCGTGCCGCGCCGCGCTGGCTTCTTCCGCCTGCTGGGCGAGGAAAACGAGCGGCTCGGCAAGATAATCGAACAGCGTATCGAGTTCGTGATGAAAGAGCGGCAGCCAATGCTCCATGCCCGGGTGCTTGCGCCCGGCGCTGACCGCTTCGTACAGCGTGTCGTCCGGACTGGCAGGACCGAATGCCGCGACATAGCCCGAACGAAAGCGGCTGATCGATTCCGGATCGAGCGGCGCTTCGCTGGCGGGCAGAAGTTCGATTGCGGAGATTTCGCTCGTCGAGAGCTGGGTCTCCGCATCGAAGCTGCGGATCGCCTCGAGCGTGCTGCCGAAAAAATCCAGCCGCAGCGGCTCGTCCGTTCCCGGCGGCCACAAATCGATAATGCCGCCGCGCAGCGCGAAATCGCCGGGCTCGCGCACGGTGCTGGCGCGCGCGTAACCGTTCTTTACCAGAAAGCCGACCAGTTGTTCGTGCGCGATCGTCTCTGTCTTGCGCGCAATCAGGCTCGCGCCGAGAATCGCGGCGCGCGGCGGCACGCGCTGCAACAGCGCGTGGACGGGCGCCACCACGACGGCAGGCCCGTCGGTGCGCGCCGCGAGAGCGGCAAGTGTCGCCAATCTGCGGCTCTCGATATCGGGCTTGGGCGAAAGACGGTCGTAGGGAAGGCAATCCCATGCCGGAAACGGCAACACGCGCAGCTCGGGCGCGAAGAATGCGATGGCCTCCGCCGCCGCCTGCGCAGCCAGATCGTCGGCCGAGACGAACAGCACGAGGCCGCGCCGCCGCCGTGCCGCTTCCGCCGCGAGCCACGAATCATAGCCAGCCGGGGCGCCGGTGAGCGCGAAGCGGCCTTCCGCGCGCGCGATGTAATTCAGTCGTTCCATGCAGGATTTTTCCGCGCGCAGATTGCCTTCAGGCGGGCGAAGACTTCCGTGTCGCGCAGGGCGGGGACGGGAGCGTAACCGCGCAGCCAGTCATAGACGTCCTGATCGGGCAGGCTCAACAGAAGTTCGAATTCGACCAGCTCCGCCGCGTCGAGCTCCCTCAGGTGCAGCGCGGCGAATGCCGCGAAGACCGAGTTCGGCTTCCTTGAACCCGCGCCGCGCCGCGCGAAAGCGCAGCCGCTTGCGCCGCATTTCCGTTTGGGCATCGCTCATCGCGGGCGATATAGCGCGGGACTGCCCTTGCGGGCCAGCCCGCGAGATTTTCTTTACTGCCGGCGCGCGAATCGTCTAGTTTTCTGATCGGCAACATTCACGGAAGGAGGTGATCCAGTGTCTCATTGTCATGACCTGCGGCCCATGAGGCGCGCGAACTGGATCCTGACGACTTCGGAGATCCACGCGGCCTGAACGCCGCCAACTGACAATGAAGGGCCGCCCCGCAAGAGGCGGCCCTTTTGTTTTTCGGGAACCGTTCCGCCCCCGTCCAGGCGCCGGTCGGCAGCGCGACCCGCAACGGCGCGCTAGGCGATCGCCGTCTTCGTTTCCGCAGACAATCCGAAACCGGCGTAGAGGATGACGATCGCCAGCGCCACATGCAGCCAGCGGTCGGCGCTGTTCATCGCGATCATTCCCAGCATCATGTCGCCCGGCATCAGGAAGCCGAGAACGGCAATGATGGCGTAGATCACGCCGATGACCCTGAGCGCCATAGCCGGCCCGAGGCCCGAATAGGCGCCGAGCAGCAACACGACTCCGCTGGCAATGTGGACGCCGTTGTGGGTCGGATTGGTGACGAAAAAGCCTGTCGGTCCGACAATCGGATTCGAAACAAAGCCGAGCAGGCCGATGACGAGAAACACAACACCGATCACAATCGCTGCCGTTCTGACGTTCGCACCCATGGTTTCCCCCTTCGCAGGTTGCAGCGGCAATTTGCGCCCGTTCCGCGCGAGGGAGCAAGAGCGTCAACTGTGGATAAGCCTGCAACGGCCCGCTCGCGCCCCGCCTTCTCTACCCGTAAGGCCATGAGAAACTGCGCTTTTCCGCTCGATCGGCGGAGGCGCGTTCTGCCGCGGCCATCGCGTGTTTGTTTGCTATTCCCGGCCGCGAACGGGCGTAGCATCGCGAATTGCGCCATTCTCTGTGGGAGGAAACCATGATCACAGCCGAACCGGTGGTGCTTTGGACGGCGACGGTCACGCTGCTGATCGGCGCCTTCTATTTCTATACGGGTTTTCGGGTCGCCAACCTGCGCCAGAAGCACCTCATCAGGGCGCCGGCCACCAGCGGGCATCCCGAGTTCGACCGCGCCTATCGCGTGCAGATGAACACACTCGAGCAGATGGGAATCATCCTGCCCGCACTGTGGGTCGCGGCGTTCTATCCGATCGGCTGGGCATGGCTTGCGCCGATAGTGGGGCTCGTCTGGCTCGTCGCGCGCATCATCTATCTCGTCGGCTACATGGCCGATCCGCAGAAACGTCTGACCGGCGCGATGCTGGGCGGCTTTTGCAATTTCGCCCTCTTCATCATTGCCGCGGTCGGCGTTGCGCGCATCTGGCTCGCGCCGCATGCGATGTGATGGAGTGCTTTCCATGTCGGCGATGACATTCACGCGAAGAGAGATTTCGGTGTGCGCAGGTTCCGCCCTCGCGCTGGTCGGCGCGGCCGGTCCCGCGCGCGCGCAACAACAAACGGAAGCAAGCGCCGAGATTACGCACGGCCACGCGGCGATTCACGACGAAGTCGATTTCGCGACGAATGCCGCGTCGCTGTTTCGCGCATTAACCGTGACCGAAGAATTCGACAAGGTGGTTCGGCTGAGCGCGGCGATGAATTCGGATATGAACAAGATGCTTGGCACCGCGCCAACTGAGATCGACGCGCGCGCGGGCGGCGCCTTCCTGCTTTTCGGCGGTTATATCAGCGGCTTCACCCTCGAGCTGATCCCGGCTGCGCGGATCGTACAGGCGTGGCGTGCGGGCAGCTGGGATCCTGGTAGCTGGTCCATTGTCAAGTTCGTGCTCTTGCAGAAGGGCGCGGGCTGCCGGCTCATTTTCGATCACGCGGGATTTCCCGACGACGACGCCGCGGTGCTCGCGAAGGGCTGGCACGCCAATTATTGGGAGCCGCTGGCGAAAGTCGTGACCTAGTGGATCGAGCGAGACGGTTGGTACCCAACCAAGGCTGAACCGCCAAGCCGCCAGGACGCCAGGAATCGCCAGGCGGAGGCGCGGAGCGAGAACCGGCGATGCCGCACCAAAAAGAATTGCGCGCCTCCGCGGCCTTTGTCCTTTTCCGCGCTTCCGCGTGACATAATCTTCTTGGCGCCTTAGCGCCCTGGCGGTTCGTCTTTGAACGGAACATTGCACCACTAGCGCCACGGGAGCATCGGTGTCGAAGAAAAGCGATGGCAGGCTGGGCATGGACCGCGCCATTGCGCGGCGCGATTTTCTGCAAGGCGCGGCGATCGGCATCGCCTTCGGCGGGCTGGCGCCGGAACTGGCGAATGCCGCGGAGCAGGAAGCGCACAACGCCCCTGGCTACTATCCGCCGACGCGCCTTGGCATGCGCGGCAGCCATCCGGGCTCCTTCGAAGCCGCCCATGAACTGCGCGACGGCGATTTCTGGAACAGCGCGTCGTCGCTGAACGATACCGGCGAGACGTTCGACCTCGTGGTGGCAGGCGGCGGCATCAGCGGATTGTCGGCGGCGTTTTTCTATCGCCGCGCCAAACCCGGCGCCAGGATCCTCATCATCGAGAATCACGACGATTTCGGCGGCCACGCCAAGCGCAACGAATTCCATGTGAACGGGCGCCTGGAGCTGATCAATGGCGGCACGCTGGGGATCGACAGCCCCTATCCCTAGAGCGTGGCGGCGAGCGGACTTCTACGCACGCTCGGGGTCGATCCGGTCGCGCTGACCAGGGAATGCGATGATCCCTCCGTCTATGCCGGCCTCGAATTCGGCGTGTTCTTCGACCGGCAGACATTCGGCGCGGACAGGCTCGTCAAGCTTGCGGCCAACGAGTGGGGAAAGGCCGCGCCGGACGCCTGGAACGCCTTCGTGGCGAATGCCCCGCTCGGCGATGCGGTCAAGCGCAGCATCCTCAAGATCGAAACGGGCAAGCAGGATTACTATCCGGGCCTCCGCGCCGGGCAGAAGAAAGACAGACTTTGGCGCATCTCCTACAAGGATTATCTGCTGGATGTGGTGAAGGCCGATCCGGCGGTCGTACCGTTCTATCAGCACCGCACGGACGAATGGTGGGGCTGCGGAATAGACGCGGTCTCGGCGCTGGATTGCTGGGGAATGGATTACCCCGGGTTTGCGGGGCTCGAACTCGAACCGGGCGGCCCGAGCCTGAAGCGCATGGGGTATACGGCTGCCGGCTTTTCGACGGCCGGCGGCTCTAATTCATTTCATTTCCCCGACGGCAACGCCTCGCTCGCCAGACTGCTCGTGCGCGCACTGATTCCGGACTGCATCGCGGGTCGTGATGCGCGCGACATCGTGACCGCACGCACCGACTATTCGCGGCTCGACCGCTCCGGCAATGCGGTGCGCATCCGTCTCAACAATCTTGTGGTGCGGGCGCGCAATTCCGGCAAGGGCGTGGAGATCGCCTACACGGCGAGCCGCGGCGGCGGAACGGTCTTTCGGGTGCGCGCACGCGACTGCGTGCTGGCAAACTGGAACGCGATGATTCCGTTTCTGGTGCCCGAATTGCCCGAACGGCAGAAGGCAGCGCTGCGGGCGCTCGTCAAATGTCCGCTCGTCTACGCCAACGTTGCGCTCCGCAACTGGACGTCGTTCCACCGGCTCGGCGTGCGCCGCGCCTATGCGCCGGGCTCCTGGTTCGTCAGCGCCACGCTCAATCCGGCCGTGAACATCGGCGCCTACAGGAGCGCGCGCTCGCCCGAAGAGCCGATGCTCATCCGCATGGTGCGTGCGCCCGCGCGCGCCGGTCTTCCCGAAGACGATCAGAACCGCATGGGGCGGATGGAATTGCTGCAGACGAGCTTCGACGCATTCGAGCACCGCATCCGCGACCAGCTGGGTCGCATGCTGGGCGCCGGCGGCTTCGATCCGGCGCGCGACATCGAAGGCATCGCGGTGAACCGCTGGCCGCACGGCTACGCGCCCGAATACAATTCGTTGTGGGAGACCGATTACGATGCGCAGCACACGCCCAACATCGTTGCGCGCCGGCGCTTCGGGCGGATCGCCATCGCCAATTCGGACGCGGGCTACGCCGCCTACACCGATTCTGCGATCGACCAAGCGCGCCGCGCCGTGGACGAGCTGCTGGGCGCCTGACGGCCGATGGTTGAAATCAATACGTTACGGTGACGGTAATCGTGTCGGTGTAGCTGCCGGCGGTGACGAACTGGGAGGCCGGCACCTGCCCGTAATCGGTGAAGGATATCTGGCCCAGATTCTCGCTCTGAGTGTAGCTTTGCGTCGCCGTGCCCGAGGTTCCGTCTCCCCAGATGGTCGTGTACGTCGAATCGATGAACATGTTGTAGTTCAGCCTCGAGCTGCCATTGCTCATCTTGCGTGGATTGAATGCACCGGCGCCGCCCGCGGACAGCGATACCGTGAAGCTCGGCAGCAGGTTGGTGAGATTGGAACAGTAAACCCTGACCGTGCTGTTGGAGTCGGTGGGCGCGGCCGAACCGGGACTGTAATTGCCGAACGACAGCGGCGTTGCCGAAACGTTGATCGGCAGTGCAAAGCTGTTGCAGACCGGCGGCGCAAAGGATTTTTCCGTCGAAGCAGCCAGCAACGATGCCGCGACAGCCATTGCTCGGAAGGGCATGCGAGCGAGCGCGAGTCTCATTGCGGCACTTTCTCGCACAGAACCGGCCCGACCCGGGGAATGGAATCCGCCGGTGCGGCGTCGAGGGGTTCGAGATGAAAGCGGCACGATCCGCCGGGAAACGACACCGTCCCAGAGATGGCCTGCTCGAGATCGGCAATGAACACCTGCCCACCGTGGCCGACCAGAAGCGTCGCCCCGCCGGTCGACAGCGACACCGAACTGCCCGCGGGCGGAGCGTTCCCGTCCTCGCCTTGCAGACTGACGAGAACAGGACGGCTGCGCGGCGGCGCCAGATCGACCAGGACGCCGCTCTGCCGGCGGGGCACGACGGTCTGCTGCGTCGTCGTGACCACCGTGGCGAAGGAGTAATCCGTGGGTTCGATGCTGATGCGATTGGATGCATCGGAAGTGAGATTGGTCAAGAGCGCCTCGCCGTCCGCATCGGCGACCGCGACCTGGCGGTTCTCCAGATAAACGGGAACATTCGCCAGTCCGGTCTGCACCAGCGCCACTGCGCCCTGCGGCGTGCGGGCCGCGAACATTTCTCCGTTCATCTCGACAACCGCACCGGAGGCGGAAAGGCGTGCGGCGGTCTGTCCGTCGACGGATGAAATCGCCCCGTCGAGCGTGCCGCGGTCGCCGATCCATGTCGCCTCGCCATTTTCGCTGCGGATATCGCCCGCCGACGCCGACACGTTGTAGCCGAAGCCGCCGTCGGGGTCGGTGGGTCGCGTGATGGCAGCTTCAATATCATTGGCGTGGGCGCCTGCCTGTGCCGAAGCCGTCGCGATCACATCGGAGCCGATCGGAATGCTCAGTGCAATCTCGCCCGCCCATGTCCCGTTGCCGCAATCGTGGAGTCCGGTGGCGCTGAAATACCAGCCCCCGTTGAACGAGAGTGTGTACGACGCGCTGATCAGCTGCGTTGCGCTCTCTCCATCCTCCTTGACGCCGATCCAGGATGCGGCGATCGCGCCATTCTGCTCGAAGCTCAGATTGGCGCCCAGCTGCGTTCTCAGGCGGGGAGGAGGCGTGCCGCCGATGCTCGCCAGATCGACGTAACCGCCATCGGTTGCACTCACCGACCCGAAAACGCCGAATGGCTGCGACTGGCTTTCGAATGAAGCGGAATACAGTTCCCCCTGCCCCAGCCGATTGTTGCTGGCCGCAACGTCGCCGCTGATGACGCCAAACGATCCGACGGTGAAGGCGCCGCCGGCGCCGAGCAGCTGGACGTCTGCGGCAGTCTCTGCATGGGCTTCGAGAGTGAGCCAGTCGGAAACGCCATACCGATATGTTCCGGTCGCGAGCGGCGCGCCGTAGTCGAAGCTCTCCTCGCCATAGGCTTCGCGCAGAAAGCCCAGATCCACATCGTAGGCAGAGAGCCCTTGCTGCAACAACAGGTCGGACGCGTAGAACGAAAAGGTCTGGGTCATCTCCTGGCCGAGCACGTTGCGCACCACCACGGTTGCCTGTCCGCCTCCGGTGACGGTCGGCAGATCGTTGATTTGGAACGGACCGGGAGACACATCGCCTTCGAACACGCGCGCCGAATTCACGAATACATCCACCGAACTGGGAACGGCGGTTTGTCCGAAGAATGCGGGCAACGGGAACGTCGTCAGCCCCGGCTGCAAGGTGAAGTCCGTCGCAAGCTGGACACCGCCGAAGCGCACGGAGCGCGACCAGGCGAGCCCTCCGGACACCGCATCGCCCAGAAGCAATCGGCGCAACAGATCGGGCTGGTCCCACTCCGCGGTGGTATCGAGGCGCACCGCCTGGTTGGCGCCGTCCAGCGTCTGCGCAAATCCGGTCATGGTGAGCGTTCCCAGCGGCGCGAACAGCGTTGCCCCCAGCGCGGCATCGACTCCGGATGTCTGCGCGGAATGATTGAAATCGCCCGTGGTGGCGGTGAAATCGTACGAGCCGACGAGACCGGTTGTGGAGCTTGGCTCCGCGTGCGCGGCTGGCTGACGAAGGTCGATGCGCTGCGGCGCCAGACAATCGGGGCGCGCATGAACGATAAGCCGCTGATCGGCCTGATCGATGTCGGCGACGATGCCGTCCAGGCCGGCGAGCGGCACGAGGCCGTGATCGGCGGGTATGTTAACGTTAATGCCGGCATCCAGCAGATCGGAGCGCGAAGCCCACCAGCGTCCCCCGCGATCGACGAGCCTGACGAGGGCGTTGGTATCCTGGCCGTTGATCCACACTTCCAGGATGAGATTTTGCGGCGCCGCTGGCGCGGCCGTCGCGGCTGAGGCCGGAGCAGGACCCATGCAGAGAAATAACCAGCCGCAAACGACAGCGGAGCGGAGGCGGCACATGCGCGGGAACTCTCAGCGCCGGATAACGAGCGAATCGTCCAGCTTCGCAGCCGAGGCTTCGTCGTTGCCCCGGATGCGTACCGTGTCGCCGATCCCGCAACGCGCGCACGACGCTTTCCAGCTGCGCGAACGTCCCGCCAGAATGTAATTGAGTCCGCTGCCCCCAAGAGGTTCGGCATCGCCGCCCGGCGTGACGATTTGCAGATCCGCCAGCTTGGCGTGGCCGGTGCCTTCATTGCGGGCGGTCACTTCCAATACGCCATTGTCGAGCGCGGCGTCCCAGACGATCTTCGCCGACTGGCCGGTGGCAGGCTGGGTGAAAACCGGCACGTTGAATTGCGTCAGCACCTGCACGCTGTGATCCGCCTGCTTCATCGGGTCCGGCAGTTGGCTGATGACGAGACGAAAGCTGCGTTCGCCGCTGTCTGCATCCGGCGTCGTCAGCAGACGCACGATCTGCTTTCCCTGGGCGGGAATTGCAGCGATGGGCGGGCTCGCCATCAATGTGCCGCTCGGCGTCAGCCGTTCCTTGCCGTCGATCTGGTCCCAGTCGAACGGTTCGATCTGAACGGTGATGGGCGCGTTGCCGTCATTGTTGACGTACAGCACGCCCGCCTTCGCACCGCCGGCGAGCACGACGGTCGTCGGCGCAACTTCCAACGTTCCCGCTCCGGCGGGCGATGCAGCGATCCCACACGCCGCTGCAATCGCGCACAGGCTCCTCGCCAGTGAGACGCGCATGGAGTTCTAGAAGGTAACCGTCGCAGTCAGCGTATCGGTGTAGCTGCCGGCTGCAGAATATTCACCGACGGGAATTTGGCCGTAGGCGGTGTAGTTCTGCGCCGCGCCATTGCCGGTCCCGTTGACCGTGCTGGTGCCGTTGGTGCCGTCGCCCCAGAGCGTCGCATAACCCGACGTGGTGTACACGCCGTATCCCAGCGTATTGGATCCGTTCGCCATCGTGCGCGCATTCACGTGGCCCGAGCCGCCGCCGTTGAGAGCGATCGTATAGGCATCGTTGTTGGTGCAGGTGACGGTGACGGTGCTGTTCGCGTTGTCGGCGGTGACCGCACTTGCGGTGTAGTTGCCGAAGGCCAGGTTGGTGGCCGATGCGACGCAGGCTGCAACCACGGTCGCGCTGACGGTGAAATTGGTGGTGGTGGTAGCGGCAATGGCCGGTGCGGCGAAGCAAAGCAGAGAGGCAACGCCTGCTCCGGCTCCCAACACGCGCACCGTATCGAAACTGTATCGCTTCACGTTCATCTTCGTCTCCCGAAAGTAAAAATGTTGGCGCTCGCTGTCCCCGCAGAAGGCGGCGACTTCTGTGCGGACAAGACCCGGCGATTGATCGCTATGGTTGAGCGATTGCGCGTGTCTTGATGCAAATCTGGCTCAAAACCTCTTATGCGGGATTAACGCGCAGACAGAGCGTCACCATCGCCCGTTCAATCCGTTGGATCGGTGTCAGCCAAGCGACACGCATTGGCTGGCGTGGACAGGGATTCGCGTCCCCCTCGCGTTCCTATTGGCGACAGCGAATTTACTTGCGTCACTGCGGCGCGAAATCGAAAGCACTCGATAAAGGGGCGCGCCCGGCGGCACTTGCACGACGTGGCCGCGGCGCGAGCATGCCTCCGCGGAGTTAACGCGTGCCGGTGCAGAGAGGGAATTGGTAACCAACGATGCGCATTTTTCTGCGCTGGCGGCCGAAGCTGTCGTCTAGGCGACAAACATGGCAACGCGCGGTGCGTAGCACGCCATCGGCAAAGGTGTTAGTGGCTGTTTCCTGGCGGTTCGAGTCGACGGGGCGACGGATTGACCACAGCACACTGGTCCAAACAGCGCGCGGAAGAACTGCTGTCGCACGGCTACTGGTTTGGCGCGCTGCCGGTCTCGCTGAAGCGCTCGATCATCGACCGCGCAGAAATCCGGAAATTCAGGCGCAACACCGCGGTGCACAGGATTGGAGATCCGGTGGACGGCATGTACGCCGCGCTGGAGGGCGACTTTCGCGCCTACCTGTACGGCGACGAGGGCGAGCGCATCCTGCTCAGGCTGCTCGGACCGAAATCGTGGTTCGGCGAGTTTCACCTGGTCGATCGCTATCCGACACGGACATTCGAGATCTGGGCGGCGTCGAATTGCGTGGCGCTGTTCCTGCCGAAGACGGCGTATGACGAAATCAGCGACGAGTCGCCTGAAAACTACCGGCACTTTGTCAGCCTCACCTGCACCCACCAGAGATTTCTGCTCCGCATTGCTGTGGAGGCGCGCTCCGATGCGCCGCGGAGGACCGCGCGTGCCCTGCTCCGCATCGCGAAGATGCACGGCCGCAATCTCGACGGTGGCGTGCAGCTGTCGATCAACATCAGCCAGTCCGACCTGGCTTCGCTGGTAGGCGTGTCGCGCCAATATCTGAACGAGCTGATTTCGGGCTGGAACGAGAAAGGATTTCTGATCTGGAAAGGAAATACGCCCGCGCTCCTGTTTGTTGAGCAGTTGAAGACGCTGCTCACTCCCCTCGACGAATGGATGCTGGAGTCGGAGGGCTGGGCCTGACGGCCTGTTTCGCCGACCGACGCTTAACATAGGTTATGTGCGGTGCCCGTTAGCGCGCAAAAATCTAAAATCTCGCGGCGCGCAGCAATCTTGCAGCAAGCAAATCGCCACGGAAAGCGACGCGCGCATTGCCGTCTCTATCCTCCTGCGGCAAGATCGTCCTCACGCACTCCAAGGGAGATTCTGATGACACTGCGACCTGGACCTTTGGCCATGCTCGCCGCGGCGAGCATTCTGTCCTTCCCGGCAATCGCCGGGGCGCCGAAACCGATGTTCGTCACGCTGCCCAACCATGTCCGCCTCGCTCCGCGTCATCCGACCAGCGAGCTGACGCAATGGAACGGCAGCTTCGTCGATCTGACGCACAAGACCATCACCTACACGATGATCGGAACCAATCCGTCGCAGTCGAATGTGGCGACGACGGTGTCTGTGGTGGTGATCCCGGTCAAGATGGTCTACGGCCGGACCAACGGCAACATGACCTTCGATCCGGCCGGCCACACGCTGTCGAACGGGCGCACCATCGTGCAGAACACGCTCGAACTCGCCGTTGTTCAATGCCGGAATCGATTTCAATCAGGGCGGCACCGACCTCGGCAACACGCAGTACGAGGACGCATTCCAGCGCGGAAACTTCTGGTCGTCGGTCAGTACGAACACCGGCTATCACGTTCTGCTCGGCACACCCACCGTGCTTCCGGAGCAGACGATCTCGGTGGGCGCCACGCAGGGCCGGGTGATGAACAACCCCTTCGGCACGGGCAAGGTCGGGACGATGAGCATCAACAGCTTCGACAGCAAGCTGCAGACGTTCATGCGCAATCTCACCCAGATCAATCCGGGTGTGCTGCCCGTGTTCGTGACCTACGACATCTATCTTACGCAAAACGGCAGTTGCTGCATCGGCGGCTATCATTCGGCCAACGGCGCGCAGCCCGGCGGACAGACCTACTCCTACGCGACCTACGAGGATTCGGCAGGTTCGTTCGCGCAGGACGTTTCCGCGCTCTCGCACGAACTGGGCGAATGGCTCGACGATCCGTTCGTGGACAACGACGTGAACTGCACCGACAACAGCCTGATGGAGGTGGGCGATCCGCTGGAGGGCGGCGCGAATTACGGCGCCTATCCCTACACGCTGAACGGCTTCACCTACAATCTGCAGTCGCTGGTGTTCATCGGCTATTTCGGCGCGCCACGCAGCACTTCGGTCAACAGCTGGCTGGCGTTCCAGAACGACGAATCGAACGTTTGCCCGGGCCAGTAGCGCCGAAACTCTTTCTCGGGCCCTTGTCTTCCCGCGGCCTGGCACGCCGCGGGAAGATGGCGTTTTGAGCCGCCGCGCACAAACTCCGTGAGGCGGGCGACAGCGGCTGCTGCGTCGCATGTCGTTCGCTCGTCTTGCCAACAGCGCGCCGCTGCCGCATTGTCCGTCGAGGCGGGCAGCTTGCCCGTTCTTCCAAAAAATTGGGGGTTTCCATGTTGTACTTTCTGCGCACCATTGCCGCCGGCGCGGCGGCGGCGGTCTTGACCATGGCCGCCGCGGCCCACGCGGCTCCGGCTCAAATCGGCGCCGACGCCGACGGCGCCTACCACATCTTCGCCACGCCGTCCCAGGAAGCCAGGACCGGCCGCATACCGCATGCGAATGCAGGCGAAGTCGAATATTTCGGCGGCACCGTGTTCACGAATGTCGAGGTCGTGTCGGTGATATGGGGATCGGACGTCAATCAGACGACGGTCGCCGAGATTCCCGATTTCAGTGCGGCGATCGTCAACAGCACCTTCCTGCAGCAGCTCGGCCAGTACAGCACCAGGCACGTCAAATCGGTCAATGGTCACAGGGGGTCGCACCAGAAGATCGGTCTGGGCACCTTTTTCGGCCAGGTGCAGATCACGCCCAAACACAAATCGTTGAGGGTGACGAACAAGCAGGTTTGGGAGGAGCTCGCCTATCAGATCAGCATCGGCACCTTGCCCCCTCAGGGTCCCAACGTTCTCTACATGATCTATTTCCCGACCGACGTCACGATCGTTCTCGACGGGCTGGTTTCGTGTCAGGACTACGGCGCCTATCACTTCGCATCGTCGAGACACCAGAGGCCGGCGAATATCTATTACGCCGTGGAACCCGACTGCAATTCCGGCTTCAACTTCATCACCTATGCCGCGTCGCATGAATTCGCGGAAGCCACCACCGATAATATCCCCACGCCCGGTACGCACCCCAAATTCCCCCAGGCCTGGAACAGCTCGGACGGCTATGAAATCGCCGATCTGTGCGAAGGCGATGACGGCGAATTGACGGACGCGACGCGGAGCTACGAGGTGACGCAGGTCTATCTCGACAGCACCGGCGCCTGCAGCACGGGGAATTACGTCAGCCCTCCCTGACGGACTCTCCACATCGCGAGTGTGACCACCGCCCCCTCACCCTTCCCTCTCCCCCATGAAGGTGGGGGAGAGGGAAGATCCCTCTTCTCCCTCTCCCCCACACTTGGGGGAGAGGGTTGGGGTGAGGGGGACTCTCCACATCGCGAGACACACGTCGCCACGCGATGTGCGATTGTCCTTCGGCTTCTGTTGTGCGACCACCGCCCCCTCACCCTTCCCTCTCCCCCATGAAGGTGGGGGAGAGGGAACGCTGTTACTGCAGGGAGTCGTTCGCGTTGTTCGCCTGCGAACGCTCGCCGTGGCCCGGCGTGTCCTTGGTGTGGAGGTTCTTCAGCGCCCGGGTGAGGAATTCCGGCCGGAATTGCGGCGCGAAGCCCAGGAACTTGCACGCCGCGCGAACCTGATCGACGATGAATTTCGGTTGGTAGCTCGCCAGCGGAAAATCATTGCGCTCGCGCAGCTCCGCAATGACAAGCTCGGAGATCTGCTCCGCTCCGTCCAGTCCATCGATCCGGGCGACCGCCTGGAAGATGCGCCGATAGTCCTCGCGCGAGGGAGCCGAAACCTCGATCTTGTAGGGAATGCGCCGCAGAAAGGCCGCGTCCATCAGCTCGTGCGGCGAGATGTTGGTGGAGAAGATCACGAGCTCGTCGAAGGGAAGCGAAAAACTCTTGCCGGTGTGCAGTTTCAGATAGTCGATCCGGCTCTCCAAGGGCACGATCCAGCGGTTGAGGAGGGCTTCCGGCGTCACCAGCTGACGGCCGAAATCGTCGATGACGAAGATGCCGCCCAACGCCTTGATATGCAACGGCGCCTCGTACAACTTGGCTTGCGCATTGAAGCTGAGATCGAGCATCTCGAGTGTGAGTTCGCCGCCCGCGACGATGAAAGGCCGCTGGCACGGCACCCAGCGCTGATCGTAATCCTCGCGGCGCAGCGTGCTGGCACGCTGTCCGTTTCCGGTACGTATCGGCGTGTGCATTCCCGGGTCGAAGACCTTGATGACCTGCCCTTCGACCTCGAAGCAATAAGGGATATAGACGATGTCGCGAAACATGCGCCCGATCTTCTCGGCGACCGAGGTTTTCCCGTTACCCGGAGGACCATAGAGCAGGATGGCGCGCCCGGAATTGATCGCCGGGCCCATTTCCTCCACGAATTCTTCCGCAATCACCAGGTCGGCGAAGGCGCCGTCGATCGCCGCGCGGTCGACGCGCTCGTTGGTGATGCGCTGGTGGAGAACGCGTTCGCGATAGGCGGCGAGCGGCACCGGCGCCGGCCCGATGTACTGGCTGAGCGCCATCGCCTCCTGCGCCCATTGCTTGCCCTTCTCGGTAAGCGCGTAGCGCAATTCGGAAACCGCACGAATGCCGGCCGCGCCCAGCACCTCGACAAGCTTGCGATCCTTCGCCTGGTCGAGCAGCTGCTGCACGGCCAGCGGCGGCAGCTTCAACACGTCGGAGAAGACGGAGGGCGTTTCCAGACCGTTCGCGTACATCGCCTTGGTCAACAAATTCAGCAGATCGGGCAAGGCGAGCCCCGTGTCTTCCAGCGACCGCGGCGATGCGGGCGTCGAGTGGAGCACGGCTTCGAGATCGGCAGCGGCCAGCTTTCCCAATGCGACCAGGTTTTCGCCGAGCCTTCCGCCCTTCGCGCGCTGATGTTCCGCCGCCGCAGCCAGATCGTCCGGCGTCACCAGACCCTGTGCAACCAGAATGTCTCCAATCCGCATGGCGGGATTCTCACGACCTGTCGCCACGGCAATCTAGCTTCAGCCGGTGAACAAGATGTGAGCAGGCAAAGGAACTGCGCAGTGCCCGGCGGCACTACATACCGCGATAGCCGGAGCCCTGCCCGCCTTTGCCGATCAGCCAGATCTCGATGCGACGATCGCCGGTTGGCGGCAGCGCGGCTTCGCTGTCGGCCAGCTGCACGCGGACGAGAAGACTGGGGTCAATTCCATCCGCGATCAGCGCCTGTTCCACAACCTTGAACCGCGGCGCGGAAAAGGGCCGGCTGCTCGGAGCCGCCGTCGCGCTGTCCAGATATCCGGCGATCTCGATCCTGGTGGCGGGAAGCGCCTTCGCCGCCGCGGCAGCCGCATCGACGATCTGCCGGGCGTCCGGCGTCAGTTCGACGCTGTCGTAATGGAAAAAGACAATGTAATTGGGCGGCCGGTTCGGATGGATGAGGCTGCAGGCGCCGAGCGCGAGCATCAGGACCGTCACGGCTCCAATCGATCGCATGAAACTTCCCCCAAGCTTCCCCAATTCTGTCGCAGCGCGCCCGCCGACGCAAATGGGCAGTTTTGACCGGCGCAGGCTTTGCGGACAGGCCCCGGGCGGCGCGGTTGTCCAGCGGTCGCCCCTTGCGCCGGCGCGCGACGCTGGATTCGGCGACCGACTTCGTGTCAGTTTCGCCCGCGCGAACTGTTCGCCCGCGCGGCCCACAGACGGCGTCGCGCGGCCGCCGCGAAAAGGGGCATGCCACATGAGCTTGTTTCATCGGCTGGACATCGAGCGGTGGAACGCCTGAATGCTCAGCTGCATCATCCCGGCGCACAATGAGGGGGCGCGGATCGCGCGCGTGCTCGACGTCGCGACCTCCCATCCGCTCATCGACGAAGTCATCGTGGTCGACGACGGCTCGACCGACGATACATTGGCGGTCGCCGCCGGCTACCAGTCGATCCGGCTGATCGCCAAGCCCGTCAATCAGGGAAAGAGCCGCGCCGTTTGCGACGGATTGCGGGCGGCCAGGGGTTCCATTCTTCTGTTCCTCGACTCCGATCTCGTCGGCCTGACGGCGCACGATCTCACCCGCCTGATCGCGCCGGTAATCACCGACGCCGCCGATTGCAGCATCAGCCTGCGCGGAAATGCGCTGCTGCCGTGGCGAGTGATCGGCCTCGACTATGTCTCCGGAGAGCGCGCGTTGCGGCGCGAACTCCTTGCGGAACATATCGAAACGATCGAGAACATTCCGAGCTTCGGCTTCGAGGTCTATGTGAACCGGCTGATGCTGATGAACAAATGCCGCATCAGCATCGTGCGCTGGGAGCACGTCCACAGTCCCTACAAGAGTCGCAAATACGGTCTGTGGAAAGGCGTGGGCGCCGAAGTCCGCATGCTGTCCGACATCGTGCAGACGGTTCCCATCGCCCATTCCGGCGGCCAGATCGCGGGCATGCTGCGCGCCAGGGTGTGAGCGGCGGCCGCATGGTTGCAGTGTTTGTAATAATTTACCGATCGATAACTTTGCCGGCGGCATGATGGCGCAATGGCCCAGGCACAGCAGGCAGCGGAATTCGTGGAGCTTCGCCGCGCCCGGCGCATGCGGACATATGTTGCAGGCAAGATCGTGTTTCGCGACGCTTCCTGCTCTGTGAACTGCGTGGTGCGCGACGTGAGCGACACCGGCGCGCGGATCGCCGTGGCGGCCGATCGACTTCTTCCGGAGCGATGCTACTTCGTCGCGTCGAAACGGGAGTCCGTGTTCGATGCGGAGATCGTGTGGCAGCGCGGCGACCAGCGTGGGCTCAGGTTGCTGCCTGTCCTCGATCTCTCCGAGCCACGGTTGCAGTTCCTCAAGAACATTGCCGACGAACTCCGCGCCCGGCCATAGTCCCCCTCACCCCAGCCCTCTCCCCCAATAGAAGGGGGAGAGGGAGCAGATAGAATCTTCTTCCCTCTCCCCCACCTTCATGGGGGAGAGGGCTGGGTGAGGGGGCGGCGAAGCTGCAGTCACGGAAGCATTCGAAGCTCCGCCCTTTCTATTCCTTGATCTTGAAGACAGTTCCGCATCCGGAGTGGTCATGCCGGATGCACTTCGATCCGCCACCCCATGTCGTTCCATGGAGATCGCCGGCCTTGTCCGCGATCAGGCCAGCAAAAGGGTAGCGACCTTGAGGTTTTCCCGAAAAAACATGGAGCACCGTCTCGGTGCCGTTCGACGTGACCTTGAAGACGGTGCCACAGCCCTGATCGCCTGCACAGCCATTACTTCCGCCGTAAACAGTCGTTCCGTAGAGATTGCCAGCCTTGTCCGAAACGAGGCCGGCCGCAGGAAAAAAGCCGTCGCTCTCGCCCTGGAACGCGTGGAGCAGCGCCTTGTGTCCGTTTGGGGCGAGCTCGAACACCGTGCCGCACCCCCCATGCTCGCCGCAATTCACGTCGCCGCCGATAGAAGTCGTGCCGTATAGGGCGCCCCTCGCGTCCATGATCAGGCTGGCGTACGGCGCCTCGCCGTCGGCTCCGCCCTTGAAGGAATGAAGCACGGTTTCGGTTCCGTTCGACGCGAGTTCGAAGACCGTACCGCAGCCATAGTCTTTGCAGTGTGAGCCGCCGCCGCTGCCACCGTAGAGCGTGGTGCCGTAGAGATTGCCTTCCTTGTCGGCGATCAGGCTGCTATGCGGCCAATAACCATCATCGGGGTAGCCGGTGAAAGAATGGAGTATTGTTTCGCCGCCGCCCGCAGCGACCTCAAACACAGTGCCGCAGCCGAAGCCGTTGCAGCCGCTACCGCCGCCGTAAATGGTCGTGCCGTACAGATTGCCTGAGCCATCTGCAACCACGCCGCCGTATGGCGCATCGCCGTCGCCTTTGCGGTTCGTGAAGGCGTGGCGCGCGGTCTCGGTTCCGTCTGGAGCAAGTTCGAACACCGTGCCGCAGCCGCCTCTGCAATTGTTGCTCCCGCCGCCTTCGACCGTCGTGCCATAGAGATTGCCCGCGCTGTCCATGGTCAGCGCAGCGTAGGGGACGGCGCCATCGGCACAGTTGGTCTTGCTGCAAAAAGAATAGAGGACCGCCTCGGTACCGCCAGGTGCGAGCTTGAAGACCGCGCCGTCGCCATTCGCGCCGCCCGCCGAGGTCACACCGTAAAGATCGCCATGCTTGTCCGAGATGAGCCCGGCATAAGGAACTGCACCATCGCTTTCGGCCCCAAAGGCATAGACGACTCTGAAGGTCGCCGCGTGCCCGGCGTCGAGCAGGCCGAACATTGCGAGAGTCAGGCCGCAGTTCAGGATGTATCTGCAGGAATTGAGCCGGATCATGGAGGTCTCCTCTCCGAACAGGCTTCGAACGCGATTTCCCTGTCTGTCTCCGTGTTGCTCCGATTGTGATACAATTCGCGGAAGGCGCGCGCGACGGGGAGATTTAGCCATGGACCGCAAAGCCGGCTTCCGCAAGAGGGCACTGTCTTTTCTCTTGGCGGGGTCATGTCTGGCCGGATTCGCATCGGCCGCCACCCCGAAGGAGAGCGTTCTGTATCAATTCAATGGCGGCGCCGACGGCGCGATGCCAATGGCGGGCATGACTGCCGACAAGTCCGGCAATCTTTTCGGCACTACAAACGCCGGCGGCGGCGCCGCGGATTGTGCCTCTGGCTGCGGGACCGTTTTCGAGCTTTCTCCGCCGGCGCAGCGTGGCGACCCGTGGACCGAAACCGTGATCTACAGCTTTCAGGGCGGCAGCGACGGCGCAAATCCCCAGGTGCCGATGATCGTTGACAGCAAAGGTAATCTCTATGGATCCACGTCGGAGGGCGGCGATGGCAATTGCGGGGATATCGGCCTGACAGGCTGCGGCACGATATTCGAACTCGCCCCGCCCAGGCGCGCGGGCGCTCCGTGGACCGAAAGGCTGCTCTACAGTTTTCAGGGTGTGCCGGGCGGAAGGGGGGATGGTGACGCGGCGTGGCCGAACGGTCTGGTTTTCGATGGCAACCACAACCTTTACGGACTGGCGTATTCCGGTGGCCACTGCACCACCGATGAAACGGGGACAGATTGCAACGGGGCAGCTTTTCGACTGAAGAAATCATCTCAACGCGGTTGGAGCGAGAAAGTCATCTATCGCTTCCGCGGAGTGACCGGTGCCCCTGCGGGGCCCGTTCTCGATACAGCGGGGAATCTCTCACGGCACGGCACCCGGCGGCGCGTACGGGTTCGGCACGGTCTTTCGATTGCAGCCGCCTTCCGACGAACATGGCGCCTGGAGAGAATCATCCTTGTACGATTTTCAGGGCGGCAACGACGGCGCATTTCCGCTTCCCGGCCTGATTTTCGACGCGTCGGGGAATTTGTACAGCGCGAGTCTCGGAACGGGCTACGGCTACAGCAACGTATTCGAATTGTCGCCTGACCGGAACGGAAACTGGTCGGAGCGGGTGCTCTACGCGTTCGAGAAAACAGAGAAGGGCTACTTGCCCGCGGTGGGACCGATTTGGGAGATGACGGCCATCTCTACGGCACGACGGAGTTGGGCGGAAAATCCGACCGTGGCACCGTGTACGAACTGACGCCTCCGGGGAAGACCAGGCAATCCTGGAAGGAGAGCGTGCTCTACAGCTTCGGCGGCGGCGCCGGCGGATTTGCGCCAGACGGCGGCCTGAATCCTGGCAAAGGCGGTGCGCTCTACGGCACGACGATCGCAGGCGGCAACACTTCCTGCGACAGCGGAAACGGCTGCGGGATTGTCTTTCGCGTCAAGCCGTGATGCGCTCGTGGCGAATGGAGCCGGGATAGGATCGCGGCAATAGCAGGTCCGCTCGCCTCGAAGGCGCAGCGCTGAATGCGTGCACAGGAGATGATCGAGCCATGTCCGACTCCCAGCCCGACATCGCGGAAATCGACGCCCGCATCGCGGATATCAGGGAAAACCTGCGCGAACTGGTCGAGCAGGCGGCTGCCTATTCCGGTGCCGCGGACGACGCGCTGGTGTCGCAACGTATTGCCGATCAGGAAGCACTACTCGAGCGCCTGACAAAGCAGCGCGACGAGCTCGCGCAAGCAAGGCAATGAGAAATCCACCGCGTCCCGCTCGCAAGGGTCGACCGGCGAGGCGTTCGCCTGAGAGTGCAGTGTGATATCGCCGATCACCGTTTTTCAGCGGCTAATCCCTGTCATCGCGGAGTTCGTTCCCACCAGTTCGCCGAGGCGCGACCGCCAACGCGTTGAATATCTTGCCCGGCATCAGCGGACACAGATGGATCTTCCCTCTCCCCCACCTTCATGGGGGAGAGGGTTGGGTGAGGGGGCGGTGGTCACACAACAGAAGCTGAAACCCGCACGCAGCGCGCGCCGCGCGCGTGAAAAATCCGACCTTCTGCGCTGTGGAGAGTCCCCCCTCACCCCACCCTCTCCCCCAATAGAAGGGGGAGAGGGAGCGAGATAATATCTTCCCTCTACCCCACCTTCATGGGGGAGAGGGTTGGGTGAGGGGGCGGTGGTCACACAACAGAAGCTGAAACCCGCACGCAGCGCGCGCCGCGCGCGTGAAAAATCCGACCTTCTGCGCTGTGGAGAGTCCCCCTCACCCCACCCTCTCCCCCAATAGAAGGGGGAGAGGGAGCGGGATTGAAATCTTCCCTCTACCCCACCTTCATGGGGGAGAGGGTTGGGTGAGGGGGCGGTGGTCACACAACCGAACTGAAACCCGCACGCAGGGCGCGCCGCACGCGTGAAAAATCCGACCTTCTGCGCTGTGGAAAGTCCCCCTCACCCCAGCCCTCTCCCCCAATAGAAGGAGGAGAGGGAGCAGATGGATCTTCCCTCTCCCCCACCTTCATGGGGGAGAGGGTTGGGTGAGGGGGCGGTGGTCACACAACCGAACTGAAACCCGCACGCAGGGCGCGCCGCGCGCGTGAAAAATCCGACCCCTCTACGATGTGGAGAGTCCCCTCACCCCAGCCCTCTCCCCCAAGATGGGGGAGAGGGAGCAGATAGAATCTTCCCTCTCCCCCACCTTCATGGGGGAGAGGGTTGGGTGAGGGGGCGGTGGTCACACAACCGAGCTGAAACCCGCACGCAGCGCGCGCCGCACGCGTGAAAAATCCGACCCCTCTACGATGTGGAGAGTCCCCCTCACCCCAGCCCTCTCCCCCAAGATGGGGGAGAGGGAGCAGATGGATCTTCCCTCTCCCCCATCTTCTTGGGGGAGAGGGTTGGGTGAGGGGGCGGTGGTCACACAACCGAACTGAAACCCGCACGCAGTGCGCGCCGCGCGCGTGAAAAATCCGACCCCTCTACGATGTGGAGAGTTCCCCCTCACCCCAGCCCTCTCCCCCCAATAGAAGGGGGAGAGGGAGCAGATAGATCTCTTCCCTCTCCCCCAACCTTCTTGGGGGAGAGGGATGGGTGAGGGGGCGGTGGTCACACAACCGAACTGAAACCCGCACGCAGGGTGCGCCGCACGCGTGAAAAATCCGACCTTCTGCGCTGTGGAGACTTCCCCCTCACCCCACCCTCTCCCCCAAAATTTGGGGGAGAGGGAGAGGCGACGGCGGCGAAGGTGCTGCCGCACCGTTTGCGAACTCATGAACCAGGCAATCACGGCAACAGACAAAATCACGGCAATGCCGGGCTGAAACGCGATCGCTTCATTTCGCGAGGCGCAACCGCACCGCAGACCCGTGGTTTTGCTATTCTTTCAACGGAAGACCGTTCCGCAGCCCTCTGTGCACTCCTGGCTGCCTCCGCCGCGCTGGGCTGTGCCGAACAAATCGCGCCCTTTGGCGATCAGGGGGGCGGTTGGCGCCCGCCCGTCGGCGCAGCCGGAACTCGCTGCAAAATGAATGAGAGCACGGTCTCTGTCCCGCCCGGCGCGAGCTCGAAAACGTTTCCGCATTCCTCGTCGTTGCAGAAGGCGCCGCTGCCGCCCAATTCGGTCGTGCCGTACAAATTGCCTGAGCGGTCCAGAAGCAGGGAGGCAACCGGGCTGGCGCCGTCTGCCGGTGGGCCCTGAAACGCGTAGAGAACCGATTCCTGGCCGCCAGGCGCGAGCGCAAATACGGTTCCGCAACCATTGATCGGTTGGCAGAAGGTGCTGCCATTGTAGCCGCCGGAGAGTGACGCCATACAGAATTCCACTGTGGTCCATGATCAGCGCCGGCGGGCGACGCGCCGTCGGCACAATTTTTTTGCTGTTCGCAGAAGGCGTAGAGAACTTTTTCACCTCCTCCCGCAGAAATTTCGAACACCGTGCCGCAGCCAAGGTTACACGGATTACCGCCAATGCCCGTCGTTCCGTACAGGTTGCCTTTCCTGTCTCTCATGAGCGGGCCGCTTGGCAGCGCTCCATCGCTGCAGGAACCGCCGGCCGCGCAGAATGCGTAGAGGATCGTTTCCGAGCCGGCGGGATCGATCTCGAAAACGATGCCGCAGGAGCAGCTGCCATTGTAATTACCTCCGGCCGACGTCACGCCGTAGAGGTTTCCCGCGGCGTCCATCACGAGTCCGGCAGCCGGTTCCGCTCCATCGCCGCTCGTCCCCTGACCAGCCGTGCCCTGGAATGCGTAGACTACGCGTTCCGTGCCATCGGGCGCGACTTCGAACACGGTGCCGCAACCGTTGTTGCAATCGGCAGCTCCGCCTCCGTAAAGCGTTGTTCCGTAGAGATTGCCCGACTTGTCCATGATGAGACCGCCATAAGGCTCGCAGCCGTCGCTGCCACCCGCCTCGGCAAAGCGGTAGAGGAGACTCTCCTGGTGGTGTGCGGCGATCTTGAAGACGGCGCCGCAGCCGTTGCCGGCGTCGAACGGTGTTGTTCCGTAGAGATTTCCGGTCCTGTCCCTGATCACGCCGGCAGCCGGGTTCGCGCCGTCGGTGCCCCCCTGAAATGCGTAGAGCGTCGTTTCGGCGCTCTGTGCAGGCGCAAGAGACGTGGCCAGCACGAGCATGACAACACAGGTAGAAAGCGGACGAGTCATCTGAATTGTCCTCGCCCCGGCTTTGGAGATCGCCATTGTGAGTCCTCCTTCGGCCGGAGCGAGGCTAGGGCGGACGTCACCGCCGCGCACCCACCGTTTGGTGGGGGCGTGAATTATTTCTGGGGCGTCGCGCGCATCGGGCAGGATTGAAATGAGAACCGGAGTGCTCGTCCTGATCCGGCGCCAAAGCTTCCTGGCGGTTCGCGACGCAATCCTGGGATGAGCTGTTGCGACGGGGAGTTGTCGGTTTCATCATCCAGATAAATCGCCTCAACTTCCTGAATGCCCTCACGCTTCAACAGGCGCCCTTTCCTAATGCGAGAGGCGCGCCTGAGAGTGTTTCCAGCCGGCGTATTTTATGAAAGCGGGCGTCGGGTCGGCACGGACGTGCATCGCCTCCAGCCTGTCCGCCAGCCACTCCACCCACTCGTACATTCGCGGATTGCCCTTGCGCTCGCGATCCATCCGGGCCCATGGCTTGATCCGCGACCACAGCAGAATCGTGATACCGCCGAACAACTGATAGACGGTCTCCATCCCGATGAAGCCGCGAAAGACCATGTAGCCGACGGTTTCAACCCGGACCCCGTATTCTTCCATCGCCCGCACAACCTCTGGACCAAGAGCCTCGATTTCGGCAGCGGTCATGCCCGCCGGAATCTTGTGCAGGATGATAAGCGTGCGCGTCCATTCCGCAGTCTGGATGGCATGAATGACGGCCAGGGCCGCCTGTTCGGCGCGCACGCGATTGGCGGTGCGAACCTGCAGTCCTGCGAAAACAAGAGCGCCGATCAGGGAACACGTCGAAGCGGCGTTCAGAAATCCCTCGAAAGACGGCATTTTGTCCTCCACGGCAACAGGCGCCAATGGGGCATTAAATTCCGATTCGCGATGATCGACTATGCAGGACGCGCGACCTCCACCCGCCCGGCACAAAAGAAGCTTGAACCGTCTGCAGTTTATCCCAATTCGGCGCCAGCTTCGTTCGTTTCTTCCGGGTCTCAGCGGCTCCGCGTGAACGTCAAGGTGTGCGGATGAAGCCAAGGAACCCGTTGCCGTCGGAGCAATCGCCGACTACGACGCCGGCATTGTTGATACCAGCGGGATAAGTAAGGTCCTCGCCCGCAACGTCGATCGTGGCGATGTTGCCGCTCTTCGACCGCAGAAACGCGTGCTCCTCGTGACCGCCGCTTATATAGTAACTCCCGACGACGGTACCCCTGTCGTCGACGGCAGTCGCCTCCGTCGCCCACGCTTTCTGCACATCGAAAGTCACGGTCTTGCCGTCGCGCGCCCGCACGAAGCCACTCTGGTCGCTGCCGTGGTTGTAGAACCCGGTTGCCGCCCCGCCACCGTCGATACCCGCGGGATACGTCGCGCCCTGCCCATCGACATTGTATGTGGTGATGGTTCCGTCCGTGGCGCGGACAAATCCATCCGCGGTACCGTCCGGCTTCAGGTACCATCCGCCGACCTCGCCATGGCCGTTCATGGAACTGACGAAGGTGCTCGCCGCACCGGACACATTGAATGTCGTGATGCTGCCGTCGGGTGCGCGTACGAATCCGTGCACAACGTTGACGCTGACCACGTATTGCCCGGCGACCGCGCCTGAATCATCGATACCAAACGGCTCCGTGTACAGCGCTTCCGGCACGTCGAAAAGCGTGAGCTTGCCATGCTTGCCGCGAACGAACCCGTGTCCGACCGATTGATGGTCCAGATAATAGCCGGTAATGACGCCATGCCGGCTGATGCCCACCGGGTATGTGGCTTTTTCGCCTTTCACACGGAAGAGCGTGAGCGTTCCATCGGCGGTGCGCACGAAACCGCGCCGGCCTGGCGCGGTGTACATTCCCGTGATCGTACCGCTGTCGTTGATGGCCGCCGGCTCGGTGTACATGGCGCCCGGCACGTCGAAGGTGATTGTGGTCGCGGCCTGCGCGGGCGCGCCCAGAATTGAAAAGGCGACAACCACGAGCGATGAGCCGCTCCGCAAACGGGTCTCTGGCATGATCCGGTTCTTGCGCGTTGCGGACATGGCAATCGGTGTCCCCGGTGCGAAAGGATCGAGTGGAAAGCATAGCACGGCGCGGCGAAACTGTAACAGGCGTGATGGCTCGAAAGCGGGCATCGCCACGCATTTGCTGCCGGTTGAAGCGGTGCTCTGCGCGGCGGATACATCTGCGCCCAGGGGCGAGCAGTCGGATGCACGCTTGATAGCCACGCATTTGCAAAATGGGCGCTAAAGCGCACCTTGCAATGCGCGCTCTGTCCGACACTGCCGGGTCAGGGCACGAACTTGAAGACCGTGCCGCAGCCCAGGTCGTTGTAGCAGCTGTTCGCGCCATTCACCGCGGTGGTGCCATAGAACGCGCCCTTCCTGTAGACGAGGCCGGCCGCGGGATTGCCCTCGTCGGTTTTCCCCGTGAAGCTGTAGAGCACCGTCTCCTTTCCGGTGGCCGGGTCTACCTGGAAGATCGTGCCGCAGCCTTCGCTGCCGTCCGGGCAATCGAAATAACTGCCGCCCCGAAGCGTCGTGCCATAGAGCATGTGGTCGACCACGATCAGCCCTGCGGTGGGTCCTGCCCCGTCACTTCCGCCGGTGAAGCTGTAGACCACCGATTCCGCGCCGGTCAGGGGATCGATCTTGAACACAGTGCCGCCCCCGGTCCCTCCTCCGCCGTCGACAGTGGTGCCGTAAAGCATCCCCTTGTTGGCGACCAGGCCGGCCGTCGGATTGGCCCCGTCCTGACCCGAGAACTGATGCAAGAGCGTTTCGACGCCCGATTGCGGCGCATAGGCGAAAACCGTGCCGAAATCTTCTCCCTCGCCGGCCGTCGTCCCATAAAGCGTATCGTCGAAGCTGAGCAGCCCCGCTTCCGGAAATTCGTCGACCGGGTAGCCCGTAAAATTATACAGATTGCTGCCGATGCCGGAGCTGAGATTGTAGGAATAGATGTTACCTACCCCGCTGCTGCCGCCCTCCGCCGTCGTGCCGTATAGAACGCCGTTCACCAGCGTAACTCCCGCGACGACAAGCTCTCCGTCAACGCCGCCGTTTCCGAACGCATACAGTGTCGTCTCGACGCCGGTTGCCGGGTCGAGCTGAAAAACCGTCCCGCAGCCATTGGTGCTGTCGACGCATTTCTGACCGCCGCCAAGCTCCGTCGTCCCGTAGAACAGGCCGTTGGCATAGATCATCCCCGCTCCGGGAAACGCGCCGTCGGTTCCGCCCTGGAAGCTGTACACCACAGTCTGCTTGCCGGTTTTGGGATTCGTCTTGAAGACCACGCCGCAGCCGTCGGGACAGTTTTCGGTGCCCGTCGAGCCTCCGAACTGAGCCGTGCCGTAGAGATATCCGTTCAGGTAGGACAAATTTCCTATCGGCGTCGCCCCGTCGCCGAGCCCCGTGAAGGAGTGAAGCGTCGTCAAGGTGCCTGCATGGCCAAGCACCGGAATTGCCGGCAGCGCGATGCTTGAGGCGAGGCGGATGGCCCGCCAAACTGTGTGCGTCATGAACGAATCCCCTGATGGTCGCTATCCATAGACGGACCCCGCCATGCTTTATTCCCACGGCTCAAAAAGATTGGCGAGGGCGGCACTCAGTGGCACGCAGTTATGGCTGTAAGAGAGAATGGTGCTACGCATTGGTGCTCCGGTCGCGTGGCCGACACGCCGGAACGTAAGGCGCGGTTCAGGGAGAAATGACGGATGCGCGGAAAAGTACAGAATCGCCGGCGGTGCGGCGCGGGCTTGCGCGACGGTGCATCGGCGCTGGCGCTCGCAGTTTTCGTTCTCGCGGCAATCGGTCCCGCCCGGGCCGGGGGCAAGATCATAAGTTTCGATGTTCCGAATGCGCCAACGACCTTTGCGATGGCCATCGGCGGCGACGGGTCTGTCACAGGTTCCTTCGTGGGTTACACAGGGCCGGAACAAGGCTTCCTCCGCGCCCCCGACGGGACGATTTCCATCTTCAACCCGAATGGATCGCACGGCACGGAGGCTGCCGGCATCAATGGCGGCGGCACAATCACAGGGTATTTCTACGACGCGCATTCGAACCTGCACGGTTTCGTACGCAGCGCGAGCGGCAAGATCACGCGGTTCGATCCTGCGGGATCGATCGGCACCCAGGCGCAGGCCATCAACGACGCGGGATCGATCACGGGATCCTATCGCGACGCCAGCCTCGTCTATCACGGCTTTGTGCGCGCCGCCGACGGCTCGATCACGAGTTTCGACCCGAGCGGTTCAATCGACACCGGAGGGAACGGCATCAACGCCAACGGGGATATCACGGGTTTCTATGAAGATACGACCGGCGCCATTCACGGTTTTTTGCGCATGGCCGACGGCACGATCACGAGCTTCGACGTGAACGGCGCGACGGATATCGACCCCTACGGGATCAACGGCAAAGACGAAATCGCGGGCTTCTATCACGACGCGAGCTATCACTATCACGGCTTTGTGCGCGCGCCGGGCGGAAAAATCACTGTCTTCGATCCAAAGGGGTCGGTTGCCACCGAGGCCTATGCGATCAACGACAAGGGAGAGATCGCTGGCATGTACGAGACCAATTCCCAGACACGCGGATTTGTCGGCTCGCCGAAATCCGGTTTCACCAGCATCCACGAAGCGAGCGACACCGAAGTCTACAGCGTCAATGACAAAGGCGCGGTCGCTGGGTACTACGGCGGCAACGGCGGCATGTATACCCACGGCTTCATCCGCACGCCGTAGCTCCGGACTCTCCTCTTCTGCGGAGGCCAGAGTTCTATCCCCGGACGAAGGATTCGTGGAGTTGTCACGTCGCATGGTGCGCGCTTGAGAGAAGTGATTAGCACCGTGCCATCAGTCCGGGGCGGAACTGGATCAGGCCCCGAGCGCATCTTGTAACGTGCTTAACAACAAGAACACTGCCGCGCTATTATTTTCAATCACTTAGCCGACTAGACAAAATTGTTAGGCTCTCGATAGGCTCCGAAATATCTTTGAGCGCATACTGGCGCTTGAGTCCGAATTTTCGATTTGCGGAGGTTTGAGGTTGCCCCGAACATTCATCCAATGGCGAGTTGAGTCTGGGGCGGTGTCACTTTTTTGGAGTCGATGCTGTGCAGAACAAAGTTGCCCTCAATATTGTTCAAGGGTGGATGCGTCATGCACGGATTGAAATCGCGGCCGTTTATGCCGATTTGTTAGGCAAGGAAGAACGGGCTTGAGCGCGGCGAACCCGGAAAGGTCTGCAAAAGGCTATCGACGCACAGGTCGGTCGGCTTCGCGATTGAGGTTGCCCGTTCGAGACGAGGAAGATCTTACGGTGTGCGCAGGAAGGCATACCAAGGGCTGTTACCCTTAACGCCCCTCCAGTACCACCCCATGATCGTGCCATCGTTGTTCATATCCCAAACTTGGGTGTTGGTCGATTTCGGCGGGTTGAAAAGCGTGATCTTGCCGTCGGGGGAGCGCACGAAGCCGTACCTGAGGCCGACGTCGTTCATATAGCTTCCTGCGATCGTACCTTTGTCATTGATGACCGACGGCTGGGTGGAGACGTCGGCTGATACGTCGAAGCTTGTGGTCGTGCCATCCGCGGTGCGCACAAATCCGTGCGTGAGGCCGGTGTAGGCGTCGCCGTAAAGCCCTGTGACTGTGCCGCTGTCGTTGACGCCCCAGGCGATGGTGTCGGTTCCGGACACCTGGAAGGTAGTGAGCGTACCGTCGGTGGCGCGAATGAACCCGTGATACGCGTCGCTCGCGTCCGCGTAATATCCACAGATCGTACCGGCCGCATTGATGCCATTCGATCCTGTTCCGGTCGACCCCGCGGGATCGAATGCCGTGATCGTGCCGCCGGCGCTGCGCACGAATCCGTGCCAGACGTATTTACTGTCTTCGTATTGGCCGGCGATCGTGCCCGCGTCGTTGATGCGCAACGGCGAAGTGTCGATGGATCCTTCGGGATCGAACGTTGTGAATTCTCCCTTGGGCGAGCGAAGGAATCCGTGGGTCAAACCATCATTCCACCAATATCCGGTGATCAAACCCTTGCGATTGATGCCCATCCCGTAGGTCTCCGTCGACCCCGAGGGGTTGAATGTCGTCACCGTTCCGTCGGCAGCACGGACAAAACCGAGATTGGGATCGTCATAAGACCCGGTGATCGAACCGGCGGCGTTGATGCCATAGGCAACCGTGATGCCCTGCGTGCCGATTTCGATCGTAGTGATCTTTGCCGCCGCAGCCGGACCAGCCGATGCGAGAATCGAAAGCGCCGCGGAGAGCGCGATCGCGCTGCCGCGCAACTGAAAGCGCGAAGCCCGGCCGATTTGGCCGTTTCCGGATGTGAACATTTTCTGCTGTTTCCCTCATACGCCAAGATGGCCCCCGTTCTCGCGATCGGGATGCAATATATAGCACGCTGCGTCGGTTCGAGAAACGCGAGTCGGCGCACCGGAGCGGATAGAAGTGTTGGTGTGGACGGCCCCCAACGGCATCGAGTGTGCCAGATTGAGGTCGTTGCAGATCCTCAAACAAGGGAGCCGTCCATGGGCAAGCTTACGCGCATTGGTATGGACACGTCCAAGAGTGTTTTCCAGCTGCATGATGATGACGATGACGAGCAGCCGCGCTGAGGAGAAAGCTGCGCCGGCAGGACTTGAACAAATTTTTTGGCAGGCTTCAACATCTTCGGATTTGGATGGAGGCCTGTGGAGCTTCTCATCATTGGGCGCGGGAGCTTCTGGCACTGGGTGCTGGTCCTGATCCCCGCTGGACGCCGTAATCGTGCCAGCACGCGTTCGCCTCAGCCGAGAATCAGTTTGTTGAGTGCCCGTCAACGATTCTGCCTGAGCGCCAAGATCGTGCCGTAGGAATGCCGGGAGGCACTGTCCTCGAATTTCGCGAAAACAGAGCCGGCAGAGCCCTCGCCGCTACGACGTCAGGCGACGACAAATCATAGCGCCACGGTCCATTGTCGTGTATTATCATTCGAGGCTGTTCAACCTGTCGCCCGGGGATCCAGGATGGTCCTGCTTTTCCTATTCCGAATCAATTGCGTTGCCACTTGCGCACTCGCGCTCCTCGTTGGACTGGAGCCTGCGCATGCGCGTTTCATGGTTCTCTATTCCTTCACAGGCGGCAGTGATGGTTCGTTTCCACGGACTGGCATGGTCAAGGACGCGTCAGGCAACCTTTACGGCACGACGTACGCGGGAGGCGGCAGCGCGAACTGCGAGCAATTCGGCTGCGGTACGGTTTTCAAGATCGCTCCCGGCGGGACCGAAACCGTGCTCCACGCTTTTGCCGGCGGAAGCGATGGCGCCGGACCATGGGGCACCCTGCTCATCGACAAGAATGGCAGCCTCTATGGCACGACGCTCAACGGTGGCGGCACCAGCTGCCCCAACAGCGGCTGCGGCACGGTGTTCAAGGTTGCCCCTGACGGCACCGAAACCGTGCTTTATTCCTTCACCGGCAGCCCCGATGGCCAAGCTCCCTATGGCGGCCTCGTCAGGGACGCAAAAGGCAACATGTACGGAACCACGAATTTCGGCGGCACCGGAACCTACGGGTGTTCTGAATTCCTGGGAGGTTTGGGTACGGTGTACAGGATCACGCCCGATGGCAGGGAGAAAATACTCCACTCTTTCACCGGTAACCCCGATGGGTGCTATCCCTACGCAGGGCTGATTATCGATGCCGCCGGGAACCTCTATGGCACAACAGGATTTGGTGGCAAGAGCAATTGCCCTCCTTACTCCTGCGGAACGGTATTCAAACTCGCCTTCGACGGAACCGAAACCGTGCTTCATTCCTTCGCCCTCTCACCCGATGGCGATGAGCCGCAAGCCAAACTGACCATGGATTCGGCCGGGAACCTCTACGGCACAACCGCGTACGGCGGCGCCAACGGCTACGGCACGGTGTTCGAGGTTGCCACGGATGGCACGGAAAGAGTCCTTTACGCCTTCTGTTCCAGATCGAACTGCACCGACGGCGCCACTCCCTACGCGGGACTGATCATGGACACGAGCGGCAAACTGTACGGCACCACAGGATACGGCGGAAACACCAGCTGTGCCCTCGGCGAGGGATGCGGAATCGTGTTCGCACTGGCGACGGACGGCACCGAGTCGGTGCTTCATGCCTTCAGCGGCGGCAGCGACGATTGGTTCCCGGTTGGCGACCTGATCGAGGACAAGGCCGGCCATCTTTACGGCACGGCGGGCCTTGGCGGCGGCCCCGATTGTCTCGCATGGGATGACCGCTGCGGCAACGTATTCAGGCTTGGCAGATAGCCTCGACAGCGCGCGAACTCCCGGGGGTTCCAAGACGAATACGCGTGTCGCGACCCTCCCCGGGGGCGCAGAGTGATTTTGGCGCACCGGACAGGATGAAAGTGGGAAACGGGTTTCTGATCGTTGTCTGCCGACATTCAAGCGACCCAGCGGTGGCGACGCGCTGACCTGGATCGCGCGCAGCTACAATGTGGGCGACAGCACGAATTCACGGGGCCCCGCGACTGGCGATCAGGGTTTCTTGAGCGAGAACTGAGGTGTATTCCTTCACCGGCGGGGATGACGGCGCTAATCCCGTTGGCGTAGTTATCGCCGACAAGACCGGCAATCTTTACGGCACCACGGCGTTCGGCGGCGCGTACGCGAACGGAGTTGTGTTCAAGCTCGCGCCGGACGGCACCGAAACGGTGCTCTATAGCTTCACGGGAAGCAGCGACGGGGCGCTCCCGTTCGCGGGCGTGATCATGGACCAGTCCGGCAATCTGTATGGAACGACGCTGGAGGGAGGTGACTATGGCGCCGGTAACATTTTCGAGGTGACGCCGAACGGTTCGGAAACGACCTTGTACAGCTTCACTTGCCAAAGCGACGGATGCCTTCCGAATGCCGGATTGACCGAAGACAAGTCGGGAAATTTCTACGGGACAACGTGGTACGGCGGCGCAAACTTCGACGGCAACGTCTACAAGCTCGCCCCAGACGGGACTCTGACGACGCTGTATTCTTTCGCTGGAGGCAACGACGGTTTCGAGCCCTACGCAGGCGTGATTTTCGACAAAGCCGGAAATCTCTACGGCGCAACCGCCTATGGCGGTGGCACGGGTTGTCTGGGCTCCGGATGTGGCACGGTTTTCAAGCTCACACCCGGTGGCACCGAAACAGTTCTCTATGCCTTTACCGGCGGCAGCGATGGCGCGGGACCGCAGGCGAATCTCTATATGGACAAGAAGGGCAATCTCTACGGCACCACAATGCAGGGCGGCAGCGGCTGCGATTATGGCTGCGGCACCGTCTTCGAGGTGTCCGCTGGTGGCGTGGAGAGTACCGTGCACACCTTCACCCAATCCGAGGGCGCGGATTCCACGTCGAGCCTGGTCGCGGACAGCAAAGGCGATCTCTTCGGTACAACCCAGTTCGCCGGCACCTACGGCTACGGATCAGTTTTCAAGATCAAGGAATAAGGCCAGCGCATCGGCAACCGGCCACCCCGCGTAGAGTCATCGTGCGGGATTGTCATTCGAGGACGCGGGAATCCGGAAGTTTGATCCCGCCAAGCCGCTTCATCGGATGCGTACTTTCCAGGCAATTCGCATCGCATTACGTGTTGGGGCTTTGTTTCGGGAATCATCCTGAACCGGGAAAAGCCATCATAACCGGCCCGAGTTCCGCCATCGCCGCAACCGTCACGACCGGGGAGTCGACACCCCGGTTCTCACTTCTACCCGGGACCACGCGCACCGGGCAGGATGAAATGCGAACGGGGTGCTGTTAGTAATCCGGCAACCGGCTCGGTGGGCTTCTGAGCGCTGCCGACGCGATCAGAGAGTGTTGGCAACTCCCGATTCGGGTTAAAGTGCAACGTCTGGCAAGCGAGAACAAGCGCTCGGAACTTGCCTGTTCGATCGGGCGGTGGAGATGAAAAATACTGGAATTGGAGTGCTTGGATTGGTTGGTTGCGCATCGGCCCTGGTGTTCTCCCCCGTGGCGGGGGCCGAGACGAAAGAGACGGTACTCCACTCGTTTGCCTCAGGTAGCGATGGCGCGGACCCCGCAGCCGATCTCATCCAGGCGAACGGCACGCTCTATGGCACCACCTATGGCGGCGGCAATTATGGCTACGGCACCGTGTTTTCAGTGGACCCAGACAGCGGTGCGGAGACCGTGCTCCACTCCTTTGGCAACGGCACGGACGGACAGGTCCCCGCGGACAGTCTCATCGAAGTGAACGGCACCCTTTACGGCACAACATCTTCGGGCGGAACCGGCTGCCAGGGCGAGGACAATTGCGGCGCGGTGTTTGCAATCGACCTGGGCACCGGGGACGAGACGGTGCTCTATTCTTTTTGTAGTCAGCAGAACTGCACGGACGGGGCGTACCCGAACGCCGGCCTGATCATGGTACACGGAGTATTGGTGGGGACAACCTCTTTGGGCGGCAACAATAATGGGGGCACGGTATTTGCGCTCCACCCCGGCACCGGCGCGGAGAATGTGATCTATTCCTTCTGCAGTCGGCAGACTTGCACGGATGGCAAAGGCCCTTACGCCAGTCTGATAGATGTGAAGGGCACACTGTACGGCACGACAATCTATGGGGGCGCCCGGTCGGAGGGCACGGGTACGGTGTTTGCGCTCGACCGGGATACCGGCGCGGAGCAGGTGCTTCATGCTTTCTGCGGTCGGGGGAAGTGCACGAAGGACGGCGGGTATCCGTACAACGGTGTCATCGATGTGGACGGCACTCTGTACGGCACAACCTACATAGGCGGCACCCATGACAGCGGCACGGTGTTTGCGCTCGATCCTGGCACCAGCAAGGAAAGGGTGCTTTATTCGTTTTGCAATCAGCCGCACTGCGCAGACGGCACGAATCCCTACGCCGGCCTGATCGAGGCGGAGGGCATGCTGTACGGTACGGCGACGGAATATGGCGGCCACGAGTTCGGCGGTGCGGTGTTTGCGCTTGACCCCACGTCCGGGGCGGAGACAACCCTCTATTCCTTCTGCAGGCAGCAGTACTGCACAGACGGAGCCAACCCTACGGGCGGTCTGATCGACGTGAAGGGGACCATGTTTGGTACGACAGCTGCCGGCGGCAGCAATGGTTTTGGCACGGTGTTTGCGCTGACTGGATGGAAACGGCAGTTGTTATCGGCACATTGAGTCGGGGAATGTCGGCCTGCGTGATCCGATGCGAAAAACAGCGGCAAGTCGTATGACGACTACCCACCACCGAACACAATGCGAATTTCCAGATTGATTGGATCGGCCGTCAAGGGATGATTCGGAAAACGGTGCCACCCTGGGGAAGGTGAACGCCACCCGTTACTGTCGTGCCATACAACAAGCCATGCACATCGACCAGACCGACGGCGGGGAAATAGCCGTCTTTTCTGTTGTTCTGGAAGGAATGGACTACCTTTTCGCCGCCCGTCGCGAGATCAACTGAAAATACCGTGCCGCAGCCCGGGGCAGCCTCACAATCCCCGGTTCCTCCGACCCACGTGGTACCGTAAAGCACGCCCTTCACATCGACCAGACTTCCATTTGGGGATGTACCATCGCCGCCAGAATTTGAGAATGAGTGAAGCACGGTTTCAGCGCCCGTGCTCGGGTCGATTGAATATACCGTGCCGCTGTTGTTGGTGCCGCCCGCACCGGTAGTACCGTACAGCGTGCCGTTTATGTTGGTGAGTGCACCCAGCGGCAAGTAACCGTCCGTGCAGTTCGCAACGCTGCAAAAGGAATAAACGGTCTTCTCTTTGCCGCTGGCGAGATCAATGGAAAACACCGTACCGCAGCCGTACGTACAGGTGTCGTTGCCTCCCTGAGACGCTGTTCCGTACAGCGAGCCGTTTACATCGATTAAGGCGCCGAAGGGATTAGCGCCGTCCTTCCCGTTAAAGGAATGCAAAACGTTTTCGGACCCCGTCTTCAGGTCGAGCGAAAACACCGCGCCGTAATCGTGCGTGCCGCCGCTCGTTGTCGTGCCATACAGCCTGCCGTTTTCATTGAGGAGCCCGTTGTCGGGGAGCCAACCGTCCCTGCCATCATCGTTGAAGGAATGAAGGACGGTTTCGGCGCTGGTCTTGGGGTCAATGGAGAAAACAACGCCGCAACCAGAGTAGTTTTCGCAGGCTCCCATGCTCCCGGTGCCGCCCATCATCGTCACGCCGTACAACTTACCCCTCACGTTTGTAAGGCCACCTTCAGGTTGGCGGCCGTCTGCGCAGTTCGCCTCATCGCAGAAGGAGTAAAGAAGCGTTTCCTTTCCCGTCTCGGCGTCCATCGAAAACAGAGTGCCGCCCGCAGTAACGCCGTTCTGCGACGTCGTGCCATACAAACTGCCTGCAACGTTGATCAGAACTCGCCTCCGGCTGACTGCCGCTGGCACAGCCTGCCTTGCCACAAAATGAATGGATAACCGCTTCGGTCGCCGCGGCAGCAGAAGGACCGTACACACCAAAAATAGACACAAATACTGCCGACAACAGCGCACCGGAAGAACGTTTCATTGATTGTCCCTGCCAAGAAGCAATCCCGTAAGCTTATACGGTATCGGATTGCGAGCCAGCGTAAATTGCGCAAGGGCCATCATTACCGGCCCAAGTTCGGCCATCGCCGCAAGCGTCGCCTCCGCCGACTTCGACGGCCCGGTTCTCCTGGTATGTACGGGAGTGGCGCACCGGACAGGATGAAAATGCGAACTGGGTGCTGTTCCTGATCCGAACGAAACGCGCACGTTAACCCGAACCGCGACGTAGCCCTCTTTGACGCGCCGACCGTACGCGCATCGAAGGGCGAGCGGCGACCGAATTCGGAGTACGCATTTAGCCCTTCTGCTTGAGCGCGAACACTGTCCCATACCCGTAATCGCCTCCGCCTACCGTGGTGCCGTATAGCGTGCCATTTATATCGATCAGACCGGGCATCGGTCCCGCGCCGTCGGCGCAATTCTGTTGACTGCAAAAGGAATAGAGCACCTTCTCTGTTCCGGTGTTCGGGTCGATGGAGAACACCGTCCCGCACCCCTCGCCGTTGCAGCCTGCGCTTCCGCCCGCGCCGGTCGTTCCGTACAGCGTGCCGTCCACATCGATCAGATTGCGCAAGGGATTCGCGCCGTCCGTGCAGTTTGGCTGATTGCAAAAGGAATAGAGCACCTTCTCGACCCCGGTGTTCGGGTCGATTGAGAACACCGTTCCACAGCCGTAGAAAGCGGGGTCGCAGCTGCCGCCGTTGCCTGTGCCGCCCCCCACAGTCGTACCGTACAGTTTGCCATTGACATCGATCGGACTGGCTTCTGGTAGGCGCCCGTCCGTGCCCGTGCCGAAGGAGTGGAGCACCGCTTCCGCTCCGCTTCTCGGGTCGAGGGAAAACACGGTGCCGCAGCCGTACCCTTCGCACCCGGCGCCCGTGCCGCCGGCGTACGTCGTACCGTAAAGCGTGCCCTTTATGTTGATCAGATCAGCTTGCGGCCCCAAGCCGTCCGTGCAGTTCTGCTGACTGCAAAAGGAATAGAGTACCGTGTACGCGCCCGTGTACGGGTCGAGCGCATACGCCGTGCCGTGGCCACCGCCTCCGGCGTCTTGCGCTGTGCCGTACAGCATACCCTTCACTTTGATCGGACTGGAGCCGGGAAGTGTGCCGTCCGTGCAGTTCTGCTGATTGCAAAAGGAATAGACCACCTTCTCGATGTCGGTGTTTGGATCGAGCGCAAACACCGTGCCGTCCTCGCCGTATTCGCCGGCGCCGCCGGAAAAAGTCGTGCCGTACAGGATGCCCTTCACATCGATCAGACCGCCCCAGGGATTCTGGCCATCCGCGCAATGCAGCTGGCTGCAAAATGAATACAGAACCTTCTCCTCCCCGGTCTTCAGGTTGAGCGAGAAGACCGTGCCTTCGCCATAAGTACCGCCAAATTCCGTTGTACTGTATAACGTGCCTTTCGCGTGGATCAGACTAGCAATGGGGTCCTGCCCGTCCGTTCCGCTGCCGAAGGACCATAAGACCTCTTCCTTGAACTTGGCGGCTTCCGCTGTTGGAACCAGCTGGACGAATGCGCAACCGACCGCACCTGCAAACAGAGCGACGGAAATGGCCTTCATCTTTTCTCTCCCAATGAGATCGTATGAACGTCGCGAATACAGCGAGCGGCGCTTCAAGATGACGATTATTCTTAAAGGATTGTTTAAAGAGTGGCGAGGAAACACCCAAATTTTACTAATCCTGCTCATCCCGTTCGACGCCCGCGCCGCAATTGCCGCCAGCGTCACTTCCGGCGAGTTGAGCGGCAAAGTTCCCATTTACGTCAATCAAACAATCAAACCACTGGCGTAGGGGTCTGAACCGTCGGACACGCATTCTGGCTAGAGTGAGTAGACTACCGTCTCCGTGGCGGCATTTGCCACATGATCGGCTCGCTCGACCTGGGCCAAAGCGTCTACTAGGGTCAGGATGGGCCTAGCGTCAGGAAAGTACTGCCGAAAGACCAGTTTGCGATACGAAAGGTGAGCCAGACACAACCTGGAAACTGTAATCCAATGAATCCGACGAAGTAATGGAATCGGAATGTGAGGAGTCCACGACCCAGGCCATACCGGACACTGTCACGTATTCATTGCCCTGGCCATTCTCGGCACCGCTATTGCGTACCGTTGCAAAAAACGAAGCACCATCGGTGGTGCCTTGCGATCTGAACAGCGAAAACGTTGCGGATGTGGGAGATCGCACTTGGACAGTTGATTCCGTGAGGTTGCCAAAGTCGTTGAAGCCGCCGAGCGATGAATATGAATAGTAAGGGCTGCCGGTGGAAAGTGTGCTGCAATGAGTTACTCCAATGTCACACTTCCCCGTTGTGGTTGAAGTGAGCTGATAGGTAATCAAACTGATGAGATACGCGTTGCCCGAGTCCGAATACGTCGTATCCACGAGCGACCCGGCGGCCCAACTGTCGGTATGAGACGTATCGACGTGGTTGCCCGTGCCATTGCCAGAATTAAGGGAGAGGACCTGAGTGCCATCCACCCCGTCAATACGTGACTGTACGGTAAACGTGTCCCCGCCAGTTTGCGTGACAGTTACAGAGAGTGAATTCGACGTGCCTGCCGTGCCGACGTAATACTTCGCGGATGACTCCGCTTGACCATCAATGAGAAGCCCGAAAGCCGACGCATAGGGCGTCGGCGGGCCATCACCATAGACGGGATTGCTAGAACCGCAAAGACAGGAACCTTGGGTGCCGGAAATTTTCGCCGACCATGCCTGGAGCGTGGCAACCTCATCAGCTGTGATCAACGACGTAAAGGCCAGATTTACCAAGTCGGAGGCAAGCGAGTCCGAGTGTGAAGTATCCGTAAGCCAGCCTGTTCCTGCGCCCGCGACCGAGATCGTGATGGTGCCGTTCGACCCGCTAATGCGCGAGTGGAAATTGGCTGGCGTACTGGTGGCATCGTAAGAATTGCCACTCAGTTGAATGCCAAAATTTTCTAACGTCCACGTGGTCTCAACTGTAAACTGAGCCCACAACTCAGTAAAATAGCCCGCTGACGGGACGCCGCCGAGCGGGAAGTAAACTGTTGGTCCATTTACGCTACCGTACACGCTGAAAGTCGACCCGCCACTGCTGTTAAAAAGACCACCGAAAATGATCACGACGCTCAGCCCTTAATGACAGCGGTGAAATGAGCCTTGAAGTCGCCTGCGAGATAAGCGTGTGCGTCGCAAACGACGGTAGGGTAGTGCGGATGGTGTTGAAGGCCGGCCATGTGCCGCTCGTTGTGATCGAAAATGAAATTCAGTGCGCAGCCGCACGACTTACGTACGCGGTTGTGGTGTATCTGGTCCACGGTTGCGTCCGGCCCGAAGACCTCGCGGTAGTCGCGTTCACGCATGAGGGCGTACGCTCGATTGACGTTCTTGAAGTCGGTCAGTGCCGCAAGCTCGGCCTGCAAGTGCTTCGACAGCGGACGCTCGTTCGACAGCTCCAAAATCCCCACGCGGCGGCCTTCGTTCTCTCGTGTCACGCGTGCTTTGACGACGTTTCGCTGATACCACACTGGCGAAACCCGATGGATCGAACCATCGTTTAAGCGGATCGTGTTCTCCGCGAGCGGAATAGTGGCAGTCGCGGGAGCTGTGGCGACCGCCGCCGTTACTCCGGCCAGCTTTCCAAAAGTACGTCGAGCCATTTCAAACATTGCTGCCCCCTTGTAAATGACAGCCCGCCTCGCTTATCGGCAGTCCGCTTCAAGCGGTGTCAAAACGGGATCGCCTCACTGACGCTAGGTCTTGCTGTTAAGTGAGTCAAGTCTCGTGTTGTCGGCATCGATTCCCCCATGTTCGAGGCGCGGCGAGAAGAAGAACATTGGCCAAGGTGAAGTGCCCGCCATGTAAGGCATTAGCTTAACCGGCGCGCGCACTTGGGGCGGGGACATTGCTACAGTCTTTCCTTGAGAAACCCGCGCCATCGCGCGTGGAAATTCGCGAACGTGAACCCCGGAAACGGCGGGTGACGAGTTCGACCATCCATGACAATGCGACGCAGAGGGCGACAACCACGAGCCCAGTGGGCGCGGCCCGGTGCAGAGTCCGAAGACCGGCAAAAATGCAGATGGGGAGGAATTCCTAAAATGGACGACGTATAGCGGATAGGACAACGCACCGAAGTCCCCACGGGAGTAACACGGGGGGTTCTGGATACACGAGCGCGACGCTCGGGATTGACCGAAGCCGGGCATGACGCGCGCTGGTGGGGCCGCTGAAGCTCGCGACGAAGCCGCGAGGGCGAGCGCGCGCCTGCGACCGCCCCCAGGGAGCAGGCGAGCGGGCGCGTGCTCGCCCGGACAGCCCGCAAGCCAACGCCACCTTTGTCGTGGCTTCGTACACCGGGGCTCCGGCGGGCGAGTACCGCCTGCGCTCCTGCGTGCGGCCTTGGCGTTCGCCTGCGAAGACGCCTGCAAGCGCCCTGCAAATTCCCTGCCCGACCACTGGAATCTCACCGGAATTCCACTGGGAAAACGATGGTGCATACTACGGGAAAAGCGACGGGCGCATGGCGGTTCTGATGCCGGTGGCTTGCTATGCTCCTAATGCAATCTGAGTCGCCGTTTGGGTCTCCGCATGCCGCCCGTACCTTTCCGCGAAATGTACACGCTCTCGGACGCTGTCGAACAGATAGGACGGCGACTTTATGGGGAGACCTGGACTAGTCGGGAATATATGTATTCCGATTCCAGCAAATCGCCTGATGAAATCGCTAGCGAGAGAATGCCACTGGAAGAAGAGATCAAGCGCGCGGAAGAAGAAATTGTCGAGATTGACGCCGAAATTCGCAAAACGCTGAATGAAGAAACAATCCGGCAGCTCGCGAATCACCGTGGAAAACTGGAAAATCGCGCCGCACAGCTGCACACGTCGCTCGAACTCTACAATCCACTCAACGATACTATCGTTGCCGCCTACAACGCCTGCGACCGTGCCAAGGTTGCCAAGGACACGCTCATAGTGGCGATTCTCGAATTCAAGTTGCAGGTACATGACGGGCGCGGGCGCCAACTGAACCCCTTCGTTTGGAGCGATCCAAGGTTTTGCTACGACTTGGGGCTATCCATCGTCGTGAATCCGAGGAGTTCGGGGGAGCCGAGACGCCAGGCGGCGCGAATCGACAAGGAGCCGTTTACGAATTGGCTGGCAACGCTGACGCCCCGCGTCGAGGCCCCGCACGCCCCGTCCCCCGAGGAGAAACTGAAGGAATTCTTGCGCCAGCTCATTGCCAGTTCAAAGGGCCAAAAGACCGTGAAAAAAGTGGAGATACAGCGAGATGCGATTGACGCCATACCCGGCGTGACGGTTCGCATGTTCAATGGAATTTGGGGGCAGCTTGTTCCGCAGGAATGGCGCAACGCAGGCGCGCCCAAGTCACGGCAATCGGTCTAATCGTACGGTCTCGCAAGCACGCAATCGAATCACGGCAGCTGCGCCGGTGTTTTGATTATTCGAGAAATCGAGGAATTCCGCGGCTTGTAATTGTCACACCTAATCAATTCATCTGGAAAATTCTCGCCTAATCGTGACGCCTATTCAACAGAGCACGAATCTTGGTCTGTCCCGAACTCGTATCTCAGCAAAGGGACATGACAAGCCATGACGAAAACCGAACTTGAAGCACAGGTCGAGCAGCTAATTAGTTTGCTTTCGAGCCTACGCGAGCAAATCGAGGAGGTGTTCGAAGAGCTGGGCATCGCGCCGGACGTTGACGTTTTGTCTGTCGATGATGGCGACGATTAGCCATGTCGGCAACGTCGCTTGGCGTGGCGCGGCGGGCGCGGTCCGCTGCAACTGCAAGTCAGACGACAACGGCGGCGCGAAAGCGCCGCCGTTCCGCGCACAGGCCGGACTCCGCGCAATCTCGCCCCCGGCTCCTCGCTGCCAATATCGACAGCTTCTATCTCAGCGCCTTCATCGATGGGCTGGGTATTGACTGGGAACGTCTGGCCTACGAAAAGGAAAAGTTGCGCGCCTCTCCCGGCGTTGAATATGCGGAGATCGAACTGGGAGGCGAGCAATTTGCGCTCAAGCGTGGCGGACGGAAGCCATATAGCTACATCCTGAAAAACCGCGCCTTCGAATTGCAGCTGGGCGAAAGGATCGAGCCGCGCTGTCATGCCCAGTTCAGCTCCGAACTTCTGTGGCGGGAGGGGTTCGACGCAGCAGTCGAACGCTTCCGAAGCATTTGGGCCAAGTTGGGCGCGCGCGAGACGCGTCTTGAAGTCATCGCGCGCGTTGACGCAGCCTTCGATTTTGCCGTTGGCGCGCCAGACTTTTGCTTCAATGACATCGTGTCGGTGGCGACCAAGGATGCACAATATCGACAGAATCGCGATCTTCAGACTGCCCGGTTCGGCGAAGGCGATGTTGTCTGCCGCCTCTATGACAAGATTGCGGAAATCGAACAGCAAAGCGAAAAGTTCTGGCTATTCGATATCTGGGGCGTGAACGAAGGCGTCTGGCGTTGCGAATTCCAGATACGCGGCCCGCGTCTCAAATCCGCTGGCATCGCGACCATCGAACAGCTGCGCGCTCACCTTTCCGGGCTGGTATCCACACTCGCCCGCACACATACCTCGCTTCGGATTTCGAAGGGGAACTCCAACCGCTCGCGCTGGCCGCTCCATCCCATGTGGCGAGAATTGATTGCTGCCGCGCCCACCCTTGTCCGCCCGCCAGAACACACGCCGCCGCCGCTCCTGACAGGCGTCCAATATCCCCTAGACCGGCGGCTTATGTCGCTCTTGGGCGACCTGAAGGGCATTGCAGCCCTGTTGTCGCGCAACTGCCCCGAGCGGCCCGTGACCCTCGACCAGTTGCTCAAATGGCTCGCGCCCATGCTGCGGCGGCGTCAGTCGCCTGAGCTGTGGCGCGCCGATGTCATCGAGAAAATCCGCAGGCGGGAGTTGGGACTATGAGCCCTCCGCGCCACCCGAAGGCTTCGGGAAACGCCGCCGCCAACGATAACCTTCGACAGTCACGTTCCCGGAATGCAAAGCCGCAGCTTCGTGAGGTGGAGGTCCGTTTGCCCAAAGGCATGCCCGTGCAGATAGTGGAGGTGGAAGTTCTGGCGGAACTGCTGAACTCGCTCCCGCCTCTCGCCAATGACAATGGGGAATGACTGGGATGACAAAGCGGGTTGCGATTTATGCGCGCGTCTCGACCACGCGCCAGGCCGAGCACGATCTCTCGATACCGGACCAGCTCGCGCGAGCGCGGAAGTATTCCGAAGCACATGGCTGGTTCGTCGTGCGCGAGTTCATCGATCCCGGTGCGAGCGCGCGCGACGATAAGCGTCCGCAGTTTCAGGCGATGATGGATGCAGCGTGTGTCGATCCCTCGCCCCTCGACGTGATCCTGGTTCACAGCCAGTCGCGGTTTTTCCGCGAGGTGGGCGGATATGTGTGGTCCAAACGGCGATTGCAGAAGCACGGCATCTCGCTTGTCTCCATGACACAGGACTTCGGCGAAGGCGCGAGCGCTGATTTTGCCGAAACGATCATCGCCGCCGCCGATGCGTTCAACAGCGCCGAGACCGCAAAGCATGTCTCCCGCTCCATGCTGGAGAACGCCCGCCAAGGCTTCTGGAACGGCTCCAAGCCGCCCTTCGGCTATAGGACGATTGCAGCCGAACAGAGAGGACTGCGCACCAAGAAACGCCTTGAGATTGAAACCATGAATGCGGAAACGGTCCGGCTGATCTTCAAGCTGTTTCTGCAAGGAGATGGGCGAAGCGGCCCGATGGGCGTGAAGGATATTGCCTCATGGCTGAACGCTCATGCATTCAAGTTCGGCAATGGACTATTCTACACGAGCGCCGTCCACGCCATCCTGACCCGCGACACCTATTCCGGCACGCATTACTTCAACCGGCATGACAGCCGGACAAAACGCGAGCGGCCCCGCGACGAATGGATTGCGCAATCCGTGCCGGAAATCATCCCGCCGAAGACGTTCCAACGCGTCCAGGAACTGTTGCGGGCACGCCGCCCGAGCATGACGCCGCCCCGCGTGTCGAACAGCAACGTGCTTCTGACCGGCCTTACGCGTTGCAAATGCTGCGGCGCGCCGCTCATGGTGCGCACCGGCAAAGGCGGGCGCTATCGCTATTACGCCTGCTCCTCGAACCGCCTGAAGGGAAAGTCCGCCTGTTCTTCTCCATCGGCGATCCGTGAGTCGGAACTCGACGACGTGGTACTTACGGCTCTTTCGGAGACGCTGCTTACGCCCGAACGCCTGCCGGTGCTTCTGCAAGAGGCGCGCAAGCATCAACGCGCATTGGCGAGCGGCAATCTTCAGCGCCGCTCAGCCCTGCGCAAACGCCTGAAAGAACTCGAAGCGCAGGCAAATCGCCTCTACGCGGCTTTGCGCCAGGGCGTGGTCCCTCACAGCGATTTGTTTCAGGCCCAAATCAGCGACATCGAACGCGAGCGCGGCGAATGCATTCGGCATCTCTCGCGCATCGACGCGGAGGCTCCACAGTTCCGGCAAACGCTGTCCGCGCAACAGGCAACGGCCCTTTCCGCCACGCTACAGCGCCGTCTTCTCGACGCTCCAAAGGCGCTGAAGCGGCGCTACGTGCAGGGGCTTGTGTCGGAAATCATTGTGGACCGCGAACGGACCATAATAACCGGACCATGTTCGGCCATCGCCGCAACCGCGACCTCCGGGGAGTTCGAAAGCGGAGTTCGCAGTTTTGTACGGGACTGGCGCACCGGGCAGGATTCGAACCCACGACCCCCAGATTCGAAGTCTGGTGCTCTATCCAGCTGAGCTACCGGTGCTGCGGCGGAGATTAGGTGCCAAGGCGGGAAAAGCAACGCGGGCGGCAAACCGCCCCCGAGCCTTCCAGCCGAATTCTCAAGAATTTTTCATCGGCGGCAATGTTGCGCCGGGAAAAGCCGCACCCAAATCTCCTTCGAAATCCGGATCGCGCGGGAGACCCCGCGGCCCGCCTTAGGGGATCCGAGGAGTCGAGGTTTCAGGCCATGGCAAATGACAACGATCGCAAGAACCCCCGCCGCATGCTGGCGCTGCTGCTGGGCACGACGCTTCTCGGAGGCGGCGTGCTTCTGGGGCTGACCGCCGCCCAGGCGACCAGTCCCCCGCCGATCGCCGTCCCCGAAGCGCCGAGATTGCCGGGATTCGCCAATCTGGTGGCCGCGGTAAAGCCCGCCGTGGTCAACATCTCCACCACCCAGGTGATGAAGAACGCCCAGCTCCAGCTGCCGGAAAACAGTCCGTTCGGCGACATGCTGCAGCAGTTCCTGGGTCCCGACTGGCGCAAGCAGCTTCAGCAGCGCCAGCAGCCCACCCATGCGCTGGGTTCGGGCTTCGTCATCGATCCGAGCGGCTACATCGTGACCAACAATCACGTGATCGATGACGCCTCCGACATCCAGGTGACCCTCTCGGATGGGAGCACCGTTGCCGCGCGCGTGATCGGGCGCGACTCCAAGACGGATCTGGCGCTGCTCAAGATTCCCGCACCGCGGCCGCTGCCTTATCTCGCCTTCGGCGATTTCGAAGAAGGCGCGCGTCGGCGACTGGGTGGTTGCCGTCGGCAATCCTTTCGGACTGGGCGGCAGCGTGACGGCGGGCATCATCTCGGGCGACAACCGCGATATCCAGGCGGGTCCCTATGACGATTTTCTGCAGATCGACGCGCCGATCAATCCGGGCAATTCGGGCGGGCCGCTGTTCGACGAGTCCGGCCAGGTCATCGGCATCGACACAGCGATCTTTTCCCCCACCGGCGGCAGCGTGGGCATCGGCTTTGCCGATTCCCTCCGATGTGGCGCGCAACGTCGTCGATCAGCTGCGCGAGCATGGCCGCGTCGCGCGCGGCTGGCTCGGCATCCAGATGCAGGAGGTTACCCCCGCGCTCGCGCGCGCCGTCGGGCTCGGGCGGGAGAAGGGCGTGCTGGTCGATGTGGTCACGAAGGATTTGCCTGCCGCGCGGGGCGAGCTGAAGCAGGGCGATGTCATCACCGCTTTCAACGGCACCCCGATCGCCACGCCGCGGGATCTCGCGTTTGCCGTGGCCGAGACACCGTCGGGTCGGACAGTCCCCGTCGAGGTGTGGCGCGAAGGACAGCAGCGCACACTCGACGTCACCATCGCGGGCGAACGCGATCAGCAGAAAATCGCCTCGAACGAGGCGCGGCCGCAGGGCGGACGCCTGGGGCTCGAGCTGGTGCCGCTCACCCCCGATCGCCGCCAGGAACTCGGTCTTGGTTCGCAGAGCGGCGTGCTGGTTGCCGAGGTCGCGCCCGGAAGCGCTGCCGACCAGAGCGGCCTCCAGCCCGGCGACGTCATCCTGGGCGTCGGTGGACGGCCGGTCGATTTGCCCGACGAAGCGGTCTCGCGCATTCGCGCCGCCGAGAGCAGCAACCGGCCGGCGTTGCCGCTCCTCGTGATGCGCGACGGGACGACCTCCTATCTCGCGCTCGAGCTGAAGCCGGGTGCCGCGCAGGACAACGGCTGAACGAGCGCGACAGCTCAATCGTCGTCGGGCGGCTCGAGCTTGAGCGTGCGCATGTCGATCACGGATTTCAGCTCCGGGCCCGGAATGCGTTCGAACCGGCGCGCCTTCATGGAGAAGTCGTAGTAATTCGACAGGTCGCCCTTCGCGCGCGCGTCGGCGAAGGTGAGCTTGCCCGGATGAATGCCGAAATTGTGTTCGATGAAGCGCGCGATGCTGCCGAAATCCTGACGCCGGTTGTCGATCAAGCCGCGCCTGGTATAGGCGGAAACGAAAACCAGCGGCACGCGGAAGCCGTACTGATAGCCGCCCTCGGGATAGGGCAGAAACCTCGGCGCTTCGTGGTCGTACCATCCGCCCCAATCGTCCCAGGTGAGCACGAAGGCCGTGCTGTCCCAATACGACGAACCGTCAGGGTTGCGGCAGCGGCTGTTGCCGATGGCGTTGATGATCGCCGCCACCCAGGCGGGTCCGCCGCCGGTATTGGCGTTGGCATGGTCGGAAAACTGGGCCGAAGGAATGACCCAGCTCACACCGCGCAGCTGGCAGACGGCGATATCGGGAAACACAGCCAGCGGTGTCAGCGCCAGATTGTTCCGCCACAGCGGTCCCGCGCACCGGCCGCCGCTGGGTTCGCATATGTGCCTGATCGCATCGGGCGCGCTCCACAGATCGCCCGCGCCCGGCGTGTAATAGCGCCAGGTGACGGCCCTGCCCTGCAGCAGATCTGCGAGCGTGAGGTGCTCGAAGCACGGATAGATCTGATTGTTCTCGTTTTCCCTGCCATGCGCATCGATCAACTGGATGCGCGTCGCCGGCGGAGCGATGCATCCGTTATTCTCATCGATGTTGGGGTGGGTTTTCTTGAGATTCTCCGCGACGAAGGTGCCCCGGTGATCGTCGGCGCGGCTGGGCGCCGAGGTGGCCCCGAACAGGAACTGATGCGCGGGAAAGCTTGGCCCCTGGTTGGTCTGGAACATGTAGTTAGACCAGCCATAGCCGGTTGCGAGGAAGAGATAGGGGGCGAGGATGCCGGACGCGTTGTCGACATAGCGGAATTCCGCGTCCGGCGGACAATCGTGGCACTTGATACCGGCGCCATCCATCCGGCAGGTGTGGGTGGCCGCATCGAGATCGCACATTTCCACGAAATTCGCGTGGCTGTGGCCGGGATCGTAATCGTTGGCGAGCGCCACCGGAACGGGCTGAACCTTTCCGTCCGGCGCGTTCTTGTCGAGCCAGTTGCGCAGCTGAATGTCGTACGTGGAATCATCGGGATGCGTGCTGCATTTCCGGATGCTGCACAGGGCATAGAACAGATTGTCGGGCGTGCGGTTTTCCTGGACGATCACCACGATGTGCTCGAACTGCGAAGGCTGGGCGCGGGCGGGGCCGAGCAGACACAGCATCGCGGCCAATGCACCGGGGAAGGATTTCAACGCGCGAACTGTAATCGCGCGCGCCTGATTAATTCCGGCCATCCTACGCTCCGTCGAATCCTTCGTTCAGGAACGCTTCGGCGAGCGCGCAGTGCATCGCGGCGCCGCGTGCCATCACAGATTCGTCCAGCACCATCCGGTTGGAGTGCAGCCCGCAACAGGTCTTCGGGTCGCCGCCTTCCGGCACGGCGCCCAGGAACAGCATCGCGCCCGGTACCTTCTGCAGCACATAGGAGAAATCCTCCGCGCCCATCACCGGGGTCGGCACGCCGTGCCAGCCCACTTCGCCGAAGACGCGCTGCGCCGTCGTCCTGGCCAGCGCCACCGCGCGTTCGTCGCACACGGTCACGGGAAATCCGGGAATGATTTCCACGGACGCAGAGGCCTGGTGCGCGGCAGCGACGCTCGCGGCGACGCGATGGACGCCTTCATGCGCCAACGTGCGCGAGGTTTGCGAGAAGCTGCGGATGGTTCCCTCCAGCTCTGCGGTTTCGGGAATGACGTTGTTGGTCGTGCCCGCGGTAAAGCGCGCGATGGTGATAACGACCGGATCGAAGGCGGGGACGCGGCGCGTGACAAGGCTCTGCAGCGCGGTCACGATTTCGCACGCCACGGGGATCGGATCGATGGCGAGATGCGGCTGGGACGCATGACCGCCCTTGCCCGTCACCGTCACCAGGATGCGGTCGGCTGCCGCGAGCAGCGGACCCGCCTTCCCCGCGAAAATGCCGCTCGCAAAATTGGGCCAGACATGGAGCGCATAGGCGGCATCGGGCAGCGGGTCGAGCAGTCCGTCGTCCAGCATGAAGCGCGCGCCATGATGGCCCTCTTCTCCCGGCTGGAACATGAACAGCACCGAACCTGCAAGCCGGTCGCGCCGCGCGCAAAGCGCTTTCGCTGCGCCCACCAGCATCGCCACGTGACTGTCGTGTCCGCAGGCATGCATCGCGCCTTCGCGCCGCGAGGCAAAGGCGAGACCGGTGTCCTCGCGCATCGGCAATGCGTCCATGTCGGCGCGCAAGAGAACGGTGCGCCCATTGGCGGGGCCTTGCAGGCGCGCGACGAAACCCGTGGTCGATGGACCTTCGCGGATCTCCAGCGGCAAACCCGCCAGCGCCTGCTTCGCCTTCGCCGTCGTCGCGGGAGTTGAAAGGCCGAGCTCCGGCTCCGCGTGAATGGCGCGGCGCAAGGCGATCATCTGCGGCAGGAAATCCCGTCCCGCATCGAGCCAGGCCTGGGCGTCAGTCCGTTCCGTCATCGTCTTTCCTCCTGGAGACAAATAATGCGCAGCGAAAGACCCCTCACCCGCACTCGAGCAAATGTCGATGTCCGTAGCTGCGTCCCTCTCCCACAAGGGGCGAGGGGAATGCAGCGCACTGCACGAACAATCATCATGCCACGCCAGTCTTTCCCCTCTCCCAGTGTGGGAGAGGGATGCAGCGCGAGATGATCGCCACCGCACCAGCGCGGGTGAGGGGTCCTTGTGCACAGCAGAGCATCGCACAAACACACATCACTCGCCGGCTGCTGCGGCGAGCGGGAGCAGGCCCGTGCGAACCGGCGCCGTTTCGAGCATCAGCGCGGTCGAGACGACGCCGCAGGCGGCGCTGACGCTCAGGTACCAGGCCGGCGCGAGGGGATTGCCGGTGGTGTGAATGAGCCAGGTGACGATCAGCTGCGCGCTGCCGCCGAAGATGGCGATCGAAAAAGCGTAGATGGTTCCGAACACGCTGCCGCGAATGCGCGTGGGCAGGCTTTCGGTCATCGCCGCGGCGAACGGGCCGAAGCTTATGGTGCCCAAAAACACCAGCACCGCACTCGCGCCGAGCAGTACCGCTGCGCTGCGCATCTCGACGATCCACGCATAGAGCGGCCACGCCACGACCAGATAGACGACGCGCGGCCACACCATCACCGGCCAGCGCCCGAGACGATCCGAAAGCCAGCCGCCGAACAGCGTGCCGACAAAACCGCCGATACCGATCACCAGCGTCGCCGCGAACGGCACCGCACCACGCATGTGCAGCACCGTCTCGGCGAACGTCGTCATGTAGTTGGTGATGTAGGTGAAGATGGTGGCGCTGGCGAGCGTCACCAGGCCCAGCACGATCACGCGCCAATGCGCAACCCATTGCACCCATTCGCCGCCCGCCCGCGGCGCCACCTCGCCCCCAAGGTGCAGCGTCTCCGGCACGCGGCGAATGAGAAAGAAGCCGACGGGAAGGGTGAGCGCGCCGAGCGCAAAGGCGATGCGCCAGCCATAGCTCTGCAACGCGCCCGCATCCATCACGGTCGAAAGAAGAATGCCGACAATACCGGCGGCGATGATCGCCGCATACTGGCTGCTTCCCTGCCACGCCGCATAGACGCCGCGCTCCGACACGGGCGCCGCCTCCAGAAGGAAAGCGGTTGCCGATCCCACCTGGCCGCCGAGCGCGAAGCCCTGCGCCATGCGCGCCAGTACGACAAGAACGGGCGCCGCCAGGCCGATCGCGGCATAGGAGGGGATGATTGCAACTGCGAGGATGGCGGTTCCCATCAGCAGCAGACTGAACATCATTGCGGGCCTGCGGCCGATGCGATCGGCGTAGCGGCCGATCAGGATGCCGCCGAGAGGACGCATGGCGAAACCCGCGCCGAAGGTGGCAAGCGACAGCATCAGACTTGCATAGGCGCTCTGCGCGGGGAAAAACACGCGCCCGATCTGCACGGCAAAGAACGCGTAGGTGACGAAGTCGTAGAACTCGAGCGCATTGCCGACGACCGCGGCGGCAATGTTGCCCGCACCGGGTCGCGGAGCCTGCGCGCTCATGAGGCCAGGAACCGGCGCAGCACCTGCTCCGCCTTCTCTGGCTGGTCGCGATGCACGCCGTGTCCCGCGTCCTCGAAAATCTCGAGCTGCGCCAGTCCCTCCGGCAGCGCGGCATGAATTTCCTCGGCACAGGAAACAGGCGTGATCGGATCGTAGGTTCCCGCCATGACAAGCGTGGGGCAGACGATCTTCCGCAGTTCCGCGCCTGCGTCCATGGTCCGCATCTCTGTGCGCGCGAAGTGGCGCATCACATCCAGCCGCATGATGGCACGGCGGCGGGCTGCCGCCCAAAGTGTGGCGTCGCCGGGATTATAAAGCGGCATGCAGACGCGCAGATAATCGGCGAAGGCCTCTTCATCTGCTTTGTTCCAGAAGCGCTCGGCAATGGCGCGCGCCTCTGGTCCGCCGCGCTCTTCCATGATGCGCATCGTTTCGTCGAAATGCATGCGCGCGGCGGTCGAGGAGAGAATGAGCTTCGCGGGATGATCGGGGTGACGGACCGCATAGGCCATTGCCACCATGCCGCCGAAGGAGTTTCCGTAGACCACCGGCCTGTCGATGCCGAGGGCGCGGCAGAAGGCATGCACGTCATCGCCCCATTGCGCGAGCGAGCAGCTTTCCAGCGTCCCGGAGGAGCGGCCATTGCCGCGATGGTCGAGATAGACCACCTGATGGCTGTCGGCAAAGCGGTCGAAAAAGGGCCGCATCGTCGAGTGATCGAAACCGGGTCCGCCATGCATGACGATCAGCGTCGGCCGCTCGACCATGCGCGCACCGTCGATGGCGAGCCCGGCGCCTATCGTGTCGAAGAAAATCCGCGCGCCGCCAACATCGATGAACATGAACGGGCCCCGGACAGAAATGGCGCGCAGGATTTTGCGCAATCCCATCTTCAACCCCGCCTTCCACCTCTGGCAAGCGCAAGGGTCCGGGACCTCGCCGGCTTTATGGGTTTGAAACCTGTCCCCGCTAGCCTGCGGACATGGCGTTCGATGAATTACACGACGGCCAACGGCCCCTGGCGCTGGAGATCCGCGGCTTGCGCAAGAGCTTCGCGCGCCCGGCAGTCGACGGGCTGGATCTGCGCGTGCGGGCCGGCGAATTCTACATGCTGCTCGGGCCCAATGGCGCCGGCAAGACGACGACCCTGCGAACCGTGAGCGGGCTGCTGAGACCAGATGCCGGCTCGATCTCCGTCTTCGGCATCGACGCGCTCGCCGACCCGGTCGGCGCGAAAGGGATCATGGGATGGCTTTCGGATGAGCCGATGATCTACGACAAGCTCACGCCGCTCGAATATCTGGAGTTTGTCGCCGGCCTCTGGAACGTCGCGCCCGGGCTCGCGGAACTGCGCGCGCACGAGCTTCTCCACTGGCTGGGCCTCGACGCGCATGTGCACGAGCGCTGCGAGAGTTTCTCGCGCGGCATGCGCCAGAAGGTGGCGCTCGCCGGCGCGCTGGTGCACGAACCCAGACTCATCATTCTCGACGAGCCGCTCACCGGACTCGACGCTGGCTCCGCGCGGCTGGTCAAGGACGTGCTCGCGAACCGGGTACGCGCCGGGAACAGCGTCATCATGACGACGCACATCCTGGAAATCGCGGAGCGGATGGCCGACCGTATTGAAGTCATTGCGCAGGGAAAATTGATCGCGGAAGGAACCCTGAGCGAGCTGCGCGGGCACACGGGCCGCGGCGCCGCAAGTCTCGAAGACATGTTCCTGGCGATGGTGCAGCCCGATCTCGCAGCCGAATGATGAATTCGCAATCGCTCGTCTGGCTCGCCCGTCATGAAATTCGGCTCGCCTGGCGGGACCTGCTCGCGATGCTGACCGCCGGCCGGCGCGCGCGCGAGCGCCGGATCGCGTTCGCTGCGATCGGGTTTGTGATTTTCCTGCACGGCACGGCTTTTCTGGTGCTCAGAAGCGGCGGAGCGTCCGACATCCATCCCGATCTGCCGACCCGCATTGCCGTTACCTGCGCCATTCTGCTCTCGGGTTCGGCCATGCTGTCGCAGGCGATGGAGAGCGTGACGCGCGCCTTTTACGCGCGCTCGGATCTCGAATTGATTCTCTCATCGCCGGTTCCCGTGCGCAGATTGTTCGCGGTGCGCATCGGCGCGATTGCTCTTTCAGTGGGCGCGATGTCGCTGCTGATCGCCGGGCCGTTCATTGACGTTCTTGCCTGGCGCAACGGCTGGCGCTGGCTGGGCGCCTATGGAGCCATCGCGGCGGTCGCGCTGGCGGCAACCTCTCTTGCCGTGGCGTTGACGCTCGCGCTCTTTCGCAGCATCGGTCCCAAACGCACCCGATTGGTGGCGCAGATCGTGGCGGCAGTGATCGGCGGCGCCTTCGTGATCGGAATTCAGATCGCCGCGATGTTTTCCGTCGGCTCCCTGTCGCGCGTCGCATTCCTGCGCTCTGCCTATGTGGTCGCGCACGCGCCAGGGAGCGACAGCTTCTTCTGGTGGCCCGCGCGCGCGGTGCTGGGCGATGGGCTTTGCCTCGCCGGAATGCTGACAACGGGCATTGCACTGTTTGTTGCGGTGACCTTGCGCGCCGCGCCGCATTTTGCCGATTGCGCGGTCGCGGCCGGCGGCGTCTCGCGCGTCGGCGTGGCACAGCGTCGGACCGCCGGTCGCTTCCGCGCGCGCACTGCCATGCAGGCGCTCCGGCGCAAGGAATTTCTTCTTCTCCTGCGCGATCCCTGGCTGTTGTCGCAGTCGCTCATGCAGCTGCTCTATCTTCTCCCGCCGGCGTTGCTGTTGTGGCGCAGCTTCGATTTCGGCGGCAATGCGTCGGCGATTTGCGTTCCGGTCTTGATCATGGCGGCGGGCCAGCTCGCCGGAGGTCTCGCCTGGCTGACAATCTCCGGCGAAGACGCCTTCGATCTCGTCGGTTCCGCGCCCCTGCCTCCATCGCGGCTGCTGCGCGCGAAAGCACAAGCCGTGCTGGGCGCGATCGCACTCGTATTTTCTCCGTTCGCCATCGCGCTGCTATGTGTCTCGACCCTGCACGCGCTCGTCGCCGTTTGCGGAATCGCTGCCGCCGCGGGTTCGTCCACTGCCATTCAGCTGTGGTTCAGATCGCAGACGAAACGCAGCCATTTCCGGCGCCGCCACACCTCCTCGCGCATCGCCACTTTCGCCGAAGCCTTCTCGTCGATCGGCTGGGCAGCGACGGGCGCGATCTCCGCCGCCGGCAGCCCCCTCGCCTGCGTCCCCGCAGCATTTTCGCTGGCGCTGCTCGCCATCGTCCGCAAACTCTCGCCTGCGGCACTGCCAACGGATTCGTTTGCCGCTGTCTGAGCGGCCCACGGCGAACGCTCTGGACAACTCGAATAAGGCCCTATATATTGCACCTTATGAGGCGATAAGGCTTCATATATGGAGCCTTACATGCGTTCGGGTGTTTCAGACGTTCTGCCGGCTGCTGTCAAGCGCTCGCTGACCAAGTTCGGCGGCGACCTTGCCACGGCGCGCCGCAAACGCGGTCTTACCACACGGGCAATGGCCGAGCGCATGGGGGTTGCCAAGAACACCTATCTCCGCGCCGAGAAGGGCGATCCCGGCGTGGGCCTTGGCGTCTACGCCATGGCGCTTTTCGTCCTGGGCTTCGGTGATCCTCTCGGCAACCTCATCGACGTGAGCCGGGATGATACCGGCCTCCTGCTCGATGAGGCACGGCTGCCCAAGCGCGTGCGCATGAAGAAGTCGCGGACACCGCCGCCATGAAGCGCACCATCGACGTCACCCTGGGCGACGGACCGCAGGTCGGCACGCTGCGCTACGATTTGCAGGGACGGCGTGAGAACGCGGCTTTTGCGTACAGCGCGGATTGGCTTGGCGACCGCAACCGCTTCCCGCTCGGACCCACGCTCCCGCTTCAGGCCGGACCGCAGTTTCATCGTAAATCGAAAGACGGCTCGCTTTTTCATGCCGCGATTGCCGATACCGAACCTGACGGCTGGGGCAAGCGCGTCATCATGCGCGATCATGCCAAACACAGGCTGGAGCTGCGCCGCGAAGGAAAGAAAGATAGTGCGCCGCCGCTGAACGCGCTCGATTTCTTGCTCGCGGTCGATGATTTCAGCCGCGTCGGGGCGCTGCGTTTTCGCGATGAAGGCGGCATCTTCCTGCGCGCACAGGAAGAGGGGCGGCGGACGGCTCCGCCGCTCATTGAACTCGGACATTTGCTCAGCGCTTCTCGCGCCGTCGAGGCCAATAGAGAGACGGTGGCAGACCTCGCCTATCTGCGTGGTCGTGGTACGTCACTTGGCGGGCTGCGCCCGAAATGCTCGGTGATCGACGAAGATGGCGCGCTTGCCGTTGGCAAGTTTCCGAGCATTGCGGACGAACGCGCCGTCACCAAAGGTGAAGTGCTCGCCCTCAAGCTTGCCAGAAAGGCGGGAATCAATGCTGCCGACGCGCGGATCGTCGAGAGCGGCGGATCGCCGGTCGCGCTGATCCGGCGCTTTGACCGGCGCGGGAACGGACAGCGCGTGATGTACGTCTCCGCCGCGACGATGCTTGGCGCCGAAGGGAGAGAGCCGCAGGACCACACCTATACCGACATCGTCGACGCAATCCGCGTCCACGGGGCCGATGCACAGGCCGACATCGAGGAGCTGTGGCGGCGCATCGCATTCTCCATCCTGATCACCAATGTGGACGATCATCTGCGCAATCACGGCTTCCTGCATGAAGATCGTGGGTTCTGGCGGCTGTCTCCCGCCTTCGACATCAATCCGTCGCCCGAGCGGGTGCGCGAGATGAAGACGTGGGTTTCCGAAGACACCGGCCCCGACATGACAATCTACGCTCTTATGTCGGTGATTGCTTATTTCCGTATCGCGCCCGTACGCGCCAGGGAGATATTGGGCGAGGTTGCGCGCGCAGCGAACGGCTGGCGCCAGACCGGCCGCGGCATCGGAATGACCAAGGATGAGCTTGAGCCTTTCACCGACGCCTTCGAGCACGCCGAGCGGGACGCCGTGCGAAAGCTCCTGTAAGCCATGATGACCATAGACCTTTTGTTCGGACGCCATTGCCTGGCTTTCGCGGATTCCATCTGTCGCCGCAAAAAATCCACCTGGAACCTTAGCTACCGGCGGCGGCTTCGAGGATGTTGCTCACCGGCGCGCAGGTAGTGAAGGTCTACGGCGAGGCTCCCGAAGGCCAACGCCGCTATAGCCCGGCGATTTGCACCGGCGCGCATAAGCACCGCGTCGAAGGCAATCCCGATGTGCGCCACGTTTCGACAAGCTTTGTGGAGCGCCAAAATCTCACGATGCGCATGAGCATCCGCCGCTTTACCCGACTAACAAACGCCTTCTCAAAGAAGCTCGAAAACCACGCGCTTTCCGTCGCCCTCCCCTATATGCACTATAACTTCTGCCGCATTCACAAGACCCTTCGCGTGACCCCTGCAATGGCCGCTGGCGTGACTGATCGCGTGTGGGATATGACGGAGGTGGCGAGCCTAATCTCTGCCCAAGAGGCTCCTGTCGCTAAGCGTGGGCCGTACAAGAAAAAGGCGGCATGAACATTGTCACCGCGCTCAATAAAACGGGTTAAGAGGACAGTCATACAAAGGTTTTCGCATGGCCGGTCCCGAGAGGTCATCGTAGAAATACACGGCAGTCGGAGGACACCAAAGCCGGAAGGGCCAAAGCCAGAAAAGCCCAAGAAAAAACGTAAACCAAAACGGCAAAAACATAAAAAACGCCGCGCTAGCCGGCCTCAGCCACAGCCGCGCAAAAGTTCAAAGATAAAGCACTTGCATCGATTGTCCGAACCTATGGGACCGCAATCGATTGTCTACAGCGTTAAGGTGCCCGCTAGTTCAGATCGGTATCTGCAATCCGCTGGCATGCCGGGAAATGAGGAAACCGACCCCTGAATTTCAAAATGCGTCACTACCGGCGCGCGATGTCGATTGACCCTGGTGTTTCGCCTGTCGTTAAATCGGGCGCAAACTTCCGTCTGTGACATCGGCACACATGCTGCAACATCTCAAGCGAACCGATATCGATGCCATTGTCGCGGCATGCGCGGCGGCCGGCGCCCAGCCGGGCGATGGGGCTTCGTCGGCCCTGCCCGATGCGGTCTATTCGCTGATCGATGCGCTGCCTCGCGAGGCGCAGGACGAATTGCTGGCTCTCATGTGGACGGGCGGTCCGAAAAACGACAGCACCTTCGAGGAAAATCTCGAGCTGGCGCAAAAAACGGCAGACGACAACCACGCTGCCCATCTCGCCGAACAATATGCGCGGCTGCCGGTCTATCTGCACAACGGCTTGCAGAAACTGGACAGCACATAGCACGCCTCGTTGCCGGTCTGTCCGGCCGTGCCCGCGAAGCGACGGTCGCGGAAGGCGGGCCGGTCCGTGTTGGGGCGGCGGCGCGCCTCGCCTATCCTGCCAGGCGATGCGGCCGACAATTCTCTTCCCGCTGTTCGCCGAGACGCGCACCTTGGCGGGCGTCGGACCGAAGCTTGCGCAACTCATCGGCAAGCTGGCCGGAGGACGCATTGTCGACCTTCTGTTTCATCTGCCCGTGGGCCTGATCGACCGCTCCTGGAGGCCCAGGCTGATCGAGGCGGACGAGGGCCGCATCGCGACGTTCACACTGAACGTGCTCGACCACATTCCGCGGCGCGATCCGCGCCAGCCCTACCGTGTGCGCTGCTCCGACGATACCGCCGCGATCGAACTCGTCTTCTTCCACGCCAGACAGGACTACCTCTCCCTCACGCTGCCGGTGGGCACGAAGCGGATCGTCAGCGGCCGCGTGGAACGCTTCGGCAGCCGGCTGCAAATGGTGCATCCAGACCATATCGTGCCGCCCGAAGAGGCAGACCGCCTGCCGGCGCACGAGCCCGTTTATCCCCTCACGGCGGATTTGCCCGCCAAAGTGCTCGCCAGGGCAATCTGCGGCGCGCTCGACAAGCTGCCGGCGTTGCCCGAATGGCAGGACAAAGCGTGGCTCACTGAACGCAACTGGTCGTCATTTGCGGAATTCGCTGCGCGCCGCCCACGCACCCGCATGCGAAAGCGATCTCGAACCGGATGCGCGTGTCCGCGCCCGGCTTGCCTATGACGAGCTGCTCGCCAACCAGCTCGCGCTGGCGCTGATCCGCAAGCGCCTGCGCGCGCGCAAGGGCCGCGGACTGGCCGGTGACGGACGGCTCGTCGCGCGCGCCCGCGCCGCGCTGCCTTTTGCGCTAACGGCGGCGCAGGAGCAGGCCCTGATGGAAATCAGGTCCGATATGGCCGCACCCCAGCGCATGTTGCGTTTGCTGCAGGGCGATGTCGGCGCCGGCAAAACGGTGGTGGCCATGTTCGCCATGCTGAACGCGGTAGAGGCCGGCGCGCAGGCGGCGCTCATGGCGCCCACTGAAATTCTCGCGCGCCAGCATCTCGCGGCGCTCACGCCTTTGGCAGACGCGGCGGGCGTGCGCATCGGCATTCTCACCGGCCGCGAGCGTAACAGCGCGCGCGAACAAACGCTCGCGCAGCTCAAGGCCGGCGCGATCGACATTCTCGTGGGCACGCATGCGCTGTTTTCCGAAGGTGTGGGCTTTCGCGACCTGGGCATCGCAGTGGTCGACGAGCAGCACCGCTTCGGCGTGCACCAGCGCCTGCAGCTGCAGGGCAAGGGCGAATCGCCGGCCGACGTGCTGGTGATGACGGCGACGCCGATCCCGCGCACGCTCGCGCTCACGGCCTATGGCGACATGGACGTATCGCGTCTTGCCGGTTTGCCGCCGGGCCGCCAGCCCGTGGATACGCGACTGGTCTCGGCAGAACGGCTCGAGGAAGTGATTGCACATCTGCGCGGCGCAACTGCGCGGGGCGAACGCGCCTTCTGGGTATGTCCGCTGATCGAGGAGTCGGAGAAGCTGGATGTCGCAGCGGCGGAAGAACGTGCCGGCACGCTGGCGCAGAGTCTCGGCCACACGATCGGATTGGTGCATGGCCGCATGAAGCCGGCCGAGCGCGACCGGGCGATGGCGCAGTTCCGGTCGGGCGAAACGCGCGTGCTGGTGGCGACGACGGTGATCGAGGTGGGGGTGGACGTGCCCGAGGCGACGATCATGGTGGTCGAGCACGCCGAGCGCTTCGGGCTTGCGCAGCTGCACCAGCTGCGCGGGCGGGTGGGACGAAGCGCCGAACCGGCAAGCTGCCTGCTGCTCTATCAATCGCCGCTGGGCGAGACGGCGAAGGCGCGGCTCACCACCTTGCGCGATACCAACGACGGCTTTGTGATCGCGGAGGAGGATCTGCGCCTGAGGGGTGCGGGCGAACTTCTGGGTACGCGGCAGAGCGGCATGCCGGTTTTCCGACTTGCAGAACTCGGCGCCCATGCGGATCTTTTGGCGGCCGCCCGCGACGATGCACGGCTGATCGTGGCGCGCGATCCCGAACTCGCGAGCCCGCGCGGCGAAGCGCTGCGCGTCCTGCTTTATCTTTTCGAACGCGACGACGCCGTGCGATATCTGCGCGCGGGATGACGCCCGATTTTATTCCGGCTCTTGAGAGCGCGCTCGGGCGCGCGATCCCCGGGCTTGCGCGGCTCGAAAATGTCAGCCGGCTTTCGGGCGGCGCGAGCCAGGAGACCTGGTCGCTTGACGCGATCGTGGAAGGGCGAACCGAACCGTTGATCCTGCGCCGCAGTCCGGGAGGCGCCGCGCGTGAGGGCCCCAATGCCGTTCCGCTGCCGACCGAGGCATTCGTCATCGACGCAGCGCGCAGCGCCGGCGCAGCTGCACCGCGCGTGCGCTGCGTGCTGACGCCGGAGGACGGCGCAGGTGCGGGCTATGTGATGGACCGGCTGAAAGGCGAGACGATCGCGCGCAGGATCCTGCGCGACGAGACCTTCGCACACCTGCGGCCGCAACTGGCGCGCCAATGCGGCCAGGCGCTCGCGCGCATTCATGGGGTGGGGCTTTCCCCGTTGAAGGAGGTGTTGCCCGAACTGGACGGACCGGCGCAGCTCGCGCGGTATCGTGATTTGTACGATAGCTACGACCAGCCGCGGCCGATGTTCGAACTGGCCTTCCGCTGGCTTGAACCGCGCCTTCACCGCGCGCGGCGAACGACACTCGTGCATGGCGATTTTCGGCTCGGCAATCTGCTCGTCTCACCCGCTCGCATCGAAGCGGCGCTCGATTGGGAACTGACCCATATCGGCGATCCCCTCGAAGACATCGGCTGGATCTGCACGCCATCCTGGCGGTTCGGGAATCACCACAAGGTCGTCGGCGGCTTCGGCGACCTCCACGAGCTGCTTGCCGGATATGAAACAGCAGGCGGGGCCCGCGTCGATCGGCGCAACGTGCAGACCTGGATCGTGTTCGGCTCTCTCAAATGGGGAATCATGTGCATGACCATGTACCGGATCTTTCGCGCCGATCGTTCGGTCGAGCGCGCCGCGATCGGTCGACGCGTTTCGGAAACGGAGATCGACCTTGTCAATCTCATCCTCCATGGCGCGCCGTGAGCACATGACGAATCAACCATCCGCACAGGAGCTTCTCGAAGCGGTCCGGGACTTCCTCGAACAGCGCGTGCTGCCCGAAGTCAGTGAGCACACCGCATTCCACACGCGCGTGGCGGTGAACGCACTCGGCATCGTCGCGCGCGAACTGGCTGTCGGCGGCACAGCCGAAGAGGAGGAACGCGCCCGTCTGACGCGGCTGGTCGGATATGAGGGAACGCGCGACGCGCTCGATCGCGAGCTCTGCCGCCGCATCCGTGCGGGCGAGATCGGAACGGAGTCGGCCCTGTTGCGGGCGCATCTCGAACGCACCGCAAGCGACCGCGTCATGATCGATCAGCCTGACTATGCCGGCCGGGCGCGAAATGCCCCGGCCGGGTAACCAGCGCGCGCCTCACGCGCCCTGCGCACCGATGATCGCCACCGAACACACATTCATCGCGGGCGCTCCGCCGAGATTGTGCGTCAGACCGATGCGCGGCGAGGCGAGCTGCCGTGCCCCGGCCCGCCCGAGCAGCTGCAGATACATCTCGTAGAGCATTCGCAATCCGCTTGCGCCGATCGGGTGACCGAAGCATTTGAGGCCGCCATCGATCTGGCAGGGCACCTTGCCCTGGGCATCGTAGAAGCCGTCGAGCACATCGCGCCAGCCTTCGCCTTCGCGGCTGATGTGCAGGTCTTCCATGGTCACGAGTTCGGTGATGGAAAAACAGTCATGCACTTCCATCATCGAGATTTCCGCGCGCGGATCGGTGATGCCGGCTTCCGCGTAGGCACGCTTCGCGGCGATCCGCGCGGTGTGGAAGTAGCTTCCATCCCAGGAATTGTGCTGGCTCTCCAGTCCGTTGGAAAGTGCAAGCTGCAGCGCCTTGACGGTGATGATCTCTTTCTTGCCCATGCTCCTGGCGATTTCCGGCGTGGTGACGATCGCGCACGCCGCGCCGTCGGATACCCCGCAGCAGTCGAAGAGACCGAGCGGATCGGCGATCATCGGCGCCTTGAGGCACATCTCTTCGGTGATCGGCTTTTGCAGGTGCGCCTTGGGATTCTTGCTGCCGTTGGCATGGCTCTTCACCGAGACATGGGCGATGGCGCGCTTCAAATCTTCCTTCGAGACCTTGTGCTTGGCGCGATAGGCCGAGGCAAGCTGCGCAAAATTGCCGGGCGCGGAGCCATTGGCGCTCCACAGAGGATTGAGCGTGCCCTGTTCGCGCGCCGGCAATCCGCCATAACCGGTGTCCTTCAGCTTCTCGACGCCGAGCGCCAGCGCGATGTCGCAGGCGCCCGCCGCGACCGCGTAGACAGCGCCCCGGAAAGCCTCCGAGCCGCTCGCACAGAAGTTTTCGACGTGGGTGACGGGGATGTTGGGCAGACGCAGCGCGACCGAGAGCGGGGTTCCGCCCTTGCCGACATTCACCTCGTCGATGGCGGTGGAGAACCACGCGGCCTGGAGCTGGCCGGTCTCCACGCCGGCGTCGGCCAGGGCCTCGACATAGGCCTCGACCATCAGTTCCTCGGCGCCCGATTCCCAGCGTTCGCCGAACTTCGAGCATCCCATGCCCAGAATGGCGACTTTATCCCGGATGCCGCTGGCCATCAGGCGCTCCTTCCCAACATTCTTGCGCCGATGTAGGTCCGGTGGCGGGGGGTGTAAAGGTCGCGGTTTCCATCAAAAGACAATTTGCGGGAACTTTGGAGCGCGCCAACGCGTTCCTGTCGCGGTGCGGACACCCCTCTGGTGCGCCGCCCAAGAAGCGTGCGGCGCGCCGGCTTGGGCTGGAAGACCGTCGCCGCATAGATGAGGAGTTCTTGATCATGTCGTGGAAATTTCAAGCAGCCGGTGGGGCAGCAGCCGTCGCTGCCGTTCTGGCGCTGAGCGGCCCGGCCGATGCAGCCGGCGTGAAAGTCGGCGTGCTGACCTGTCACGTCAGCAGCGGCTGGGGGTTCATTTTTGGATCCTCGAAGGATCTGCACTGTAATTTCTCCCCCAGCCACGGCTACGGCGAACGATATGTCGGCAGCGTTTCCAAATTCGGCGTGGATATCGGCTACACGGCGGGCGGCGTCCTCGTCTGGGACGTCATCGCGCCGACAACGAGCATCCGGCGGGGAGCGCTCGCCGGCGGTTATGGCGGCGCGACCGCAAGCGCGACGGCGGGCATCGGCGTCGGGGCGAATGTGTTGATCGGCGGGTTCAACCGCTCCATCACGCTGCAGCCTCTCAGCATCGAAGGCAACACCGGTTTGAACGTTGCCGCCGGCATCGGCGAGATCACGCTGCATTACGTGGCGCCGGAACCGATGGGGCCGCCCCCGGGCGCGATGATGCAAGGCCCTCCGCCGAATGAGCCTCCTCCCCCGCCTCCCGGACAATAGGAACAGGCAGGTACTTAGAACCGCAGAGCCCGCCGCATCTGTCGCGGCGGGCTTTCGCGTTTGTCAGACTTCGCGTTTGTCAGACCGGGACGGCTTTCCAGAAATAGCGGCGGAATCCGCGCTTCTCGTCGAACTCCTTGATGCGGAACGTCATGCGCACCTTGCTGCCGGAATCGATCGAGCCCTCCTCGAGATCGGTGATGTCGGCCATGAAACGGCCGCCCTCGTCGAAGGTGATCATGCCGTAATGGTTGGGCGGCGCGATGGAATAGGTCAGGAAATCGGCGGACCATGAGAGCACCGTGCCTTCGCGCTCCGCGAAGCTGTACGGCTCCTGGCTGTCGACGGCGCGGCAATTCGGGCCCACGCAGATGCGCGAGCGCGGGAACTGCGCCGTGCCGCAGATGCGGCACTTCCCGCCGACAAGTCCCATCAGCATGTCGTTCTTTCGGTGCAGCACCGACAAAGCCGTTTTTCTGTCCACCTCCGCACGCATCCCCTTCTCGAGTTCGATCAGTCCGTTGAACGCGAGATATCTGAGGTAATTCGTTTCCTCCTTGCGTCGCCCGAGCCATCTGCTCACCCCGCCGCGCCTGCCTTCGTCCGCGATCGCAGGCGTTGCCTCGAACAGCACGGCGTCGCAACCCTGCCCGAATTGCGCGACCACGATCTTCTCGCCTGGCTTCGCCTGCTCCAGCACGTGGACGAGCATGAGCAGGGGATGCACGACTCCGGTATCGCCCACCTTGTCGCCCAGATTGTCGCGTACCCGGGCCGGATCGATGCCGCATTTTCCGGCGAGCTGCTGATCCATGCGCGCGAAAGGACACGGTAGGATGAAATGCGCGATATCGCTTCCGGCGATTCCTGTCTTCTCGAACAGCCCGCGGATGGCTGCCGGTACGATCCTGGCGAAACCTTCGTCACGAACCCAGCGTTCTTCCCAGCCATAGTCGAATTCCTCGCCGGCGCCGCGGAAATGGTCGATGAAATCGACGCTTACCGAATGCGCGCCGAGAAAACGCGCAATCACACCGCTTTTCCCCAGCGCCAACGCGACCCCCGCATCGCCGAACGAAAGCTCCTGGGTGGACGCCGCGCGTGCCTTGCGTTTCTCGCCGGCAAGAACGAGTGCCGCCGCGGCGCGGCCGGAGCGGACGGCGTCATGCGCGGCGATCAGTGCCGACATGCCAGCGCGCTGCGAAGCGGCCATGTCGGCAGTGGAAACCGCTTCGCGCAGACCCAGGGCGCGCGCGGCAATCGCGGCGGCGAGCCGGTCGGCGAAGGGCGCGCTGGTCGAGGCGAAATAGACTGCGTCGATGAAGCTGCGCTCCTGCAGGGGATCGGCGGCGGGAAGGCAATCCCGCCCGGCTTCCACCGCCAGGGTCAGCGCATCCTCGTCCCAGTTGGCCATCGCGCGTTCGCCGCGCGCGCTGCCGCGCAAGGACGGCGCGAACCAGGCATTGGCCTCGGCGACTGCTTTGCGCTGCAGTCTCAGCCGGGGAATATAGGCGCCGCAGGCAGTGATCCCAGTCATACGGCAGGCCCATCCCCTTCGCGCAGCAACCGCCAGCAAACCAGCTTTGCGGCAGGCTGACAACGCAATCGCAGGTGATGGACGCTGTGGCGGCCGGCATGCGATGTACGGTCGAATCTCGGGGACGGAAAGCCGCCCTCAACACAGGTAGGAACCATGCCCAGCCCGCCTCCCATTCGAAAAGCCGTTTTGCCCGTCGCGGGCATGGGAACGCGCTTTCTGCCGGCGACCAAGGCCGTGCCGAAGGAGATGCTGCCGGTCGTGGACAAGCCGGTGGTGCAATATGCGGTCGAGGAAGCCAAGGAGGCCGGCATCGAGCAGTTCATCTTCGTGACCGGCCGCGGCAAATACATCATCGAGGATCATTTCGATCACGCCTATGAGCTGGAAAGCCTTCTCAGCTCGCGCGACAAGACGGCGGAACTGAACAGTCTGCTCGAGGATCTGCCGATCACCGGCTCGGTGAGCTTTACGCGGCAGCAGAAGCCGCTGGGTCTCGGACATGCAGTCTGGTCGGCGCGTCACTTCGTGGGTAACGAACCGTTCGCCGTGCTCTTGCCCGACGATCTGCTCGTCGGAAAGCCAGGCGGCATGGCGCGAATGATCGAAGCGTACAACGCGGTCGGGGGCGGCATGATCGTGGCCGCCGAGGACAAGCCGCTCGCCGAAACGCGGCGCTATGGCGTGATTGCGCCCGGGCGCGTGAACGGCGACGTGGTCGAGGTGAAAAGCGTCGTGGAAAAGCCGGAGCCGGACAGTGCGCCGTCGCAGCTCTGCATCATCGGCCGCTACATCCTCGTCCCCGAGATCTTCGTCGAACTCGACAGGCAGGAACGCGGCGCAGGCGACGAAATCCAGTTGACCGATTCCATGGCGCGTCTGATCGGCCGTGTACCGTTTCACGCCGTGCGAACCGGGTGCACGCGCTACGATTGCGGCGACAGGGTGGGTTTCCTGCACGCCAATATCGCGGTTGGCCTCGCGAGGCCCGATATCGCGCCCGCATTGCGGGCGATCCTCAAGGACGTGAAAATCTGATACCGGGTGCGGCCCGGCGGGAGAACCGCCGCGGGACCGGGGAGCCAAGCCCCGCCTTGGTCGTTTTCTACGGGATCGCAGGGGTACTCATGGGCAGCGTGGCAAGATTGGTCCGGCGGACTGGCGGAATGAGATATTTTCTTGCCGCGCTGGCGGCTGCTCTTGCAGCGAGCGGATCAGCGGCTGCGCAGGGCCTGCATCGCACCACGGATGCGACCGCAACCTATGTCGTGCGGTTCGACCATTGGACCGACGCCGATGAACGCGATTTCGGCGAATTCATCACGGCGATCGGCAATTCGGGCTGCACAACCGTCAACGCCTGCCTGCACGATCCCGGCAACCCCTTCCAGGCTTCCGATGCGCCGAGCGTCTACTTCCGCTCCGACTGCGCGAAATCTTCCTTACGTGCTGCGTGCCTATTTCGCATGGAAGCGCGGCCTTCCCTTTTCCTATGAAAGCGGCGTCGCGCCGCTTGGCGGCGCCAGCGACGACCGTTATTCGCCGAACGGCAATCGCGTCACCGCGCGCACCGACGTGCTCAGCGGCAGCACCAGCGGTTATGCGCTTCTCAACAAGCTGCTCGGCGCCACCTCCTCGGCTTCCTATCGCATCGGCCCCGACATCGACGGACCGCTGCCGCCCGACTTCTATCCGGCCGCGATCGACGCGGCTGCAATTCACCCGGGCACCGTCATCTACGATCCCAACGGGCATCTCGCGCTGGTCTTCCACGTCGAATCGGACGGCCGCATCCAGTACATCGACGCCCACCCCGACAACACGCTCACCCGCGGATATTTCGATCTGCGTTTCGTCCGCGCCAATCCCGGCGTCGGCGCCGGTTTCAAGAACTGGCGGCCGATCCGGCTGGTGGACTACAGGCGCGGCGAGGATGGTGCGCTCCTCGGCGGCCATGACGAACTCGCGCGCAATGCTGAAATTCCCACTTTTTCGGACGAGCAATATTACGGCAACGGAGCGCGGCCGGCCGATCAGGATTGGGCGAACAGCACCTTCGCGCTGAACGGCGAGACACTGGATTATTACGACTATGTACGCGCGAAGGTGGCGGGCGGAAAACTGCAGTTCGATCCCGTGAAGGAGATCGGCGAAATGGTGGATTCCAACTGCGCCGATCTGCACTATCGCGCGCAGGCCGTGGACATCGCCCTGGCTGCCGGGATTCAGAACCGGCCCGAACCCGATCGCCTGCCGCGGAACATCTACGGCACCAGCGGCGATTGGGAAACCTACTCGACCCCGTCGCGGGACGCGCGTCTCAAGACGGCATTCAACGAGCTGCGCACCAATGCCCAGCGCTTCGTCGAAATGTACCAGAAAGGCGACCGAAGGCATCTCCTGTATGGGGGCAACGATCTCGTAGAGGATATGATCGCTGCCTATGACCGCGAGGCGGGCAAATGCTCGCTCTCCTACACGCGCAGCAACGGCGCGGCGGTTACCCTCTCCTACGAGGATGCCCGCAGGCGATTGTTCCTCATCTCATTCGATCCGTATCAGTGTGTGGAGCGCCGATGGGGAGCGAGCGATGCCGACGAACTCTCGAGCTGCCGCGACGGCGAGGTGAAGCGCGCGTGGTATGCAGCCGAACAGAACCTGCGCAACCAGATCGACCGCACCTACGACGCCAGGATGGATTTCACGCTCGCGGATCTGCAAACGCCAGGTCCGGGCAAGGGTGTCGCGGCGCCGCCCGACACGGACGCGCGCGGGTATCTCCTTTCCATGCGCGGCGCGGTAACGGCGCCTCCCCCGTCAGCGGTCGCTGCCAATGAGCCTGATTCGGTGGTGCCGGTGGCGGCCGTGCCGCAAACTGCACCCGATCTCAGCGGCTGGCGCGCGCGTCGCGCGGCTGAATATGCGCGATGGCAGGCAAACCAGTCCGGCGCGCGGGCGCAGTATACCCAGATCGGCGCGCAGATGACCGACGGTGGGCCAGGCGAGTCGCCCGAGGCCGGAAGGGCTTCGAATGCTGCGATCTGGGATGCCCCCGAGGCGCCCCCGATGATGGTGATTCCGGCCGGAAGCTTTGTCATGGGCTCGCCTGCCGGGGAACGTGGCCGCAAGCCGGCCGAAGGACCTCAGCATCGCGTGGAGATCGCCCGTGCCTTCGCGCTGAGCCGTGATCTCGTGACCTTTGACGAATGGGACGCGTGCGCGGCAGATGGCGGCTGCCGACAGTATTTCCCGGCGGATCAGCACTGGGGCCGCGGCGATCACCCGGTAATCAACGTCGACTGGAACGATGCGCAGAACTATGTTGCGTGGCTGAGCGCCAGGACCGGAAAGTCCTATCGGCTGCCGAGCGAGGCCGAATGGGAATACGCGGCGCGCGCGGGAACCACCACACCGTATTATTCGGGGTATCAACTGACCACCGACCAGGCCAATTATGACGGCGTCGACTATCCGCGTGACGGCTCGCCCGGCATCTACCGCCAGATGACGACTCCGGTCGGCAGCTTTCCTCCCAACGGCTTCGGCCTCACCGATATGGGGGGAAATGTGTGGGAGTGGACTGAGGATTGCTGGAATCCCGACTACCATGGAGCGCCCTCCGACGGCGCTGCCCGGACGAGCGGCGATTGCAACCGCCGGGTCGTCCGCTGCCGGCGCGTTCAACAACACGCCCGCTTACGCGCGCAGCGCATTTCGCTTCTGGGAGGTGGGCCGAGCTGCGCTCCGCCTTCATCGGCTTCAGGGTGGCGCGGACCCTCTGAACGAAAAAAGGCGCGGCAAAAGCCGCGCCTTTTCTGAAACTGATTTGCCCGCGTCTCAGTGCGTGGTGGCGGTCGTGCTCGTGGTGCTGCTTTGCGTGACCGCAATCAGGATGCCGGCCAGGAGAGCGGCCGCTCCGATTCCAATCAAGGCAGTGTCTGAAAACACCGGAGCTGCGACCGGGCCTGCTGCCGGACCTGGAGGAGGCGCTTCTGGTGGAGGCGGCGCCTCGGGCGCCGGAGCCGGCGCAGCTGAGGTTGCGCCACCGGATGTTGCTCCACCCGAACTCGCGCCGCCGCTTTCGCCTTGCGCAAAAGCAGCGCCCGTCGCCGCGAAGAGCATCGCTCCACCGGTCAAAATCGATAACAACTTCCGCTGCATGGCTAGTCTCCCGCAAGATGGACGTAACGGCACTCTGCATCCTAGATGCAGCAGCGCTGCGCTGTCAACCAGCGCCTGACGCTGTTTCAATCCACCGGCGGCATATCCACAGGGGGCGATCTCCGTCCAGCCGCGCGGGTCAGGGAATGATGCCGGCATCCCTCAGATACAAGACGATGCGGGCGGCCAGATCGGCCGGGTCGGACCCGACGGTTTTTACGGTGAGCTCCGCCGTCTCGGGATCTTCGTAGGGGCTGTCGAGGCCCGTAAAATGCTTGATCTCGCCCTGTCTGGCCTTGAGATAGAGGCCTTTCGGATCGCGCTCCATGCACACTTCGATCGGCGTATCGACGAAAATTTCGACGAATTCTCCCGGCTGAAGCATGTCGCGCGCCATCCGCCGCTCGGACCGGAAGGGCGAAATGAAGGACACGAGCACGATCAGGCCGGCATCGACGAAGAGCTTTGCGGCCTCGGCCACGCGACGGATGTTTTCCACGCGATCGGCGTCGGTGAAGTCCCAGATCGCGATTGAGCCCGTGACGGACGTTGTCGCCGTCGAGCAGATAGGTATGTCGCCCCTCGGCGAATAGCGTTCGTTCCACCAGATTGGCGATCGTCGACTTGCCCGAGCCCGACAGGCCGGTGAACCACAGCACGGCCGGCCGCTGCAGCTTGGCGTCGGCGCGCGATAGTTTGTTCACGTCGAGCGCCTGCCAATGCACGTTCGTCGCGCGTCGCAGGCCGAAATCGATCATTCCGGCAGCGACCGTGGCATTGGTGTAGCGGTCGATCAGGATGAAGCCGCCGGTATCGCGATTCTCGGCGTAGGGATCGAAGGCAAGAGGCTGCGCCGCCGAAATGTTGCAATAACCGACTTCGTTCAGTGCCAGTGTCTTGGCAGCCATATGCTCGAGCGTATTGACGTCGACCTTGTGCTTCAGTTCGGTAACCGAGGCCGGAACCGTCCGCGCGCCGATCTTGACGAGATACTGTCGACCCGGCAGCAGTTCATCCTCGGCCATCCACAGGACGTGGGCCGCGAACTGGTCGGACACCTCCGGCCGCGCCGACGAATTCGCAGAGCAGATCGCCGCGCGAAATGTCGATCTCGCGGTCCAGCGTGATCGTGACCGCTTCGCCGGGCAACTGCCTCGTCGAGATCGCCGTCCATCGTCACGATGCGCGCCACGCACGCGCCGTCCGCCCGGATTGCGCCACCACAAGCTGGGTTTGCCGGACGCACACGCCCGCTCGATACCGTCCCTGAAAAGCCGCGAAAATCGAGATTGGGCCTGTTCACCCATTGCACCGGCAGACGAAACGGCTTGCTGGCCAGCTCTGTCTCGACATCAACGGATTCCAGATGCTGCAGAAGGCAGGGCCCCTTGTACCAGGTCGTATTCGCTGCTGGGGGCGATGACGTTGTCGCCCAGCCGCGCCGAGATGGGGATCGCAACCAAACTCGCGAAATTCAGCTTGTGCAGCAAACTCGGCGAACTCCGAAGCGATGGCCTCGAACGCGCTTTGCGCGAAGCCGACGAGGTCGATCTTGTTTACCGCGAGAACGACATGACGGATTCCAAGCAGCGAGGCGATATAGGAATGGCGCCGCGTCTGTGTCAGCACGCCTTTGCGCGCGTCTACCAGAATGACTGCGAGCTCCGAGTTCGAGGCGCCGGTCGCCATGTTGCGCGTGTACTGCTCGTGCCCGGGCGTATCCGCCACGATGAATTTGCGACGGTCCGTGGAGAAGAAACGGTACGCGACGTCGATTGTGATTCCCTGCTCGCGCTCGGCCTCGAGTCCGTCCACCAGAAGTGCGAAATCGATGTCACCGCCGGTGGTGCCGTGCTTCTTCGAATCTTTCTCCAGCGCCGCCAGCTGGTCTTCGAAGAGAAGCCTGGAATCGTAGAGAAGGCGGCCGATCAGCGTAGACTTGCCGTCGTCCACGCTGCCGCAGGTCAGGAAGCGCAGCAACGACTTCCTTTCCTGCTCCGCGAGGTAGGCCGCAAGCGTGCCGGTCGGACCCGTCATCAGAAATAACCCTCGCGCTTCTTCTTCTCCATCGAGGCGTTCTCGTCGTGATCGATGACGCGGCCCTGACGCTCCGATGTGCGGGCGGTCAGCATCTCGGTGACGATTGCCTCGAGCGAGTCTGCGGAGAACTCGATCGCGCCGGTGAGCGGGTAACAGCCAAGGGTGCGGAAGCGGACCAGTTTCATCTCCGGTTTCTCGCCGGGGAAAAGCTTCATCCGGTCGTCATCGACCATGATGAGCGTGCCGTCGCGCTCCACCACCGGCCGCCGCTTTGCGAAATACAGCGGCACGATCGGAATGCCTTCCACCATGATGTATTGCCACACATCGAGTTCGGTCCAGTTCGAGAGCGGGAATACCCGGATCAATTCCCTGGGCCGCACGCGCGTGTTGTAGACGCGCCAGAGCTCGGGCCGCTGGTTCTTCGGATCCCAGGCGTGCTGGGCGTTGCGGAAAGAGAAAATCCGCTCCTTCGCCCGCGATTTTTCCTCGTCGCGCCGTGCTCCGCCGAATGCCGCATCGAAATCGTATTTGTCGAGCGCCTGTTTCAACGCTTCGGTCTTCATGATCTGGGTGTGCAACGACGAGCCCGAATCGAACGGGTTGATGTTGCGTCTCACTCCGTCCTCGTTGATGTGCACCAGCAGCTTGAGATCAAGGCGCTGCGCCGTCTCGTCGCGGAACTGAATCATCTCGCGGAATTTCCACGTGGTGTCGACATGGAGAAGCGGGAAAGGCGGCCTTGACGGAAAAAACGCCTTCAAAGCCAGGTGAAGCATGACCGAGGAGTCTTTGCCGATCGAATAGAGCATCACGGGATTGCGAAACTCCGCGGCCACTTCGCGGATGATGTGAATGCTCTCGGCCTCGAGGCGCTTCAGATGGTTGACACGGTTGGGCAATTCCACTGCCTGCGCCAGTTCCATCATACGCCCCAATCCTGAGCTGACCCGGCCCCGCGGCGCGACCCGCGCCTCCTGGCGAAAGCCTACATAACGGCGCGCTCCGCGCCCGGCAAGCAGCGTCGCTCCGCTCGCTCGCGGCCGCCGCCTCCCGCGACGCCCGCGGGACGCGGCGACGCGAGAACAAGAACGCCTCGCGCCCGTGACGCAATCAAACATGTCACCAGGACGGAGCAATTCTGAAATTCCTGATGTGTTGATCGGCCCGGGATTGATTTGATATTTCAATCGGCCTGCTGGACGGTTTCCCGCGGCATGCCGGGCGTCGCCGCGACGGCTTCGTCGCCGGTCGGCCGCTTCCTGGACTTCCGTGACCGCTGAATGGAATTCCTCTGAATTCGGCGGCGCAGGCGCGGAAACTTGCGCAGGAGAACCACCAGGTCCTGGCTCGCCAGCGCCAGCAGTCGCATCGGCGTGTGCGCAAATATCGACACCTCATGGACGGTGCCGTTAAGGACCGCATCGGCAGCGATCACATCGCCCGGCCCGAGCGTGGAATTGCCCGCCCCTCCCCTGCCGCGGCTCTGACCGGTTTCCTTGGCAAGACCGGAAACGATGAAGTACATCGCCGTCGCGCTTTCGCCACCCACCACGATGGGAACGTGCGGCGCCACCATATGCGAGCGCAGCGCAACCATGACCTCGCTCATGACTTCGATGTCGAGCCCCGCAAACAGGGGGATTTTCGACAGCATGCTCGAGGTGACGACGAAATCGCGGCGATGGATCTCGGTTACGAAAGCCGACGCGATAATGCCGACCGGAAGCGCGAACAGTCCCAGTCCCATGATGGCCGTAACGCTGGCCAGAATCCGGCCCGCAGCCGTTATTGGATAAGTATCGCCGTATCCCACCGTAGTCAGCGTAATCACCGCCCAGTACATGCAGCTGGGGAGATTGCCGAACATATTGGGCTGGACGCGGCCCTCGATGATGTACATGCCTTCTGCGCAAAGACATGTGAGGCACAGCAGCAGCAGGAAGGTCCCGAACAGCGCCCGGCGCTCGAGTGAAAGCACATGGATGAGCGTCGCCACGGCCGGCGAATAGCGGGCGATCTTCAACAACCGAAACAGGCGGAACAGACGGAGAATTCGCAAGTCTGCGAAGGGCACGAACAGGGCGATATAGGCTGGTGCTATCGCGATGAGATCGATCAGCATGTAGGGCTGCGTCAGATAACGCAGCCGGTCGCCGAGGGGACGGGCCGCGAAGCGCGGGTCCTCGGGCGCGGTCCAGACCCGCAGCGCATATTCCAGCGTGAATATCGCGACCGAAATGTACTCGAAATACTGGAAATAGCGCCCGTAGGCCGCGCCAATCGAGGAAACGCTGTCCAGGCTCACGGCGAGAGCGTTGGTGACGATCAGCGCGATCAGGAAAATCTCGAATGCCAGTCCCGCCGGGCCGGCGCTTCGTCCTGCCTCGAGAACGAGATGCGCGCGATGGCGCAGGCTGCGTTGCGGCGCTTCGTTGCGGCCGTCAGGACTCTCACGGACATCCAGACGCCGCTTCTGCCGGTGCTCTCGTCCCTGCCATGACGGAATTGAACTTTCCGCGCTCTCCGATGAGCCCTTCAATCCTCAGACCTCTGAAGGTGGTAGTAGACGGCGCCGGAATAGAAGGCAACGATGAACACCAGCGCGGCGAAATCCAGAGGATTGTTCACAAATTTCTGATAGAAAAAACCTACCGCATAGATGAGAACGCTCACCGCGGCCACTGCCACCCCAAGTAACAAATAGCGATTCCAGATGCCTTTGATCATAGCGTCATCACTCGCCCGCCGGTGAAGTTCGTCACAACGTCAAGATCCTTTAGCAAGCTTTTTGTCCAGCGCAACAACATTTCCCGGCGCCGCCACCCAACTCGAATCCTGGTCGTCCTTCGAGGCGAGGGCGTCTGCCAGCAGGAAGCCGCCATAGACCACGGATGCAGCGGTCAGCCCCAGCAGGGAAAGCTTTGGCGCCAGCGTCGCAATCAGCGCTGTCGCTGCCACGACTGCGGTATAGACCGCGATCGCCCGCCGCTCACCAAGGCGCGCGCTCAGCCGGTAATGGAAGTGCTCGCGATCCGGACGGAAGGGCGAGCGGCCCCGCCACAACCGAAGCGGGATGAGACGCAGACAATCCAGGACTGGAATGTAGAACCAGACGAGCGCAGTCTCCAGGGGCAAGCGCCCGCTGTTGTGAGATCTGACGGCCAGCAGACCGATCACGAACGCGATGGCGAACGCCCCGCAATCCCCCAGGAAAAGCCGGCCGCGCATGTTATAGATAAGCGTGACGACGGAGGTCGCACCAATCACGCAGGCGGCGGCCGATACCTCCGGGGCGCCCAGATACGCAAGGCACGCCGACCAGATGCACACCAGGGCAAGCACCAGACCGTTCAGGCCATCGGTCATGTTGACTGCGCTCGAGAAACCCGCCAGAGCGAGGACGGTCAGCGTCGGCAGCAACAGCGGCGGAGTTTGCACCCAGCCCCACGCCGCGAAATTGACGTGATCGGTCGCAAGCACCGGGTCGAGATGCAACGCCGCGGTCGCGAATATGGCAAGCAGGAGAAGCCGCCCTCCGGCCGAAATATTGTGCTGATCGTCCATGAATCCGAGAACCGCAACGCCGCCGCCGCAAAGCAGGATTGAAACATAAAATCCGGCCGTTCCGCTTTTCCCCCAAATCGCTTCGGCGGCAGCCCATATAGCGAGCGGAAGCATGATGGCTATTCCCCCGACCAGGGGCGTCGGCCAGACATGTATCTTTCGATGGCTGTCGGGATGATCCATCACGTCGAGCCGCTCTCCAAGGGGGCGCGCGAAGACGCAAATTGCGACGGTTATCAGCAAAGGCAGATAATCAAGAAACATGCACGCGCCGCCCCTTCAAACCGGATTTGTGTTACGCTTGGAGTTTCCGAGACTGCCATGGACAGTAGTGCGCGGCGATCTGAAAAGCCATACTTGACGTGGTTTTCGGGCCGCAATGTTAAACCGGGCGTGCCATTCTCGGGAAGCCGGGCTCGGGGATCGACGGTTCGGGGCAGGCGCGAGACACGAGGTCGGGGGCCGGTACTGACACGCAGCGGTAATGATACATCGCGCGCAGCCGCACCGTGTCGGGAGAGCGACAGCGGGAGATGAGCGAAGAGAGTATGGACGTCGGGTCGCCCGCTACGGCGCCGCAGAGGTTGACTGTCGCGGCACAAGCCGCGCGGCGGTTGCGCGGAGACTGGAAGTCGCTGCGCCGTCTGGCGCGCAAGGCCCGCGCCCGGCTGGGCGCGGCGCGCGGCACGCGCAATAAACTGAGAGAGCTGGCCCGGATCCTCCAAAAGGCGAAGGATCGTTTCGCGGCGCGCGCGAAGAGCGCGATGGCCACGCCGCTCGCGCAAAGCCAGGCCACGCGTGAGGCCGCACTGGTCGCGCAGAGGGCAACTGTCTCTGCGCTGCATGCGGACGATGCTCCGCTTCCGGCGTGCGTGCCGGCCGGAGGCGGAACGATCCTGATTTCAATCGCGCAGGATGCGGACTTCCCCGCAATCTATCTGCGTGACCGCCATGCCAATCTGCATCAGGCGCGAATCATCGACGCCCATCGGTTTCGCTCGCAGGCGGGAGATTCCACGGGAATGCACATCGTTGTCGATGCTCCTCCGGAACTTCTCGATGACGGCTCGGCTGCAGTGGACGTTTTGCTCGCGACCGATAAGGAGGAGGTCGTGTTCGAGGCGGTTGCGCTCGGGAACCAGCGCTCGCTGGTCCTCTCCAGGCTCGGCGTGGCGCACGGCCGGCTCAGCTTTTCGGGAAAGAGAGTCGCCGGCAATGGCGGAGCGATCTCGCTGGGACTTTTCGTCGATGGCGATGTGAGCGCGTCGTGCACGCTGCTGCCACGGGGCGACCGGTTTTCCGGTACGCTGCGCCTTGACCATTCCCATCTGGACGGACAGCCGCATCTGCTCGAATTGCGCGAGCTTCCGGGCATGGCGATCGTCGGGCACCTCTATGAAATCCTGCCTCTTCACATCACCCCCTGGAATGTCCTGCAGGCCTCGCTGCGCCCACCGCTGGACGCAACTCTGGCGCCGCAGGCGCGCCATTTCCTGCACTCCTATCAGCTGTGGTTCGAGCGCGCGCGCGCCGGGGGAATGAGGACCATTCCGCCGCTGGACGTGCTCCAGGCTGAGCTTCTGCAGGGTTTCAAAAAGCGTCACAGCTATCCGCCGATAGAATTTCCGAGCCACGCCGACCCGAAGGTCTCAATCGTCATTCCGGTCCACAACAGGTTCGAAGTCACCTATCTCTGCCTGTGCTCGCTGCTGTTCGCCTTCAACGAAACTTCGTTCGAAATCATCATCGTGGACGACGGCTCCTCGGACGAAACGCGAAATCTGTCCGAGTTCGTCAGCGGCGTAGATGTCCTGCGGCACCGGAAAGCCGGCGGATTCGTGCGCGCCTGCAACCGCGGCGCGGCGCGCGCGCGCGGCGAATTCGTGCTGCTTTTGAGAAACGATACGCAGGTGACGGCACGATGGCTGGACGAACTTCGCGCCGCATTGGAACGGTTCGATCGGGTCGGCCTTGCCGGCTCCAGGCTCGTCTATCCCGATGGCCGATTGAAACAGGCTGGAGCAACGCTGCGGCGGTCGGGCGAGCCGCGAACCTTCGGCAGGAACGGCAATCCGGACGACCCGCGCTTCAACTATCTGCAAAAAACCGATTTCGTATCGAGTGCAGCGCTGATGCTGCGGCGCCGCTTGTGGCTGAAGGTTGGAGGATTGAGCGAGGAGCTTGGGGCTTCGGGTTTCGCAGACGTCGATCTCGCCGTGAAGGTTCGGCAAACGGGCCACTTCGTCGTCTGCGTGCCCAGCTCTACGGTTTATGACCACGAAGCGCCATCGACGGGCAGCTACAGCGGCAAGGCAACGAAGTCGGTCGAGCAGGTCAACCGACAAAGATTGTACCGGAAGTGGGCGCACATCTATCGCGACCATGGCGAGGAGGCTGAACCGCCCGATCGGGGGAACGACGGCGAAGTCGCCTTCCGCGCTCTTTTCATCGATCATCAATTCCCGCTCACCGACATGGATGCCGGCAGCTATGCCGCGTTTCAGGAGATGCGACTGCTTCAGTCGCTGGGCGGCAAAGTGACGTTTCTCCCGAGAAATCTCGCCTGGATGGACCGCCACACGGTCGCGCTGCAGCGGATCGGCGTGGAATGTCTGTATGCGCCCTACGTCACGAACTTTCGCGAATATGTGCAGCGGCGTGCCTGCGAATACGATCTCATCTATGTGACGCGCCACAAGATTGCCGAGCAGATTTTGGCGATTGTTCGCTCTTCATCGCCCCGCACAAGGATTGCTTTCAATCTTGCCGACCTTCACTTTCTGCGCGAATTGAGAGAGGCCGGCGCGAACAGCCCCGGCTATTCGGCGGCGGCAGCCGCAGCGACGCGGCGTGCCGAACTCGCAGTGGTCACGGCAAGCGACATTACGTTCAGCTACTCCGATGCCGAGCTCGCCATCCTGCAAACCCGGGCGCGCAAGGGGACGCGGCTGGCCAGGATGCCCTGGGTAGTGGATTGCCGAAAGCGGCGCGTTCCGTATTCCGCCACGCGCGACATCCTTTTTCTCGGAGGATTCGCCCATCACCCCAACGTGCAGGCCGTGAAATTCTTCGCCCGTGAAATCATGCCGCTGCTGCGCGAGCGGCTCCCCGACGCTGTTCTCAACGTGGTTGGCAGCGGCGCGCGCAGTGTCGTCCCTGAGCTGAGGTCAGAGCAGGTGCGCATATTGGGATATGTACGCAATCTCTCGGAATCGCTTGAACGGGCGCGGGTGTTCGTGGCGCCGCTGCTGGCGGGAGCAGGACTCAAGGGAAAAGTGCTGGATGCCATTTCCCATGGCGTTCCTTGTGTCCTCTCGTCGATCGCCGCAGAAGGCACGGGTCTTACCCATGGCGTCGACTGTCTGATCGCCGACACGCGGGAGGCCTGGGTCGGCTCTGTCGCCAAGCTGTACACGAACGAGAAATTGTGGAATGAGATCGGCGCGAACGCGTTGAGGCTGGCCGAGACGAGATATTCTTTTGCGAGCGGGCAATCGGCAGTCGAAGGCGCGCTTGCGACAATAGGGATTGCGGCGCGAAGGGATTGGGGTCTGGTATACCGGCACGCCCGGCCCGACCGTTTCGGCCTCTAGACCATGCGGGGTCCGCCCCGCCAGGCAAAAAAATCCGTTCCTCACAACCGACAGGAGACAGCACGTGAAACTCAAGGAACTGGCGCAAACGGTGAGCGAAAAGAGCGGCGTCGACCCGCAATCCGCGACCAAGGTGCTCCACGCCGCATTCGGCATCCTCAGCGAACAATTGGGCAAGGACGAAAAGGTGCGGTTGCAGGGACTGGGCAGCTTCGTACGAAAAGAGGGAAAACAACCGGGCAAGGCCGGTCGCACGGTGTTCAAGCCGTGGGCCGCGAAAGACGGCCAGGAGAAGCCGAGCAAGGAAGAAAGAATGGCCAAAAGGAAGGCGCGCAAGCAGGCCAAAGCGGGCGCGTCGTAAAGCTCGATTGCGGCCGCCGACGCCCATGGCGGTCGCCCGCAGTTCAGCAAATTCAAGGTTGGAAGCGTGGCGGGCATGATTCCCGCCATGGTGGGGCGCGGCCCGGGTTCGGCGCCGGATCGCGGCGAACGGATCGCTGTCCGCGCGACATGAAAACCTGACGATCCGTGCCGTGGATCGCCCCCTCATTCTTCAGTACTGGCACGCCTCGCCACCGCGGGAGGTGGAAAAACTCATGGAAACGTGGCGAAGCGCCGCCACGGAAGGATTCGAGTACCGACGCTTCGATGACAGGCAAGCGCTGAATTTCATCCGCGCGCATTATGATTCGCGCACCGAGAAGGCCTATCTGACCTGCGCCGTGCCGGCGATGAAGGCCGATTTTTTCCGGCTCTGCGCCCTGCTGATCCACCCCGGACTCTATGTCGACGCGGACATGCGACGCAGCGGCACCAGGCGCAGATGGGGCGTTCTGCGCGAAAAATCGGCGCCTCTCCTGCCTTGGTACAGGCGGCTCGGGCGCGGGCTTCTTTTCAAGCGCGGGGATCGGGTGGCGAACGGATTCATGATCGTGAAGAATCCGGGCGACGTGTTGCTTCGCGCAATGCTCGAGCAGGTCACCGATAATATCGAAAAAAAAATTTCCAACAGGGTATATGTGGTTACGGGACCGCGCGCCGCGACGACGTGGCTCAAACTGCTCGGGCCTGAACACGACTATTTCAGGGGATTCGAATTCTGGTCAGCGCAGGAGCTTGTTCCTTACATGCGCATGGCCGGAGATTTGCCCTACAAACAGGGCGATGATCACTGGGTCAACGCGCAGAAGAAGCGTTCCATATTTGTTGAAGGCGACCTGCCGGCATAGAGCGGCGCCGACCGGTCAGGCAGTGCCGGACTTTTTCATCGCGCGGATCGCTACTCCAGCAGTCCGTGCAGATACTCGCGATAACTGGCCACGGCGGACGAGGCAATGCGTTCCCGCAGCCCCTGGGTGGACAGGAATTCCTGCTGCCAGGCAATTTCTTCCAGGCACGCGATCTTCAGTTTCTGTCGTTCCTCGATCAGGCGAATGAATACCGCGGCGTCGAGCAGGGCTTCATGGGTGCCGGTGTCGAACCAGGTGATTCCCCTGCCGAGGCGCTCGACCCACAATTCGCCGGCGTGCAAATAGATCTCCATCAGCGCGGTGATTTCATATTCGCCGCGCGCCGAAGGCCGCAGGGTGGCCGCGCGTTCGCCCACCTGGCCGTCGAAAAAATAAAGACCCGTAAGAGCCCAGTCCGAGCGCGGTTGGGGCGGTTTTTCTTCAATCGACAGTGCATTGCCGCCGGCGTCGAACTCGACGATTCCGAAACGCTGCGGGTCACGCACGCGGTAGGCGAACACGGTCGCGCCGGTTTTGCGCTCGACCGCATTGCGGAGAAGGGCTGTCAGCCCGGCCCCGTGAAAGATGTTGTCGCCCAGGATCATTGCGACGGTCTCGCCGGCGGCGAATTCGCGGCCGATGACGAAGGCCTGCGCAAGTCCCTCCGGTTTGGGCTGCTCGGCGTAGCTGAGGCTCAAGCCCCATTGGCTGCCGTCGCCCAAGAGGCGCGCGAAAAGTGACTTGTCCTGCGGTGTCGTGATGATGAGGACGTCGCGGATGCCCGCAAGCATCAGAGTCGAAAGCGGATAGTAGATCATCGGCTTGTCGTAGACGGGCAGCAATTGCTTGCTCACCACCAGGGTGAGCGGATGCAGCCTCGTGCCCGCGCCGCCGGCGAGAATGATGCCCTTCACGGCGCTGCGGCCGCCTCTGCACTGGAACCAAGCCCCAGCCTGGCGCCGCTATAGGACTGGATGGTGCGCCACCATTCCGGGCGGGAAAGGTACCACCGCACGGTCCCGGAAAGGCCTGATGCAAAACTCTCCCGCGGCTGCCAGCCGAGTTCCGTCCTGATCTTCGTGGCGTCGATGGCATAGCGCAGATCATGCCCCGGGCGGTCCTGCACAAAACGGATCAGCTGCCGCCGCGGCGGCTTGCCTTGCGCCGGTGCGTGCTCGTCGACGAGATCGCAGACGGCCTCGACCACCTCGATGTTCCGCCGTTCGCAATCGGCGCCGACATTGTAGCTCCCGCCGGGTTTTCCTTTCGTCAGAACGACATGCAGCGCGCGCGCATGATCGTCGACATGGAGCCAGTCGCGAACCTGCTCGCCCTTGCCGTAAATGGGCAGCTTTTCGTAGTTGAGCGATTTCACGATCATCAGCGGAATCAGCTTTTCGGGGAATTGCCAGGGACCATAATTGTTGCAGCAATTCGACAGCACGACAGGAACGCCGTAGGTCTCGTGCCAGGCGCGCACGAGATGGTCCGACGCAGCCTTCGAAGCCGCGTAAGGCGAGCGCGGCGCATAGGGACTTAACTCGCCGAAGCGGCCGTCGGGGCCCAGCGATCCAAAAACTTCGTCGGTTGAAATGTGGTGGAATCTGAACCAGCGATCTCTTGGCCGCACCGGCGATGCGAGATATTCGCGCGCGACTTCCAGGAGTACGCCGGTGCCGACGATATTGCTGGCGATGAAGTCTGCGGGTCCGTCGATCGAACGGTCGACGTGACTTTCCGCCGCGAGGTGCATCACCGCGTCGGGCATGTGCCGGTAGAACATCGCCCGCAGAGCCTCGCCGTCGGTGACGCAGGCTTTCACGAAGCGGTAGCGCGGATGATGTTCGAACTCCGCCAGCGCGGCGCGGTTGGCCGCGTAGGTCATCTTGTCGAGATTGACGATGACGGCATCGGTTTCGGCGAGCAGATGGCGGATCACGGCAGAACCGATGAAACCGGCTCCGCCCGTGACCACGATCGACCTGGGATTGATTTCCCCGCTTATCATCCGACACCTTTGCAGCGCGCGACCCTATCAGAAATAGGCCGGTAGTTCATCAAGCAATGGCAGGAGGCGGTCGCGCTCGATGAGCACCGCCTGCGCATCGGGGACCGGCCACGCGATCCCGAACGCCGGGTCGTTCCATCGCACCCCCCGCTCGTGATCGCGGGAATAGGGCGCGTCCACCTTGTAGAAAACCTCGGTGTCCGGTTCCAGCGTGCAGAAGCCGTGCGCAAATCCCGCCGGAATGAAGAGCTGACGGCCGTTCTCCGCACTCAGGGTGACCGCAACGCCGCGTCCGTAGCCTGGAGACGCGCGGCGAATATCCACCGCAACGTCGCACACCGCTCCCCGCACCACCCGCACAAGCTTGGCCTGCGCACAGGGACCGATCTGAAAATGCAGTCCCCTGATGGTTCCGCGATCTCTCGAAAGGGAATGATTGTCCTGGATGAACCGGGAGGTCACTCCGATCGCGCAGAACGCCTCCTGATTGTAGGTTTCCGAGAAGAACCCCCGCGCGTCGGCGAACCGCGCGGGCACGATCTGCAACACGCCTTCGAGGTTCGTCCTCTCGACCTGTGGAAGCTTCACCGGCGGCTACTCCTGCTATCACCCTGCTGCAACTCCGCCAACACGTGAGACAGCGCGCGCCGCCAGGTGGGTTGGGCAATCCCATAGTGCCGTGTCAGCCGGCTGCAATCGAGCACGGAATGCTGCGGCCTTCGCGCCGCGGTTTTGTACTCGTCGGTGGCAATAGGAACCACACGCGCGCTCTTGCCCGCCAGACCGACGATGGCGCGCGCGAATTCGTACCAGCTGGTGGACTTACCACTGCTGAAATGGAACGTGCCCCACGCCGGCTTGTCCTCGGCCAGTGATTGGACAATGGATGTGATCGCGAGCGCGATGTCGCCCGCGGCCGTTGGAGCGCCTGTCTGGTCGCAGACGATTCGCAGTTCCGGCCGCTCGTCGGCCAGGCGCAGGACGGTGCGTACAAAATTGGCGCCATGCGCCGCAAACACCCAGGAGGTGCGAACGATGATGTGCCGCCGCAATGCTTCGCGAATTGCGACTTCGCCCTCGGCCTTGCTCCGCCCATAGACCGAGAGGGGGGCCATCGGATCATTCTCCAGGTAAGGAGAGGTCTTCAACCCGTCGAAGACATAGTCCGTGGACAGATGGATCAGGGCTGCGCCCGCTTCCTCGCAAGATCTGGCCATCGCTTGCGGCGCGTCGCAATTCACGCTGCGCGCCACATCCGGTTCGCTCTCCGCGCGATCGACCGCCGTGTATGCGGCGGCATTTATGACCACGGCAGGCCGCGTTTCGCGCACCGCGCGTCCGACTGCAGTTGCATCGGCAAGATCGCAATCCGCCCGATCGAGCAGCTTGAGCGAGCAGTCGCGCGGCCAGGACGCGCGCGCAAGCTCGCGCCCGACCTGACCGTTCCTGCCGAAAATCAGTACACGCATCGATCGACCTTGCGCTGTCAAGGTAACATGCCCGGGGCAGAAAACCCCGGCCGGCCCCCGCCTTTTACGCGGACGGCGCCGGCCGCCCGTATTCTTCGAAGACGATCCCGAGATGCGCCGCAATTCGTCCCCAAATCCGGTCGGCCTCCAGTCGCCAAATCAGCGGACCCGCGAATACCCGGCGGTTGAACAACGGGTAGATCGGGAACCGCCCGCACAGCAGAACCGTCCTGGCGAGCGGCGGCAGCCACGCGCGACCGGGGACGATCCGTTCACACCTGACGCCAACGTTGCCCTGTCGATACCATCTGCGGCGCATCCAGGCGATGCTGGCGCGGTCCTCGGAAATCTCTTCGAAGAGCAGGGCTTCTTCGGACCAGGCCATGGCGACGCCCGCGCGATGCAGCCGGCGGAAAAAGACTGCGTCCTCTCCTCCCGTCAGTCCGAACTCGAGCGGGAACGGACACTCTCCGAGAATCGCTGCCGCAGAAAGAACCACAAGGCAGTTACACGTGCACGAAACATACAACCGCCCGTCGAGGCGGCCTTTGCGGATGGACCACAGGCTTTCGTAGCGCCGCAGCCGCTGGCTCCCGGCGGGAAATACCGGCTGGACCGGACCTCCCACGACACCGGCGCCGGTCTTTCGCTGCGTTTCCAGCAGCCAGGTCAGCCATGGCGGAGTCACCCATTCGTCATCATCGAGCATGGCGACCGCGTCGGCTCCAAGCAATCGGGCTTTCGCAAATGCCGCGTTGCGTGCCGCCGATATCCCCGGCGCGGATTCGACGAGATACTCGACACGGGCGCCGGCCAGTTCCCCGAACTGCCGAACGCGCGCCGCGATTTGCGGATCGGCGCCGTCATTGTCGACGATGATGAAAACCGTCGACGCCGGACGGGCCATTGCCGCCATGCTGTCGAGCAACCGGCCCAGTTGCGCGGGGCGCCTATAGGTACAGACGCAAACAGCGACGCAATCCATGACGATTTACCGGGCGCGAATTGCTACTGATACTGGCCGGCAAGCCATCGCCGACGCCGCTGCCAGACATTCTCCCACAGGCTGCGCAAATCGGGTTTCGCAAACCGGCGAGCCAGGCGCGGCCGCAAACCCAGAAGCGCAATTCCCAGCTGCCGCGCAGGCGCCGCGAAATGGGCGCGAATGAACAGGACCCGGGCGGCCAGCAGCTGGCTGATTTTTCGCTCCTGGCTCGATTCTGTGCCGCTTCCATGGTGAACGATCGTCGAAGCGGCGGTGAAGAGAGGCTGGAATCCGAGCCGACGCGCCCGCAGACACAGATCATCGTCTTCGCAATACATGTAGAATGCCGGCGAAAATCCCGCGAGCCGGTCCCACAGCGCTCGGTCGACCAGGAGGAAACAACCGCAAATCACATCCACCGGTCGCTCGCTCGCCCAGTCCCACCCGCCATAGCCCAGACGGTTGAAGAGTCCCGAATTCGGATAGCGGGTATCCAGCGCCAGCGCGGTGCAGAACAGACTCCACAGCGTGAGACGCCGCCGGCATGAAGTCGGATTGATCGTGCCGTCGGCAAACATCGTCCGGCCGCCCCAGATTCCTGCCTCCGGCCGCGAGCGTGCAAACTCCAGAAGCGCATCGATGGCTCCTTCGGGGACGATCGTGTCGGGATTGAGGAACAGCAGATATCTGCCGTTCGCAATGGCGGCAGCCAGATTGCAGGCGGCGGCAAAGCCGGCATTGGCCACCTGGGCGACGACGCGAAACCCGGGATGTGCACAAGCAATCTGCTCGGCCAATCGATCCGGCGATCCATTATCGACGACAACAATCTCGGCCGCGACCCGGGAGGCTTCTTTCGCGACGGACTGAAGACAGCGCATCGTCATCTCGCGCGCGCCGTAAGTCACCACGACCACCGACAGCTCTGCCGGCGATGCTGTCCGCGACGGATCGGTCAAATCGCTCAAACCGCAGCCAGGTCCAGATAGGTGCGTGTATTCAGGCCAAGCCAATAGTCGAAGATACTGCCGACATCGAGCGCAATGCCACCGCGCTCCCTCGCCGCCCCGACCAGCAACTTGCCTGGATAACCCGCTCCGACGAGCACGAGACGGCCGGCGGACAATCGAGCGACTTCGGCGACGATTTCGTCGAGCATTTCCGGAAGATTTCTGCCTTGCGGCGGGAGCCGGTTCATCAGCGGTCCGGAAACCCGATCAGGCGGCAGCACGACATGGCCCGCGATTCCCGCGTTGAAATGGGCGCCCATCCAGTCTGCAAGGCCGGGATGGCAAGAGACGAGCACCACATCCTTCACGCCATCGAGAAGCTCGCCGTAACAATCCCCGAGAGCCAGATCCTGATGCAGATGACACGAGGTCAACAGCGGCGGCGGCAGCCCGGCCCCGCGCAATTCTGGCAGGCGTTCAACGCAGTAGAGGATCGAACGCAAGCCGCGGCCGGTCAAACTCGTTTCAAGAGTATCGGATTTGGAAAGTCGCAGCTCCCGCACGAATCGCGCCAGCGTCGGGATGCCGATGCAATCGGCGCTCCACATCGCGTGGGCGATGCGCGGCGCCATCCGCATCCTCACCTCGCGCCGCAGCGGCGCACCCCACCAGATGCGCTCGCGTTCTTTCGCGTCGGTCGCGGCGAACGCCCTCAACGCCGGCTCATATGGCAGGCAAGCGGCCTCGCCGTCACCGATGCGCACGAAGGAGAACGGTTCCTGCCGGACCAGCCGCGCGCGAACGAGAGACACGAACCGGCGCCGTTCCTCGGCAGAAATGTCGGTATTGAGAAGACAATGAGGAAATGCCGTCTCGAGCGCCGCCTCGCACGACGCCACGCGCCGGAGCAGGGCCTTCGGTTCGCACCGGACCGGCGCGCGCGCCAGCATCGTCAGAAAGTGCGCGCGAAGGCCGCTCGGGTCGGCGGCCGGCGCAATTTTTCGCGGGAAATGCGCAAAGATGATCCGACTGAGTCGCAGCGCGGCGATACGATATTCCGGATTCCCGCGCAGTTTCCCCAGAAAATTTCGAATGCGTCCGCGAATGCGCGCGCCATTGTCGGCGCGCCGATCGATGTGCGTCAGTCCGATGACAAATCTGCTGTCCCCGGCAGCCACCGTGCCCATCTCCAGGAGCCGCGCCAATCCCGCCTCGGCGTCGCTGGCGCGGCCCGTGCGCAGCGCCGCGTGAACCTCTTGACGGGTGAAATCCGCATAAGCCGGAAATTCGCCGGCCGCTCTGCGCCAGAATTCCGTGTGATCGTCGTGGCGCCGCCGCATTCCCGCCAGCAAGCCGCGCAGGTAGAGGCCCCGCCTGCGGTCGAAAACTGCAAATGCGGCTGCCAGTTTTTCTGCGAAACCGGCGCGGATCGCGTACCAGGCGAGCCTGCGCGCCGCGCGGTTCAGCCCGATCCGGCTTTGACGGATCATTCGCGGAATTCGGGTCATCCGGGATCTCTCGCCGGGCAGAGCCGCGTTCGCCCGGGGCTGTCCGAGGATGGGATTGAGCGATCTGGCGCGAGGACAAGGGCTGGCCAAAGGGGTTGGCGTTCCGCCACGTTCCATCTCGACAGAGGAAAAGCTAAGTCAGCATGTCAGGTGAGGCAATCTGCGCAGGAACGGACACTGTTCGTTTTTGCCGCTTCCTGCAAGGTTCCATGGATTACCATCGAAATCAGGCGCCGCCGCGAGGCCAACGGAATTGACGGACGGCAGAACCGGAACAAGGCGGTCGCGGCGCATCCTGACCGTCGTCGGCGCGCGACCGCAATTCGTCAAGGCGTTTCCGCTCTCGCGCGCATTGTCCGCTCACCCGGGCTTCGAAGAAATACTCGTTCACACCGGCCAGCACTTCAACTGGAACATGTCGGACATCTTCTTCTCCGAACTTGGCATCGAAAGCCCGCGGTACAGTTTGAATATTCATGGGGGCGGACATGGCGCAATGACCGGACGCATGCTGGGCGACATAGAGGAAATTCTTCTCCGCGAACGGCCCGCAGCCGTGCTGGTCTACGGCGATACGAACTCCACGCTCGCGGCCGGACTCGCGGCAGCAAAATGCGCGCTTCCGCTCATCCATGTGGAGGCGGGTCTGCGCTCCTACAACCGCCGCATGCCCGAGGAAATCAACCGGGTGGTGGTCGACCATCTCAGCACCCTTCTGCTGTGTCCCACGCGCAAGGCGGTTGAAAACCTCGCGCACGAAGGAATCACGTCCGGCGTGCATCTCGTCGGCGATCTGATGTTCGATGCGGTCAGGATCGCGACGCCGCTCGCGGCGCAACGATCGGATGTCCTGGAGCGGCTCGGTTTGAGCCCGCAGAGTTATGGCGTGGCGACCTTCCACCGTCAGGAAAATCTCGACTCGCCAGACCGGCTGGAGGCCATCATCGGCTATCTGAACGATCAAGCCCGCCTTCGCAGGTTCGTGATCCCCCTGCATCCGCGCACCCGCGCTGCCCTGGAGAAGGCGCAGCTCGCATTGGACCGCACCACGATCATGCCGATCCAGCCGCTCGGTTATCTCGACATGTGCGAGCTGGTTCGCGCCGCAGCCATTGTGGTCACCGATTTGGGAGGACTGCAGCGCGAATCATATTTCCACCGCGTGCCCTGCGTGACATTGCGCGACGAAACCGAGTGGATCGAAACAATCGAATGCGGCTGGAACAGGCTCTGGACCACTGAGGATTTTCGACCGCGGCGCGACATTGCCGATTACGAAAACACGAGGGCGGCGGAAACAATATCGAGCCTGCTCGACCGGGAAGTCGCCTGGCCTGCCGCCTAGAGCGGATTCCGCTCATATTGAAACGTCGCTTCCCCCTCCGCCTCGCTGCGCTCGGCACCTCCCCCACGATGGGGGAGGAAAGGGGGCGCGCCGAACGTTTTCCTCCCCCATCATGGGGGAGGTCCGGCCGAAGGCCGGGGAGGGGGAAGTCCTCCAAACGATTCAATCCGAGCGGAATCGGACCGCCCGATCTCAGCCGCGCCGGTGATCGCGAACATTCGCCATCAGAAGATGCACGATCATGAAGAGCGCCGATGCGACAATCAGGATGATGGCTTCATCGACGAGACGGTCGGGATCCGTGGTGTCGGTGGGCATATTTGGAGCGTCGACCGTGATCAAAAACGACTGCTGCTGGTTCGCCAGACTCTGCGCGGAGACGAGCGCCTGCTGCGCCGCGGTCAGCTCCATCTCGGCAACGGAGCGTTCGTAGGGCTGGGCGGTTTCTACTGCCTTGGTGGCGACGGTCAACTGGTCTTTCGCATATTTGATTGTCGCGTTGCTCATCACCGCGGACATGCCGTTTACGAATTTCTGCGAAGCCAGGATGATGGCGTTGCACAGGCTGAGCGCATGGCTTGCGTCGTAATCCAGAACGTTGACAGTGATCAGGAGCGTCGACGAATCCTGCGAAACCGTTACCATCTGCTGATAGAAAGACAGGAAGTCCTCGTCGCTTGCATCCTCGTCGAGGCGCCAGAACGGACTGTGCTGCGCGGATGCGTAGAGCTTGCGCAGATGGAATTGCCTGTCGAGGACCCTGAGAATGTCCGGCGACTGGATATAGGCCACCACCGCTCCGCTCTGCGTGTTGTTGCCGGTGCTGCCGAGCAGGCTGCTGCCCATCAGCGAGGTCAGGCTCGAGGTCGTGGACGAGGAGTTCTGAAGATCCACAACGGCCGAAGACTGGTACAGCGAGTCGGTGTAGCCATAGAGGTAGAGCAGGCCCACCAGACCCACGAGGGGGACCACGGTCCAGAAGGTCAGCTTTCGCGACAGCCAGTCGAAAAATTGCCGCGCGCCCGCAGAAATTCTGCGTGACGGCCGAACCGGAAGCGGGCGCGCTGCCGGGCCGCAGCGCCGCATCGGCGGCGTCGGCACGAAGGCTGCGGGGCGGCGAGTTCGAAACAGTGGCCACGCGATCAGGTGCTCCCGTGTCTGGCAAAGCTACTCGGCGATCGACCCGATGGCCGTCCCGAGAACGTCAATATCTCCTGGCCCGTCTGCATCGCTCTCTTCGGGGGAGCGCACGGCATCGGCACCGGCCTGCTGCTCTTTTTGTTTTTCTTTGGCCAGCAGCTCTTTGAAATATGTCACTCCGTCTTTTGCGTTGGCGAAATACCTAGCCTGTCCTGCCTCCAAAACATAGGCCGAAATCGCAATTTTGTTCGACTTCGGCGGGCACGCTGGATGCCAGAACGTATCCGCGGCCTTCCATTCTGCCGGCAACGATTTTGGCCGCCTGCTCCTTGAACGGCTTGTCCACGGGCGCGAACGCCCCGTCGAACAGGTAGATATCGAAATCCAGACCGATTCCCAATCCCAGCGCCAGCCTGGTTTTTACGAACGGCGGACATTTGTTGAGCGGTACGTTCAGATGTTCCTGCACCTCTACCATCTCCGCAATCCGGCGGGCGAAGCCGTCGTCCTTGACTTCGTAGAGACGCGAAATGAAGCGTATGTTCTGTGCCGGTGTCCGTGCGGCCTGCATGAAGGTGGGCGACGAAATCGGCCACGAGATTCGTGCTTTGCGCTCGATGACACCGCCATCGGGGTATTCGGTCCCGCACATCAGGCGCAACAGCGTGCTCTTGCCCGATTTGCCGCTCCCAGAAATCCCCACATGGGCGCCGTCGTCGATGTGGTGCAGGCCTTCGAACGAAGGAGCCCCTCGGCGGAGGAAGGGGGCTTTCGAAGATTGTGGAAATGGATGCTCATGTCGGCAACCTGCGCCGGAGATAGCGCTCGAGCACGAGGACCGAGCAGCGTCATTCCCAGCAGGCACTCGGCGACGAAAGCGGCGAACCGATTGGCGTCTGATATGTGTAGAACCAGTACGTGCGCATCAGCTCCTCGATGTGCAGCAGCGGGATTCCAGGTGAGATACGGCCAGATCGGCTCGGGAAATATGGAAATTTGCATGATGACGCCGGAAAGGATCATCGAAAACCGCAGGAAAAACTCGTGAATTTGCTGGCCGCCGGATACAGTCTCGTCAGAAGTTCGTCAGAACGAACCCGAGAAATCCCCATGAGCGACATCGAGACGAACAACAGGATGATGCCCATCGGGAATCTCGGGAACGGCACCTGCTCGTAAAAGCTGTCGCAAAACGCCAATACGACGAACAGCACCAGATAGGTGCCAAATATGCGCACAGCCGTGGCGAGGACAAGATCGAGTTCGGTGATCCTGGGGATCAACAGCAAATTCTTGCCCCGTTTGACTGCCACCTCGGTTTCCCCGTAGGTGTGCTGGAACATCATCCAGGGGATCAATCCCGATATCAGGAACATGATCGGAGGCACGCCTGCGCGGTTAAATCCGCGCAGCGCCAGTTTGATGATCAGCAGACCGGCGAAGCCGAGAAACGCGTCGAAGAGCACCCAGCCGAATCCATAAACAAGATTTGCCTGCTGGGATTGCATCTCCCGGATCGTAAGCGCGGAAATAACCCTGAACTAATTCCTTAAGAGTTGGAACACGCGCCGACGCCCATTTCGCCTTGACGGGACAACTTAGCCTCAGGGGCGCGCTTGAGCCAAACAGATTCCGCACCATCGGGCGGCTGATGCGGACCCGCTGTCCCCCGGGCGGCCCCGCGTTGCGTTGTCCCTGTCCACCCTTGTGCTTTCGCCACTACCCCTCTCCGCGAAGTGGGTGGGCGTCCTCCGGAACAAGTTGCCCGTTTCGGATCGCGTAGCTTTCGCCGGTACGGGGGCATACAAGTTCCCTGGTCAGGCGCTCGCCGCTTTTGCCGACCCAGCCGCGAAACCGCGCCGGCGATCCGACGACAAGCGCAAAAGCAGCGACATTGCCGGTCACCACCGCTCCCGCTCCAACCATCGCATATCTGCCGATCGTCGTTCCGCAAAGGATCGTTGCGTTTGCGCCAATCGTTGCGCCGCGCTCCACACGGGTAAGCCTGAATTCACTCTTGCGGTCGATGAATGCGCGCGGCGCGAGCACATTGGTGAAGACGGCGCTGGGGCCGCAGAACACATCGTCTTCCAGAGTCACGCCTTCGTACACCGAAACGTTGTTCTGAATCTTGCAACCATTGCCGATTTGCACGCGAGGGCCGATCATGACGCTCTGGCCGATCACGCAGCGTTCTCCGATGACGCTGCCTTCCAGCACGTGCGAGAAATGCCAGATGCAGGTCTCACGGCCGATGCGAACGTCGCTATCGATAACCGCCGTCTCATGGGCGAAGAATTCACGCGACGGCACGGAGCGAAGTCCGGGCGAAGCGGCCGGGCAGCGGGTCGATGTCCCCCCACCGGGGCGCGAGATATTGGCGTTCCCGCATCTTGCGGGGGCTAATCGAGTGCGATCAGGGCAGGTTCGAGCGCGTGCACTTTTCGGCCGTTCAACCGCGGCGGCGTTCTTGGCCCGCGGGAGCCCTTTGGCGAGGTATGCCGGCCCGTCGCCAGCGAGCGCTTCGCAGCATCGAGTATACTGAGAACCCCCAGCGCTTCGGCGGAATCGGTGCGTGGCGAATCACCGGTGCTCACGGCATTCAGGAAATGGGCGCATTCTTCGTGAAGCGGCTCGCGCCTTTCGAGACAAAAGCGCGTGGGTTCGGTATTGACCGTCCAGGGCCGGCCGTCTCGAAATACGATGTCGTGCTCGTAAACGAGCAGTTTGTCGGCCCATTCCGCGCGATCGTCGAAGATGGCCGTGGCATTCGAGCCGACAACCGTGAGTTTTTGCTCCTTGTACGGATTGAGCCACGAGACGTGGACGCGCGCCGCGATCCCGCATCCGAACTTCATGTGAATGGTGGCCATGTCGAGAACGGAGGGAACCAGAATGGCGCTCCCCTCGGCCCACACGCGCCTGGGCAGCTCGCCGACAATCGCCAAAATCAGAGACAGGTCGTGCGGGGCGAACGACCAGAGCACGTCCTCCTCGGTACGAAGCCGTCCTGCGCCCTGTCGCCGCGCGAAGATGCGCCGAATCTGGCCCAGCCGTCCTTCGCGAACGAGCTCCAGCAGCTGGAGAACGTGGGGATGGTAGCGCAATAAATGACCTACCATCAGAACGCGGGATTTTTTTCTCGCGAGGCGCGCCAGTTCGCGACCATCGGCAACATTGAGAGCGAGGGGCTTCTCGACGAAAACATGCTTGCCCGCCCTCAAGGCGTAGCGCACGTGCTCGCCATGCAGCGAGGCCGGAGACGCCAGAGCCATCGCATCGCAATATGGGTCGTTGAGGACTTCTGCCAGCGACATGGCCGGAACGCCATATTCCGACGCCAGTTTTGAGGCCGCTGCCGGGTTCGAGTCGCAAACGGCGTGCAGGGCCCCCAGGCGGGAGAAATTGCGCGCCAGATTCTTGCCCCAGGGACCGCAACCTACAGCTGCAACTCTCGGCCGGGCTGTGAGGTCTCTCCCCCCGTGCATGGATCCCCGCTTAAAACTATTACCCGGCTTATGGTCCACCCTAGCACGCCCGCAGCGGGATGTTCAATGCACCGGCCGGCATCGGAAATCACCGCAGAACCAGGCTGCTATCCCGCGGGTCGCAGGATTTCAAGGTCGAATCCATCCAGGCCGGGCGCCACATACTGACGGCTTTTCCAGACGAACCCCGAAGCGTCGCGCCAAAATTCGTTGCGGAAACTCCAGTCCAGCTGCGCGGCGGTGCAATCTTCAACCTCGTGCGAGGTGTCATGTGGCACCCCCAGAACCGTGATTCTCTCCTCTGCGACATTCTTTGTCGAACAATTTACCACGACTCCATAACGGGCGCGTTCGGAGAAGTCATACAGGTATTGCGCGCCGCTGCCGACCGGTTGCGCGTCGGTGCGCACAGCCTGGAAGCCGGAGAGATTCTGCGCAAAACCGGCGGTCCGCACGATGCGGCCGTTGCGCGTCGTCAACGCGAGGCGATGACCACCCAGCCATAGCAGATCGTCACCCGATCTGGAGGCCAGAACGAACATGGACTCGTCGCTCGAACCCAGCCGCACGCCCAGCGACGCATAGGGGATGGCCGTAACCCGCTCGCGCGCCACGTCGCCGGAAGAGCCGATCCCGGTAATACGATGGAACAGCAGCGTACCGAGTATGCCGATGTCGGTGTCGCCGCTCGACAAATTGCCGAACCCCTCGCAGCCGGCCAGCGAAATCGCGAGCAGGCTCGCCACCACTGCGCGCGCGCGCGGCCTCACTGGAAGAGGTATGGCCATTGGCGCTGAAGGTCCCCATAGCTCGATGGTTGTGTCGTGTCGTAGAGTTCGGCGTCGTTGTAGAGCGGCTGGCCGCCGTCGCGCTGAATCGGCCGCAGATCCTCCTCGAATTTCGTCGAGGTTCCCAAGGGAAGCGCCCACTCCATGGGAATGACGATGCGGATGCCCTTGTCGAAGCTGCCCTCGCCGAAGGTGCTGAACGGGACGTTGGTGAAGGTCGCCCAGGCGCCGATGATGATGCCGGTGTCAAACCTGCGGTAAATCTCGAGCGTAGCCCCATAGTCGCCGGCGAGGTAGCGGCCCGCCCGCAACTCCGTCACCACGTCTTCCCAGGGCGTTTCGACATAGAGGGTCGCGTGCCCCGTAACGACATGGTAGCTTTGCAGGCCGAACAGATCGTCGAAGTTGCGCTGATAGACATCGTAGATATCGGCGCCAATCGCCCATCGCTGTCCGAACGGCCGATAGAGAACTTCACCGCCGACCCCTGCGAACATCTGCTCGATGTATCCAGCGGTGAACCTCGCATAGAATTCGGATGCGGGCTTGTAATATTGCGACAATGTCAGGTCGTTGATTCCGGTGGAGCCCTTCTGAAGGTAATCCACGATGTCGGTCCGCACATGTGGGAGCAGGCTGTTGCTCGGCCGCGTGATGCTCCCGAAATTGTTGTAGAAATTGTACGTTGCTTCGTCATCCAGCACCAACCCGTGCCAAATCTCGGTATGCGTGCTGGCGGAGATACCAACCCCGATATAGGCGGGGTTGTTCGGATCGAACAATTCCTCCTGAATGGAAGGGAAAATGCTCCAGGAGAACTGCGGGTCGCCTGCGCCATCCGGATATCTGGTCCGGGGCGACGCATCCGACAGGATCGTCGATTTCCGAAAACTCCGCCGGCGTTACCTCTCCCCGCGCTGCCGCATCGATCTCTGCGCGGGAGAGGGTGACTGTCGTCAGCGGCATATGCGCGAACGTCGTCGTGATCTCAAAGGCCGCGATGTCGGCCGGCGCAACAGCTGAAAGCGCGCGCGCAACCCGGCTGATCGCCTCGGCGTCGCGGAAATACTTGCCATTCTCGATCTCGACCTTGACCACCCCGTGCTGGATGGAAATTCCCTGGACGACGAGCTTCTGATCTTCGATGGCCCGGCGCATTTTGGCGAGCGTATCGGGCTGCCACGACGGCGGCGCCGGCGCGGCTTGCGCGGTTGGCATGGCCACTGGCGTCGTGCACGTCGCGATCGGATTCCAGTCCCGCCCTACCAGCATGATTTCCGGGGTGGGGAGCGACCCCGCCCTTAGCAATCGCGCGCAGAGCGTGGTCGTCGGACCGCTGGCGTCGACCTGCGCGACCAGCGTATCGCCCGCAATCCAGCCATCGGTCACATGCAGGCCAGCCTTTTGAAACACGTCGGCGATCGGCAACTCCTCCTCGTGGAACAGCGATGGATCCGGAGGCCGTCCATCCTCGCCCGCACGCATCGTCAGATCGACAAAGTGAACCGGCCAGGTGTCGGGGGACGATTCGTTTCTCAGGCGAAGCTGCACGAGCGGCTGGCCCGCACCGTCCGGCCGTGCAACGAACGGCGGCGGGGGATCGAGCCTGTATGGCCAATTGGGCACCGTCGGATTCATGATGATGTTGGCGTCGACCGCCAGTTCGCGCCCTCCTATGACGGAGACGCCAAGGTCGATGGCGTTCCAGAGCCGATACGACAATCCCGCGTTCACCGGGACAGGCGCATAATTCATCGGATGAATAGCGGGGTTATGCGTGTAGGAAGATTCCGCTGCATAGTCGTCGGTCGAATATTCGAGCTTGGCTGTCAGATTGGGCAGCGGCGTTTCGTATTCGATCCCCCCGAAAATGCCGACCTTCGGTCCCCGGAAGTAACTGGTGAAGAGTGGCACACCACCGGTCGGGCTGGTGTCGACGGGGCGCGTATAGAAGGCCGGATCGATCAGCCCCAGCGGATTGGAGAACGTGCCACGCGAGGCCAGTCTGCCCCAGCCCATGCCCGCGGTGAGATCTACGGGCCCATAGCGCTTCGAGGCGACCAGATATTCCGCCGAGTAGACACCGGTGCCGATGAAATCCTGCAGGCCAAGAGCAATCTGCGGCGTGTATTCGCCTTCCGTGAACAGCCTGAGCTTGATATCGAAACTGCGGTCGTAAAGCGCCCTCTGACCTATCGGCGCCAGAGCATAGTTCACGGCGTAGCGAAATGTCGTTTCCATCCAGGGAAGCGCCTGCCAGTTGATCGAAACGCGCGTGTCAGGCTGCTTCACGTCGACGTTCATCCAAAGATAGCCGTCCGGCATGAAGCGCGCGTTGCGCATATCGAGCAGGCCAACGCCGCCGTACAGCGAAGGCGTCGGTAGTATGTTTGCTTCATAGTCGCTGCTTTGCGCGGCGGCCGGCAACGACGCGGAGACGAGCGCTGCGCTGCCAGCCAACAGCTGGCGCACCACGCACCACACGCGCATTCGGGCTTGCGCCAAGTCCACTGCCCCGTTCGATCATCGGTTCGCCCGGCGCATCCGCCGCCGCGCAAACCTGCACGCCCATTGACGCCACGATAACGTCAGCTTGCGAGGTTTTACATGCCTGCCATGCCGAGTCCATCGATGTGCGCCAGGAAATATATCCGATGCGCCGCTTTGGGCGCTCGGCGCCATCAAATGCAATAGTGCCCTGACAGCAAGGCTTTAACTTGCGTCCTCCTCAGCGTTAAGAGTAATAAGCAGCGCGAGGTGGTGTCATTCCAGGGGTGCCCGCGGTTCGGCGGCGGGCAGCGCATGTATGCAGCCAAAATGGTTTCGTTTTCGAATTGTGCTCGTCGCCGCCATCGCGGCCGCTGGGTTCGTTTGCTGGACCCTTGTGCAGGTGAATGCGCAGACGATCGGCAATTCCTCGGTTCAGTCGGTTCTGCAAAGTCTGGGATCGGCGACCTCGACCGGACAGCCGGGCGTTCCGCCGCCGCCCGCGCCGGTGATGGTTCAACCTTCGGTCGAGTCCGTCGACGCAGACGCTTGCTCCCGCGACGCCTCCGACCACGTCACAGTTGCCGACTTCCACTCTCGAGCTGCTGTTCTCGCAGCGTGCCGGTCAGCCGCTGCAGCAGTTTGGCTACGATATCTTCGGCGTGCCTTCATCGGTTACGGTGCAGCAGATCGGCAACGTTCAGGACCGTTACATCCTCGGCGCCGGCGACCAGGTGACCATCGTCTGTCGCGGCCATGACAACAACACCTACGTCGTTCCCGTCGATCGCGACGGGCGCGTGATTGTCCCGGGCTATGAGCCGGTACAGGCGGCCGGCCGTACGTTTGCACAGGTGCGTCATGATCTGCAGGCCGTCATCGCGAAGGACGCGCTGTCCACGCAGGCCTACGTTTCGCTGGCCCAGACGCGGCAGATATCGGTTCTCGTCAGCGGCGAGGTGAATGCGCCGGGTGTGCGGACGCTGAGCGGATTGAACACGCCGGTCGATGCGCTTCTGCTCTCCGGCGGCGTCCGCAAGACCGGGAGCCTGCGCAACATCGTGCTGATACGCGGCGGCAGGCGCGCGCGCATCGATCTCTACTCCGTCCTTGCCGACGGCAACGTCACCGAGGTGGGCGATCTGACCGACGGCGACCGCATCGAGGTCCCGCCGATCGGCGCGACGGTTGCGGCGCTGGGTCTGGTCAACCGTCCAGGCATCTACGAACTTCCGTCCACCGCGCGCGCCATCCCAGGCGATGAGCTGATTCGGCTGGCAGGCGGCAGTTTGGCGGGAGCCAATCATCTGTCGAAGCTGGAGTTGCTGCCGAGCGGAGGGACGCAGCTTGTCGCGCTCGGACGCGGCGGCGTCGTGAGGAGCGGCGAAATACTTTCCGTCGACCAGGAAGCCGGCAGCGCGCTGGGCCGGGTCACGCTCGCCGGCGCGGTGCAGCTCCCCGGCACCAGGCCGCTGGACGAAGTGCCGACCTTGTCACGGCTGATCAGGAAGCCCGGCGATGTGACCGCGAACGCTTACACTCCGCTCGGCATTCTGGTGCACCTGGACCCGCGCACCAACGTGCACCGCGCGGTGGCATTCTCCCTGGCACGCGTCTTCGCCGGACAGGAAGACCTGAAGTTGAGCGAAGGCGACGTCGTGTTCGTCATGTCGAATCCCCAGGCGCAATCTCTGGCTGCCGCAGCGGCCGCACAGATGCAGGCGGCCGCGCAGGCGGCGAATGTGCCGCCCTCCGAGGTGACCATGGCGCTGTCGGCGAGCGCGTCACAGTCGACCCAGCAAGCGTCCGCGTCTTCCACGCCGGGAACCACTGCGCAGCCCGTCAACAATGCAGCCGCGATCTACATGGCATCGAATGGCGGGACTCCCGGTTCGGCTTCCGTACCGCCGCAAACCGGCTCGTCCGCGGCGCCGGCACCCGCGGGCGCCACGCCCGCCGCGCCCACAAACCTCGGGCAGGCGGTCGCGACGGGAGTTGGACAGGCCATCGCCGGCACCCTTCCCATCGGCAGCTCTCCCACCACCATTTCGTCGCCGACGACTCCTGCCCCGTCGTCCGCACCTCCCGCCGGATTGATGACGTCGGCCCCGATGCCGCCCATGCCGCCCTATCAGGCGAGCGTAGCTGCGGCAGCGAGCCAGCAATTGCCCGCGTCGATTGCCATGCTGCAGGCCGAGAACGCGCAGAGCGCTGCCGCCGGCATCCCGCTGCAGGGTGCAGGCTTCACGCGGCCGCCGGCGCTGGGCGTGCCCGCGCCGGATACGCTTCCCGCCGACATCGCAACGGAATTGGGACTGACGCAGAACGCGCTGGTCAACTTTGCTGCCGATTATCTCGTCTGGATCGAGGGCGACGTTCATGATCCCGGCACCTATCTTGCGGAAGGCGGAACCTCCCTTTCAGGGTTGATGGAAGCGGCGGGAGGCCTGGAGCTTCAGGCGGATTCTTCCGCGGTCACGGTGACGTCGACCGAACTGGACGTCGGCGCGGGGACTTCGCATACCGTGCGAAACGTCTATCGCGGCAACACTCTCTCCGACTTCGAAAAGGTCTCCCTGCTCCCGCTCGATACCGTGATCGTCCGGCAGGTTTTCTCCGACCGGGAGAACGGCACGGTGACGGTGGTCGGCGCGGTGCGATATCCGGGCACATTCGATATCTTGCGCAACGAGCGTCTCTCCGCGGTGCTCGGCCGCGCCGGCGGCTTGACCGACGAAGCCTACCCGCTCGGCGCGGTGTTCACCCGAATCAGTGCGCAGCAAAGCGAGGCGCAGGGCAATTATCGCGAAGCCGTCGAACTGCAAACCGGCGCGCTGACGGCAGCCACAACGCCGAATGTAAATCCGGCAATCCTGACTTATCTCCAATCGCTGGAGCAGCAGCTGCTGCATCAGCCCGCGCTTGGCCGCATCACGGTGACCGCGGATCCCACGATCCTGGCGGTAAAGCCGGAGCTGGACACGCTGCTCCAGCCGGGGGATTTCATCTACGTTCCGAAACGGCCTTCCACCGTATCGGTCAGTGGCGAAGTGCTGAATCCGGGATCGTTCCAGTATCGCCCGGACATGGGCCTCGACGATTATGTCGAACAGGCGGGCGGCTATACGCAGGTCGCCGAAAACGACGAGACATTCGTCATCATGCCCGATGGCAGCGCGCGGACGCCGTCTTCCAGCATGCTGAGTTTCTTCGGCAGCGATCCGATCCCGCCGGGCTCGACGATCGTGGTGCCGCCCAATCCGGCGCCATTCAACACGATGGTGTTCTTCACCCAGCTCACGCAGATTCTGAGCCAGGTCGCAATCGCCGCTGCTTCACTCTCCGTGATCAGCCACGGCAGCAGCTGATATCGGTCAGCAGACCGTGGCCACTGTCCCGGCCGCGTGGCGGATCTCGTCCAGCATGAGCCCCGCCAGTCTGTCGCGGTCGTGCTGACGCGCCAGGCGACTGCATCCCGCGCGAAAGCTTTCGCGCAATTGAGCATCCGCTCGAAGCCGCATGGCGGCGGCGGCCAGCGCCTCGGGATTTTCGGGTTCGACGACGAGGCCCGCATGATAGCGGCGCACCAGATCGGCGGAGATTCCGCTGGCGCTGAGGAGTATCGGCTTCTCCATCGCAGCGGCTTCGAAGATTTTTGAGGGCAGCGCGCCGTCGAAAAGCGCAGATTTCTTCAACGGGACGACAATCGCATCGGCGAGGGCCAGATATTCGACTGCGGCCTCGGAGGATACGGCGCCGACGAATGAAACGTTCCTGACCCCGAGCCAGTTCGACATTTCCATCAATTGTTCGCGCCGCGCGCCGTCGCCGACAAAAAGAAAATGAATGTCGCTGTCGCCGACGAGATGCGCAGCGTGGACAACGGACTCAAGCCCCTGCGCCATGCCGAGCGTGCCGACATAGGCGATTATGAACTTTCCCTCCAGACGCAGATGCGTCGCCAGATTCGGATTGCGAAGGCGCGGCATCAGCCGTTCCAGATCCGCGCCGTTGGGCACCACGCCGACTTTCTCCGGGGGCACGCCGCGATCTGCCAGCCGGGTCCGCATCGGCTCGGTGACGGTCACGATACGCTCGGCCCCCCGGTACAGGGTCTTTTCGAGGTGCCGCAGCAGCCGCATGACGAAGCCTTCCTTCATCGCTCCCACGGCGGCGATCGATTCCGGCCAAAGATCGCGCACCTCGAAGACCCAGGGGCGATTCTTGACGCGGCCGAGCAGATGTCCGGCCACCGCTGTCAGCAGCTGGGGCGAAGTTGCAACGATGATATCGGGCTTCTGAAACAATCCGGCGAAAAAACCCGATACCGCAAAGCTCGCGAAATCGAGGGCGCGCAGCATCACTCCGCGATTGGGCGCCAGAAAGCTCCAGACGCGGACGACGCGGATGCCGTCCATGGTTTCGCGCGCGTAGAGGCGGTTGCGGTAGGGTGGCTGCGGCTTTCCCGATGGAAAGTTTGGAACCGTCGTGATGACGGTGACCGTTACGCCCTGCTTCACCCAGCGACGGCAATGTTCATAGGACCGGCGAGCTGAAGCATTTTGCTCGGGAACGAAATTGTCGGTTAGAAAAAGAACTTCCATCTGCCCGCTTGTTCGCTGAGAGTGTGTAGGACAGTAATGACCATTCGTCCACGAAATTGGTTGGCACTTCGATCTTTCAAATTGATCAGACGACGGATGATTACGTAAGCGGGCAACAGAACACAAAACGCTGATCCGCGTCTGCGCGCGTGACGCATGAAGGCGGCGCCAGTTTACGCACACCGCGACAATTTCGACAAATTTGCCCGGGCCGGATTTGCTAAGAAGATTGTCCACCGGCTCCTGCTGCGGGCGTGGATCGCGTTCGCGTGAGCGACGCGGAGCGCCGCCGCCTATTTGCCGTTCAAGCGAGACGATTGATGAATGCACCCTATGCAGAAAATCAATTCCGTGCCGGCGGCCTGGCGCGCGGCTACCTCGGACAGGCCCGGCGCTGGAGCGTAACCCATGTGCCGGGCGGCCGCCGCTCGCTGTGGATCGCGCTGGCTGCAGTTCTGATCGGCTTGCTCGTGTGGTTCGTTGGCCCGTCGGAAAAAACGCGCCGCGGCGCGCATTCTTTCGGCATCGACAATCCGATTCCTGTCGGCGTCGCCAGGGTGCAGCGCGGCGACGTCCGCGTGACGCTGGATGCGCTGGGCGCGGTGACGCCGCTGGCGACCGTGACGATAAAACCAGAAGTCAGCGGCATCATGCAAAAGATTGATTTCCGCGAAGGCCAGATGGTGCGCGCCGGAGACCTGCTGGCCGAAATCGATCCGCGTCCTTATCAGGCGGCACTCGACCAGGCGAAGGGCGCGCTTGCGCGCGACCAGGCGCAATACGCCAATGCCCGGATCGATCTGAAACGCTATCAGACACTGTGGGCGCAAAATGCAGTTTCACAGCAGATACTGGCGACACAGGAGGCGCTGGTCCGGACCGACGCGGGAACGGTCGAAGCAGACAAGGGCGCCGTCGAGGCGGCCGCCGTCAATCTGACCTACTGCAAGATCACTTCGCCGGTTACCGGCCAGGTCGGATTGCGGCAGATCGACGTCGGCAACTACGTGCAGGTGGGCGTCACCACGGAGATCGTGGTGGTAACCGAGCTGCAGCCGATGTCGGTGCTGTTTACGCTGCCGGAAGACGATCTCGCCCAGGTGACGGGACGCATTCGCGCCGGCGCGAAGCTTCCGGTCACAGCCTATGACAGGTCGCAGACGACCCGGCTGGCAAGCGGCACGCTGTCGACGATGGACAATGAAATTGATCCCACCACGGGGACCGTCAAGTTGCGCGCCCTCTTCGACAATTCCGATCTCAGGCTGTTTCCCAGCCAGTTCGTGAATGTCCGTCTGCTCGTCAACACGCTGCACGGCCAGGCGACGGTTCCGGTTGCAGCAATCCAGCACGGAGCCGCCGGCGATTACGTCTTCGTCGTGAAGCACGATCAGACAGTCGGTATGCGCAATGTGAGCCTCGGGCCGGCGGACGGAGACATGGTGGCCGTGAAGCGTGGGGCTGTGCCGGGCGATGAGGTCGTGGTCGATGGCGCCGACCGCCTGCGTGACGGCGCACGCGTTGTCATTCCCGGCTCGAAAGGTTTCATGCCATCATGGAGCGGCGCAAAACGTCGCGACGATCTTGCGTCCGGTCGCCACCGCCATCATCACTGGCATGGCGCGGGTGGTGGAAACGACAGTCCGTGACGCCGCTGAGCCATTGCCTCAGTCGATGAATCCTTCCGCCCCTTCATCCTGCGGCCCGTGGCGACGTCGCTCCTGATGGTCGCCATCATGATCGTGGGTGTTGTCGAATTCGGATTCCTGCCGCTGTCGGCGCTGCCCGAAGTCGACTATCCGACGATTCAGGTTCAGACGTTTCTTCCCGGCGCCAGCCCCGAAGTCATGACAACGACCGTCTCGGCTCCGCTGGAGCGCCAGTTCGGCGAAATGCCGGGACTGAACCAGATGACATCGTCGAGTTCGGGCGGCGCTTCGGTAATTACCCTGCAATTCGATCTCAGTCTCGATCTGGATATCGCCGAACAGGAGGTTCAGGCGGCCATCAACGCCGCGAGCAATCTATTACCCCAGAGTCTGCCTGCGCCGCCGGTGTATGCGAAGATCAATCCGGCCGACGCACCGATATTGACACTCGCCGTCATGTCGAACGCGATGCCGCTCACCCAGGTCGAAGATCTGGCCGACACGCGGATCGCCCAGAAGATTTCGCAGCTGCCCGGCGTCGGTCTTGTGAGCATCAATGGCGGGCAGAGGCCGGCGGTGCGCATCCAGGCCAACCTGCAGGCGCTCGCGGCGTACGGCCTGAACATCGATGACCTGCGCACGACGATTTCGAACGCCAATTCGAACGCGCCCAAAGGCAATTTCGACGGCCCCTCGCGCGCCTACACCATCAACGACAATGACCAGATCCAGTCGCCGGACGACTACAGGAACATCGTCGTGGCCTACAAGAACGGCGCGCCGGTCCATCTCTCCGATGTCGCCACGGTGATCCAGAGCGCCGAGAACGATCAACTGTCGAGCTGGAACGATGTCACGCCCGCAATCCTGTTGAACGTCCAGCGCCAGCCCGGTGCGAATGTCATTTCGGTGGCCGACCGCATCAAGGCGCTGTTGCCCCAGATCGAAGCGGGATTGCCGCAATCGGTGAGCGTTTCGGTGCTGACCGACAGGACAAACACGATCCGCGCTTCCGTCGCCGACGTGGAACTCGAACTCGGACTCGCCGTCGTGCTCGTCGTCCTGGTTATATTTCTCTTTCTTCTCAACGTGCCCGCGACGGTCATCCCCAGCCTGTCCGTGCCGCTTTCGCTCGTCGGCACGTTCGCGGCCATGTATTTGCTCGGATTCAGCCTGAACAATCTGTCGCTGATGGCGCTCACAATCGCAGCGGGATTCGTGGTCGACGATGCCATCGTCATGATCGAAAACATCAGCCGCTATCTGGAGGCGGGCGAAACGCCTCTGCAGGCCGCCCTGAAAGGCGCGGGCGAGATAGGCTTCACGATCGTATCGCTCACGATCTCGCTGATCGCCGTGCTCATTCCGTTGCTCTTCATGAGCGAGGTCGTGGGCCGGCTGTTCCGGGAATTTGCAATGACGCTTGCGATCACCATCCTCATCTCGGCCGTGGTTTCGCTGACCCTTGTTCCCATGCTGTGCGCAAAGATCCTGAGGCGCCGCGATCAACACAGCGAGACCAGGCTTGCGCGCACGTCGCGCGAATATTTCAGCCGCCTGATCGCGGGGTACGGGCGTCTGCTCGCCTGGGTGCTCGATCATCAGCCTGTGACGCTCATGATCGCGGCGGCCACATTGGCTCTCACCGTCCTTCTCTACATCATCATCCCCAAGGGCTTTTTCCCGCTTCAGGACACGGGGCTCGTGCAAGGCATCACCGAGGCCGGCCCGACAATTTCGTTTTCCGCCATGGCCGCTCGCCAGGAGGCGCTGGCGCGCGCAATCCTGACGGATCGCGACGTACAGAGCCTTTCCTCCTTCATCGGCGTGGACGGCACGAACAACACGCTCAACAGCGGACGATTGCTGATCAATCTCGTACCGAAGAACCGCCGTTCGGAAAGCATCGCCGAGATCGTTTCCGAACTCGAGCGAACCGCGCGCAGCGTGCCCGGCATTTCGCTGTACCTGCAGCCGGTGCAGGATTTGACGGTCGATTCAAATGTCAGCCGCGCGCAATACCAGTTCGTTCTGGAAGCCGCGACAACGGCGCCTCTCGACGCGTGGGTGCCAAGGCTCATCCCCAGACTGGCGGCCGCGCCGGAACTGGCCAATGTTTCCAGCAACTATCTGGATAAAGGCCTGTCGGCCAGCATCGTCGTCGACCGTGATACGGCCGCCCGTTTCGGCATCACCGCCGCCACCATCGACAATGCCCTGTACGATGCATTCGGTCAGCGAATCATTTCGACGATCTTCACGCAGTCCAACGAATACCGCGTGATCCTGGAGGCAAGCCCGAGCCTTCAGAATTCCCTCTCTTCCCTGTCGACCGTCTATTTGCCCTCAGCCGCAGGAGGGCAGGTGCCGCTGGCCGCAATTGCGAAGGTGGTCGAACAGCCGGCGCCGCTCGAGCGCGATCATCTCGGCCAGTTCCCGGCGGCGCTCATTTCATTCGATGTCGCGCCCGGTCATTCCCTTGGGGCGGCGGTGAACGCGATCACCGGCGCCGAACATGCCATTGGCGTTCCCGACACCATCACCACGACCTTCGAGGGCGCCGCCCTCGCCTTCCAGAAGTCACTGGGCAACGAGTTATTGCTGATCCTCGCTGCGATCCTGACGGTCTATATCGTGCTCGGCGTGCTGTACGAGAGCTATATCCACCCGATCACCATTCTCTCGACCCTGCCTTCGGCGGGAGTGGGCGCCTTGCTCGCCCTGATGATCGCCGGCGAAGACCTCAATATCGTCTCCATCATCGGCATCATTCTCCTCATCGGCATCGTGAAGAAGAATGCGATCATGATGATCGATTTTGCGCTCGAAGCCGAACGGCGCGACGGCAAATCCCCCAGGGATGCGATCTATCAGGCGAGCCTTCTGCGCTTTCGGCCGATCCTGATGACCACCGTGGCGGCGCTGTTTGCGGCCCTGCCGCTGATGCTCGGCACCGGCACCGGCGCGGAACTGCGTCAGCCGTTGGGCGTGGCGATCGTGGGTGGTCTGCTCGTCAGTCAGTTGCTCACGCTTTTTACCACGCCAGTCATCTATCTCTATTTTGACCGCCTGGCGCGCCGGTTTCGTATCGGTCCCGCCCGCGAATTGCCCGGCGCCGAGCCAATCGCGCCATGAATATCTCGGCACCATTCATCGCCCGGCCCGTCGCCACGATGCTGCTGACAATCGGGCTCGCGCTGGCGGGCGGCGTCGCCTTGTTCCTGTTGCCCGTCGCGCCGCTGCCCAACGTCGATATCCCGACCATCTTCGTTTCGGCGCAAATGCCCGGGGCCAGCCCCGAGACCATGGCGACCAGCGTTGCGACGCCGCTGGAACGCCATCTCGGCACCATCGCCGATGTGACGGAGATGACATCGTCGAGCTCCGTCGGTTCGGCGCGAATCGTTCTGCAATTCGGCATCGACCGCAATATCGACGGCGCCGCGCGCGACGTGGAGGCTGCGATCAATGCGGCCCGCGTCGATCTTCCCGCGTCGCTGAAGAGCAACCCGACCTATCGCAAGATCAATCCTGCCGACGCACCCATTGTCATTCTCGCGCTCACATCCCAGACATTGTCGACCGGCCAAATCTACGATTCCGCCTCCACGATCCTTCAGCAGAAACTAAGCCAGGTCGACGGCATCGGTCAGGTCCAGATCGGCGGCAGCTCGCTTCCCGCGGTCCGGATCGATCTCAATCCGCACGCCCTGTTCAAGTACGGCATCGGCCTCGAAGATGTGCGGGCGGCGCTGTCGGCAGCCAACGCCAACGCGCCGAAGGGCGCGGTGGCGGCGGGCGCGCTCAAATATCAGATTTACACCAACGACCAGTCCACCGCGGCCAGCCAGTTTCGTCCGCTGGTCGTCGCCTATCGCAATGGCGCCGCCGTCAGACTTAAGGACGTGGCGAACGTCTATGACGGCGTGGAAGACGTACGCAACATCGGCCTTACCAACGGCAGGCCGGCCGTGCTGGTCATTCTTTATCGCCAGCCGGGCGCCAACATGATCGAGACCGTCGATCGCGTGCGCGCAGCCCTTCCCGATCTGCGCGCGGCCCTGCCGCCTGCGATCCAGCTCATCATCGCCAACGATCGCACGACGTCCATTCGTACTTCACTCCACGATGTCGAGCGCACGATGATGCTGTCCATCGCGCTCGTGATCCTGGTGGTCTTCCTGTTCCTCAGAAACGGCCGGGCGGCGCTGATCCCCAGCATCGCCGTGCCGCTTTCGCTGATCGGAACCTTCGGCGTGATGTACCTGTTGAATTTCTCGCTCGACAACCTTTCTCTGATGGCACTGACCGTCGCCACCGGCTTCGTCGTCGACGATGCCATTGTCGTGCTCGAAAACATTTCACGCCATATCGAAGCGGGCATGCCGCGCAAGGCGGCGATTCTCAGGGGCGCCCGCGAGGTGGGGTTCACGGTTCTGTCGATGAGCCTCTCCCTGATCGCCGTGTTCCTGCCCATTCTGCTCATGGGCGGCGTCGTCGGAAAGTTCTTCTTCGAATTCGCGATGACTCTGTCGATCTCGATCCTGATATCGCTTGTCGTTTCGCTCACCACGACGCCGATGCTGTGCCGCTATCTGCCCCGGCACGACGTTGCCGAGCGGCGCCAGGGGCGGGTGCTTCAGCTCGCGGAGCACGCCTTCGAAGCGATGCGGCGCGGCTATGACCGCGCCCTCTCGTGGTCGCTGCGCAACCCGGGCACGATCGTATTTGTGCTGCTGGTGACGATCTGCCTCAATTTCTATCTGTTTGCAGAAATACCCAAAGGGTTTCTTCCCACCGAGGACACGGGCGAGATGTTCGGCCGTATCGTCGCGGACCAGAGCATCTCCTTCCAGCTCATGGAGAAGAAATTCACCGCGTTTGTGTCGACCATCGCGAAGGATCCCGCGGTGCAGAACGCGACCGGCTTCACCGGCGGTGGCGGTGGCGGCGGGCCGGGCGGCAGCGCCGTCAATTCCGGCAGCGTCTTCGTGCAGCTGAAGCCGCAGAGCGCGCGGGACGTCAGCACCGACCAGGAAGTCCTGCGACTGACGCACGAGCTGCGAAATCTCGCCGGCGCGCAGCTGCACTTGCAGAATGCCGGCAATTTCCGCGTCGGCGGGCGCCAGGGCTCGGGCGCGTATCAGTACACGCTCGAAGCCGACACGCTCGAACAGCTGAACGAGTGGCTGCCCAGGATCACGGCGGCGCTCCAGAACGTTCCCGAACTGTCGGACGTCAATTCCGATCAGGACATAGGGGCCCTGGAGGCCAATCTGGTCATCGACCGCACGACGGCTGCCCGGCTTGGTCTAACCGCCTCGCAGATCGACAGCACGCTCTACGACGCCTTCGGCCAGCGACAGGTGTCTACCATCTACAACGATCTCAATCAGTATCACGTCGTCATGGGCGTGGCGCCGCAGTTCTGGCAAAGTCCTGCCACGCTCGACGATATCTATGTCAGTACGTCAGGCGGCAACGCCAGCGGAACACAGACCACCGGCGCGGTGGCGGGTACGATCGTCGTCAACGCTTCCACGGCGCTGACAGCGGTGCAGGTCGCCGCCGACGCGGTGCGCAATCAGGCCATGAATGCGCTTGCCAATAGCGGGCGGGGCAGCGCCTCGACCGGTGCGGCCGTCAGCACCGCGCAGGAAACCATGGTGCCGCTGGCGGCCTTCAGCCGTTTCGGCCCGGGCAACACGCCTCTTTCCGTAAATCACCAGGGACCGTTCGTCGCAACGACGTTTTCCTTCAATCTGCCGGAGAAGGGTTCGTTGCAAAATGCCGTCGCGGCGATCCAGCGCACCATGCTCGATCTGCACGTGCCCACCTCCGTGCACGGCGGTTTTGCCGGTAATGCACTGGTGTACCAGAACTCGATGAGCGACGAACCGCTGCTGATTCTGGCTGCGATTTGCGCGGTCTACATCGTGCTGGGCATTCTCTACGAGAGTTACGTGCACCCGCTGACGATCCTTTCCACCCTGCCGTCCGCCGGCGTCGGCGCTCTTCTGGCGCTGATGATTACCGGCACGGAATTCACGCTGCTCGCCTTGATCGGCGTTCTGCTTCTGATCGGCATCGTGAAGAAAAACGCGATCATGATGATCGACTTCGCGCTCGAAGCCGAGCGCAACGAGGGGCTTTCCTCGCGCGATGCAATTCACAAGGCCTGCCTGATGCGCTTCCGGCCGATCATGATGACCACCTTTGCCGCGATTTTCGGGTCGCTGCCGCTCGCACTGGGCATGGGTTCGGGCTTCAGCCAGTCGCTCGGCATATCGATCGTTGGCGGTCTGATGGTCAGCCAGCTTCTGACCCTGTTCACCACGCCCGTGGTCTACCTGTACCTCGACGGCTTCCGTCTGCGTTGTCGCAAAGTCTGGCAGCGCTGGTACGCAGACTCCCTCGGCAATCCGGACCGGCAGCCCGAAACGGCTTGACGTATCGTTGCACCGGTCCTCCGGCAGAATGCCACCTCGCTTGCAGAGAAGCCGAGAAATGCCGGAAAGCGTTCGTTAGCAGTGTCGTCATGATTCAATTGCGCATGATCGCGACTCGATGGAGCGTCCGCTCGGGCGTGCGAGGCAGGTTTCGCTTCGCGAAGGAGCGAAAAGATGTGGTCGGGTCTGAAGGCGGTGCTTTTTCTGGGCGCCGTTGCGTTGCTGGATATCTGCTGCGCCGATGCCGCATGCGCGTCGACGATGGGTTCGCTCGGCCCCCACGATGCCTCGGCGGCTCCCGATGCGAAGCAACAATGGATTGCAGATCCGCGCAGCAATTGCCGTGCGCTGGATTCGGATTTCGATCCGGACGACAGCATTTCATGGCAAGGAGATTGCGTCGGCGGATTGATCAGCGGCTCGGGCACATTGTCGTTCCTGAACAAGGGTCAGATCGTCGAGACGATTACCGGCACCTTTGGCGGCGGCGTGCTGGAGCCGGGACGTGTCTCGGCGGTTTGGGCGGATGGGGCGAGATATGATGGCAACCAGTCCGACGGCCAGTTCGACGGCACCGGCATCTTCATTTCGGCCACGGCCGACAAGCTGAGTGGCGAATGGAAGGCCGGCGCTCTCGATGGAAATGCGAGTGTCGCCTGGGCCAATGGCGATCGCTATGACGGCGCGTGGAAAAATGGCAAGTCCGACGGCGAAGGAACCGAGATCTGGGCCAACGGCGACCGTTACCAGGGCCTGTGGAGGGACGGACAGCCGCTCCGTCAAGAAACGCCAGCCCGCCGGGACGCGGCCGGCGATGCGACGACGGCTCCGCGCGAAGGTCCGGAGATCCACGCCGCTGCACCGACCCTGGCAAGTTCTGCGATCTCGACGCCCGCGCCGGCTTCTTTACCAGTCAAAATCGTTGCGGCGGAATCCGCGACGGAGGCAGCGGATGCAGCTGCAGAGACGGGAAGCGGTGCTCTGCCCTTGCACCTTTTCATGGGAAAGACGCTCGTTGCCGTGGATGGATCAACCATCGATCTTGCCTCGGGCGAAGGAGGATTGACGCGCGTTGTAACCTTGCCGAATGGAATCGCGCAGCGGGCCTCCTTCGATTTCATGAACGGTCGCATCGGCACCGTCTCGATCGAGTCCTCGGCGGTCGGGCTGTTTCGGTCGAGCGCCGACGAAATCGATATCGACTACGCGGACGGAACCATCGAAACGATGAAACCCGATCCCGCGGGCGGCCTGGTGACGACCGCGCAGGCGCCGGGCGGCGGTTCGAGTTGCACGGCGTGGTATGCGGCGGGACACATCTTCGGCCAGGACGAAAAAAAGGCAGCCGTGCTGGAATATGCGAGCCGGCTCGGAGTTGCAGCACCTGCGACACCCAGGAAGCATCGCGGAGCGCGTCCGGCTTCGCATATCTGCGGAGGCGCCTTTGTCGCAAACGTCGCCGACGCGAGCGCCGCTATCGGGTACAGCGGGAACGGGGCGATGAAAAACGCAGTCTGGACGTCTTCGCGTGCGCCGCTCATTGCGCAATCCGCGCCGACAGGTGAGTTCCAGGTGTCGCCCCGGGATTCGTCGCTGCGGTTGCAGCAGATTCCGATCAGGGAATCGGCTGTGCATCTGATTGACGCGCCCTATGAGTTCGCAGCGAACCAACCCCTCGTGCGCCAGGCCAGTTTCAGCACCGACCCGGTGGCCTTGCGACCAGCGGGAGCCGCAGCTGCGGCGCCCGTCGCGCCGGCTGCGCCCAACCCGTCGGAGTGCCTGAGCGTGACCAGCGACGGCGAATATTGGGGATTTCAAAATCGTTGCGCGAGACCTCTTCAATTCGCCTATTGCGAAATGAGCGACGCAAATCCCCTGATGGCATGTGGCCGCACCCGCGTGCCGGGCAGCGTCACGGCGAACGGCTTCAGCCCGCTGGTCAGCGATCGAAGCCTGTCGGAGCAGAACGTGAAGCACGATTTTCGTTGGCTGGCATGCGACGGCGGCGCCGGCGAAGTGATAGCCCGACTTGACAGCGTGGAGCCGCCCGCCGGCCGATGCATGCGCGCCGTACCGGCCACGGACAGCAGCAGGCTCAGCTCGAATTCGGAAGGCTCGTGAACAGTGCCGCGCTCGCCGCGGGTGTTTCCTGTTCGGGGTGCACGGTGCCGCTCACCAGACGCAACATCGCCATGCTGGATGCGAACAGAAGCTCCGCATTGACGACCTGTGTTTCGATCTGCGTCAGCTGATCCTTCGTCTGCAGAAGGAGCTTTCGGTCGAGAACTCCGAACCTGGCGCGCTTCACGTCATTCGAAGCCGCGGCCCGCGTCTGCTGTTCGGCTTGCACCGCGGCCTTCCACTCGACGAGCGCGGAACGCAGATTGCGAACCGAATCCGTGATATCGACCTGCACCTGGGTCTCGAGCTGGTGCAATGCGATTTCAGCTTGTCTTTGGCCGGACAGATCCTCGGCAGCCTTTCCTTCCGCCGTGTTGTTTTCGAGACTTCTGCGAATAGACGACGATGGCGCGGGTCGGATCGATTTGCAGGCTGAGTATCGGCGAGGTGCTGTCCTCCGCGCCGCGGCGGGTCGCCAGCGCCGCGGCGATATATTCGCGCGCGGCCTTGAGATCCGAACGGTTGTTGAGAGCGAGATCGTTCAAGGCCGCTTCGTTCAGGCTTGCGACCGCTGCATCGACGCCCGCCATATTCGGCAACGCGCCGGTCGGCGCCGGCGCCGAACCCACCGCTGCTCCGGTGGTCGCCACCGCGAGGTCGCGCCGGCAGGATCGCACGGCGTCTTCGCTCTGATCGGCGCTGATTTTGCGCGCGGCGTTTGCGGCGATGTAGGCTTGCGCCACCGACGGCTCGACAAGTCCGCGATCCGCCTGGAGCTTCAGCGAATTCGCATATTCTTCCCCGTCGCGCAGCGCCTGCAGTGAAATTTGGGCGACCTGATCGGCCGCAAGGCAGCGCCAGTAGATCTGCACGGCGTCATGCACGGTATGGGCGATCGCGAAATCGCGGTCGAACCGCGTACCCACCAGCGTCGCCTTGGCCGACAGCTCGGCCGAATCGGCAGCCTCCTCGCCCAGCCCCTGCAACAAGGGAATTCGCAGGCCGAGACTGGGCCGCAACGCCGTCAGTCCGAAGGTCTGCGCCGTGGTGGCGCCGCTCGTCGCCGGATATGCCGTGACGCCGGGCGCGATCTGAATGCCGTTGCGGAACTCGCGGCCGATGCTCAGGGAATAGTAGTAGGCGTTGAGAAGATCGGTGTCGTTGCTCAACACGCCCTTCCCGGGGGGCACCCCGGCCACGCCATAAAGCGCGCGCGGAACGTAGAGCAGCTGCCATCCGCCCTGCGCCTGGGCCGTCCAATCGAAGGCGCCGCCGGCTTCCTGGACATGCGTCGACGCGGTTTTCACCTTCTCGTCCTGCAGACGAATCGAGTCATTATCCGTACGCAGAACGTTGCGGATGGAGTCCGTAAGGCTGATGGTCGCTGGGCTCTCCGCGCTGGCGGGCCGGGCCAAACCCACCGAAACAGCCACAGCCAGGGCCAGCCGCCAACGCGAAGAGGTGCGCGCCGGCCGCACACTCGGCCCGCGCCGGAACCGAACCGCCCCGGTTGTCAGGACCGTCATCGCGAGTCGGTGATACGGCCGTCCACCATCGTCAGGATACGGTTTGCAGCCGAAAAAATGCGGCTGTCATGCGTAACCATCAGGATGGACGCTTCTGCAATGTCGACGAGCTGCTTGAGCAACTTCACGACCAGCCCCGCCGTATCGGCATCGAGCGCCGCGGTCGGTTCATCGGCAATGATGATCGGCGGTTCGTTGATCAGGGCGCGCGCGATGGCGACCCGTTGTTTCTGGCCGGTCGACATTTGCCGGGGCTTGGAGTCGAGAAGCGCTTCCATTCCCAGCATCGCGAGAAGTGCTGCCGAGCGCCGGCGCGCCTCGGCGCGTCCGGGCCGCGTGCCGGCCACCTCCATGGCGAGCGACAGGGTCTGGAATGCGGTCAGCGCGTCGAAGAGATTGTGGTCCTGGAAAATGAAACCGATCTTGCGCCGAATTTCGCGTTGCCCTTCGCTGCGCAGACCGAACAACTCGGTGTCCAGCACGCGGATGCTGCCGGATTGCAATGAGCGCAGCGCGCCGATGAGCGTCATCAGCGTGGTCTTGCCGGCGCCGGAGGGGCCGGTGAGAATGACGAATTCGCCGCGGCCGAGCACGAAATCGACATCGAAGAGCACCTGCTTGCGCGCCGCACCCGAATCGAAAGCGTGACTGACCTTGCGGGCGGTGACGATCGGCGCCGAAGGCGCCGTGGCGCCGAGCGGAAATTGCAGGCTTGTCACTCCGTTCACGGCCGGCTCAATACAGCGCGGCAGGATCGGCCACCGCAACGCGCTTGATGGCGAGCAGCCCGGCGACCATGCACATGAGAAAGGTGAGGCAGCAGACGACAAGGCCCGATGGCGCCGTGATGCGGATGGGGAGCATCGACTGCCCGGCGATATAACGGTCGGCGAACCAGGAGAAGATCAGTCCCGTCGCAAATCCGGCGATCGACAGGATGACGGCCTGGCCGAGAATGATCGCGCGAAGAAAGCCATTGGAAAAGCCCATCGCCTTCAGCGTCGCGAATTGCGCCAGGTGATCGCTGATTTCATTGTACAGGACCTGATAGCAATTGATCGCGCCGATCACGAGGCCCGCCAGCATGCCGATCGCGAAGAGCAGGCCGACCGGAGCGGAGCGCAATGTGTAGATGCTTTCGCGCCTGGCTGTTTCACCGGGCGTGAGCACGGTCACATCCGGCGGCAGGCTCGCGAGGATGAGCCGGCGCTCCCTGTCGACGGACACTCCGGGTTTCAGATGAATGACTCCCATGATCGGCTTGGCGTCGGGCGAGCGCGCGCGCCAGTCGCCGGCGCTCATCAAAATGTTGCCGTCGTTGACAATGTCCGCTCCGATCGTGACGTAGCCGCCCACCCGCAACGGAACGGTATCGATCTGAATGTCATCACCCGCCTGAAATTTGCCGAAAATTGGGCGGGAGAGCGTGTCGTAGAGAAAGCCATGCGAAATCTTGAGCGCGTGCGAAACGGCCGCGGGATCGGCAAGCTTGAAGGGAATGTCATCCGGCGGAAAGGCGTAGAGGATGATGCGCCGCACGCGCTTGTCCTCGGGATCGCGTAATCCGACATGGTCCTCATAGACGGGCGTCACGCGCAGGACTCCCGGAACGGCGGCCGCCTCGTCGAGTCTCACAGCGTCGATCTTGTCCCAGCGATGAAGATCGATGCGGGCGATGTTCATGACAAGGAGATCGCCGCGCACCAGCGTGGCAATCAGCGATTGCGCGTCGAGCATGCCGAGCAGCAGACCGAGCTCGACGAAGATGATGACCACGCCCATGGCGACGCTGGCAGAGGCGATGAACAGCCTGAGCGGGTTGTGCGCCAGCAGCCTGAGGCCGAGACCGAGCCGCAGCAGCATCAGTAGAGCGCCGCCGGATCGGCCCGCTGCACGCGGCCGAGAACCGCGGCGGCCGCGCAAAAGGCCGCGCCGAACGTGATCGCCAGCATTTTTCCGAGCAGCACGAGGCCCATAGCCGCCTCCAGATGCGTGCGCACCTCGATGAACCACAGCACGAGAGCTGCGACAAGCAGGGCCGGCACAAGACCGCCCAGACCGAGCAGGACCGCCTGCGCCACGCCGATGCCGTAAACGAAGGCAGGATTTGAGCCCATGGCTTTCAGGACCGCGTACTCCTTCATCCGGTTCGAGACTTCCGTCGACAGGACCTGCACGATGATGACGCCTCCGACAAGGCAGGCGATCAGCATGCTGATGTAGATCATGATGCCGACCGGCCTGACGCTGAGGAAATAGTCGCGCTCCTGCTGAAGCAGTTCGTCGCGGGTGAAGACCAGCGTGTGCGCGGGCACGATGGCCTGCAGGTCGTTCTTTGCCTTCTGCGCATCCACTCCCGGCCGCAGCTGGAACAGCCCGATGCTGACGCCGCGCGAGTCGCGATCGGCAAGGCGGGGAAAATCGGTGTTGCGCACGATGCCGGTGCCTTCGCCGTAGAAGAACAGTCCGAGCTTGAAATGTCCGGCGATGGAAACCTGTTCGTCACCGATTTTTGCGGTGGTGCCTGTCGCAAGGGGCCCGATGTCGGGCTCGGAATAGGAGTCGATAAGCAGGGAATGCGATGATACGAGCGATTTCATTCCGCGCCGGATCAGCGGATCGCGAACGAACGATCCCGGCTCGTCGAGACCGACCAGGAAGAGATAGGCGAGCTTCTTGGACGGCCATTGCATCCAGTGAACGACGTCCACGTTCAATCCGAAAGCCTGGGCGACGTCGCCGGTGGCGCGGGCCTGGTCCAGCACAACCCGGTCGATGGTCTCGAAGTTCAGCAGAAACTGGTAGGTATCCGGCACCGCGGCGAGATCGAAATTGAAATCGTCGTAGAGCATGGTGACCTTGGCGCGGGCCGCGTCGAGAACCGAGATCTGCAGCGTCAGCAGAAAGAGGGCCACCGCCACGCCCGACAGGGCTGCCAGCAGGCGCAGGCGATGCTGCAGCAGGTTCGCGCCGGCGACGATGAAACAGGCGACTCCCGGCAAGGCGCCGGAAATCGAGAACGCTGCCCGCACCGCATTGCGCCACGCGCCGTGCTTCGACAGGCTCAGCATGAGGAGATTTGTTGTTGCACCAGCGCCGCTACAACCAAAAACAGGCTCAGCATGAGGAGGATCCTATTACCATCAGCGCCGTGCAACAAAAAGCAGGCTCAGCATGAGGGGATTTGTTGTTGCATCAGCGCCGCTACAACCAAAAACAGGTTCAGCATGAGGAGGATCCTATTACCATCGCCCCCCATGCAACAAAAAATCTCCTCATCCTGAGCTTGTCGAAGGACGCACAGAGCCGATGCAATTCTCCGCGTCATCTCACAACCGCCACAAACTCCAGCACTACCGCGCGATCTCGACTTCGACTTCCATTCCGACCACCTTGCTCGCGACCTGGGGATCGTCGAGCTTGATGCGCACGTCGCCAAGCTGGGCCTTGGTGTCGACGAGGCGACCGACATTCTCCACCGTTCCTTTCAGTGGCCTTTGGAATGCGCTGTTCTTGATCGTGGCGCGCATGCCCGGCCTCAGTTTCAGCAGATCGCCCTGGAATGCCTGGCAGATGACGTACATCGTGCCGATATTTCCCATTTCGATCGCCGGAGCCCCACTCAGAGTTTCCCCGACATGCTGGTCGATGCGCAGAATCATGCCGTCGCTGGGAGCCGCCATGCGGTAAAGCGCCAACTTCTGCTGTTCTATGTCGAGCCGCTTGACCGCGCTCGAGATGCTGGCCGCGTTGTCCGCCTGCACCTGATTCGCCCTCTTGCGATCCACATCGAGCTGCAGGCGCGCTTCGTTGGCGGACTGCTCGGTGTCTGCAATCTGTTTTTGTGACGTGGCGTCGGGACCAAGCGCCTTGTAATTTTCGGCGTCCCTGGTGGCGCGCTGCCAGCGTTCATCATCGATGCGCACCGCCGTCTCGGCGGCGGCGAGATTTTGCGCGGCATCTTTCCGCGTCTGGGCGAGCGCCAGCTCGGCAATCTGTTCGTTTTCGCGCTGTTCGCGGTCGTCGAGCGTCATCAGAAGGTCGCCGCGCTTCACCATCTGGCCCGGATGCACGGAAATCGAGAAAATTCTTGCGCCTTGAACGCCAGTCAGAACCACCACGCCGCCGCTCGGCTCGATGCGCCCCGTTCCCCCGATGTTTTCCGTGCCCGCGACCGGGGTTGCAAACGCGAGGAGTGCCGCCGCAATCATGGCCGCTTTCATGCCCTCATCCTCGACTTTCGCTCCATGTCGGATCGCATCCGGCCGCGAGATCGCAGCGGTGGCACACGCCAGGCTGTTCCGGCGCCGGAGCAATTTAAGCCGATGCCGGGCAGCCTGCGCCAGTCCCCAATTGCCCCGTTGCATTGATTCGAATATGGAGGACCCGGTTTAAGGGGGCCGATGCAGGACGAAAAGATGGTCGTGCCGATGGAGAGCCAGACGGGGGAAGGCGCGCACGACACGGGTGTGCTGGCGGCTTCACCGCGCCTGTTTCGCAATCCGGTGCTGGACCGGCTGTCCCGCGTGCATCATCTCGTGCCGTTGCTGCTTTATTCGCCCATCGTGGCAGCGTTGCTGTTCCTCGCCTTCCGGGTTCTGCCGTGGCCGGCCGTGACCGCCGGCCTCCTGACGGGTTATCTTCTATGGACGCTGGTCGAATATTTCGGCCATCGCTTTCTGTTCCACTATCGCGCCGGGACGGTCGCCGGCAGATACGTCCAGTTCCTGATACACGGAGTCCATCACGACCATCCCGGCGATCCTCTTCGCCTGGTGATGCCGCCTCTGATGAGCGTGCCCATCATGGCCGCGGCATACGCGATTCTGCGCCTGGTCTTTGGCGCGCCACATGTCTTGCCGATCCTTGCGGGCTTCGTGGCCGGCTACATCGTTTATGACATGTTGCATTTTCATGTTCATCACCGTCGACCAAAGAGCAGTCTCGGCAAATTGCTGCGTCACCGGCACATGCACCATCATTTCCGCGACGAATCCTCGTGGTTCGGAGTCAGCGCTCCATGGTGGGATGCGATATTCGCAACGCGCCCGGCGCGCGCCTCGGTCGACGTGCAACGCGGCTGATGCGGCGGCGAAGGATGTGGAAGATTTGCCGCCTTGTGCGGCGTGACGTTATGGGTTCCTGTGGCTGGCCGGTTGAACCGCGGCGACCGAGAGGATGCATTTCACCGCTATGTCGAACCTGACGGCGCAACTCCTCCAGCTGCGAACCCTGCTTCCGCTCTCCGTCATCGTGTGGACAGGGCACATGATCGTGTTCCATGCGGTCGGGTGGGGCTTCGAGCTTTGCGATCGCACAGGTGTGTTCCGCGCCTGCAAGCTGCGCAACCGGGATCGCCTCGCCTATGCGGACTTCCTTCCGCGCGTCCTCTTCAACCAGATATTCGTCCTGCTGCCGGCGATGTGGTTATGCGAGAGATTTGGTCTCGCCTTCACCGGATCGGCGCACATCGGACTTGGTTTCGCCGCGGCCGCTCTTTTCCTGATGACGATCGGGCACGACGTCATCCAGTACGCCGCGCATCGCGGGCTGCTTCACAATCCGCGCTTTCGCTGGCTGGGACACAATTTGCACCATTCGACCGGAGCTTCGAAAAGCATCAGCGCCTGCTACATGACGGCGCCGGATTTCCTTCTGACGATCGTCTGCCCTTATCTTGTTCCGCTGATCCTGATCGGCGGCGGTACGTCGAACCTTGGCTTTCAACTGCTGGTCGCCTGCCTTGGCGCCGTCGGAGGGCTCTACGAGCATTCGGGGTACGATTTCGCGGCGGGAATCGGGAAAGCCGCGGTGTCGCGCTGGACGTGGCTGCTGCGCCGCATTCCCCCCTCGCTCGTCTCCAGCCATGCCCATGGCGAGCATCACCGCCGTGCGCGCGTCAGCTTCAGCGACGGCTTCGGCAGTCCCGGCCTTTGCGACGCCATTTTCCGCACGCGCTGGGACTTGCGATAGTCGGGGGAAAATGTCGGTTAGGTCGGGAATCTCTTCGGGATTCGGGGTAAATGCGACCCACTAGGCGAGGCACGATTGTCTTGCCGCGTACGATAGCCTTGGTGGCTGCCTTCCTCTGTCTGACCGTCGCGTACGTAATACTTTTCGGCCAAATTCCCCGCGATTACGCATCCGCCAGCATCTACCTTGCGGGAATTGACCTTATCCATGGCAACTGGCGCTTGGAGAATTGGTGGCTTGCGCCCGATCCGTTCTTGACATCGGACATCGTCGTCTACGGCGTGGCCCACCTGATTTTCGGCTACCACATCGCGGTCTTGCTCTATGTGCCTGCAGCGCTCTGGGCGGGTCTGGTCCTGCTCGCCTGCGCGACTGCCTCAACCGGCATGAGGCCGCGGGACCGTGGGTGGATCGTTGCGTGCGTTCTGACGCTACTCGGTTTGCTTATTTTTGAGCGCAATCCGGTGATGGAACAGATCAGCTTTGCGCCGATGCACGTCGCGTCATTGTGTTTCGTCTTGGCGATGTTCCTGTGGTCGGAAAGCCTGTTGTCCGGGCGAGAGGAAAATGGACTGACGCGGTTGGGTTGTATTGGGGTGGCCACGTTCCTGGCTGTGGCAGGAGATCCGATGGTCGTCGTCATAGGCGCGGTACCAGTCCTTGCTACGGCGGCTTTGTCCCAGTCTTCCAGCGGATCGCGCCGCGCCGCGGTCGGGGCGACCGTCGGTGCTGCCTGCATCGCGGCCAAGGCCTTTCTCGCCGTCAACATGGCTACCGGCGGCGCGAAAATCGTCGAGAGTGAAGCGCTAAGCCTGTCCTTCGCGCCCTTCGCCCAAATCTCGACCAATATCGGTTATGTGTTCAAGAACCTGCTCAGTATCTTCGGTGCGAACTTCCTCGACTCCAAAGTGATGGCAGCCCTGCCGGAACTCTCTCGACTGGTTCTGTTGCTGGCGGCGGTTATTTCCACTGGATCCATCGCCGTCGATATCTGGGTTCGTCTGAGATCGATACTGGAGGCCCGGACGAGCCCGACGCTGGCGGTGACCCGCAGACCGCTGGACATGATGTTGGCCCTCGCGATTGTGCTCAATCTGGCCGCCGTCGTTCTGAGCCGTGCTGTCTTCGAAGATTACTCGGCGGCGCGCTACCTTTTTCCGGTTCTCGTATTCGGCTCAATCCTGGCGGGACGCTGGACTCCGGGCCACCGTGGGATGAAGGCCGCTATCCCGGTGGCAGCGGCGCTCTCGATGTTCACGGTAGTCCAGCATTACTGGTCCGGACCGAGGCATATCGTCTGGACCCTAGAGCCAGTTCAGGAAGTGGCAGACTGGCTGCGTCAGCACCGGCAGCATTATGGCTATGGGCCGTTCGCCCTGGCTTCTCTCGCCACCGTGCTCAATCATGGCTCGGTGGCTTTGCGTCCGGTTCGTTTGGGGCTGTGGGGCTGGGAGAGTGACCAGATCGTCGCGATGCGTTGGCTCAGCAGTGCGACTTGGTATCCGGCACCATTTACAAGCCGCAAGCCGGACTTCGTAGTCGTCGATCCGGCCCCCGGCGCGCCCTTCAGCGGCAGGTCCGTCACAAAGACCTTTGGCGCTCCAAAATCCATTGCAAGGGTCGCAGGCTATTTGATCTACATCTACAAAGTCTGAGCCTGTGCCTCCAGTTGAAATGACTTTTTCCAACCACCGGCGTGCGGCGGCAAATTCTGACAGACCGCACACATCACGCAGAGCTATCGGAGCCGGGTTTGGCTGACGCAAGGCAACTTCTCGGGATGGGGGAACCGAGCCGCCCGGCTGAGGGCCGCGCCTCCTACGAAACGCTGCTCTTTGCCTGCTTCGCTGCACTTTCCGGATCGCTGGACGCGCTGCTGCTGATCGGCTGGCGGCAGATCGATCCTTCGAATTTACGTTGGCTCAAGGGCGATCCCGCCGTCTACCAGGCGGGTTGGGAGTTCCTCCGCCGGCAATCCTGGGCCTTCCCGCCAACGTGGATCGACCGCCTCGATTATCCCTTTGGAATCTCCGCGGCCTATCTAGACGTCATTCCGATCGTCGCAGTTCCGCTGCGGCTGTTTGCGGGCATGCTACCGCAGAATTTTCAATATCTCGGCGCCTACGCTGCGCTCTGTTTGATATTGCAAACCTATTTTGCGTTGAAGCTGCTTTCCCGCTTCACGTCCGACAAAGTGATCATCTATCTGGGCGCATTGTTCTTTCTATATTCCCCGATTTTGATCGGCCGCCTTTCGGGGCATTACTCGCTCTGCAGTCAGTGGCTGATCCTCGCGGCGCTTTACTACTACTTCCGGCCGATGCGGGGCACGGGGCTTGCAAGTTTTCTGTCCCCGTTCGCAATACTCTTGTTCATTTCCGGCGCGATCACGCCCTATCTCGCGGCAATGGCCCTGCTGATTGCTTTGGCGGCGCTGCTTCGTACCGCGCTGGAACCGCCACAGAGCGCGATGCACCAATCCGGCTGTTGGTCGAACGATGGCGCTATGCAGGGGCCGGGGGCAGGCGGTCGCGCGTTAAGCGTCCTCTGCCACCTGACGGCAACCAATCGCTTGCTCTGGGGTGTCGTGTTGCTCACCTCGTTGTCGCTTTCGCTGGTGCTGTTCGGATTTGTCACGTTCAACTCCCGGCCGAACATCGAAGGAACCGGCTATGCCTACTTCTCGATGAATGCGTTGTCGCCCGTTAATCCCGGCGACTGTTCGCTGTATTTCCGATCTTTCGGCGTTCTTCCGGGTCAAGAATATGAAGGCTACAACTACCTGGGCGCCGGTATTTTGCTGCTCGGTCTCCTGTGCGTCGTCCTCCGCCCCGCGCTACTGGGAAGGCTATGGCGGCTGTCCGTGCGGCCTCTTCTATTTCTTTCCCTGCTTCTGATAGTCCTTGCACTGTCCGTTCGGGTCACATTCGGACAAACGGTCCTGTTTACCATTCCCGCTCCGCATGCGCTTTTGCGTGTCCTCTCGATATTTCAGTCGTCGGGCCGATTCTTCTGGCCTGTGCACAGTCTTCTCTTTCTGGCCGCTATCGTTGCTACGACGTTGGCGATCCAGAAACCCTGGCCTAGGCGCGCGGCGCTTGTCGCAACTTTTCTGGTGCAGTTTTGCGACACACTTCCCCTGCAGCACGCGGTGGCCACACAGATCCGAATTACAAATTCCAACCCATTGGTTTCGCGCGATTGGGCGCAACTTTCCGATTACGCAAAGCACCTCGTCATCCTTCCTGCTTGGCAATGCGATCCCATGTACACACCGGGGGGCAACGGAGCGTGGCCGTGGTTCGCATGGTTAGCCGGGCGGAGCGGGCTGACTTTGAATAGCGTGCATGCTGCGCGCACTTCGGCTGCAAGCGAGACGCTCAACTGCGCCGACGCACCGAAACAGGTGGCGCGTGTTGGTCTCGACCCAAAGACGGCGTACGTCTTGAACGACGCGCTCGCTGTTCTTGTCATCGATCGGCAGGCACCAAGCGATTATTGCCGGCGCGTCGACGGTTTCGATTTGTGCACGTTCGATCCCGTCCGCGCTCCTTCATCGCGTTTCCTGGGCGAACGGATACTTCCCTTTTATGTGCCGGGTACCGAATTTCGCGCGGACCGCGCCGCACCGAACAGCATGTTGCTGCAGGGTTGGGATTTAAGACCTTTTCCCGCGGTTTGGACGGTGGACGAGCAACCGGAATTGTTCATCCGCCCGACCCTTCCGCCAGCGGGAGACTTGCGGCTCGAAATGCAGTTGGCTGGGAACGGCGCCCTCCTGAGTTATCGCCATCCAACCCAGCGCGCACGGGTCAAGGTTGACGGAAGGACGCTGGGGGTTTGGACGTTCAAATTTCAAGGTTCAAACCTCTTCCGTTCTCTCGTAATTCCGAGAAGGTTTATCCATCAAGGGCAAATCATGGAGATCAGCTTTGAGCTCCCCGATGCGATTTCACCTTCTGCTCTCGGCATCAACGGTGACGGGCGGCTTCTCGGCCTGTATGTCTCGCGCATTCGCCTGGTCGGCGCATCGTGACCGAAAGGTCGTCCGCAGAAGATTCCAGGTTCGAGACGTTGGGCTGAACGTCGAACCAACGATAATGCAGGCGCAGGCTGCGCATGAGGGGCGAATGGACGTCAAGGAAGAGGAGTTGCTGGGAGGGTCAGTCGGGAATCACTGGTATTACCGCTCCAAACAGCTGGCTCTCGATGCGATGCTGCACGGCGTTGCCTTCCGCCGGATCCTCGACATCGGAGCCGGCTCCGCCATCTTCTCCAGGCACCTGCTCGAAAAGGGCGCAGAGTTCGGCTGTGTGCGTGGATTTCGGCCTACGCGGCCGATCGCGCGGAACTGTTCGCCGGCAAGCCAATTCGATTTGTCAGCGGCGTCATCCCGTGTCACGCCGATCTCGTGCTGTTGATGGACGTACTCGAGCATGTCGATGACGATGTCGCGCTGATCCGATCGAGCATGGCCGGCGCATGTCCGGGCGCCTTCGTGTTGATCAGCGTTCCGGCCTTTCAGTCCCTGTTCTCCGCCCATGACCGGTTTCTCGAGCACAGGCGCCGGTATACCATTCGTTCTCTTGAGGCGGCGGCACGCGCAGCGGGTCTGGAGATCGTTACGACGCGGTATTTTTTTGCCCTCGTCCTGCCGCTTGTGGCGGCGTTGCGGGTCTGGCAACGCAATGGCGCGGCCAAAAGCAGCCTGACCGTGCATTCGCGGTTCGTGAACGCATTGCTCACCCTGGCGCATCGCGTCGAGTTGCCGTTCTTCCGGTATAATCGCCTCGGCGGATTGTCCGTCTTCTGCCTGGCGCGCCTGACATGACGCAAAAAATCGGCCTGATTTCCGTCGTTGTTCCCGTCTTCGATGAGGAAACGGGGATCGCGGAATTCAACCGGCGCGCGCAGGACGTGCTCGGCAGGCTGCCCTTCAGCAGCGAACTGATCTACGTCAACGACGGCAGCCGCGACCGCACCCCGCAGATCATTCGCGGTTTCTTGCGGCAGTTCGACAATGTCGTCCTCGTCGATCTCAGCCGCAATTTCGGCAAGGAAGCGGCGATGACGGCCGGCCTCGACCATGCGGCGGGCGACATTGTCGTCATCATCGACGCTGATCTGCAGGATCCTCCGGAGCTGATACCCGAACTGATCGGCGTGTTTGCGGCGGGCGAATACGACGTCGTCTACGCGCAGCGCGCCAGCCGCAGCGGCGAAACCTTCCTGAAGAAGACGAGCGCGCGGCTGTTCTATCGCCTGATCGGGCGGCTGACCGGGTTCGACATCCCGCGCGACACCGGCGATTTTCGTCTGATGAACAGACAGGCGGTGGATGCGTTGCGCCAGTTGCGCGAGCATCACCGCTTCATGAAAGGTCTTTTCGCCTGGATCGGTTTCCGCCAGGGGGCGTTGCGCTACGATCGCGACCCGCGCTTTGCCGGCAAATCCAAGTTCAACTACTGGCGGCTGTGGAATTTCTCGCTGGAGGGCATCACCTCCTTCACCACCGCGCCGCTGAAGGTCGCCGCCTATGTCGGTTTGGCGACGTCGGTGGTGGCCGCATTGTACGGCGTGGGCATCGTGGTGAGCACGATCGTCTTCGGCAACCCCGTTGCGGGCTATCCATCCCTGCTGGTCGTTGTGCTGTTTCTCGGCGGACTGCAGCTGCTGACTTTGGGCATCATCGGAGAATACCTGGGACGCATTTTCAACGAGGCCAAGCAAAGGCCGCTCTATTTCGTGCGGGAGATGGTCCCACGTCGCAAACTTGCTGCACCTTCCGACGCAGAGTCGCGACGCGATCCCCCGCGCGTCGAAGGCTCCCGCATGCGCGAATGACGCGAAATATCAAAACAGACGTCGATCCGCGCTCTCCGCTTTCCTCCTCTCGCACGGGGAAGGCGCTGGCCGCGAGAACTTCGGCATGACGACGGGCACCGGAATCCACGGGATTGCCATTCTCGCCAACGACAAGGTCATCGACTGGCTCCTGCCGTTCCTGGAGAGCTACCGCGCCACCAATTCCGCGGTGCCGCTCCATCTCATTCCGTTCGACGACAATGTGGCCGCGACGCGGCGCGCGGCGGCGATCTACGGCGCGATCTGGGTCGACGACGATCTGGCGCAAATCGACGCCCTGGCCAAGCGGCTCTATCCGCTTTTTCCGCATCACCGTCGTCGCCTGCGCAAGCTGCAGGCGCTGGCGCTGCCCCTCGACGAGGTCATCTATCTGGACGTGGACACCATCCTGTTCCGCGACTTCCGCAGCGTCTTTGGCAGGATCCGGCCGGGCCTTGCCGATTTCGTCATCGCCTCGACGAGCGAAGAGTATGTGTATAACCGCAACCGGACGGCGCATCGCTTTCTCGATGGCGTGAAACTTTTCAATGACGGATTCTTCGCGACCTCCCGCCATATCCTTTCCCTTTCCGATTTCCAGCGCATCGTTGCCGCCGACGAGGATTTGTTCCATTCGGTGCGCAAGCGCGGCATGCTGTTCGCGCAGCCGCTCGTCAATTTCGTCGTTCATCGGCTGGGCCTGAAGGTTCGTTCGCTTGCGGAGTGTGTTCCCGGCGCCTCCAATGAAAGTTTCTACAAGGCGGAGGGCGTCGTCCTTGGCGACAAGGGGCCGGTTGATTGGCAGGGCAGCGAAATCTATTTTGCGCATTGGGCCGGCGCCGTCGGCAAGCCGCGCGGACGAATTTTCAATTCGCTGTGGCGGGACTATGCGAGGCGGGCGCGAGCCCGGATGACGATATGATGCCGCCGACCGCGACACCGCCGCGCGCGACGTGATTTACGTCGTCTTGTCCGCAGTCGCTGCGGCGTGGTGGGTGTGCTCGACCGTCGTGCTGCTGATGTCGTTCGCGGCCGCCCTGGCCTATCCCCTGCGCCGCCGGCAAGGATTGGCGCACTCAGCGCTGCCCGGGGTTACAGCCATCCTGCCGATCAAATCGCTGCATGACGGCTTCGAAGAGGCGCAGCGGTCGGTGTTTTCCCAGGACTACAAGGATGTGGAAATCGAGATAGCTGCCGCCGAGGACAAATCGCCCGCCATTACAACGATGGAACGCATCCGCGCAGCTTTTCCGGCGGTATCTTCCCGCATGATCCGCTCGAACTGCGATGCTGCCGCGAGCCCCAAATTGAACAATATGTGGCCGGCCATCTGTCAGGCGCGCAACGATCTCATTCTGACCAAGGATTCCAACCTGCGACTTGAGGCCGGCGAACTGGAATCCCTGGTGCGTCAGCTCGGCCCCGACACCGGTCTCGTCAGCACCATCGCCATCGCCACACGTCCCCGATCGCTTGCCGCATGGACCGAAGCCGCGATCATCAACTGCTATCATGCGCGCGTCCTGATGCTCGCCGATGCGGCCGGCATCGGATTCGGACTGGGCAAGATCATGCTCTTCCGACGCTCGGATTTGCTGCGGGCAGGCGGCTTCGATTGCATCGCCTGGGCGGTGGGCGAAGACCAGGCGTTGGCGAGCGCGATCGGCCGGCTGGGATTTCGTACCGTGCTCGCCAGACGGGTCAGCGACCAGATATTGGGCGTCAGGCGTTTCTCCGAGGTCTGGCAACGTCAATTGCGCTGGATGGTGATCTGGCGCATTCAACTGCCGGCCGCATTTTTCGCGGCTTTCCTCGGTTCGGCGCTTCCGACGGCTGCGGCAGGCGCGGTGGCGGCTGCCTTGTTCGGATTCTCACCGCTCGCCGTCGCGCTTGGCACGCTTGGTGGATGGTTTGCGTTGGAGTCGATACTATGCGCGACCAGGGGATGGCCTGTTTCGCTCCGGTCTCCCCTGGCATTTCTCGTGCGCGAAGTGCTGACGCCGATCGTGTGGTTGCGCGCCCTGACCACTGCCGAAGTCCAATGGGGAGGAACCGTGCATAAGGTGGCCACGCAACCAGCTTCCCGCGTCTCGCCGGACGCGGACCGACCCGTCGCGCGGGATTGCGACCGCTGATGGCGCAGCACCTTGCCGTCATGCTCGTCGATGCGATCACCGCCGTCGCGCTTCTCGGCGTGATTTCCGTCGGCATCGGATTCCTGATGTTGCCGGTTCTCTATTTGATCGAATGGGCGCAAGGCAAACTGAAGGCGGCGTGCGAGCCGCTCGCCTGTCCCCGAGACGGGGATCTGCCCGAGATCCTGATACAGCTGCCGGTGTACGACGAGCCGCGCGAGGTGATCGAAGGTTTGTTGCGATCGGTGAGCGACCTCGACTGGCCCCGGAACCGGCTGCACATCCAGCTGCTGGATGACAGTTCCGACGGGGGCGGCGAATTCGCCCGCGTGTCTCTTGCAGGTCTGCGCGAACGCGGCTTCCGCGCCGATCACCTGACCCGGAAGCATCGTCACGGCTACAAGGCCGGCGCGCTTGCCGCGGGCCTTGCTGCCAGCGATGCGCCTTTTGCGGCGATACTGGACGCCGATTTCCGCCCGCCTCCGGATTGGCTGAGGATGGCCGTACCCCCACTCCTTGCAGACGCGCGCGCCGGCTTCATCCAGTCGCGCTGCGAATTCTCCAATGCCGGCACCAACTGGCTCACGCGTGCGCAAAGCCTGCTGTTCGATTCGCATTTCGTGATGGAACAGGGTGTGCGCGCGCGCGCAGGCATGCTGTTCCAGTTCAACGGGACAGGGGGAATCTGGCGCCGGCGCGCCATCGAAGATGCGGGCGGATGGAACGCCGATTTCGTGTGCGAGGACCTCGATCTGACAATTCGCGCGGCGCTGGCCGGCTGGAAGGGATTGTTCCTGATGCATCCCGCCGTGGCAGGTCTCGTCCCTGACCGCATGCGTCACTGGCGGGTTCAGCAGCGACGCTGGGCGACAGGGTTTGCACAGATCGCGCGCAAATTGAGTGCGCCCATCTGGCGCTCGCAGTGGAGTCTGACTGAGAAGCTGCAGGCGGGATTTCTCATCCTTTACCAGGGCGCGCTTCCGGTCATCGCCATCGCCTGTATTGCCCTGGTGATCGACATTGCGCTGCGCGGCGGCGGCCTGCCGCCGCTGACGCCCCTGTTCGTAACCATCCTGGGCCTTTTCCTTCCGGTCGTGGTGGGAATGACCCTGCCGCCCTATCTCGAGCTCAAGCGGGGCGGAATCGGCCGCTATCTCGTCGCCGTCTGCGCGCTGCCGCCCCTGATTCTCTATCTCAGCCTCGCCAACGCGCGCCCGATCGTTGCGGCATTCTTCGGACGGCGCGAAGTGTTCAAGCGGACGCCCAAACCCGTAACGGAGGGGTGATCAGGCGCCGGCGGCCGCACTATTCATCTGCTGTTCACATTCGTTAGTCTTTTCTGCAGCTGCGGTGCGGCGGGCGCGGGTGGCGACCTGCGGCCGGCTATGGTAAGCACGCAGCCTGCTCTCAACCTGCTCTGGCGCGGCATGTGCGGCACCCAGAGGCCCGCCCGGGGATTTCGCGGTCCGTCATGCCAGTGCTCCAGCTTTACGATCTCAACCACGCCATTCTCCTCGCCTGTCTCACGGTCCATTGCCTCCTGGGCGCATCCATCTTCGGGATCGTAATTCAGTACATGCGGCTGCGACGCGGAGCGCTTGCCGCAGAGGCCCGGCTGCTCGCCCTGCCGCTGCCCGCCGACAATGCCCTGCCGCACGTGCTCGTTCAGTTGCCGACGTTTAACGAAGGCACGCTCATTGCGCGCGTTGCCCGGGCCGTGAAGGGGCTCGATTGGCCCCGCGACCGCCTGCACGTCCAGGTACTGGATGACAGCGCCGATGAAGTCCCGTGCTCCCGCCGAAGCGGCGGTGGCCAGCCTGCGCGCGGGTGGAAATCGACGCGCAGCTGATGGTGCGCAACCACCGCGCGGGCTTCAAGGCCGGCGCGCTGGCGGAAGGGTTGGGCCGCTCGGATCACCCATTCGTCGCCATTCTCGATGCCGATTACATTCCCGACCCGGATTTCCTTCGCGCCTGCATGCGTCCGCTGCTGCACGACGACCAATTGGGCTTCGTCCAGGCGCGCTGCGATTATCTGAATGCGGGCGACAATTCGATGACCCGTTCCGAGCAGCGAATCCTCGATGCCCATTTTGCCGTCGAACAGGCCGCGCGGAACTGGTCGGGCCAGGTGATGCCGTTCAACGGAACCTGCGGCATCTGGCGCCGTGCGGCGATCGACGCCGCCGGAGGATGGCAGGGCGATACGCTGGCCGAGGATCTCGATCTCAGCTACCGCGCGCAGCTGCTCGGCTGGCGCGCCTTGTTTTTCACCACCGTGGCGGTCAAAGGCGAGATTCCCCATTCGATGGGCGTGTGGCGGCGCCAGCAGTTTCGCTGGACGAAGGGCTTCGCGGAAGTCGGGCGCAAGCTTCTGTGGCCGGTGTGGCGCTCGCAGCTGCGCATCGGTCAAAAGCTGGTTTCGACGCTGCATCTTGGCGGCGGGATGCTTGGACCGCTGGTGGCTCTCACCGTGGCCACGGCCGCCATCGACCTGACGCTGGGTTACGGCCTTACCTGGCCGGTTGCCGCGCTCGTCGCGCTATCGCTTCTGGAAGGTGCGATCATCGGACCGTCGCTGCTGATGCTGACCGGACAGGTTTTCGTGCGCGGATCGAATCCCGGGGCGGAGCTGGTTCGCCTGCCGGCGGCGCTTGGCCTGCAGATCGCGACCGGAATCGCCAATTTCGGAGGCGCCGTCGAAGCGCTGTTTGGACGGAGCAGCGCGTTCGAACGCACGCCCAAGATTGCCCAACATCCAATTCCACAGAGCCCGTATGCACCCGGAACCCGATCATAGCGCGCGGCGCGCCGCAATTCTCGCGGCGCGTCCCGACGTGAAGGGGCTGTTCGGTCCCATGGCGGCGACAGCGGTGCTGGGCGCCTGTGTGGTTGCGCTTCAGTTCGGCATCGCCACGCTGGTTGCGCACCCGCCCTGGTGGGTGGTGCTGCTCTCGGCGTTTCTCGTCGGCGCCTTCGCCGTTCACTGTCTCAATTGCATCATTCACGAGTGCGCCCACAATCTCGCCTTCGCGTCAGGCGCGGCCAACCGGGCGCTGGCACTGCTCGTCAACATGCCGTCACTGCTTCCTTCGGCGATGGCATTCCGCCACTATCACCTCTTGCATCACCATCATTTTGGCGTGCGCGGGATGGATTCCGACGTTCCGGCGGGATGGGAAGTGCGCCTTGTGGAAAACCGGCGGTTGCGCAAGCTCATATGGCTGCTGCTTCTGCCCATCAGTTATGGGCTCGTGCACCCGGTCCACGTTCGCGCGCGTCTTCCGCTCGACCTGTGGGTGGCGCTGAACGTGGCGACGGTCGCGATCGCCTGGACGGGCGTGCTCTGGTTCCTGGGATGGGGCGGCGTGGGCTATCTGCTGTTGTCGACATATTTTGCGACGGGCCCCCATCCGGCGGGCGCGCACATCCTGCAGGAACACATCGCCTTCGACGGCGGCAGCGGCATGGCTTCCTATTACGGACCGATCAATCTCGTCTCGGTCAATCTCGGATACCATCTCGAGCATCACGACATGCCGGCGATCGCGGGATGGCGGCTGCCCGCGCTGCGCCGTGCGGCGCCGGAATTCTACGAGACTCACTATCACCACACGTCACGCCTGCTGGGCCTTTGGCAATTCATCTTCGACAGCAGCATCGGATTGGACAGCCGGCCGATACGGGAGCTGAGAATGCGCTCCTCGCCTTTGGCGCTGGAACCGGTTTCCTGATCGGGCGCAACGCTTCGAACCGTGCATGGACATGCCTGAGACAGCGCGCGCCGCAACGCCAAAGCTCGATCTCGACGAGCTGATGGAGCGAATCCGCGCCGAAGTCGCGGAGCAGAAGCGTCTGTCCGGCGAACGTGCCGCATCCGGCATGGCGGATTCGCCGGCTGCTGCACCCGACTCTGCACCGCGCTCCTTCACCGCGCGCGAACTCCTGGCCATGCCGGTCGCGGAATTCGCGCGCGCTTCGCATCTTGCGTTTCTGGGCCGCGAGCCGGAACCGGACGAATTCGTTCGCCTGCGCGATCGGCTGCTTGTGGAGCATGTCGGCCGCGTGCGGGTTCTGCGCGAATTCCGGCGATCGCCGGAGGCGCGCGCGCGGCGACTGCACATCGAGGGATTATGGCGGGAGTTCGCATGGGATCGCCTCTATTGGAGCCCTCCCGCGAAATTCGGGCGCCTCGTCGGCCGCGTGGTCGGCGACATCTATCGCGCGCCCAGACGGGTCCGCGAATTTGTTGCGCGTGTCGAGAGACTGGAAAGGCGCGCGGCGGAAGCGACGGCTGCGATACGAGGAATGCGGGCGGCCCAGGCTGCCGACAAGCAAAATCTCGGCGTCCAGACGCGTCGATTGCAGGAAGAACTCGCAACCGTCCGCCAGAACGTCACGGCGCGCGCCGACACGATCGCAGCGCGCGCCAATTCGACCGCGCGCGAGTTTGCGCTGCGCGCGCGAGCACTGGAGGAAACGGCGACCCAGACCGGGGCCACGATCGCGGAAATGCGAAATAGTCTGATCGACCATTGGCGCGGTATCGTCGATCAGAAATTGAGGATGGAAACGTTTCTCGGGGCAGCCGAGTCCGCATCGCGGCCGGCGCCAAACCGGGCCGCGCACCGCGTGTTCGCCGACGAGCAATCCCACTTGCTCGATGCGCTCTATTTGTCGTTCGAAGATCGCTATCGGGGTACAAGGGCGGACATCAAGGAGCGCCAGAGTATCTATCTCGCCCGAATCGCGGCATGCGTGGAGGCGACCGGCGGCGCGTCCGTCATCGATCTGGGATGCGGCCGGGGGGAATGGCTGGAGCTGCTGGTGGAATCCGGAATTTCGGCGCGCGGCTATGACCTCAACCGGATCGCCGTCGAAGAATGCCGCCAACGCGGATTGGACGCAGAGCTGGCGGACGCGCTGGCAATGCTCGCTGCGCTGCCCGACAACACCTGCTCGGCGATTACCGGCTTCCACATCATCGAACACGTGGCATTCGAGAGCCTGGTGACGCTGCTGGATCATGCACTGCGCGTATTGCGGCCCGGCGGGCTGCTCCTCCTGGAGACGCCCAATCCTGCGAATCTGATCGTCGCGGCCGAACGGTTCTATTTCGATCCCACGCACCGCAATCCCCTGCCCTCCGAATTGACATCGTACCTGCTGAAGTCGCGGGGCTTCGACGCGGTCGAGGTGCTGCCGCTGCATCCCGTCGCCTGGCCTGCGCCGCGCGCGTACGACGATCCGATGCTGGCCTATTTGCAGGACAAGCTCTTTGGACCCCAGGATTACGGTTTGGTGGGGCGGAAGCCAGCTTGACGCCGCGCATCGCAATCCTTGCCTCGCTCTCCGCGAGCGGCGAGCAAGGGGGCGCCGAGCGGTTCTATGTGGGGCTGCATGGCGCATTGCTGCAGGCGGGAGCAGCAGCCGAGATTGTCGAAGTCTACAACAACGAAAGCAATTTCGACCAGATCAAGAAGTCCTATCTGCGCTTCTACGATCTCGATCTCGGCGCCTTCGACGGTATCATATCGGCGAAAGCACCGTCCTACGTGGCGCGCCACCGCAATCATGTCTGCTATCTCATGCACACGATTCGCGTGTTCTACGACATGTTCGAATCCACGTTTCCCGAACCTGGGCGCGAGACTGTCGAGCAGCGCCAACTCGTTCATGCGCTGGACACGGCGGCGCTGCAGCGACCGCGCCGCAGATTTGCCATCGGCGATGAAGTTGCGGAGAGGCTGCACCGCTATAACGGGCTCGATGCGACCGTCATGCGGCATCCCACCTCGCTCGGAGGTCTGCACGAGGGTGCGTTCAACTATTTCTTCCTGCCCGGGCGCCTGCATCGCTGGAAGCGTCCGCAGCTCGCCATCGAGGCGATGCGTTTCGTCACCGCACCGGTCGAACTGATCGTGGCGGGCACCGGCGAAGACGCGGACCGGTTCGAGCGCATGGCTGCGGGCGATGCGCGCATCCGGTTCGTCGGGCGCGTGTCCGACGAGTCTCTGACGGCGCTCTACGCAAACGCGCTGGCGGTGATCTTCACCCCTGCCGGGGAGGACCTCGGCCTCGTCACGCTGGAGGCGTTTCAAAGCGGCAAGCCGGTCATCACCTGCACCGATAGCGGCGAGCCGGCGCGGATCGTGGAAGACGGGCGAAGTGGATTTGTTTGTCGCCCCGATCCTGCGCATATAGGCGCCTCCATGGAACATCTCGCATTCAATTCGGAGCGGGCTTCGCAGATGGGGCGCGCCGGCCACGCTGCCATAGCTCACATCACCTGGGAGCACGTCGCGGCAAATCTGTGCGATGCGCTGGGAGTGCGCGACATGGCGGCTCCGCAATGAGCATGGACCGGCGATTGAAGGTTGCCGTTCTCGACATGCAGCCGATCGAGCCGGCGACCGGCGGCGGTCGCCTGCGGCTGCTCGGTCTTTATCACGCGCTGGGCCTGACGACTCTGTATGTGGGCACCTATGACTGGCCGGGTCCTGGCTACCGGCGCCAGATGCTCACGCCTGGTCTCGAAGAGCTGCTCGTGCCGCTCAGCGCGGAGCATTTTGCTGCCGCCCGCGCGCGCGCCCTGGAAACTGGCGGACGGGTGGTGATCGACAGCACGTTTCACCAGCTCGCGCACCTCTCGCCCGACTATGTCGCCGCGGCGCGAGAGGCCGCGGGCGCAGCCGATGTCGTCGTGTTTTCTCATCCCTGGATCCATCCCCTTGTCCGGGACTCGCTCGATCCATCGCGACAGCTCATCGTCTACGATGCGCACAATGTCGAAGGCGTTCTGCGAATGGGATTGCTGGACGACGGCGGAGCCGGAACGGAAATCGTCCGCGAAGTCATCCGCGTCGAGCGCGATCTCTGTGAACAGGCAGATCTTGTTCTGACCTGTTCTCATGAGGATCGTGCGGGGTTCAACCGCCTCTACGGCGTTCCATTCGCGCGCATGCGTGTTTTCCCCAACGGAACCTTCACGGAGAAACTCACGCCCGCGACACCCGAAGAGAAAGCCACCGCGCGCGAGACGCTAGGACTTGGTCCGTCGCCGATCGCTTTCTTCATCGGCAGCAACTATGCGCCGAATGTCCAGGCGGCAAGTTTCATTGCCGACAGAGTGGCCCCGACCCTGCCCCACATGCTCTTCGTTGTTGCAGGCAACGTCGGCGATGCCTTGGCGCCCCATCCCAAGCCATTCAATCTGCGCTTGCCGGGACTCGTCCACGAAGACGCAAAGCGCCGTTGGCTGCACGCGTCCGATATCGCCATCAATCCCATGTTCGGTGGCTCTGGCACGAATATCAAGATGTTTGACTACATGGCAGCAGGCCTGCCGATACTGACCACTACTGTGGGCGCACGCGGTATCGAAACGAGCGAAAAAGTTTTTGTCGAGAGCGACTCAAGCGATTTTGGGCGCAAGCTTGATGAGATGCTTCAGCGTCGTGACGAACTCCGCTCACTGGGTAGCGTGGCACGCGAGCAAGTCGTTTCATACTACGCGTGGGAGCGACTATCCGGGCAGCTGGGAACACTATTGCGCCGCCGTGCCCGTATGATGCGCAACAAGCGGCCATATTTTTCGGTCGTCGTTCCGACCTATGATCGGCACGCCTCACTGACGAAGTTGGTCGAATGCTTGCTTCGGCAGGTTTGTAACGATTTTGAACTCATCATCGTCGACCAAAGCAATCAGCACTGGCCCGACCGGAAGCGCGATTGGAATGTCGACCTCCAGTACGTTCATTCCGACATTCGCGGCGCCGTCAGGGCACGAAACATCGGCGCCAATCTTGCGCGGGGAACCATCATCGCCTTCGTTGACGACGATTGCGAGCCGAGTCCGGGCTGGCTGTCTGCAGCCCGCGACGAGTTTGCAGATGAAGGTATTGTTGGTCTGGAAGGGCTCGTCGAGTTTGATCGTCTCGACGACTCGTCATGGCGCCCGGTCACGAATTGCGGCTTCGAGGGCATCGCCTTCCTGACCGCCAACCTGATGATCCGATTGGAGACATTTCACGCGATCAATGGATTCGATATCGCCTTCGACAATCCCCATTTTCGCGAAGATACCGATTTGGCTTGGCGTGCGCTGAAGTTCGGCCGGATTCCGTTCTCCCACGCGGCGATGGTCTACCATCCGCCGCAACCTCGCTCGCTTGAACGCGAGTCCCTGGCGGCGCGTGCCTGCTTCTTCCAGAAGGATGCACTTCTGTTGAAAAAACATCCCGACAGATACCGGGAACTCATGCGCCGCGAAGCACATTGGGCGCAAAACCCTCTCTTCTGGAGCCACTTCCTGCAAGGTGCTGAGCGTTATCAAGTAAATTTGCCTGACGACATTCGAGCCATGATGCCGAAGCGTTTGGCACCGCATGTCAAAAATGTGGTCCGATAACACGGGAATTCTCCGGCAGCGCGGATCCCGATTCGTCCCAACCCAAGAAATCCAAAGGAACGGATTGCTTGGAATGGCTAATCCCGTGTCACCAGAATCTTCAGCCATCCTCCGTCCGAAAACACGGATCGATTGGATAGGGCGAGCCCCGACTCTGCTATCACAGTGCGAAGAACGTTGGGGTCGTTGAAATTTAGAAGACCTCGCAAGTTCTGTGGCGCCTGCCGATACGCTCCGGCGTGGTCCTTGAAGATCGCTATGGTCTGCGGCCCTATTGTGCAGGCGTCGAAGTAGAACTTTCCCTGCGGCTTGAGAACCCTTCGAACGGAATGAAGATAATTGAAGATGTCATAGGGATTAAAGTGGATGAAGACATTCAACGAATAGCCGAATTCATAGTGATCGGAAGCCAGATGGTCCAGGGAATTGGATTCGATTTGAAAAAACCGAACATTCGCACAGGAACCGCAGGTGACGCGCGCCTTTGCAAGGAACGATTCACTAATGTCGCTGCAATCCAGGCTCAAACACGATGGAGACAGGAGACTTGCAACCGTCCCCTCGCCACTTCCTATCTCAAACCCCGTCTTGTTTCCGTCGATCGCGCACCACTCCAGAAGCTCTCTGGCTCGCTCCTGCCGGTCCTTCCGAAAATCCGCGTACGTCGTGTCCCCGGCCAGCGCTTTCAACGCGCGCTCGTCGCTGGTCGGTTCCCATACTCTTCTTTTGATGCTCACGACGCCACTCTCAGTTGCACGCTGATACGATGGAGTTCAGCGGCGTGCGCTGTACCCACGCGTCCATGCTACCTCGATCCGTGCCGCGAGCGGAGAGCATAGCAAAGCTGTTCGTGGCACCGGCGGCCCGACCCCGGGACCTACGCATATGAGGACCACTGTATTTCAGGGACCAATCGGCAATATCCGACAAAGCCGGAAGATATCTCATCGGCGACATCGAAGCTTGTGAGTCGATCGCACCAATGAAAGCAGCACTCCTCGTGTGTCGATCCGGTATGAAGCGATGCACCGACGTAGTAATGGCCGTGTTTCAAATTGGCTTCAAATGAAAAACTGACGAGATAGCGGCCACCCGCCTTAACAGAGCTCCCCTTTCCCTGCACGTGCGTATTGGTCCCGTAGACGATCTCGCCGAGCTCGTCGCTGATTTCAATTCCAACGGTAAGTTCCGAAACGTCCACATGCGCGGCTATACCGATACAAATCGAAATCCGCTCCCCAGGTCGTATTGCACTGGCGGCTGTTTCTTCACGCACAATGCGGGACTCGATAATTTCCACGCTGCGGTTTCCAAACGTTTCCGCGAACGAAAATTCTTTCCTCATTGCGTCGCCGTGGGCGTTGACCTCGTCCAAGGTTGCACCCAGTTCCTGCCGTCCGGCGAAGCGGCAAAAAACGGCGCGCTTCTGCTCCTGAAAGCGGGCAAGGGCTTCATCGTAAAGTTGGATGTCCAACTTGTTCATTTCCACCAATTTCTGGCGCGTCATGGAATCCAATTCGAAAAGCATCTTGCGCGAGGATGTCACGTTGACTCGCGTCAATTCTGGCACTAGCGGGAGGCCGAATTTGCAGCAGAACATATCCACCGAATCTGCAAAATGTTCCTGAATACCAATGAAATCGTATTGTTCGAGGGCGCGCTGTGCCAGCGATAAAGTCTGCCTGTCCGAGCTTACCAGCCTCGATATCTGACTCGCAAACCGCTTTGCGTACACGTTGGATGTTGCCCCGATCCGGTTTGCCTCGAGCAACTTAAGATAGGCGTAGAGGTCATGATCCTTGGCAAAGATTGCAAGCTTGTTCCACTCTACCCGTTCAACGTCGTTGCGATAGAAAAAATATTCCGAGACTGCCCGATCGACAGGATCTCGCAACACAGTTATCCGGGCTCTGTTGCGCGCGATTCCGTATCCAGGAATGGGCGAATGAAAATGACCTGTGATTACTCTGTACTCGGGAAATTTCTGTTCCGTCCATAGTTCGGACCGACCAGCCACGGCGGGTGCAACACTTCCCGCCCCAAATATTTGTTCCAGGGCCGTCTTGAATGCACTGCCGCCCGTCTTGGGAATGTGATCAAAAACGAATTTCGATTGCTGACTGGCGCGCAGTAGACCGGTGTCGGCGGAATTTGTCTGTTTTATATCATTCATCGGACCGCGCGACCCGTCCGAGCGCCCCAATGCTTTCGTGCGGCGCGCAAATGGCCGGGACCCCAAGTGTCGGATCGTAGCCTACAATCCTGAGACGTTATGTCCATCGCTTTCTTGAATTTTCGGGGCGAGCGATTGTCCGGCCCGCGCATAGGCCATCTCGACCGGGAGATTTAACCGTTCACGTGTTCAGGGTCTTTCGTCTTCAGAATTCTCCAGTTGCTGCGTTCGATCAAGGAAGCGTCGGCGTCGCAAGAATATCGATGTGATCAGTGCCGGACTCGACGTAGGCGGCGATAACGGAACCGATATCGCTTCCATGTTCGATCAAGTCGCCGCTTTCGCGGATTACGGAAAGCCGATAACCAATGTCGATCAAAAAACGAAGGTATTCCTCGCCTCCTACGCCCGAGACTGCTTTCAGCTGCTCAGGACTGAATTCGCTGACAATCATCGGGCGATCGCGCGTCAGCACATCGCGTGCGCCGACCAGTGCCGCATATTCCGCGCCCTCAACGTCGATCTTGATCAAATCAATGCGGCGGTCTCGTGGTGTCATCATCGAGAGTGTGAAGCAAGGTACGATTTGCGATGTCAGGAGCGCAGCAATGTCTCCTTCGATTGCGTGCGTGACGCCATTTGAGTACGATGGGTTAAATGCCAGCAGGCCGACTTTGGACCACGCGGCGGCATGAGCCAGGTCAATCTGCTTGAACCCGTTTGCGCGGCGACTGCCTTCCAGCATCCGGACATTATCAGGGTTAGGCTCGACTGCCAGGACGTAACCTTTTGGCCCGACCAATGACGCCGCCAGCATCGTAAAATACCCTATGTTGGCTCCGACATCGATCACGCCCATTCCCTGCTTGATGTATCGGCAAAAGGTCGATGTGACTCCCCGCTCGTATGCGTTCGCTCTTACGTGTTTTCCAACGGCCACATCGTCGCCCGAAGTGTAAATCGAGAACCCCTTCATCGTGGTCAATTGAATGTCTGTCTGGGGTGGGTGCGAAGCATCCCCCGCTCTACAAACTCGCGGCTCGTGAGGTAGGATCGTACAACTCCAGCCAAGTCTTCTCCCGCGCGCCACTCGTGGCTTGTCCATTCGCGCTCACCAGGATTGCGACCGAGCAATAGTCGAAAGCAATAAAAAATATCCTCGGTGGTCGCATTAGGATCAAAGCCACCACTCCAATATCTGCTGCCAGGTGATTGTTGCATCATGATTTCCGACGTCAGTTAGGTTCTGTTTATCGATTGATCAAAGCACGCATCTGTGAGATCGAGAAAACTCATCCCGGCGCCGGTGCGGCGATATCGATGCGAATGTCGCGGGCGGGGATCGCGATGATTCCCCGGCGCACCGGACTTTCGCGGACGCTCAGAATGACTGCCTCCTCGATCCAGTGAACGTGGATGTGATCTTCCTGCGTTCCTTCGGTGATCGCCAGGGTCAGGGCGTAGTCGCCGGCGGCGAGGTAGGGCAGCTGAAATCGAAACGCAGCGGCAAAGGCTTCGCCGGCGCGAACGGATCGGGGTGCGTCGCGGTAGGCGAGATAGGTGTTGTCGCCGAAAAGGTTCTGCCCCAGACGATCCCGAAGCAGGAATCCGACGATCGGCCGCGACACGTCGCGTTCGGCATGGCACGCGACGCGCAGCTCGACTTCGTCGCCGCCCGCGATCTCGCCTGGTCGCCCGCCATCGGCGCCGCAAAACCAGGCATCGACGATGCTGGCGCCGCCATGTCCGTGCCAGGGCGCGTCGGGATCGAACGGCGAGACCTCGATCCGGTTGCGCCCTCTTTGGCGCGCGTCGCGCACCACGGGCGGCGGCGCAACAATTTGCCACCCCTGCGCGGGTATCGCCCGCCGGCTCGCACTCTGCGCAGCCGTGCGTTCGGCGAGGCTGGTCATGTAATTCGCGCACACCTCGCCGGCCGGACCAAGCTCACGCACTTCGCCATGCTCGAGCCAGAGCGCGCGGTCGCACAGCTTCGCCACCGTGCCGCTGTTGTGCGAGACGAAAAGCAATGTTCCGCGCGCCCGGAACTTTTCGAGGTAGCGCAAACATTTCTGCGCGAATGCCGCATCTCCGACCGCCAGAATCTCGTCGACAATCAGAATATCCGCATCCACATGGGCGCTGACCGCGAAGGCGAGACGCGCCTGCATGCCGCTGGAATAGAGCTTCACCGGCAGATCCATGAACTCGCCGATGCCAGCGAATTCGGCAATGGCCCCGAATCGCTCGGCAATCTGACGCTTCGAGAGACCCAGCACCGCGGCGCTGAGCCATACGTTTTCGCGGCCGGTGAATTGCGGATTGAAGCCGGCGCCCAGTTCCAGAAGCGCGGCCATTCGGCCATCGACGCTGGCTGTGCCGGTCGTCGGTTGCACCGTGCCGCACAAAAGGCGCAGCAAGGTGGATTTGCCGGCGCCGTTTTCCCCGATCACGCCCAGAGCTTCGCCGCGGCGCAGTTCAAGATTTACGCCCTTCAGCGCCCAGAATTCGTCGTAGTAGCGGCGCCGTTTTCCGACAACAAACTGCTTCAGGCGATCCTGCGCGCGCGGATAGAGCCGATAGGCCTTGCCAAGTTCCTGCGCGGTTATCACCACGTCGCCGCCCGTCATCTTCCGATCCCCAGGGCCACGCATGGCGCTTCGTGCGCGCGAGGAATCGCCGCCGGCTGTCGTGCCGGCTCCGGCAACATTTCGAGCGACACGGAGCGCATCGCGATATTCGCAAGTCCGTGGGAGATGTGTGGCGACTGAATGTAGAGAAACACCTTGTCCAGCCGGCGTTGCAGCAAAACGAACGCGCCCGGTCGCCGCTCGAACACAAATGCCTCGACCGCATAAGTGCCGCTGGCGAGATACGGCAGGAGAAAGGCAAAGGTAGCGGTGAACGCCTGCCCGGCCGCAATCGTCTGCGCAGCGCTGCATGAATCGGTGTGGGTGTCGTCGGAGAAGAGAATTTGGCCCAACCGGTCGCGCACGACGAAGGCGACCGCGACCTGTGCAATCGCCCGCCCCGCGCGGCAGACGATGCGCAGTTCGACGGCCTCGCCCCCCGCCGCCACGCTGAGCTTGCAACCGGCCGAATCATGGAAGCCGGCGGATTCGATTTCCGCTCCGCCCTCGACGCTCGCAGCATCATCGGCATTGAAGATCAGCTGATCCGATTTGGCCCCGATCGCGTCGGGCCCGTGCGCAACCAGCGCCGATGCTGCGGTGGGCGGGGAGAGCGTCTTGCGGCTTCGCCCGCCAAGACGAAACCGCGCCGCGTCATCCGCCGCGGTCTCTTCCGCCTGCGCGGCAAGGTACAGCCGGCACATTTCCTTCGCGTCGCCCAGTCCCTGCACGTTCCCCTGGTCCAGCCACAGCGCGCGGTCGCACAGCTTCACGACCGCGCCGCTGTCGTGCGAGACGAACAGCAGCGTTCCATGCAGGCGGAAACGATTCAGGAAACGCATGCATTTCTGCTGAAAGGCGGCGTCGCCCACGGAAAGAATTTCGTCGACGATGAGAACGTCGGCGTCCACATTGGCGCAGACGGCGAATGCCAGCCGCGCGTGCATGCCGCTCGAATAATGCTTCATCGGCTGGTCGATGAAGGCGCCGATATCGGCAAAGTCGGCGATCGCATCGAAGCGCCTCTCGATTTCATCGGCGCCGAGGCCGAGCACGGAGGCGCCGACGCGGACGTTCTCGCGACCGGTGAATTCCGGATTGAAGCCCGCGCCGAGCTCCAGCATCGCCGCCACGCGGCCGCGCACGCGAACCGTGCCGGCGCTCGGTTGCAATGTGCCGCAGATCATCTGCAGCAAGGTCGATTTGCCCGAGCCATTGCGCCCGATGATGCCGACGGTTTCGCCCCGGCCGACGCGCAGATCGACATCGCGAACTGCCCAGAACTCCGCGTAGAAGCGGCGCCGGTGCCCCCACAAGAGCTGCTTCAGGCGGTCTTCGGGCCGCCGGTAGAGGGCGTAGGTCTTGCCCAGTCCGCACGTTTCGATGACGGGTTCAGACGACATCGGCGAAACCAGGCTTGACCCGCAAGAACCAGCGATAGCCCGCGGCCGCGAACACCCACGCGATCGCCGCGTAGAGGAGCAGCGCCCACCAGTTCGGCCACTCCCCGGAAAAAAGCGCAGCACGGACCAATTCGATCGGGAAGGCGAGCGGATTGACGTAGAAGAACGGCCGCGCGCGCGCCGGCACCATCGCCAGCGGAAAAAAGATCGGACTGAGATACATCATCACCAGCGCCAGGACACCCATCAGCTGGCGCAGGTCGCGCACATAGGCGCCCAGTGCCGCGAGAAACCAGACGGCGCCCAGCACCAGCAGCGCGAAAGGCGCTATCACGAGCGGGATCGCGAGGATCGCCGGCGGCGGCATGCCCCGGATGACGAGAAAGAAGACCAGCAGAATCATGCTCGTCACCCCGAGCCGCACCAGCGCCGCGCCGAGCGTCGCAAACGGCAGGATCTCGAGCGGAAACACGACCTTCTTCACGAAGTTCACATTGTCCAGCATCAGCCCGGGCGCCGCGCTGATCGATTCCATGAAGAAATCATAGAGCGTCAGGCCGACGAAATAGAGCAGCGCCGTTTCGAGCGGGTTGTTGTGCTGGCCCGGCCATTTCACCTTGAGGATGAAGCCGAGCACGGTGGTGTAAACCGCCAACCGCAACAGGGGCACCAGCGCCGTCCACAACTTGCCCAGAGCCGAGCCCCGGAAACTCGACTCGACGTTGCGCGCGATGAGCAGCGAGGCGAGATGGCGATGCTTCCAGATGCGGCGGAACATGCCGAGGAAAGGATCGCCCTCGCGCCGCAGCGTGACCGCTTCTATCGCCACGGGGGAAGTTTCCATTGCATCAGCGCGGTGCGTCCTTCGACAAGCTCAGGATGTCCTTCGACAAGCTCAGGATGTCCTTCGACAAGCTCAGGATGAGGAGACCAGTCATTGCACCAGCGCTGATGCATCAGAGCCGATGGAGATAACAATCCCCCTCATGCTGAGCTTGTCGAAGCACGAAGGAGGATGTCCAAATCCCGAATTCAGCTCCCCGCGCGCAGCTCGTCCGCCGGCGCGTTGTCGGCGCGGTGCTGGGCCGTCGGCATCGCGGCTGCGAGCACGTCGAGGGCGCCCGTGATGTCGGTCTGGCTATGCGTCGCGGAGATGAAGAAGCGGATGCGCGGCTTGTTCTTGGGCACCGCCATGATGGGAATGGGCGGTGCGTAATAGCCGGCCTGCAGCAATTTTTCCGCCGCCAGCATGCAGACCTCATGGCTCGGGAATTGAATCGAGATCACTCCGGCGCCGACCGCCGCGCCGACGTTCAGATCGCGCGCCCGCGCCTCCTCGAGAAAAAACCGGGAATTGTCCTGCACGCGGGCGGTGCGCCAGGGCTCGCTGCGCAGAATGGACAGCCCCTCGCGTACGGCCGCAGCAATGACGGGCGAGAGCCCGACGCTGAACATGCAGGCCGGCAGCGTAAAGCGCAGCCATTCGATTACGGACCTGCGTCCGGCAATGAAGCCGCCGCTGGCGGCAAAAGTTTTCGACAGCGTGCCGATGATGAAGTCGATTTCGCCGGGATCGATCCCGAAATGCTCGGTGATGCCGCGCCCGCTCGCGCCCAGCACGCCGATCGAATGCGCCTCGTCGACCATGAGCCACGCGTCGTGCTTGTGCTTGAGTTCGAGGACGCGGCGCAGATCCGGCATGTCGCCGTCCATGCTGTAGAGCCCCTCGACGACGATCAGCGCCCGTTTCGCGCGCGGGCGGTGCTCGGCGAGCAGCGCATCGAGCTCGTCGAAATTGCCGTGATCGAAACACACGACCCTGGCGTGGGAGACGTCGGCGCCGACGACAATGCTGTTATGGGCGAGATCGTCGATGACGATGAGATCGCTGCGCGTGAGCAGATAGCCAAGCAGCGACGCGTTGGTCATCCAGCCGCTGACCAGCGTGACCGCGTCCTCGACGCCCAGGAAATCGGCGATGTCGTGCTCGAGAAGGTCGTGCACGGTTCTGCTGCCGCCGACCAGCCGCGAGGCTTCCGCGCCGACGCCAAGCGACAGCGCCGCATCCGCAGCCGCCTGCCGCACCCGGCGATCCTCGCCGAGCCCCAGATAGTCGTAATTGGCGAAGCTCACGAAGCGCCCGGCGCGCGCCTTTACACTCGCCTGCAAACCATCCAGGGGCTGAAAATAGACTTCCTTCAGCGCCGCGATGTTCTCTTCGATCGAGCCGCGCGTCAGCAGCGTGCCGCCTGCGATTCGCATGCGGCGCCAGATATAATCGTCCAAACTACGCGAGCCGCTCATCGCTCTCTTCCTCGATCGCCGGCGGACATCCGCCCGACCGGCCAGCGTGAACCGGAACGCCCCTCGCGTACCCTCCCATCGCGCCCTGTGCCAGCCCTTGTGGACTGCCGCGCCGCTGCGCGCTCGACGCTCTTGTTTTCATCCGCACAGGATGGACCCCCGCCGTGACATGCACCGGGTCGGCGGGGCTTTCGCCCACCCCCAGATGTACCCCCGACGCCTCGCCGGGGTCACGCCCTTACCGCATTTTTCGGTACTCAGGGCCGAAACTGCATACTTAAATTGTCCCTCTTCACTCCCGTCAGCGGCCGGGGGACCCGGCCAAGGCCCTGAGAGTAAACCGCTAAAACCCAGAGGAGGCAAGCAATCGGCCCTGTCGGCCTTCCCTTGCGCTCTCCCCGCGCGCGTCGGCAAAATGCAGTAGGGCGGCACCCTGCGCGTCCTTCCACGGCTCAACTCGCCAGACAGCTTTTCTAGCCTCCCCCGCACTTACCGCCAATGGCGAAGAAGCGGGCCGTCCAGTCCATAAACCGGATCGGCTTTGGGCAGCGGCACCCTGGCGATGCTGCTGACGGCCTTTGCATGCTCCACTTCTGCGGGCTTGGGCTGGTCGTAACCGCCAGCGGGCTGCGCATAGGCGCCGACGACCAGCAGGTCGTGCGCGGCGTTCAATCGCCGGTGCCCTGTCCCTGCCGGCAGCACGACCACATCGCCGGCTTTCAATCCGAGGCGGCGACCCTGCGCGCCTCCGAACTGCACGTTGACCCGGCCGCGCGCAATGCCCAAAACTTCGTGGCGATGGGTGTGAAAATGCAGGAAGTCGTAAATTCCGTCGCGCCAGGAATCTTTCCATCCATTCGCTGCAAAGAGGTCTTCGAAGATGGCGGCAGGATCGAAACCTGTGCGCAGGTAAACCGGCGAGCGGTAGAGCACCAGCGGCCAGCCGGGATGGTTGGGTGTTTCGCCGTCATCCGTGAAGCGAAACAGATGCGGCTTTCGCGCGCGCACGAACGCCTGCAGCGCATCGCGCCCCGGCCGGCCCCAGCCTGTTAACGACTCGATGGTGTGCTTTGCAGTCTCCAGCATCGGCATGGTGGCTCTCCCGGCCATGGGAACCGCCACGCCGCGTGCGCAGTTCCATTGCCGGTAGTACCGCGCATCCGGATGCAATCCGATTCAGCGGCGCGCAGCGAAAGGGAGAACAGCAATGGCCAGATATTCGCGCAGTTCCGGCGACGATGTCGAGCGCGCCATGAAACGCCGCAAGAGCGGCAAGCTCAAGCGCGGCAAGGGCGGAAAGGGCGGCGCCGTCAAGAGCCGCAAGCAGGCGATCGCCATCGGCCTGTCCGAAGCCCGCAAGAAGGGCAAGAAGGTTCCGCGCAAGTCAAAGGGCGGAAAGAAACGGAAGAAGACGTAGCCCGAGATTTGTTGTTGCGTTTGTCGAACGTTCGGCGAGTCCCACGGGGCTTTTTGGTGCGCCGTGCGTTCCGTCCACATGGACGATTCGCACGCAGACATTTTCGTTGCGATCCTGGGGCGCGAGGCGGCCGACGAATGCAGACATTTCAACCTGTGCGAGACGTGTGGCCAGGCTATCGATTCCCGCGACACGTGCGCCGTCTATTATCACAGATTGGCGGGGCATCCTCCGCTCGCGGTGCGCGCGCAGCAAAACCGGGATTTCCTCTCAAACGAAAGACGGCCGGTCGATTGACATTGTTGTGTGTTGACGGTCGTCGCATGCATCAATGAACCCGATCGAGACGAGGTGCTGCATCGCCGGCGGCGGCCCCGCCGGGATGATGCTCGGCTTCCTCCTGGCGCGCGCCGGCGTCGGCGTCACGGTGCTGGAAAAGCACCAGGATTTCCTGCGCGATTTCCGCGGCGATACCGTTCATCCCTCGACGCTGGAAATGATTCACGAGCTTGGCCTGCTCGATGAATTCCTCCGGCTTCCGCATTCGAAGGTGAAAACCGTGTCGCTGCAGATCGGAGGCGACCGCGCGGCCGTTGGTCATTTCGAGAGCTTGCCGACGCAGTGCAAGTTCATTGCGCTGATGCCGCAATGGGACTTCCTCAATTTTCTCGCCGATCATGCGCGGCGCTATCGGGCGTTCGATCTGCGCATGTGTACCGAGGCAATCGATTTGATCCGGGACGGCGGCCGCGTGGCCGGGGTGCGCGCAATGGCGCCGGACGGCGAAATCGACATTCGCGCCGAGCTGACGGTTGGCTGCGACGGCCGTCATTCGACGGTGCGCGAACGCGCGGGACTTGCAGGCAGGAGTTCTCGGCGCCCCCATGGACGTCATGTGGTTTCGCATCTCCCGCAATGGGGGCGATCCCGATCAGGTCGTCGGCCACGTCGAGAGTGGCCGCATGCTGGTGATGCTCAACCGCAACGACTACTGGCAATGCGCCTTCGTCATTCCGAAGGGCGGCGCCGCTGCGGTCGAGCGCGCCGGTCTCGAACAATTCCGCACGATCATCGGCGGGTTGGCGCCGTTCCTGCGCGGCAGACTGGATGAAATCGACAGCTGGGGGAAAGTCGCTCTCCTGACGGTCGAAGTGGATCGATTGCGGCGCTGGTGGCGGCCGGGCCTTCTCTGCATTGGCGATGCCGCGCATGCGATGTCGCCGATCGGGGGCGTCGGCATCAATCTCGCGGTGCAGGATGCGGTCGCCGCCGCCAACATTCTCGCCCATCCGTTGCGCAACGCGACGTTGACCGACGACAAGCTTCGGGACGTGCAGCGCCGCCGCGAATTTCCCACGCGCGTCACCCAAGGCCTGCAGCTCATTCTGCAGAACAACATCATCGGCCCGGCGCTCGCGGGCAAGCGGCCGAAGGCGCCGCTGTTCCTGAAACTGATGCAGTTGCCGTTGTTGCGGCGAATACCGGGGCGTCTCCTTGCGCTGGGCATTCGCCCCGAGCACATCCGGACACCGGCGGCTGAAAGCGCTAGTGAGCTGCGCCGCTGACGCGCCAGACGGTGTTGCCGGCATCGTCGGCAATCAGAAGACCACCGTGCGTATCCACAGCCAGACCGACCGGTCGTCCGCGCGCTTCGTTCTGCGCATTGAGGAAACCGGTGACCACGTCTTCGGCCATCCCGCTCGGCCGGCCATTGGCGAACGGCACGTAGACGACCCTGTAGCCATTCAGCACGCTTCGATCCCAGCTTCCATGTTCGCCAACAAAAGCTCCGCCGCGATAATGCGCGGGCAGATTGGAGCCGGTGTAGAAAACAAGGCCCAGCGGTGCCACATGCGAACTGAGCGCATAGTCGGGCACGATGGCCTTGGCCACGAGGTCTGGCCGCTCAGGTTGCACGCGCGGGTCGAGGTGCTGGCCGAAATAGCTGTAGGGCCATCCGTAGAAGGCGCCGTCCTTCACCGAAGTGAGGTAGTCCGGCACCAGATCGGGACCGAGCTCGTCGCGCTCGTTGACCACCGCCCAAAGGATTTTCGTCCGCGGTTCGAACTGAAGACCGTTGGGGTTGCGCAGGCCCGTGGCGAACACGCGATGCGCGCCGGTGGCGCGATTGATCTCCCAGATGGCCGCGCGCTCGTATTCCGCCCCGATGCCGTTTTCGGTGATGTTGCTGTTGGAGCCGACTCCTGCATAGAGCTTGCTGCCGTCCGGACTGGCGGTCAGGCTTTTGGTCCAGTGGTGATCGATCGGACCGCCGGGCAGATCGCACAGCTTGACGCCGGCGGCGGCAATGCGCGTCTGCCCCGTCCTGTAGGAATATCGCATGACGGCATCGGTGTTGGCGACGTAGAGGTCGTTGCCGACGAGTACCACGCCGAACGGCGAATTCAGGTGATCGAGAAAGACGGTGCGCAATTCCGGAATGCCATCGCCGTTCGCGTCGCGCAGCAGAACGATGCGGTTGCCGGGCGTGGTATGGGAATGCGCCTGCTGCTCGACCCAGTTCATGACGATTTCCTTGGGCCGGCTGACGGGCGGGTTGGGGCCTCCGGTCTCCACCACCAGGATGTCGCCATCGGGCAGGACATAGAGCGAGCGGGGATTTCTAAATCCGGTTCCCATCGCCCTGATCCTGAGCCCGGCGGCCACGCTCGGCGTTGCGTTTCCCCATGGCACGATGCTGGGGACTTTCGTGGGCGGCAGCAGATATTGGTGCAGCGGCGGCAGCCAGGGATGCGCGCCGATCTGGCGTCTGGGATCCATGGGGCGTGGACCGCAAGCAGCGAGGCCGGCGATGGCGGCGCAGCTGATTATCACGCGCCAGGAGATCATCGGCGTTCCGCCGCGCGCACGCCCACGCCATGGCGATGAACCATCGTCCAGCCCTGCCAGCCGGTGAACATCAGGATCAACACCACCAGTGCGGAAAGGATCAGCCCGGTTGGTACGACTGAAGTGTAGGCGTCACGCGTATGTATCAAGGCGTTGAAGATCGAAAGGATCAGCGCAACGCCGTTGCCGGCGCCGTGAAGCCAGGCCGCGCGCAAGTCTCGGATGCGCCTGTCGCCGAAGAAATCGATCAGCCCCGCGATCACAACGAAGATGGAGATCACCAATCCGGTGGTGAGAAGCCAGTCGGACATGTCCGCCCACAACATGTTCGCAGTCTTCCAGTAGACCACATCCGTAATGAAGGTGCCCACGAAGCAGGTGAGAGGAAATGGCACCAGCATCGCGTGAATGGGACGCCCGCCGATGGAAGCGGTGCAGCGCGGATTGTCTGAAGCCATGGTGCCGGACCGGCCGGATGCGTGCAGTTACCGCGTTGATTAGCATCGTTTCATGGCGCCGGCAAATCGCCGCGGCCTGCTAGACGCGGACGTAGCCATAGGCGCGATTGGTCCGTTCCATGCCCAGTTCGAGCCATGCCGCCTTGTGGCCGTCGAGCAGGTCGGCATGGCGCGCCGTTTCCAGCCCGTGCAGCCTGGCGCCGTTCAGGCCCAGAATGGCAGTCTTGATCTCTCCGTTCGCCGCACCGAGCGGTGCGAAGCCGTGGCGCGCGCGCATGTCCTCGGGAATCTCCAGGCGCCGCAGGGCTTCGATCTGCCATTGCGGCGAGCCGAACCAGATGGAATCGGTGCCCCAGATCACGTGGTCGGCGCCCAGCCCCCTGATCAGAATGCCCAGCATTGCTGCCGCCGTATTGGGTTCACTGACGCAGCAAGCCGCGAAGCTCGCGCCGATATCGGCGTAGACATTGCTGACGCCATACCGCGCCGGAATCTCCGCAAGGTCGCTGACCCATTCCATGCGGCCGGTCTTTTCGAACTCGGCAAGAGCGATCGCCGGCTCTCCGTCACCCGTGTAGCGATAGGCGGCGTGATAGATCAGGAAATTGAGGTTCGGCCAGTCTTTCGCCGCCTTGCCGACATCGTCGACCTTTGCGTAGTCCTTCAGCCTCGGAAAGGATTTCTCGTCGCTCAGGCTGTAAAGGCCCTTGTGGATGGCGACGTTGGAAATGCGCGCCTTCTCGAACTTCTCATAGCCTTTATACGCAAGCGTCGCGTCGTCCATCAGCCAGGGATAGCGGCTGATTTCCTTGTGCGTGTTGTCTCCGATCGTATAGCCCTTCCACGCGTCCGGCTTCAGCGTTGCAATTCCCTCTTCGATGTCGTCGAGCCAGCCCGGCTGGCCTGGCGTGAAGATGAAGTGGGACAGCAGCCGGCGCGAGCCTGCAAAGCGGTTGATACGCGCGCGCGCCTCCGCGATGGTCTGGTTCGGCAACAGCCAGTCCTTCCTGATGTCGGACGGGGCGCCGGACAGCGCCGCGATCTTCGTATCGCTGTCCAGCCACATTTCGCGCAGGTAGGTTCCCAGATGTAGATCGTCGAGCGTGGCGGGACGGTCCGGCAGTTCCGGATTCTCGTGCTTCAGCCGCGTCTTCTCGCGAAGATTGGCGAAATACTGAAGACCGGGCCCGCAATCGTCGCGAATGAAATGGGTGTGGAGATCGACGATGAACTGCGATGACAGCGCGCGGGCGCGTGTCGCGGCGGCGCCCGGTTCGGCTGCTTCCGCCGGATCGACCGAGAACACCGGCCCGTACACCTGATTCATCGCGGCGAAGGCCGCGGCCATTCCGGCTGCGCTGGCGAGGAAGCTGCGCCGCCCTAACCCATGCCGTGGCGCAAGCCGCGCGGCGGCATCCTTGATGCGGGCTTCGACCTCGCTCTGTTGGCGCGTTTGCGGCGCCGGAAAAAACTCGCCGTTCGAAATCGCCACAGTCGGGACCGGCGAGGGAAATGCGATGGCGGCGGATCGGAGCTGCGCGCGATCCTCATCGGTCAGAAATTCGCTCATCTGCGGTTCCCGGAAAACCCGAATGGAAACAGGCGGCAGAAGGAACTGTTCCGGTTCTGAAGGAATCTCGAGCTGTTTACCCGATCGCAACCATGGCGGTCCCATGCTGCGGAGTTATGGAAATCGTCCAGTCTGCCGACCGCGACCGTCGCCGCTCAGCGCGCGCGGAAACCTTTATCGGCGGGAAAATTGTCATTCGGGACGGTACCTGGTCCTTCGGCTGCGTGGTGCTTGACATGAGCGATGGTGGTGCGCGCATCGCGGTGCCGCCCGAACAGCTCATCCCGAAACGATTCTACCTGGTTACCTCGAAGCATGAAGTCGGGTTCGACGCCGAACTCAGATGGCAGCGCGGGAACATGATCGGAATCCAGTTCCTCCGCAACCTCGATCTCTCCGATCCGCAATCGGGATTCCTCAAGGACATTGCGGACGAGCTTCGGCCGCGTCCCTAAATCACAACGAATGATGTCAGGAACACCCCGGTCGCCCGCACGTTCGCAAGACGTGGCGAGGTAGAGTACCGGCCACACGAGCGGCCCAGCCACTAGCTCCCCCGCGATGTCGTTGGGCCGCTTTGGCATCCAGTGTTCTTACGGAATTTATGCTCTTGCCAAATTTGCGCCGGGAACTTCCGGAACCTTTCGCACGGGCGGGAACTCCCTCCCGGTCCGCGGTTCGCCGGACAAAGTGAGGAGCGCGTTCATGGCAGTGTCGGTTCAATCCCTTCCTGCGGAAGATCGGGTGGCTTACTACAGAGCGATGGCAGCCGAATCTTTCCGGCAGTCGCAAATCTGCACAACCGAAAAGCAGAAATTCGGCAGTCTCGCCGCCGCGGCCCGATGGCATGCACTGGCCGGCGAGGTTGAGGCCCAAATGGAACGGGCTGCCGACATGCCCGTATCGATGGCCGTCGCCACGCCGCAAGAGCCCGTCGCGCGCTAGCGGTGCAATTCCGGCGCGTGTGTCTGGTTCAAAGACGAACCGCCGAGGCGCCAGAAAGAATATGTCACGCGGAAACGCGGAGAAAAAGGTCGCGCGCGAAGGCGCGCAATTCTTTTCGCTGCGGCAGCGCCAGTCCCGCTCCGCGCCTCACCTGCCGCTGAAGCAACGCCCACCACGCAGCGGGCGGTTTCGTGACGCCGCAGCCGTGGCGCCCACGCGCTCCCTGAACTAACATTCCAGCCGGGGCGCCGGATCGAGCGCGTGCAGGACACACCGGGCAATCATGTGGCGAGCGACGCCGATGCAGTGTCCGCCGGCGCGCGGCCGCGGCTGATCTACGATGGCGACTGCGCGTTCTGCGGCTACTGGGCGCGCTACTGGCAGAAACTGACGGGCGGCAGCGTCGATTACACGACCTATCAGGACGTGGCGCCGCAATACCCCGCGATCCCGCGCGCCGATTTCCAGCGTGCCGTGCAATACATAGCGCCCGACGGGCAGCGCGCCAGTGCCGCCGAAGCCAGCTTCCTGACTCTCGCGCACGCGCGCGGCAAGGGCTTCTGGCTCACGCTCTATCGCAAACTGCCGGGCTTCGCCTTCATATCCGAACAGGTTTACGCCTGCGTCGCTGCCCACCGGTCCGGCTTTTATCGAATCAGCCTGTTTCTCTGGGGCAGGGATTACGCGCCGCCGCGCTACGATCTGGTCGCCTCTCTGTTCCTGCGCCTGTTTGGGCTGATCTACTTTTCGGCCTTCGTTTCCTTCGCCGTGCAGGCGCAAGGGTTGATCGGCAGTCACGGCATCCTGCCGCTCGCCGATCTGGTCGACAGCGTTGCCGCTCGAGCCGGCGTGGCGCGCTTCTACCTGATGCCGATGGTGTTCTGGTGGAGCGCCAGCGATTTCGCCATCCAGGCCGTGTGCTGGGCGGGGGCGGGATTGTCGCTGCTGCTGGTCTTCAATCTGCTGCCGCGGCTCTGCCTGCTTCTTCTCTACGTGCTCTATCTGTCGCTGCTCTATGCCGGCCAGGACTTCATGACCTTCCAGTGGGACACATTTCTCCTGGAGGCCGGATTTCTCGCGCTGGTGCTGAGCTTCGCCACGCTGCCGGGCATCTGGTTGCTGCGCTGGCTTCTGTTCCGCTTCATGTTCATGTCCGGCATGGTCAAGCTGCTCAGCGGCGACCCCAATTGGTGGAACCTGTCGGCGCTGTCGTATCACTTTCTGACCCAGCCCCTGCCCACGCCGCTCGCCTGGTATGCCGCGCAGCTCCCGCCCGAGGTGCTGAGGATTGCCACCGGCGCGATGTTCTGCGTCGAGCTGGTGCTGCCGTTCCTGATCTTCTGCCCGCGGCGGCTGCGGTTTGTTGCGGCATTCGGCATCGCCCTCCTGCAGGGCTGCATCGCGGTCACCGGCAATTACAACTGGTTCAATCTCCAGACCATGCTGCTGTGCCTGCTGCTGTTCGACGATGCCGCGCTTCAGGGAGCATTGCCGAAACGGCTGATCCGCCTCCTGCCGGTCAGGCCAGCAGGCAGCACTCCACCAACGACGATCCGCTTCGCCGCTGCCGGCGTCGCCGTCGTGATCGTGTTTTGCAGTCTGGTGCAGATGGACGAGCGCTTCGGCGGCGCGCCGCCGCTCACGGCGATGGCGATCGACGACATGCTCGAGCCGCTGCACATCGTGAGCAGCTACGGCCTGTTCGCGGTCATGACGACGAAGCGCAACGAAATCGTCATTGAAGGCTCGGACGACGGCGTCGACTGGCGCGAATATCAGTTCCGGTACAAGCCCGGTGACGTCGCGCGTCCGCCGCCCTGGAACATTCCCCATCAGCCGCGGCTCGACTGGCAGATGTGGTTCGCCGCGCTCGACGACCCGAGGCACCTGCCGTGGTTCTGGCATTTCCTCCGCCGGCTGCTCGAAAACGAGCCGAGCGTGACGGCGCTGCTCGCCTACAATCCGTTTCCGCACCGGCCGCCCCATTTCCTGCGCGCGGAATATTACGACTACACCTACGCCGGCGGCGCCGAAAAGGCGAAAGGCATCTGGTGGAACCGGCGCTTGCTCGGACTTTATTTCCCCGCCGTGCATCTGAAGGGCGGTTAGCCCGGCCGGCAACGATTTGGGTTTTCGGCCGCCGGAAAGCGGCGGCAATTTACACGTTGGCAACCACGCGCAGCCCATGATCGCGACGATGGGCGTCCCCGCACAGCGCAAGCTCGAATTCTCGGAACCGCCGATCCTTGTCGATTGGAATCTGGAATTCTCGCGACCGCAGAACAGGAAGGCTCACGCGTATTGGAATGCCATTCGCGGCGATCGCCAGATGCCGTCGCGACGCGCGCTAAGCCCGCGAGGGATGCGAGAATTTCTGACCCATGTGAACCTTGTAGATGTATGGCCGGAAGCCGAAGGCGTGGTCTCCTACAAGGTTACTCTGCAGGGGTCTCACGGACTGGAACTGCTCGGCCATATGGCGCATCGCAGGCTCGATTCCTGTCTGTCGGAGGTCACCGCGCGCCGGCTGCGCGAATGCCTGGATCACGCCAGGAATTCCGCGCGTCCCCTGAAGAATCAGCACTGGCGTTACCGGCGGTGACAAGTTCTGGCTCGAAGCCGAATGTCTGTTCGCGCCGCTTGCCGATGAGGACGGCCGCGTCTCCTCGATCATGTGGGTGCTGGTGACGTGGAATCCCCCGGCACCGCAGTAAGGGACGCCGCGCAGGTCTACGCATGCGCCCGCTATGCCGCGTGCAGCATCACGTCCACGCGAATGGAGTCGAAGGGGAAGACCACAAGTCCGTCGTCCGTCCGGCGCAGGATTCCCGCATTCAGAAGTGCATGAACATCGCCGTGCACGGCCTTGACGTCGCGACGCACCCGCCTCCCGGCCTCGCGGATAGACATGGGGCCAGCACCTGCCATCATGCGAAGCAGCTCCCACCTTTTTGCCGTGAGCACCCGGAACAGAAGCTCCGGCTTTTCAAAGCTGATGCGCGCTGCCTGCCGGCGGCCCTTGAAAGCCTCGATCGTGCGCCGCCTCACCGCCGCGCGGTCAGCCACGTCCAGCGTCACGGTTTTCATATCAGCGTCTCCTTCTGTCGACGTCGGCCCAGAAATCGGCAAGCAACGTTTCGGCGTCGCTGAATGGGTAAGGCCGCTCCAGCCTTCCCTCGTGAGGATGATCGCCCTTGCCCGACTCGTTGTCATAGCGCAGGACGCACGCGCCGTTCTCGACCAGCGCCAGCCTGTACTTCAGAGCGTGCGCCGAACCTCGGGCCGGCTGCGGCAGGCGCCACACGACGATCTCGACAAAGGCATTTTCGGCCAGCACGTGCCGCTCGTCGATCAGCAACTCGGCCTTCATGTTGGATAGAACTACAACACCAGGCCTCCGTTGTCAACGACTCCAACATGGACAGGCAATCATCGCTCCCGCCTTTCTTTCCCGGGTCAGTGCCCTTTCATGGTTCGCGGCTCCATGACGTAGTATGATTTTGCCATCGGCTGGTCGTGGCGCAACGTCAAGAGCCTCAAGAATTTGTTTTGTTTTTGCGGATGGAGACGCACACGACGTCGAAATCGTTGACTACCATCGAGGTTAGACCATGCTGGCGATACATCCCGGACGATTTCCGAAGCGCGAAATCACGGCGCGCAACATCAGTGCAAACCGGCTCGCAATCGATCTCGGTGTGTCGTCGGGGCGGATTACCGACATCCTGAACGGCCGCCGCTCGATTTCCGCCGATACCGCCGTGCGACTCGGCCGCTATTTCAGGAACCGCGCGCAATTCTGGCTCGATCTGCAGAGCCAGTACGATATCGCTGTCGTCGAGCGGGAGCGCGGGGCCGAAATCTCGGGGCGCGTCGGGAACGCTGCCTGAAGACCTGCCGGACCGGCGACTCATTCCGTTGGCTCTGCCGCCGTGCCCATGGGAACGGAAATATAGGTGGCAGCGGCAACCGCTAGTTGCCACACCTGGGGCAACCAAAATATTGGCGCGTGACGGAATAGGCGGGCGACGCGCAGCGTCAATGTCTTGACACTGCGACCATGGGGAGGTCTCGCATGAGCCGGGCAACGCAGCTTCTGCTGACGCGGTGTCGCATTGCGCGCGGAAACGTTGCCGCTGTCACCGTATTCCTTGAATGCCGCAAGGTTGAGCCGACAATAACCCATTTCAGACCTCGTTGCAGCCCCGAAAGCCGAACACAAGATCGCGAAGCTCAATGTAGCTGGTTCGATACGGCAATCTGTGCGCGGTGGTCCGCAAACTTGCCTGCCGCCGGAGCAAAGTTTAGCGTTGCCGCGAGCTGTACCAGCCAAGGTCGGCCCGGGACCTAAGGGGTTACACGATGCCCAGCACGGCCAGGAAACTTTTCGGCGCGCGGCCTCTTCCCAGGCTGCGCCATGGCGTAGCCGCGCTCTGTGCCGTCGTCCTGCTTGCTTCCGGCGCGTCAGCTTCGGCCAAAGGAAAATTCAGCGCCTTCAATCTGGAGGGCGCGACCTACACGGTTCCGTTCAGCATCGACGCCCGCGGTTCGGTCACGGGCTATTATGTGTCCGGCGCGGGCCAACGGGGTTTCATCCGCGCCGCCGACGGGACCATCCAGACCTTCGCCGCGAAGGAATCGACCTTCACGTGGCCTTGGCGCATCAGCCGGAAGGGCTTCACGACCGGGTATTATCTTGTCGGCCCGTGGGGCCGCGGTTTCCTGCGGACCGAGAAGGGCAAGATCCGGAAATTCAATTTCCCGGCGGCGCGCGGGACGGAGGCGAACGCCATCAACGATGCGCGCGTCATCGCCGGGTATTATGTAAACCGGCAGCGTGTCTTTCATGGCTTCGTCCGCGCCGCCGACGGGAGCATGACGAGTTTCGATCCGCCGGGCGCCGTCGCCACCGATCCGACTGCGATCAACGACAAGGGCGACATCGCGGGATGGTATATCTCCGCCGTCGCGCAGTCCGGCTTCATACGCGCCGCCGACGGGACCTACACCACTTTCGTCGTCGACAACCAGTACACGACGGTCTCCGCCATCAATGACAGAGGCTGGATTGCGGGCTATGACGGAAGCGGCGGAAACTCCACCGCCTTTCTGCGAAAGGCGGACGGAAAAATCGAGACCATAACCCGCCAGGCATTTCAGGAAAGCCAGGCCTACGACATCAATTCCGGCGGCACGGTCGTCGGCTATTGCCAGATCAACTGGATCAATCACGGCTTCGTCCGGTCGCCGGACGGCAGGATCAAGGTTTTCGATCCGCCGGGCGCGAGCCAGACGATCGCTTACGGAATCAATGACAAGGGCGAGGTGACCGGCGTCTACTGGGACGCCAAGCTGGGCATCATGAGCGGTTTCGTCGGAACGCTATAAGCGCGTGCGTCCCGAAAGACGCCTCAACGCAAAGCGTCCATGGTGCTACTTCGGTACCGGCAATGGTCCGCTTGGCGGTTTGCTCTGACATACCTGTGCAGGCAATCCGGGTGGAGCATTGTGGGTGACCGTACAAAGCGCGCGAACGCCGCTGGCTTGGAGTTGTAATTCGCGGGCCGCGGGGCCGCCATTGATCGTTTGAAGGCTGACGGCCGTCGAAGCGCGACGAAAATATGCGATTTCGCGAACTGCACCTGTCGCCGGAAGACGATGCATGCGGACGGCGTATAATTCGGTGACAGCGTATAATTCGGTGACAGCGGCAACGTTCTTCTAATTCGGCTAATTCGGTGACAGCGGCAATTTGCCCATGATGCTCAAAGGAGTTGCGGCTGATCGTCGGGCTGCTCTCTGGGTTTGCGCCCTGTGATACTGTGACAGCTGCAACGTTCCCCATGATGGTTAGAGGAGTTGCGGCTGATCGCCGGGCAGCTCTTTGGGTTTGCGCCCCGGCGCACGACGCGCGATGGGACGGCCGAGAACGTGCTCCAGCCCTTCGATGAAATCCGCGCTGCCGAGCGGCCTGCCGGTTTGCTCTGCCGCCCTCAGAACCGCGAAGTCGTTGTCGTCGGCCGGTTTGGCGATGAGCGCAGCGAAGTCCTTCACGCGCTCGAGCACCGGTCTGACTGTCACGAGCCCGTTGTCCAGGCCGTCGAGATGGGCGCGGACGCTTGACCATGTCCAGTCTTCGGCGCGGGCGGCAAGGCGCGCGCGCACCGGATTGAGGGCCACATAGCGCAGCGCGGAGATCAAATGAGCTTCATCCATGGCGACAGAAGCGAAGCGGCCGCCGAACAGATGGCCGCGCCAGCGGCCACGTCCGTTGATGAAATTCGCCCACCGCTTGTGCGCGGCACCGAGCGCACGTGCCAGACCGTTCGCGTCGCGCGGACAGAGAATGAGATGTACGTGATTGGGCATCAGACAATACGCCCAGGCCTCGACGTCGTACTTGCGCATCTGCTCGGCGAGCATGTCGCAATAGATGTCCTGGTCGCCCCCTTCGAAGAAGATCGGCTCGCGCCGATTGCCGCGCGCAGTCACATGATGCGGGCAGCCGGGAACGACGATGCGCGGTAGTCGGGCCATGGGCCTTTCATGGCACGCGGTTCCGGGAGGATCTTCGCGCAGCTGTATCCGCGGCGCCCGCGATTGTAGCAGGATTTGCGAACTGGCCACTTTGCGACAAAGCGGAAAGTCCGGTCTCACAGGGGCGGTATCGCATGCCGGCTGGAAACGTTGCCGCTGTCACCGTATTCGGTCACCGTATTCGGAGCGCCACCGGAAGGAACAGTTTAAGGCTTCCCGAAGATCAGCCCGGCAAGAGGCGGGTGCCGCAAGAGCGGCGCTCACGCGGCCCGAGATATTAGAAGCTGTTCGAGAAGTCGCACTGGACAAAGTTCGGGAAGTCGCACCGGTCGGACCGGTCTCAAGTGCGGAAAGTCGCACTGGTCATGTCGAGAAGTAGGGGCTGGTTCTGATTTTGGTCAGGGGAAAAGTAGGCTTTACACGCGCCCTCCTACGCCCATGCGCGAGGCGGGAGACTCCATGCAATTCGGTGCCGCGCATTACGTCAACTCTTGGCGCGAACCCGTTGCAGTTGGATAGAAATTTGATCGAAACATGCCAATCTTACTGTCGTTTCTCGGGGATTCTCATTTGGACACCTTTGAATTCGAGGGCCAAGTTCATAGTGTTAAGGTCACTCGCTGCCGCTGGCGACAGGATGACCTCTACTTCGGTAAAGCGGCCGGGTTCGAAATTTGCGGTCGGATGAAGTTCAGTTGATTGGGGCGAGCTGCCAGCGGTCCATGAGATTTTCATGTCTGCCCCGGTGAGGGTGGCGGAAGTAAGATTGCCAATCCTCAAAATCACCTTGTAGCCATTTAGGTACGGTGTCGAATTTTCGACCGATACGGTGTACTCACCGAAGGTAGTTCGGCCGACGCTGAAATCCTTCGTGAGCGGGTCGAGATCGGTGGTCGCCGGCGGGGAATCAATTTCCAGGTTCACAATCCGCAATTTCAATTCGACTTCGCTCGACAGGCGATCCGCATTATCGGTGAGTTCCAGCGCCTTCAGTTTCTCCACTTCCCTCCGAAGGTTACTCAAGTCGCGATGATCCGTGGCGCGGTCGGTCGCTGCCCTTTCGTCGCAACCGCCGATAGCAACCGCAAAAGTGAACGCTGCCAGTGCGGCGAAGCGATGCGAGCTAGCCGCGACCTAAGTCTTTTTCGAATTAATTTGCACGAGTATCGAGCCTGCCCCGTCGAGTTGTGCTGCATTCTGCTCGCGCCCGAAGCAATTCCCAAGATCACGCACATTCCGAAAGAGGGGCTCTTATCTCGAACCCGCCAAACGCTGATCCCCGTTCTCCCCGAACGTCGCGCGGGGGCTCCTGCTTGTGTCGCTGGTCCCCCATTTGCGCCCGCGTGATGCCCCGGTGATGCCCGGACTAGTCCTGCCCGCTGAAGGTATTCGCTAAGTTGTTGAATTCATTGGTGAGCCCGGATGGGATCGAACCATCGACCCTCTGATTAAAAGTCCGTCTCGACCGTCAAACAGGTCCAAGCATATCACAATGAAGCGCAGTACAGCTTGCTTCTAAGCCCGTGTTACACTTGCCTTTTCGGTATTCGCTCCCCAGTGTCCTTCAGCGGGCCGCAACATCATTCAACGCTGCGTCTCGTGGCCCTAGCGTGTCCCCGCAGCCGAGCGACCCGAACGATGCGACGAAAACTGCTTACACCGTTGCTGCTTGAGCAGCGCCCTCCCGGCGCCGGGCGCATCGAAATACGGGACAGCCTGTCGCCCCTGATTCTACGCATCACATCCGCGGGGCACCGCACCTTCATCGTGCGCACCCGCGTTCTATGGCAAAAGCAGCCTCTGCGGCTTGGCTACACGGAGCCCGCACATGTCAGCGTGCTCGAAAGCGCACGCGCGTGGGCAGTCGAAACAGTTGGAAAGTGCAGGCGCGGCATAGACCCGCGTACAGAGCGCGAAGCTGCGGCCAAAGCTCGTGCTGCGGAGAGTGCATCTGCGGCCTGCGGCACGTTCAAGGCTGTGGCGGAGACGTTTCTTGCGAAGCACGCGAGCAAGAACCGCAGCGGGGCGGAGACAGTGCGTATCTTCAACCTGTACCTGATCCCCCGCTTTGGGCAGGTTCAAATCGGCGCGGTCAAACGCAGAAGCTGTGGCCGAGCTGTTGGACGATATTGAAGCCCGCAAGTTCAAAACGGAAGACGGCAAGCTGCGAGGCGGCGCCGTGACGGCCGATCGCGTGCTCGCCGCTGTCCGCAAATTCTTCAACTGGCACGCCGCGCGCGATGACGACTTTGTTTCGCCGATCGTAAAGGGCATGGCGCGCACGAAGCCCAAAGACCGGGCGCGGGATCGCGTGCTCAACGACAATGAGCTTCGCGCCCTTTGGCAGGCGCTCAATGAGAAACCCGACCCGCCCCACAGCCGTATTGCGAACGACACATGGGCCGGTCTGGTTCGCGCCCTACTTTTGACCGCCCAGCGGCGGGAGGAAGTTGCGCAAATGAAACGCACGGAAATTGATGCCGATGGCGTGTGGACGATCCCGGCCGAGCGCTACAAGACGGGCAAGCGCAACGTTGTGCCGCTCTCGGCGCCTGCGCTGGCGATTATTCAGAACCAGCACCAGGTAGAGGATTCCGATCTTGTGTTCACGACCACGGGCGAAACCCCGTTCAGCGGGTTCACCAAGGCAAAGCGACGCCTCGATGCTGCCATGCTCGCCCACTTGCGTGGATGTGCCGGCAACCGGGCGAGCAAGGTTTCGCTTCCCACTTGGCGCCTACACGATCTGCGGCGGACCGCGAAAACATTGATGGTACGTGCGGGCGTGCGGCCCGACATTTCCGAGCGCGTCCTTGGTCACGTTATCAGTGGCGTGGAGGGCGTGTATGACCGGCACACGTACTTGGAGGAAAAGCGACAAGCCCTTGAAGCATTGGCGGTGCTTATACAGCGCATAACCAACCCGGCGGTTGTGGTAAATTTTCCAAGGTCCGTTAGCGGGTAGTGCTTTCTCGCGACACAAGAGTACACATTCATTCGTGCGTGATCTTCCGTCGCTTGACATCGCTGCGCTGGTATTTGTAGTGTGTCCTTTCGGGAACTTCCTTGTCTTCGGTCCGCGGCGAAGAACTCCGCGCAAGCCACGCACCCGGCGCTTCGGCCAGGTTGCCCGGTTAGCCTCCGCAAAGCTGCGTTACGCGCAGAAGACGGCTCCTCTGAAACCGTAACAAGGCCGCATTTCGCCTCTGCTTCGTCATGGGAAGCACCCGCGCGCTGCGTCCTCACAAAGGAGTCTTCAAGTGTCAGAAGCAAATAACCGGCGATATCTGAGCAAAAAGGCCGTTGCCGCGCGCCTCAACGTACATCCCGAGACCGTCGGCCGGCTCGTGCGAGAAGGCCGATTCCCCCGTCCGATTAAGTTCAGTGATCGCGGCGCATGCCGTTGGCCCGAGCACATCGTCAACGCTTGGGAAGCATTACAGCTCGGTCAAGGTGCGGCATGACTTCCGACGAAGCCAAGTTTCTCGCGCAAGTGGCCTACGCGATAAAATACAGGCCGTTTCACAAGGTCTACGCCTATTGCGCAGTCCTTTCCCAACCGGCGCCAGCGGGGTTTCATCGCACTGTCGGGCTGATGCTGGAAGACGAAATTCCGAAAACGCTTGCTTCCGCGATTCGAAAGGTGATCGCCAAGGTACTGCGGCTTCGGAAAACCTATGGCGAGATACCGGCCATTACCTCGACGGTCGGAACACTTGATGGGTACGCGAACTCATTGCACGCCGCGGAGCGTGGCCAGCCCGATGACGCGGGCCGCTTGCTCAAATGGTTTGTCACTTATCTTCGCATCGCGCATGCGTACCAACAGCTCGGCGTTTACGGCGAGCCCGAGGCAATAGCCGCCGCGGTAGTGAAAGCGCTGCGCGGGCACGGCGTCAGTCGAACGGATGTTCTGCGCGCTGTGCGAACGTATTGTGAGCACGTACCATTTGATGACTGGCTTCGCACAGTGTGATCACGATTTACGAAGCAGGTGTCGTCTTAGGGGCTGAAACGAGAAGAGCGCCGTGTGGTGCGGCGCTCTCAAGGGATACGGAAAGAAATGAGAAAACGAGATGAACGTACACGCTCCCGTCGAAAATCGCAAGCCAAGTATACATTCCGCGACAGAGGTTAACCATGCGGCATTGCTGGCTGCTGGGTATCTCGAACCGCGCGGCAGCACGCTTGATGACCTTGAAGCTGTCGGCTGCGAAGTTACCCGCAACGCGCATGCGATCGATCCGCTGTTCCCCAAGGCGCCAGCGATAGTGTTCAAGATTCTACGACCCGTTGACCGGGGCGCCGCTTACCTACGCCGACCCGCATGGAGGCCAGCATCCGTTCTTGCGCATCAAGCCCCTCAATTCGGGAGGCGCAAAATTCATGCAGCCGGAGAAGAGCGGTACGCATGTGCTCTTCGCACCGCATCCAAAACTCGATTGGCCGACAATCCTCAGAGATGCATCGTACGGCCTTGTCATCACCGAAGGCGGAACTCGCTCACTTGCGGGGGTGGTCCGTGAGCTGCCCGTCATTTCAATAATGGGCGTGGATTGCGGACAGGTGAACGGCAAGCTGCACCCCGATCTCGCAGCGATTGAGTGGCGCGGGCGCCCGCTTTTCCTAGCCTTCAGACTCTGACGTGTCGCGCAAGGACGGTCCGCGCCTGGCAATCGCACGATTGGCCGGGCTGCTTAGCGCACGCGGCGCGGAAGTATTCCAAACACGCATCCCGCCCGCGCCCGACGGCTCGAAGCAGGGGCTAGATGATCTACTGGCGCGCCACGGCGCCGCCGCGTTCACTGCGCTTCTACAGTCGCCGGAAACACAGCCGGTTAGCTGTATCGAAGCCCACGAACCTCCGGTTCTGCTCGCGGACCTGATGCGCACTGCTTACGAACCGACAGAGTGGGTTTGGGACCAGCTCGTGCTCAAAAACGAAGTCAATCTGCTCTTTGGCGACGGCGGAATTGGCAAGTCGCTCCTCGCACTGCATCTAGCAATTAGCGTAGCAGCCGGCCGCCCGCTACTTGGCACCGCCACGACTTAGATGCCCGTGCTCGCGCTGTTCGCGGAGGATGGCCCGGCGCAGGTGCAGCGACGCGTTGCGTCTATACTGATTGAGAACGGACTGCCCTCGAATGGCGATCTCCCTTTCAAACTATGGTGTCAGCCGCGCGGGGAAACCACGCTCGCGCAAATAGACGATAGCGGCACGGTGAAAGAGTTGCCGCGGCTCCATGCGCTTCGCGCCGAGCTGGAAGCAGCCGGCGTGCCCGCGCTTGTCATACTCGACAGCCTGGCGGACCTGTTCGCACTCAATGAGAGCCTGCGCCTGCCCGTGAACGCAGCGCTCAAGCAGGTGCTCGGGGGGCTCTGTCGTGACTTCGGCGCCACGGTTCTCGTGCTCGCACACCCCTCCAAAGCGTCGATGTCTGATGGCACGCACTACAGCGGGTCCACTGCGTTCAACAACGCTGTACGCCAGCGCCTCACGCTGGAAATCGGGGACCGCGAGCCGGGGCAGTATGTCGAAGGACCGCCGCCGCGCGTTCTCAAGGTCGCCAAGAGCAACTACGGCGCCGCGGCTGAAAAGCGGCTCTGGTACTACGGCGCCAACATCCTTGAGATACCTCGCCAGGTGGGCGACGCCAGCGACACTTCGTTTCATAGGACGTGCGTTGCGGCTGCGATCGAGACGGCGCGAAAGAACATGCCGTGCAATAAAAACCACATCAACGCGGGCGTGACCAAAGCGGTTCAGCAAGTGCTTGGGCGATACCCTTCGCCTAAAGCGATCGTGCGCGAGCTTGAGCTGGCCGTGGAACTCGGGTGAGCTGAGAATTCATAACCGGCACATCTAAGCGCGCGTCCGGGTTCTATCCCGCTGACGAGAACGAAGCAGTCGCGCTCGCGCTCGGCACGAAGAAAGCTGTTCGGCTGGGCGCCGGGAGCAATACAAATGCGTAGAAATATTGTAGCGCCGTTTCTCCGCAGTGCGGCCAACTCCGCCCCCAAAAGGTGCAAAGTCGGGTGCAAAGCGGGTACACAATCGGGTGTAAAATCGGGTGCAAAAGGGGTTCAAAACCGGGGCAAAGGTGGGGGTGCGGAGTCCCCCCACACCCCTAGGCGCCTATCGGCTCCCTTTGGGTCGCCCAGGCGCTGTGATTTCAATTTGGGAAAGACTCTCCCTCCGTCCTTAATTGTTTGCGCCCGCGCGATTCATCCATGACCCGCCAAGCACTCACACTCACCAACCTCACCGATCCCCGTGAGGCCCATTTCGTGGCCGAACTGTTCCGCCTGGGCGGCCCGCAGCGCGCGACAGAGGCGGCGTTGAACGCTGGCTATGCCGACACGGCTGAGGGCGCAGAGCGCGCCGCTGCGTTCCTGCTCGGGTCGTCTCGCATCTCTCGCGTCATCACTGGCGAGATAAAAGCCCGCTTCGATACGGCCGCCGCTGCTGCGTTCGCGACGCTGCTGGAGGTCTGCTCCAACCCGAAGGCGCCCGCCAGCGCGCGCATTGCTGCCGCAACAGAGATTCTAAATCGCTCCTCAATCGGGCCTATTCCCTCGCGGTCCATTGCAGTGAGCGCCCGCACAACTGTGGAAGACCTGCTTGAGCAGCTTGACGCGCGCGAGCGAGCGGCGGCCAAAACGATTGACGGAAACGCCCACGATGTTTCTCGAAGCTCCGCTGAGAGCGGCTGTGAGTAGCCGCGGCTTCAATCCGGCCGTGCCAGCACCTTCCGCACCGCTGCTTCTGACACGTTCAATGCCCGCCCGATGGCGCGTTTTGCTTCGCCGTTGGCTGCACGTGCGTGAATGTCCCTCACCACGTGCGGCTTAATCGAAGGGCGCCCCAACTTGCGGCCTTTGGCGCGTGCTCGTGCGAGACCCGCATGAACTCGGTCCTGGATGATCGCGCGCTCGAACTCCGCGAAAACGCCAAGCATTTGAAAGAGTGCCTTTCCGGCCGGCGTGGTCGTGTCGATTGCTTGGACGTGCAAGTACAGGTCGCAGCCGGCGGCGCGTAGATCGCCCAGAAACGCCACAAGGTCCTGTAGAGACCGCCCCAGCCTGTCAACGCTCCACGCTGCCACAAGGTCAAATCTGCGGCGCGTGGCGTCTTTCAACATGCGGTCAAACGCTGGCCGCTTGTCTCGCCCCTTCGCCCCGCTGATGCCGTGGTCAACGTAGGAGTTCGATTACCTGCCAGTTCGCCCGCTCCGCGACTTCGCGAAGCGCGCTCAACTGAACCTCTGGGTCTTGCTGGCCGCTTCGCGTGCTCACGCGCGCGTACAGGGCCGCTCGTTTCTGTGTGCTCATGATTGTCAAGTCTCCCTCGCCTTGTTGAATCCTGACAGTGGGGAGTGTCATGGTTCCACGCATAAATCATCTGTTTTGTGCGCATGTAGTAAACAGCGCACTTACGCACGGTTCTGCTCGCTTTCGATCCAGTAATTTCAATGAGGTTTTATGCGCAGCCTCGGGACGCGGTGGTGCTCCCGTCCTCTCACCCTCCGCGATTTCATAGCGGACCATCCCGATTTGAATGGGCTTGGATTTCCGGGCGCGTATCGTCCGGCTGAGGTGCGCCGCGGCGCGCGCGGTCAAAAAGGAGGGCCGGCACTGGGGGCCGGGGGCCTTCGATAGCTTTTCCGTTCCGCAACGCGCAGCTCGATTCATGGGGCGAATCCCAAATTCCAAATTTTTGGGGTTACGCGCCGATCCTTATACGGCGTTTGCTATTTGCCCGACCCAGCCATCGCGGACGGCGCCGAATTTGACTGCATTTCATGCGGCGCCTGATCCAGCGTCGGCATATGGAATGAGCGTTGAGCGTCAAATTCATGCGCGTGCTGCTCGGGAGTCATGCTGTTAAAGAGCGGTAGTCCGTACCACAGTCTATCTTGAACCGTTGAACACAGGAACTGTAGCAAGGACTCGCCAAGCGTGTCTGGCGTGACATAGCTCCATGCTTCGGCCGTTTGCTCCGATTGCGTTGGCTGGAAGGTCCCTGTGGCGTCGTAAAAATTGAACTGCAATGAATGCAGTTCGTTCGTCCGGCAATTTGCCTCCTCAAGCATAACGAATTTTGCCCCAGCGTCGCGCGGAGCGCCCGTTGAATTGAATTGCCATATCCAGCCGCGCCTAATATCTTCGCTTCTGGAAGCGACTGAATCGGCATCAGCATATTGGATTACCATGTTGTCGGTCGAAACGCCCAGCAACCAGTAGTGATGAGTAAGCTGCGGCGGAATTTTCAGCGGCTCCGCTATTGATGGAGCGCCGAACAAAATCAAAGCCGCTGCAACCGAACAAAGTTCAACACTTCTCACGGTACTAAACTCATTGTGGCGCGCTGCCACTGATCTTGCTTCGCCAATCATCGAATCGCTGAAATTGCCCTTGGCTCTGGACGGCCGGAGCCGGAACAGGCTCAGATGTAGGTTGCTCAGCAGCTGCTAAGGCGGGTGAAGACGCGGGCAAGGGCGCAGAGGCGACACTCGCTTGCTCGCCGCGTCTCACCCTCACCCAGCCGCGCCGCAACAAGCAGGCGTTTGCAAGAGCGTCGCGCTCGTCTTGCGCTTGCACGAACGCGCCTGTCCTAATCGTTTCAGCCTGTTGAGCCGCTAAGTCGCTACTGGTCCTTGTCATTGTTGGCCCGAAACCGCTGACGTTCACGTTGACATTCGTTTGCGCTGGTTCGCTTGGCAGTTGAACTTGCTGCATCGCGAGAGCCATACACTCCGCACGGTCTATCTCGCCTTGACGCTCAGCGGTCGCGGGATCAAGCCCCGGATGCTCCCAAGTGTACGGCGCGGCGCAGCCCGCGAGCGCGAGCCCGGCAAGCAGACACAAAATGCGCATGCAAGTCTCCGATGCGTCGGAATACGCTTAGATGTTAAGCGCTGAGCAATTAAGAAAATCCTATTTTGGGTTTAACCCATTACAGGATTAGTTGGATTCGGGTCGATTCTGCCCGGCCCGCTTTATGCCTCGTTCGCAGCACTCTGATCGCTATAGGAGGGTTTGCGAGCTATTGGCCGGGAGCCGGCGTCAGAAGGCGCTCACGCAGACTGAGGTTGCGCGCCGCTTGGGGAAGCCGCAGTCCTATGTATCGAAATATGAGACGGGCGAGCGACGCCTAGATGTCATTGAATTTCTCGATGTTGCGGACGCGATTGGCGTGCGGCCGTGGGCGCTCTTACGTGGCCTGACCCAGAAGTAACCTGCCTTTGCAACTCAACTCGAAGAAATAGGTCAAGAGGAGACTGTACAAATCAGCGCCCGAGCTGGGTTGAGCGGCGCGCTGGCCCGGCCAGACAACGTGTGACAATGTGCCAAGTCGCGCCCTTTTTGTGTCCCCGCGTGTGTCCCAGCACCCTTTGTTCGGTCACGTGACCACCGCAAAATTGCCCTTAAGCCCTTGATTTTATTGGTGAGCCCGGATGGGATCGAACCATCGACCCTCTGATTAAAAGTCAGATGCTCTACCCCTGAGCTACGGGCTCTGTCGCGAAGGCGGCGGACCATAGGGGCCGCTCCGGCGAGCGTCAACATGGGCGGGATGGCGGCGCCCCCCTCACCCATGCTGGTGAGGTTGAGAGGCGTCGCGTTTCATCCCTCTCTCACGAGGGGAGAGGGGAGACGTCGCGCGGATTTACGGCCGCTCGCGGGTCTCTGATTCGACGGCCGCGATGGTCGCCACCAGCGCGGGCAGCGTGCGATCTGCGATCGCTCGGCGCAGCGAGGACATCAGCTGCTGATAGTGCACGAGATTGTGCCAGGTGAGCAGCATGCTGGCGATGATCTCGCCGGCCTTCACCACATGATGCAGATAGGCGCGCGAAAAGCTGGCGCAGGCCGGGCACGGGCAGCCGGCATCGAGCGGCCCGATCGTCCTCGGCAAAGCGCGCATTGCGCAGGTTGAGCGCGCCTTCGCGGGTGAAGGCCTGGCCGTTGCGGCCGGAGCGCGTGGGCAGCACGCAATCGAACATGTCGATGCCGCGCAGCACCGCGCCGACGATGTCGGCCGGCTTGCCGACGCCCATCAGATAGCGCGGCCTGTCGGCCGGCAGATGCGGCACTGTCGCTTCCAGCGTGTCGAACATCGCGCTTTGGCCTTCGCCGACCGCGAGGCCGCCGACGCATAGACCGTCGAACGCCGATCGCGCGCAGCGCTTCGGCCGCGAGCGCTGCCGCAGATCGGCGCAAACACGCCGCCCTGCACGATGCCGAAACAGGCGCGGCCCGGCTGCGCGCCGAACGCGGCCTTCGAACGCTTCGCCCAGCGCATCGACAGCGCCAGCGAGGATTTCTCGATCTCCGCCTCGCTCGCGGGCAACGCGCGGGCATTCGTCGAGCACCATCTGGATGTCGGAGCCGAGCAGCTGCTGGATCTCCATCGCGCGCTCCGGCGACAGGAATTCCTCCGCGCCGTCGATATGCGAGCTGGAAGCGCAACGCCCTCCTCCGTGATCTTGCGCAGGCGTCGAGAGCGACATCACCTGGAAGCCGCCGCGAATCGGTGAGGATCGGCCGCTCCCAGTCCATGAAGCGGTGCAGCCCGCCCAGCCGCGCGATGCGCTCCGCGCCCGGCCGCAGCATCAGGTGATAGGTGTTGCCGAGCACGATGTCGGCGCCGGTTGCGCGCACGGATTGCGGCAGCATCGCCTTCACCGTTGCCGCGGTGCCGACCGGCATGAAGGCGGGCGTCGCGGATCTCGCCGCGCGGCGTTTGGATGACGCCAGTGCGCGCCGCGCCGCTCGTGGCGTGAAGCTCGAATGCGAACCCGCTCATTGCCCGGCGCAAATAACAGGCAGGCATCGCCATAGGAATAGAAGCGGTAGCCTTCCGCGATCGCCTCGGCATAGGCGCGCTGCATCGTCTCCAACCCCGCGAAGGCGCAGACCAGCATGAACAGTGTCGAGCGCGGCAGATGGAAATTGGTGAGCAGCACATCCGCCGCCCGGAACCTGTAGCCGGGCGTGATGAAGAGATCGGTCTCGCCTTCGAAGCCATGCAGCGATCCGTCCGGCTCCGCCGCGGTCTCGAGCGTGCGCAACGATGTGGTTCCGACGGCAACGATCCGGCCGCCTGACGCGCGCGCGGCGTTGATGTTCGCGGCGGTATCAGGCCTGAGGCGCAGCCATTCGCGATGCATGCGATGCGCCGCGGTGTCGGTCGCATGCACCGGCAGGAAAGTTCCGGCGCCAACATGCAGCGTCACCTGTTCGCGATGAATTCCCGCCGATGCGAGACGGTCCACCAATTCCGGGGTGAAATGCAGTCCTGCGGTCGGCGCGGCAACCGAGCCTTCATGCATTGCGAACATGGTCTGATAATCCGCCGCGTCGCGCGCATCGGTGGCGCGCCGGCGCGCGATATAGGGCGGCAGGGGCATCTCGCCCGCTTGCGCGATCGCAACGTCGAGCGCCGCGCCTGCAGCTTCAAAAACAAGCTCGACCTCGCCGCCTTCGTGCCGCGCAACGACCCGTGCCGCGAGGCGGTCGCCGAAATTCAACCTGTCATCCGCTGCGAGCTTGCGGGCGGGCCGCGCGAAAGCGAGAAAGCGATCCGGTGCAACGCGCCTGTGCAGCAGGATCTCGATCGCCGCAGCATCGCCCGCGCCGCGCGTGTCTCTCCGTCCGTGCAGACGTGCCGGCACGACCTTGCTGTCGTTGACGACGAGCATATCGCCGGCGCGCAGCAAGCCAGGCAGATCACGCATGTGCGCGTGCGCGAGCGAGCCGTCCGGATGGAGCACCAGCAAACGTGCGTCATCGCGCGGATGCGCGGGCCTAAGAGCGATGCGGTCCCCGGGCAGATCGTAATCGAACAGCGACACGTCCATTGCGTGGCCTTGCGGCGAGTCAGTGCGCGCGGCCGACGCCGTCCACAACGGCTTCGACTATTCTGTCCTGCGTCGCTTCGTCGAGATAGGGATGCATGGGCAGGCTCAGCACCGTCTTGCCGAGCGCTTCGCTCACCGGCAGCGGCACCGCGGGAAACTCCCGGTAGCCGCGCTGCGCGGAGAGTGGAGTCGGATAGTAGAGTTGCGCCGGTATCCCTTGCGCCTCCAGATCGGCTTTTACGCGATCGCGCCCGGGAAGCTGGATCGTGTATTGCGCCCAGGTCGAGTGCGCGCCATCGATCAGCTGCGGCGCGCGAATGCGATTGGAACGTGCGAAGGCGCGCGAATAGCGGTGCGCGATGCGCGCGCGCATCTCCAGCTCCTCGGGAAAAATCTTCAGCTTCTCGAGCAGAATGGCGGCCTGGATGGTGTCGAGCCTTGAGTTCACCCCGACGCGTACGTTCTCGTATTTGTCCCTGCCCTGCCCGTGGATGCGAATCGAGCGCAGGAGATCGGCCAGCCTGTCGTCGTTGGTGAAACTGCAGCCGCCGTCGCCATAGCAGCCCAGAGGCTTCGCGGGAAAGAAGCTGGTGGCCGACGCATCGCCGATCGAACCGGTGCGCCGGCCGTCGAGCGTGGCGCCGAATGCCTGCGCGGTGTCGCACAGCAGCAGAAGATGTTCGCGCTGCGCGATGGGCTCGAGCGCGCGGTAATCCGCCGCCTGGCCGAACAGATCGACCGGCATGATCGCGCGCGGGCGCAGCCTGCCTTCCCGCCTCACCATCGCGATGGCCGCCGAGAGACTTTCCGGCGCCATGTTGAACGTGTCTTCGCGCACATCGACGAAGACGGGCGTGGCGCCGGCAAGCGCAACCACTTCCGCGGATGCCGCGAAAGTGAAACCCGGCACGAACACGGCGTCGCCGGGACCCACCTCCCACGCCCTCAGAACGATGAGAAGCGCATCGGTGCCGTTGGCGCAGGCGATGGCGTGTTTGACGCCGGCGAATGCAGCGAGCTGTTCCTCGAGCGCGCGCACCTGCGGCCCCATGATCCATTGGCCGCCCTCGACCGCCGCCGCGATTGCGCGCTCGAGCGGCGGCCCCAGCCGTCTTCGCTGCGCCTGGAGATCGATGAAGGGAATGGCTGTCATCTCGCCGCGGGTTCTAGGCAACGCCGGCCATGACGACAATCGCAGCCCCGACACGTAATATTGCCGATTGCGTCACGGGCGATCCCAGGGATTTGCGATCTGGATCGCCAGGCTCTCGAAATCCCGAATATTGCGGGTCGCCAGCGTCGCATTGTGGGCCGCAACGATACCGGCGATTTCGGCATCGCGAAATTCGATGGGGTGTCCTGCCACCCGTCGCCGCGCGGCAAATTCTGCGGCCCTGTCAGCGGCCTCCCGATCGAACGACAGGACCCGGCCGCGTAGTGTTTCGTCGAGCAGCCGCAGAAAGGATTCGACGAATCGGCGCCGCCGCCGGCCATGCGCCAGCAGCTCGATGCCAAAGCGCACTTCCATGACGGTCATGCTGGTCAGCCAGAGCGAATCGACCGGCTGACGATCGATCCACCCCACGAGCGCGGCATCAGGCGCCGGGTGCATCAGCCCCGAAATGACGTTCGTATCGAGGACGATCACTTCGGGAATTTGGCGGGTCGAACCGGCTCGCCTCTGAATTCTGGGATGTCGAAGTCCATCGCCAGACCCTTGAACAAGGCCGCAATCTGCGTTCCAGCTCCCGGTTCACGCCTCGGCTCCGACAGCACCGCGCGCCGCAGAATCTCGCGCGCCTCCTCTTCCATGCTCCGGCCGTGCATTTTCGCGCGCCGCCGCAGCCGCTCTTTCACGTTTTCCTCGATCCTGCGAACGATCAACTGCGCCATGGCCCGTGTGATAGCACGATATCAGCGCGGTTTTCAATCCGGGCGCGGGAGGCCCATCAAGCGTGCTTCGATCCGCCTTCGCCAAGGCTCCGGCGGACATGAGTGCCCAATTGATCCGCCGAAACTTCAGCGTAGGCGGGCAGGCTCGGCATGAGGGGTATCTTGTTGCCATCAATGCCGATGCAGGTACAAATCTCCTCATCCTGAGCCTGACGAAGGACCTCCGCGGCTGATGCAATGTTTTCAATCGATACGATTCATCAGCGCGCGTCGCCGCCGACGCGCATTTTGACGATGCGGTCTGGTTCGCCGGTGATGGCGCCGTTGTTGCGCGCGCCGCCTTTCTTGATGGCGTCGACATGCTCCATGCCGTCAATCACCTTGCCGAACACCGAATATTGACGATCGAGCCAGGGCGCGTCGGCGAAGCAGATGAAGAACTGGCTGTTGGCGCTGTTGGGGTCATTGGTGCGCGCCATCGACAGCGTGCCGCGCCGATGCGGTTCCGACGAAAATTCCGACTTGAGGTTGGGCAGACGCGAGCCGCCGCCGCCTGTGCCCATCGGATCGCCGGTCTGCGCCATGAAGTCCGGGATGACGCGATGAAAGGCAAGCCCGTCATAGAAGCCGGCGCGCGCCAGCTCCTTGATGCGCGCGACATGCAAGGGCGCCAGATCGGGCCGCAGCGCAATCGTGACCTCGCCGGTTTTCAGCGCCAGCACGATCGTGTCTTCGGAGTCTGCACTCATGGGGAAGCCTTTCCTGCCCTGGCGCGTTCGGCGAGAAGCCGGGCCACCCTGGACGTGGTGAACGGCGCCACATTGCCGCCCAGCATCGCGATTTCCTTCACCAGTTTGGAGGCGATCGCCTGGTGGCGCGGATCGGCCATCAGGAAAACGGTTTCGATATCGGGATTGAGCCGCTGGTTCATTCCCACCATCTGGAACTCGTATTCGAAATCGGAGACGGCCCGCAACCCGCGCACGATGATCGAGGCGCCGACCTTCTCCGCAAACTGCATCAAGAGCGAATCGAACGTCTCGACGCTGATCGTGGCGCGGCCATTGCCGCCAGCGGCGCGGTCTCGCTGCGCACCATCTCCACGCGCTCCTCGAGCGAGAACATCGGCGATTTCGACGGGTTGGTCGCCACGCCGATCACCAGATGATCGACGAGCTTCACCGCGCGCTGGATGATGTCGAGATGGCCGAGCGTCACAGGATCGAAAGTGCCGGGATAGAGACCGACGTGTCGCCTTGGCATTGCCGCATCACCCTTCGGCCGAAGTTTCTTCGATACGTTCCACCGAGACCACCCGTTCGCTCGCATCGAGCCGGAACACTGTCACCCCCTGCGTGGCGCGGCCGGCAATGCGCACGCTGGCCACGGGGCTGCGGATCGTCTGTCCCTGGTCCGTGATCAGCATGATGTCATCGGTCTCCTCGACCGGGAAGCCCGCGACGATGGCGTTGTTCTTCCGCGCCATCGCCATGGCGACGATGCCCGAGCCGCCGCGTCCCGTCACGCGATATTCGTAGGAGCTGGTGCGCTTGCCGAAGCCGCTGGTGGAAACCGTGAGCACGAACTGCTCCGCCGCGGCAAGGTATGCGTAGCGCTCGGGCGTGAGGATCGCCTCCTCGCCATTCTCTTCCGCTTCCTCGACCGGAACTTCTTCGCTCTCTTCTCCGGTCGCCGCGCGCCGCACAGCACCTGCCTGCTTCAGATAGGCGCGCGACTCCGCGGGTTCGACCGCGATATGGTGCAGCAGCGACAGACTCACCACCTCGTCGCCGGCCACGAGCTTGATGCCGCGCACGCCGGTGGAATGGCGGCCCTTGAAAACGCGCACATCCGCGAGCGCGAAGCGGATGCACTTGCCCTCCCGCGTGGTGAGCAGCAAATCGTCCTCGTCCGTGCAGGTCTGCACGCCCACGATGCCGTCGCCCGGCTCGAGCTTCATGGCGATCTTGCCGTTCGCCCGCACATGCACGAAGTCCGACAGCTCGTTGCGGCGCACGTCGCCCGATTTCGTGGCGAAGACCACGTTCAGCTTCTCCCATTCGCGCGTCGTCTTCCGGCAGCGGCAGGACGGTGGTGATGCGCTCGCCCGGCGCAAGCGGCAGCAGGTTGACCATCGCCTTGCCGCGGCCCTGCGATGCGCGCTTCCGGCAGCCGCCAGACCTTGAGCTTGTAGGCCATGCCCGTCGAGGAGAAGAACAGCAGCGGCGCATGCGTCGAGGCGACGAACAGATGCGTGACGAAATCCTCGTCGCGCGTCGCCATGCCCGTGCGCCCTTTGCCGCCGCGGCCCTGCACGCGGTATTCGGCGAGCGGCGTGCGCTTGATATAGCCGGCATGGGTGACGGTGACGGCCACATCCTCGCGCTCGATCAGCGCCTCGTCCTCGATCTCGATCTCCGCGTCGATCGAGCTCGGTCTGGCGCGGCGTGGCGAATTCCTTGCTCACTTCCGCGAGTTCGCTGCGCACGATCCCGAGCACGCGCGGACGGCTGCGCAGGATGTCGAGATAATCGCGTGATCGCCTCGCCGAGCTTCGTGACTTCGTCGGCGATTTCGTCGCGGCCCAGCGCGGTCAGCCGCTGCAGACGCAGATCCGAGGATGGCCTTGGCCTGTTCCTCGGTCAGGCGGATGGTGCCGTCCTCCTGCACCACATGGCGCGGATCGGCGATCAACGCCACCAGCGGCGCCACGTCCTTCGCCGGCCAGGCGCGCGCCATCAGCTGCTCGCGCGCCGTTGCGGCATCGGCCGCGGCGCGGATCAGCGCGATGACGTCGTCGATATTGGCGACGGCGACCGCCAGGCCGACCAGGACATGGCCGCGGTCGCGCGCCTTGGTGAGATCGATGGCGCGTGCGGCGGGTGATCACCTCTTCGCGGAAGCGCACGAAGGCGCCGATCATCTCCTTCAGGTTCATCTGCTCGGGCCGACCGCCATTGAGCGCCAGCATGTTGACGCCGAAGGTCGTCTGCAGCTGCGAGTAGCGATAGAGCTGGTTGAGCACCACCTCCGACGAGGCGTCGCGGCGCAACTCGATCACCACGCGCATGCCGTGCCGGTCGCTCTCGTCGCGCATATCGGCGATGCCTTCGACGCGCTTGTCGCGGACCAGCTCGGCGATGCGCTCGATCATGCGTCGCCTTGTTCACCTGATAGGGAATCTCGGTGACGATGATCGCTTCGCGATCCTTGCGCATTTCCTCGATGTGGCACTTTCGCGCGCATCAGAATGGAGCCGCGGCCGCGCGCGAGGGCGCCGCGCGCCGCCTGCTTGCCGATAATGAGCGCGCCGGTCGGAAAATCGGGTCCGGGCACGATCTCGGTCAGCGCGTCCAGGCTGATGGACGGGTCGTCGATATAGGCCAGGCAGGCGTCGATCACCTCGCCCAGATTGTGCGGCGGCACGTTGGTCGCCATGCCGACCGCGATGCCGTGCCGCCATTGACGAGCAGATTGGGAAAGCGCGCCGGCAGAACCACCGGCTCGCGCTCGCTGCCGTCGTAATTGTCGCTGAAACTCGACGGTGTCCTTGTCGATATCCTCGGTCAGTGCATGGGCGATGCTTGGCGCGGCGCACTTCGGTGTAGCGCATCGCCGCGGGCGGATCGCCGTCGACCGAGCCGAAATTGCCCTGCCCGTCGATCAGCGGCACGCGCATCGAGAAGTCCTGCGCCATGCGCACCAGCGCGTCGTAGATCGACTGGTCGCCATGGGGATGATACTTGCCCATGACGTCGCCCACGATCACGCGCGCCGATTTGCGATAGGGCTTGTTCCAGTCGTAGCCGTTCTCGTGCATCGAAAAGAGAATGCGCCGGTGCACGGGCTTGAGCCCGTCGCGCGCGTCGGGCAGCGCGCGCGCAACGATCACGCTCATGGCGTAATCGAGATAGGAGCGCTTCAGCTCGTCCTCGATCGCGATGTGGCTGATGCCCGCGCCCGGCGGCCCGCCGATCGCCGCGATATCGCTCAATTTCCGCTCCTCAAGAGACCGATTCAGGCCGCTCGCGGAGGCCCGAAGATGGGGTCAGAAATGTAGCATTTCGGGTCGCAAAATTGCCAGCAAAGAATACGGGCAATGCGCCGGGCAGGCCTCTCGAACGCGGGCGTCAGAACGGGATCTCGTCGTCCATTTCGCTGCGCTCGAAACTCGCCGCGGGCTCGCTTGCCGTCCCCGTACGGGCCGGCGCGCCGGCGCCCTCCCCGCCGCGCGAATCCAGCATCACCAGCTCGCCCCGGAAGCGCTGCAGCACGACCTCCGTCGAATATTTTTCGGCGCCGTCCTTGTCGGTCCATTTGCGCGTCTGAAGCTGGCCTTCGAGATAGACCTTCGCACCCTTGCGCAGATATTGCTCCGCGACCTTGGCAAGGTTTTCATTGAAGATCACCACCCGGTGCCATTCGGTGCGTTCCTTGCGCTCGCCGCTGGCCTTGTCGCGCCAGCTCTCCGAGGTCGCGACCGAAAAATTGACGATCGGATCGCCTGCATTGGTGCGCCGGACTTCGGGATCGCGCCCCAGATTGCCCACCAAAATCACCTTGTTCACGCTGCCGGCCATCTCACTTCTCCATCACTCTGGTTTCATCACGTTAGCCGCCCCGCCCGCACCCGCGCCATGCGCGGCTCCCGCCGGCTTGTGGACAGAAAGGCGGCGCAATCATACAGATGTTCATGTTATGTTCCAAGTGCCTCGCCCGAATTTTTGACGCTGTCCCCTGCAGTCTGCTGGAATTCCGGCCCGTCCATGTGGCAGTTCCTGCCCGGCTTTGCGGTCTATCCGGGTTCGTGGCCCGCAAACGCGCTCTCCATCAGCGGAAGGAGCTGGCGCGCGCCAAGGACGCTCAAATGGTGCTCGTCGCGATAGAGGGGGATTCCGGAGCGCGCCACGGCGCAGGTTCCGCCGGCGCAGAGAATGTGGTGCGGATAGAGCACCGTCGCCCCGTAATTGCGTTGCAGGCCGTCGAATGTTGCGAGCACGAATTTCTGTCGCTGCAGATAGAGTGCGAGGCGGGGCGCGACTGCCGCCCCGTTCTCCGCCAGCGCGCGCCGCCCCAGAACCGCGGGCACGGGCCAGCCGATTTCGGGAACGGAGGCAACGATCACCACTTTCTTCCCGAGTCCGGTGAGCGTCCCCACGGTACGTTGGATGCCGCGCAGGAAAACGGCGTGGTTGTCGCCCGGTCCCCCGCTTTCGCATGCGCTGTCGAGCAGCACGACGCGGCCCTTCGGCTCCACGCCATACGTCGAGCCCTCCGCATATTTGGCCCAGCGCGCTTCCAGAATCACTTCCCGGATCTGCGGATTTCGCGCGAGCGCCATGACGGCGTCATTGAAGGCGCGGCAGCCGGGCATGGGCGTGGTGACGCCGAGAAGCGGCGGGCATGCTTCGCCGCCGGCGAACAGCCCCGCCTGTCCGGCGCGCGCGGCGGCTTGCGCCACCGCCGGAAGGATCGCATCGGCGTGGGAATCGCCCCAGAGAAGGAATCCCGGCGCCGGTGCGCGCGCCACGCCGATGCGGCATAGCCTGCCCGCGCGCACGTCTTGCGCCGTCAGGCCGAAGCAGCGCGCGATTCGCGGTTCGCTGTCGCTCTGTTCGGCCAGAATGTGCTGGAGCGGAGGCGGCAGGCGCTGCGGAAAGCCATCCGTCGACGCCGCCAGGGCCGCCGAAGCAGCGGTCGCGCCCATCAATGCGATGGCGACCGCAAAGGGCGCGCGGCGCGCAAAGCGGAGCGAAGGTCGCCGGAACGGTTGCTCGACCATTCGCCACGACAACACGGCCAGCACGAAGGAAAGCGCGATCAGCATTGCGCTCGCAGCGCCCGAGGGTTCGCGAAACGAGACGTAGGTCGCGAAAACGAAGACCGGCCAGTGCCAGAGATAGAGCGAGTAGGAAATAAGTCCCACGAAGACGAACGGACGCGACGCCAGAAGCCTGCCGACGAACGAGTTCTCCGGCTGCGCCGCATGGATCACGAGTGCTGCGCCGAGGCACGGCGCGAGCGCGGCGGGACCGGGGAACGGCATTTGCGGCGTCAGGATGACGACCGATCCCGCGATCAGCATCAACCCAGCGACGGCCATGAATTCCGCCGCCAATCGCGAACGCAGGGCCGGCACCGCCTGCAACGCGAGGAGAGCGCCCAGCATCAATTCCCAGGCGCGCGACGGAAGCAGATAGAAGCTGGCGGCCTTCGCGGCGGTGACTCCCCAGGCGCTCAGAGCAAGAGAGACAACCAGAACCGTTGCGATCGCCGCGATCCGCGCGTTCGGCGAGGCGCGGCGCAAGGCAAGGAGCAACGCGGGAAAGATCAGATAGAACTGCTCTTCTACCGCGATCGACCACAGGTGCAGCAACGGTTTTTGATTGGCGAAGGCGTCGAAATACCCCGCTTCACGCCAGAACTCGAAATTGGCGGCGAACAGCGCGGTGGCAAAGAGGCTTTGCGCATAGCGCACAAGATCGACTGGAAAGAAGACCACGAATGCGGCCGCCGACACCACTGCCAGCATCGCGAACAACGCCGGAAAGATGCGCCGAACGCGCCGCTCGTAGAAGTGCGCGAGCGAAAACGCGCCGCCTTCGATCTCGTGCTGGATCAGCGAAGTGATCAGATATCCCGAAATGACAAAGAACACGTCGACGCCGGCGAAGCCGCCGCGAAATCCCGGCACGCCGTAATGAAAGAATACGACGGGCACGATCGCAAGCGCGCGCAGCCCGTCGATCTCGGGCCTGTAGGCATGTCGTTGGTACGATTGGGGCGCCGTTGAGCGTGCTTCGGCAGGCTCAGCATGAGGGAGGCACCTGGTGCCATCGGCGCCTGTGCAAGAAAAAACTTCCTCATCCTGAGCCTGTCGAAGGACACGCCATGTCAGTGCAGGTCTCATCTTTTCTTCGCTCCCACGATTTTTCCCGATACCTTCTCCGCGGTGACGCGCGACGGGTTGCAAAGTTCCTGTGTTCTACCTACGTTCCAGACGCGAGTTGCGGTACGCGCGCTCGAAAGTTTCCCATCATCGACCCGAGCTTGAGCCAGTGCGGGAGTGCGGTTGCGGCAGCGGGTCGCCTCGGCAAGAGTGGGCGTTTGGATCGGAACGCATGCTGAAAGAACATCTCCATCCGCGGCGCGCGCGAGCACAATCTCAAGAATGTCGATGTCGAGATTCCGCGCGACACGCTGACCGTGCTGACCGGCCTGTCCGGCTCGGGCAAATCCTCGCTCGCCTTCGACACCATCTATGCCGAAGGCCAGCGCCGCTATGTCGAAAGCCTGTCGGCCTATGCGCGCCAGTTCCTGGAACTGATGCAGAAGCCGGACGTGGACCATATCGAGGGCCTGTCGCCGGCCATCTCCATCGAGCAGAAGACCACCTCCAAGAATCCGCGCTCGACCGTCGGCACCGTCACCGAGATCTACGACTATCTGCGCCTGCTGTTCGCGCGCGTCGGCGTGCCCTATTCGCCGGCCACCGGTCTTCCCATCGAAAGCCAGACCGTCAGCCAGATGGCCGACCGCATTCTGGCGCTGCCGGAAGGCACGCGGCTTTATCCTGCTGGCGCCCATCGTGCGCGGCCGCAAGGGCGAATACCGCAAGGAACTGGCGGAGCTGCAGAAGAAGGGCTTCCAGCGCGCCAAGGTGGACGGCAAGTATCTACGAGCTCGGCGCCACGCCCGCGCTGGACAAGAAGCTCAAGCACGACATCGAGATCGTGGTCGACCGCATCGTGGTCAAGCCCGACATCGGCAACCGCCTGCCCGATTCCATCGAGACCGCGCTGAACCTGGCCGACGGGCTGCTGGTCGTCGAATTCGCCGACGAGAAGGAAAAGGACGGCAGCCGAAGCGCCAGATGCTGCTGTCGTCCAAATTCGCCTGCCCGGTTTCCGGCTTCACCATTCCCGAGATCGAGCCGCGGCTGTTCTCCTTCAACAATCCGCACGGCGCCTGCCCGGAATGCGACGGGCTGGGCGTGCAGAATTATTTCGACGAAGCGCTGGTGGTGCCCGACGAAAGCCTGACCCTGCGCAAAGGCGCCATCGCGCCCTGGGCGAAATCGTCCTCGCCCTATTATCTGCAGACGCTGGAGGCGCTGGCGCGGCACTACAAATTCTCGCATGAACGATGCCCTGGGAAGATCTGCCCAAGAAGGCGCGCGACGTGATCCTGCACGGCTCGGGCGACGAGGAGATCAAATTCACCTATGACGACGGCGCTGCGCCGCTACGACACCAAGAAGGAGTTCGAAGGCGTCATTCCCAACATGGAGCGCCGCTATCAAGGAAACCGATTCCGCCTGGATGCAGGAAGAGCTGGAGCGCTATCCAGTCCGAAGCGCCCTGCGAGGTCTGCAACGGCTATCGCCTGAAGCCGGAAGCGCTGGCGGTGAAGATCGGCGGCCTGCATATCGGCCAGGTCTGCGAACAGTCCATCCGCGACGCCGATGTCTGGTTCCGCGACATCGACAAGAAGCTGACCAAGCAGCAGCAGGAAATCGCCGTCCGCATCCTGAAGGAAATCCGCGCCCGGCTGAAATTCCTCAACAATGTCGGACTCGACTATCTCACCCTGGCGCGCGCCTCCGGCACGCTGTCGGGCGGCGAAAGCCAGCGCATCCGGCTGGCCTCGCAGATCGGCTCGGGCCTGACCGGCGTGCTCTATGTGCTGGACGAACCTTCGATCGGCCTGCATCAGCGCGACAATGCGCAAGCTGCTGGAATCGCTCAAGGGCCTGCGCGACATGGGCAACACCGTGATCGTGGTGGAGCATGACGAAGACGCCATCCGCACCGCCGATCATGTGATCGACATGGGCCCGGGCGCCGGCGTCCATGGCGGCCACATCATCGCCGAAGGCACGCCGGCCGAGATCATCGCCAACAAGAAGAGCCTGACCGGCAAATATCTCAGTCGGCGTCGGAGAACATTCCCATTCCGGCGCGAGCGCCGCAAGGCCGTCCATAATCGCTGGCTGAAAGTGGTCGGGCGCGCGCGGCAACAATCTCAAGAATGTCACCGCCGCAGATTCCGCTGGGCACGCTTCACCTGCGTCACCGGCGTTTCCGGCGGCGGCAAATCCACCCTCACCATCGAGACGCTCTACAAGGCGGCGGCGCGCAAGCTGTCCCAGGCGCGCGAACATCCCGCGCCGCATGACCGCATCGAAGGCCTGGAATTCCTCGACAAGGTGATCGACATCGACCAGTCGCCCGATCGGCCGCACGCCGCGTTCCAATCCGGCCACCTATACCGGCGCCTTCACGCCCATCCGCGACTGGTTCGCCGAACTGCCGGAATCCAAGGCGCGCGGCTATGCGCCGGGCCGCTTCTCGCTTCAACGTCAAGGGCGGCCGCTGCGAAGCCTGCCAGGGCGACGGCGTGATCCAGATCGAGATGCACTTCCTGCCCGACGTCTATGTCCAGTGCGATGTCTGCAAGGGCAAGCGCTACAACCGCGAAACGCTGGAAGTGAAATTCCGCGACTATTCCATCGCCGACGTGCTGGACATGACGGTGGAAGCCGGCGCCGAACTGTTCAAGGCGGTGCCGTCCATCGCCGAAAAGCTGGAAACGCTCAAGCGCGTGGGCCTGGGCTATATCTCCATCGGCCAGCAGGCGACCACGCTGTCGGGCGGCGAGGCGCAGCGCGTCAAGCTGTCCAAGGAACTGTCGCGCCGCGCCACCGGCCGCACGCTCTACATCCTGGACGAGCCCACCACCGGGCCTGCATTTCCACGACGTGAAGAAGCTGCTGGAAGTGCTGCACGAGCTGGTCGACAGCGGCAACACCGTGGTGGTGATCGAGCACAATCTGGAAGTGATCAAGACCGCCGACTGGATCGTCGATCTGGGCCCGGAAGGCGGCGACGGCGGCGGCGAGATCGTGGCCACCGGCACGCCCGAAGAGGTGGCGAAAGTCGCCCGCTCCTATACCGGCCAGTATCTCAAGCCGCTGCTCAAAGGCCGCGCGATCCCTGTAAGCGGTCGCGCCGCGGAATAGCATTGTTCACTGTAGCGCGGCTGTCGCACGTTCGGACGCGACGGGTGCGCGACTGGTCCAGCGGTCCCCCGGTTTTGCGATGTAGTTCTGGAAAACGTATCGCCAGGGGATGATAGGGATGAGCACAATGATCGGTCCGATCTCAAAGAAGCCTTCGCGTGTGTCTGCATCGACCTGATTGGCCAGCCACAGCGGCAATGCGATGCCCGCGAGCCAGATGGATTTCCACAGTAGCTCGTATACGAGCAGGGGGAGCATCTGCAGCGGATAGCGCACACCGACGATAGAAAGGATTGCCAGCGCCAGAAGAAAGCAGTGTGTCGCTCCCGTCGCCAGAGTCCAATGGCCGTGATGAAGGAACAGCGGTAGCTGGATGGAGCCTTGAGCGACCGCAATCAGCGCATAGATGGCACGTAGCAGATACAGGCGGAACAGCGATACGTTCATTGTTGCAATCCCACTGGGCGCGACATTTCTCCCGATTGTGCGCCTGGCGTGATCGCCCCGTCGCCCGAGCACCTCACATGACGTTATCACATCCGGGCCGCCAAAACTCAGGGATCTGGTAGTGCCGCGACGGCTGGCCCAGCGTCTCGCCTTCATCAAGCTGCCCGACGAGGTCGTTGTCCATGCGCCGGTTCGGCGGTTTGACCAATCGCTTGAGCAACAAACTCGAAAACCTGACAGCCGGCGGTCAGCCTGCATTTCGCGCACTACAATCTTGTGCGCCTGCATTAAGAGCCTGCGGATTGCCCTGCTATGGCGGGGAGCGCTTCTGATAGGCTGTGCATGCTGGAAGAACTGGTCGAACAGACTTCGAGGTAGAAGGGCAGCAAAATGACAATAGCCAATTTGCCGTTGATTATGGGAGCGATCCTGTTAGCCGTCGGTATCTTTCTGGTGCTTATGCAATTCTTTTTCCGGCCGCCCTCGAACACGCAAGTCCAAAGTGCCGAAGCGCAATGGAAAGCAACAACTGCCTACGTCACCATGATCATTGTAGGCGCGCTGCTTCTCGGGGCTGCGGCTTTCGCACATCGCTGAAATCAGGAAACTACCGATAAGAGAAACTGCTTGACTTCCAACCTGGCCTGAAAATCATTTGGTGGCGAGGCATCTGGGAAGCCGATGGAGATCCGGCACTCGAAGGGGCGATCGTGACCGCAAATTTGTTTGTCGATGCCGCATCGATCTTGATGGTGATCGTTTTGGCATTGCTTTTTGGCGCACAGATGTTCGACGCCGTAGTCAATCAGCCGGTGTTTTTCTCCAATCCGCCTGACTCGGTGCGCGAATATCCCAGGCTTGTCACCGCGCAAAGAGTACCGGTCTACTTCAGGAAGCTTGTCGTCCTCACGCTGGTTGCCACACCGGTCGTAATCGCAGCGTGGTTAGTCAAATTGGGACCGACGGCTTTGGTCGTCTCCATCGCATGTGCAATCCTCTACATCGCGCTCATTTTTCTGTTCTTCATTCCCACCAATCGCGAACTGGGCCTTCTGCCACCCGCAGGCGGCTCATCGCGCGCAGAGCCTGAGTTGGTTGTGCCACTACTGCGGCGATGGCGCATGTGGGACCGCGTCAGAATATTTGTCCAATTTGTGGGCCTGATGGCTGCGGCGCTCTCTCTATCCGCTGTCAAGTGACAACAGGCGGCCCGCAATCGCTGTTCGGCCAGGCTGCGGAGCAATTTCTTCACCCGAACTCAGCTTTCCTTACGTCGCAGGAAGCCTCGCGCGACCCACCCGGACGCCAGCCCGGGCTATTTCTTCCCGACTTGCCGTGCCGCTCCATCAAACTCCGCGCGGTACGCTCCTGCCGCCCCGTGTCACCCGCCGCAGCTGAAGCCGCTCGACGGCCCGCCCCAGCGGCGCTTTCCAAGAGATGGACAGCAGCGGCCATTTCCGTCAAAATGGACTGGTCGATTCGACTGGTCGAAAAATGCGCATACAGGCCTCGGAAGCCAAGACCCATCTTCCAGAACTCCTGGACAAGGTTGAGCAGGGACAAACCATCGTGATCACCCGTCACGGTCGGGCGATCGCCCGGTTGGTGCCCGAAACCGACCGGCGACAGGAAGAGATCGACAGTGCGATTGCGGCGATCAAGGCGCTGCAAAAGCGCACGGGCAAGATAACGGTTGAAGAGCTCCTTTCCGCGCGGCACGAAGGACACAAATACTGATGCCCTTCGTCATCGACGCGTCCGTTGCGGCGTGTTGGGCATTCGAGGACGAAGATCACCCGGTTGCAGCGCAGGCGCTCGGCCTGATCCGCACCGAGAAGGCCCGCGTTCCGGGACTGTGGTGGTTCGAGGTGCGCAACACGCTCATCATCAACGAGCGCCGGAAGCGAATCGCAGAACGAGCCGTGTCAGAGTTTCTTCGCCGGCTGTCTTCTCTCGACGTCGAAGTGGATGTGACGCCAAGCGAGTCCGACCTGCTCCAACTGGCAAGGCGTCATCGGCTCACCGTGTACGACTCTTCTTATCTGGAGCTTGCCCGGCGCGAGGGAATTCCACTCGCGACGCTCGACGACGAGCTTGCGCATGCCGCGAAAGCCGAAAAAGTTGCATTGATCGGCAATTGACATGCGTTGCGCGAGTGCGATGCGTCAGATGGCCTGTAAGCCGGGTTCTGTTCCCCGCTTGCGCGAGGAGATGACCATTCCTCTGGGACGTCCGTCGCCGGACGCCTCACGCGACCGACCCGGACGGCGGCCCGGAAACAGGCCATGTACCGTCCCTATTTGGTCTTGCTCCCGGTGGGGCTTGCCGTGCCGCGTCCGTTACCGTCCGCGCGGTGCGCTCTTACCGCACCATTTCACCCTTGCTCGTCTTCGCCCCTTTCGGGGCTACGACGCAGCGGCCTCTCGGCTTGCCGCGCCGTAGCAGCGCTAGCTGCAAAGGCGGGCGGTTTGATTTCTGTGGCGCTTTCCCTGGGGTCGCCCCCGCCGGACGTTATCCGGCACCGTGTTTCCGTGGAGCCCGGACTTTCCTCCCGCCTTCGTCGCTGCGCGACTTCGGCGCGGCAGGCCCTCGAGCGGGCTTGTCGCGCAGGAGCCCGAAGGGCGAAGGCGGGCGGCCATCCGGCCATCTGACGCAGCGGAAATATAACATCAGCCCTGCGCGAGCGCCATGTCGACGGCGGCCAGCGTGTGCAGCTCGGTCGTGTCGAACAGCGGAACCTCGCAATCCCCGGGCTTCACCAGAATGGAAAGCTCGGTGCAGCCGAGGATAACGCCCTCGGCGCCGCGTACTGCCAATCGGCCGATCGCGTCCCGCAGGAAGACGCGCGAGGAATTCGAGAAACCGGCCGCGCGACAACTCTTCATAGATGAGGCGGTGCGTCTCTTTCGCGTCGTCGTCGGTGGGCGTGATGAGCCCGATCCCACTGCTGCGCGAGCGGCGTGCGCAGAAAATGCGCCTGCCATCGTGTATCTGGTGCCGAGCACGCCCACGCGCGTCAGCCCGCTGCTGTGATCGCCGCCGCCAAGCGGCGTCGGCGATGTGCAGCAACGGCACGCCGGCCGCTTGTCTCCACGGCCTCGGCCAGGATGTGCATGGTGTTGCAGCAGATGATCGAGGAAATCCGCGCCGCCCTGAGACAGCGCGCGCGCCGCGCCGACCATTCTCTGCGCGGGCGCTCGTCCCAATCGCCCGCAGCCTGCAGCGCCTCGATCTCGGCCGAAATCGAACGACTACAACAACGCCTTGGCGGAATGCACGCCGCCGAGCCGCCGCTGAATCTCGCGATTGACGATGCGGTAATAGACGGCCGTGGATTCCCAGCTCATGCCCGCCGATCATGCCGATGGTCTTCATCTGCCGCGCTTCTGTATCAACGCGCGAAGCGCGGCGAGACGCGCTTCGGTTTCGCTGTCGACGACGCCGTCGATCCTTTCCGGACGGAAGTGGCGCTGAAAAGCCGTGACGACCATGGCAAGCGGAATATCCACATCCGGCGCGATGCCATAGCCGAATTGTGCAAGTTTCCGGGCGAACGATCCTCGCCTCGCCGCGCCGTAGGCGGACTTCACCCGGCCATGGCCCGGGGCGTCGGGAAAAACTCCGATTCCGGCCTCCGCCAGTTGCCGCCACGGGAACAGTTCGCCGGGATCGTCCTTGCGCGCAGGCGCCACGTCGGAGTGACCAACCACGCGGTGCGGCGGAATGGGATGCCGTGTCGAGAATGCCGCGCGCCAGAGCGATCAGCGCCGCGATCTGCGCGTCGGCGAACGGGATATAGCCGAATTCATGCCCGGGATTGACGAGCTCGATGCCGATCGATCTGCCATTGACATCGCGCTCGCCTGCCCACCAGGAGACGCCGGCATGCCGGCGCGCTGCGCTTCCGCAACGTGGCGAAAAACACGGCCCTCCCGGTCGATCGTGTAATGCGCCGACACCTTCGCGGCCGGATCGCACAATCGCGCCAGCGCCTCCTCGGCGGTGCGCATGCCGGTGTAATGCAGCACCAGCATGTCGATGGCGGCGCCATCGGGCCGCGCATCGAAGTTGGGCGATGGCCGTTCGATGATGTCGATCACGAGGCCAACCGCCGCTCCCGCATGATTTTCGCGTAGGCCGCATTGATCGCGGCGAGCTTGTCGATTGGCGAGGCGCAGGAATTCTTCCGGCACGCCGCGCGCCATCAGGCTGTCGGGATGGTTCTCGCGCACGAGCAGCCGATAGGTGCGTTTGATCTCTTCTTCGCTCGCGCCATGATCGACGCCGAGCACCGTATAGGGATCGGCCTGGTCGGGCCCGAAATGGGAAGCGCGGATGCGCCGGAACTCGTTGCGGCGCAAATCCGAAAATGTCGGCGACGCGCTCCAGAAACTGCAGTTCCGCGGGATGCAGGACGGCCGTCGGCCTTCGCGATCTCGAACAGGCCGTCGAGAACGTCTTCGAGCATAGCCGGCCTGCCGCGGAAGATGCGCGCGATCTGTCCCGCATAGATTTCGTATCCGGCCGTGTCCTGCTGCGCCAGCTTGAAGATGCGCCGGACATTGGCCTCCTCGGAGGGCGGTACGCGGAATATGCGCCCGAATGCGTCGATTTCGTCGCTCGTTACGGCGCCGTCGGCTTTCGCCATCTTGGCGCCGAGCGCAATGATGGCGATGGTGAAAACGATTCCCGGTTGCTCGTTTTCATCCGTTCCGGGCCGTTCTGCGCGATCGAACAGCACGTGGCCGGCGACGGCGCCCGCGAGCGCGCCGATCGGACCGCCGCCGAGCAGGAAACCGGCGGCGGCGCCGCCGAGTTTGCCCCAGATGGACATGACCGAAACCATTAAGCCAATCTTCCCCCGTTTGGGAATTGCTGCTGTTGACGCGGGAAGTATCGATGACGGGTGACGGCTGGCGTTTCTACATCGACCGCGGCGGCACCTTCACCGACATCGTGGCGCAGGCGCCCGACGGAACTCTGTCGAGCCTGAAACTTCTTTCGCAGGATGCGCGCTCTGATGACGCGGCGCTCGAAGGCATTCGCCGGTTTCTCGGCCTGCCCGCCGATTGCGTCATTCCGCCTGCCTCGCTCGTCGAACTCCGCGTGGGGACGACGGTCGCCACCAACGCGCTTCTGGAGCGGCGCGGCGAGCGCGTGCTTCTCGTCACCACGCGCGGCTTCAAGGACCAGCTGCGGATCGGCTATCAGAACCGGCCGCATCTGTTTTGCCTGCGCATCGAGCTGGCGCCGCCGCTCTATGCCCAGGTCATCGAGGCGGACGAGCGGGTGGACGCCGACGGCGACGTGCTGCGTCCGCTCGACGAAGCGGCGCTCCGACGCGCGCTGGTTGCCGCGCGCGCCGAAGGATACGCCGCCTGCGCGATCCTGTTCATGCATGGGTACCGCTATAGCGCCCACGAGAAGCGTGCGGCCGAACTCGCACGCACTGTCGGTTTCGCCCACGTCTCGACCAGCCACGAAACCGTGCCGCTGATGAAATTCGTCAGCCGCGGCGACACCACCGTCGCCGACGCCTATCTTTCGCCCGTGCTCGGCCGCTACGCACAGCGCATCGCCGAAAATATCGGCGCCGGCACAAACGGTCCGCGCCTCTTCTTCATGATGTCGAATGGCGGTCTTGCCGCGCCGCACGCCTTCCACGGAAAAGATGCCGTGCTGTCCGGCCCCGCGGGCGGCGTCGTCGGCATGGCGGAGACGGCGCGCGCCTCCGGGTTCGATCATGTCATCGGCTTCGATATGGGCGGAACCTCGACCGACGTCTCGCGCTTCGACGGCACCTACGAGCGCAACCACGAGAACGAGATTTCCGGCGTGCGGCTGCGTGTGCCCATGATGGCGATCCACACCATTGCCGCGGGCGGCGGCTCGATCCTGCATTACGACGGCGCCCGGTTCCGCGTCGGCCCCGATTCCGCCGGAGCCGATCCCGGCCCGATGAGCTATCGCGGCGGCGGTCCGCTCACCGTCACGGACGCCAACGTTCTCACGTGCAAGCTGCAGCCGGAGCATTTCCCGAAGATCTTCGGGCCGGAGCACGATCGGCCGCTGGACGCGGTCCATGTTCGTCGCGCGTTCGAGCAGCTCGCGCAGGCCACCGGCCGCAGCGCCGAGGAGGCGGCGGACGGATTCATCCGCATCGCGGTCGAGAACATGGCCAATGCGATCAGGCGCATCTCCGTCGCGCGCGGCTATGATGCGCGGCGTTACACACTCGCCTGCTTTGGAGGCGCTGCCGGCCAGCACGCCTGCCTCGTCGCGGACGCGCTTGGCATGACGCGCATCTTCATCCATCCGTTTTCGGGCGTGCTGTCCGCTTATGGAATGCGGCTTGCCGCCGTGCGCGCGTTCCGCCAGCGCGCGGTCGGCCGCAGACTCGACAGCGCGCTTGCAGAGCGCCTGGCGCAGAGCGTGCGGGAGCTGGCGGGCGAAGCGGAAGCGGAAGTCGAGGCACAGGGGGGACACGACATCGCGACGACGGCTGTCGCGCATATCCGCTACGCCGGCAGTGACACCACGCTTCCCGTTGCGCTGGCGGACGCCGCGGAGATGTCGCGCACCTTCGCAGCCGAACATGCGCGGCATTTCGGCTTCGGCTTCGACGAAAAGCAGCCGCTCGTCGAGTCGATCGAAGTCGAGGCGTACAGCCAGGAGAAGAGCGGTCGGCAAAGCGCGCCCGTCGCGGCGAGCGGCGCGCCGACTGAGAGTGGTCCGCGCCGCGCGTGCTTCTACTCGCAGGGCGCCTGGCGGGACTGCGACGTATTGATCGCCGACGAAATCCAGGTCGGAACCGTCATGGAGGGACCTGCGCTCCTGATCGAGCCGCATCAGACGATCGTCGTAGAGCCGGGATGGCGCGCCGAAATGACGCCGGAGCGCGCGGTCGTGTTGTCGCGCGCCGCCGATCCCACTCTTGCCCGGCGCGCGGACACAAGCGTGGACCCGGTGCTGCTCGAAGTCTTCGCCAACCTGTTCATGGCGATCGCGCAGGAGATGGGCGCAACGTTGCAGAACACCGCGTCCTCGGTGAACATCAAGGAGCGCCTTGATTTTTCCTGCGCCATCTTCGATGCGGACGGAAATCTCGTCGCCAACGCGCCGCACATGCCCGTGCATCTCGGCTCGATGGGAGATTGCGTCGCCTCGATCATCGCCAGCCACGGAAGCGACATCGCGGACGGCGACATGTTCGCAACCAATGCGCCTTACGAGGGCGGCACGCATCTGCCCGACGTGACGGTGGTTGCGCCGGTATTCATCGACGGCGAACGGCGCTTCTTTGTCGCCGCGCGCGGCCATCACGCCGATATCGGCGGCATCTCGCCGGGCTCCATGCCGCCCTTCTCCTGTCACATCCGCGAGGAGGGCGCGCTGTTCGACGGCATCGCGATGATCCGCGCCGGCCGTTTCGACGAGGACACGGTCCGCACGCTCCTGCTGACAGGGGACTACCCTGCGCGCAATCCCGACCAGAATATTGCCGATCTGAAGGCGCAAGCCGCCGCCTGCGCGCGGGGAATTTCGGAGCTGAGGCGTGCGGCGCAATCCCACGGCGCCGCGGTCATCACCGCCTATATGCGCCACGTGCAGGACAACGCCGAAGAGGCCGTGCGGCGAGTGATCGGCGCACTGGGCGATGGCGCGTTCGCGGTGCCGATGGACGGCGGCACGGAGATCCGCGTCGCAGTGACGGTGGATCGGCAAACGCGCAGCGCGCGTATCGATTTCACCGGCACCTCGCCACAGACCGAGGGCAATCTGAACGCACCGCGGGCCGTGACCAGGGCGGCTGTGCTCTACGTTTTCCGTTGCCTCGTCGCCGACGACATTCCGTTGAATGCCGGCTGCCTCAAGCCACTCGATATCGTGATTCCTGAAGGCTCGCTGCTGAGCCCGCACTATTCCGCCGCAGTGGCCGGCGGCAATGTGGAAACGAGTCAGGCCGTGGTGGACGCGCTCTTCGGCGCGCTGGGCGTTATGGCCGCTGCGCAGGGGACGATGAACAACCTGACGTTCGGCAACGCAGACCATCAATATTATGAAACCATCTGCGGCGGCGCCGGCGCAGGCGCCGATTTCGACGGTGCGTCGGCCGTGCAGACCCACATGACGAATTCGCGGCTGACCGATCCCGAAATCCTGGAGACGCGCTATCCGGTGGTGGTCGAGGAATTCTCCATTCGCCACGATTCCGGCGGCAGGGGCCGTCATCGCGGGGGCGATGGCGTGCTCAGACGTATCCGCTTCCGCGAAGCGATGACCGCGGCGATTCTTTCGACGCGCCGCGAGACCGAGCCCTTCGGCCTTCATGGCGGCGAAGCCGCAATGCCCGGCGCCAACATGCTGATCCGCGCCGAGGGCGAAGCCGTGGCCCTGAAAGGCCGTGACGAAATCGCCGTCGAAGCCGGCGATCAGATTCTCATCGCCACGCCCGGCGGCGGCGGCTTCGGCCGCGTCCGGGATCGCTCAGGATGACGAGCCATGCAGCTGCATGATAGTGGTTTGTGCAATGCTCCGAGTTCCCCCTCTCCGCTTGTGGACAAGCGCATTTACACATCTGCGTGGTGGAATTTCGTGGTCTGTCTTTTTTCATCTCCCCTTTGCGGGGAGGTCGAAATTCGCGAGCGCATTTCGCGCGAGCAAATTTCGGGTGGAGATGAAGGTCCTTCCGGCACCCTGCCGAAATCGTGCTTCAGGGACCCTTCACCAGCTCTGGCGCGGGTGAGGGGTCGTTGAAGCACGATCCGTCCACGCCTGGACCGGCAATCATTCCTTCCAGATGCGGCCCAGCGCGTTGGTGAAATTGAGTCCCAGAACCTTCTCGACCGCGCCGGGTTTGTAGCCGCGCCTGAGGAGCGCGTCCGCAATCACCTCGCAGCGCCGCGGCGTATTCAAGCCGACGACATAAGGCGGCCTGTCTTCGCCCGGCGCGGCCAGGCCGGATTTCTGACGGTGCTCCTCTTCCTTCCTGAACTCCGCCATCGCCTTCGGAGAAGTGTTCCAGGGGCCCAGCTGGCTGTCGCTGCCGATGCCCACATGATCTTCGCCGCACACGGCAAGCGCGTGCGTCATATGTGCCATGTAGTCGTCGAGCGTCGGCTGTTTCGGGCTCGCGGCGAGATAGGGCAGATCGTAGATGCCGACCACGCCGCCCTTTTCCGCGACGGCGCGCAGAAGCGCATCGCTCTTGTTCCGCGGATGCGCGTAAACGGCCGCGCACCCGGCATGGGTGATCAGCGCGGGCCGCGTTGAGGTTTGCAGCACGCCGAACGACGTCGTCTCGTTGGAATGGCTGAGATCGATCGCCACGCCCTGGTCGTTCATCTTGGCGACCGCCTTGCGGCCGAGCGCTGTCAGCCCGGTATGCGGATCGCCGAGCACACCCATGCCGAAAGGCGATGCCCGGTTGTAGGTGAGCTGCATCACGCGCACGCCCAGACCCCGAAACAGCTCGATGCGGTCGAGCTTGTCCTCGAGCATCGTGGCGGCCTCGAAGGAGAGGAGGATACCCATCCGCTTCTCACGTTTGGCGCGCTCGAAATCCGAATGCCGGCGCACCTGCAGATACACGTCGGGATATTCCTCGATCATGCTCTGCACGAACGCGATCTCGTCCACCGCGTCTTCGAATTTCTCGTCGATGCCGCCGAGCGTCGTCTTCATGGCGGTGACGCCGGAATTGCGCGCCATGTCGAGCATCGCCTTCGGAAACGGAAACTTGTCCTGGAGGGGAGGAATGGCGTTGGCGTCGAACACCAGCGCGCGCGCGTAGAGCTGCGCGGCTTCGGTTGAAACCGCCCCGTCCGCGGGCGCGGTCCGCGCGGTTGCCGCAATGGCGGCGAGCGCCGAAACAGTGCCGAGAAAATTGCGTCGGTTCATTGCGTGCTTCTCCGGTTTCCGGACTGCGGATGTACTGCGTTGGCCGAACGACCCCTCACCCGCTCCTGGGCAGATTTGGATTCGCGTACCGGCCTCCCACTCCCATCCGCCTGCGCCAAGGCTTCGGCGGACCAAGCGAATGTCCTGACCCGCCGTAGCTTTAGCGAAGGCGGGCAGGGGGAGAGGGGAATTCGGAGCACTGCACAAAGCATCGTCATGCAACGCGAAGCGTTCCCCTCTCCCCTTTCGGGAGAGGCGTGCAACGCGACACCTTTCAGCCACACGGGCGCGGGTGAGGGGTGCTCGAAGGAATCCATCTGGCGCTGGCCGAAAAATTCTAGCGCGCCGCTGACAGTCGCGCCCTTGCGCGCGCGATCCGTTTCTTCGCGTCTTCACGCGCGGCGATTTTCTCGCGTTCGAGCTCCGCCGCGCGCCGCTTCAGTTCCGCGAGCGCGCGCGCTTCCTCCTGCTTCGCCTTGCGCAGCTCCAGCTGTGCGGCCCTTCGTTGCGCTGCGTCCGCACCCTTGCGCTGTCGTGCAGCCGCGAGCGATGCCTTATGTTGTGCGGGTGTGGGCTTGGGCGCGGAAACAGGTGCGGCTTGCAGCTTGTATTCGCCTTTGCTGCCGAAGGGACGCTTCAATACCTGGCCCGGACGGGAGAGCGCGCTCGCGACCGCGGCGGGATCGCTCGTCACTTGCGCAAAGCCGTTCGCAAATTCCCGCCTGCCTGCGCCCCAGGCCGCGAGTGCGGCCTGCTGCGATGGCGCCGCGACAATGGTGTCGTAGAACCCGAGATGCGCGCGAAAGACCTTGAGACGCCTGCCCGCCATGGCCTGCTCCCTACCACGAGAGATGGACGCAGTCGCCGCGATTCCGATATGTGAAACGATCGGGAAACCGTTTCGGCCCCATCGAGGCGATCATGCGGATCGGAATAGTCGGAGCGGGCGCGATCGGCGGACTGATCGGCGTGCAGCTGGCACGGGCCGGGCATGACGTGAATGTGCTCGCGCGCGGCGCCACGCTCGACGCATTGCGCAGCGGCGCCTGGGCGCTGGAATTGGGCGGCAGGCGCCTCGAAGCCAGAGTTGTCGCAGGCGACGACGCTGCGCATTTCGGCGTGCAGGACATTCTGCTCCTCGCGGTGAAGGGTCCGGCGCTCGCGGGAATTGCGCGCGCGCTCGCGCCGATGATCGGCGCCGACACGCTCGTCATTCCGGCCATGAACGGCGTGCCGTGGTGGTTCCTGCTCGCGGGCATTGGGTCGCTGCCGGCGACCGCGCTCAAATCGGTCGATCCCGATGACGCGATCGCGGGCGCAATTCCGTTCGAACGCGTGATCGGATGCGTGGTGCATGCCTCGGCTTATGTGTCCGCGCCCGGATCGGTGATCGGCCAGGGCGGCAACAAGCTGATCTTCGGCGAGCCCCGGGGGGAAGCTCCGCGCGGCTGCGCGCGTTCGCCGGCCTGTTCGACGAGGCCGGCTTCGAGATCGTTCAAAGCGAATGCATCCAGCGCGACATCTGGTACAAGCTCTGGGGCAACATGACGATGAATCCGATCTCGGCGATCGTCGGCGCAACCTGCGACCGCATTCTCGCCGACGAGTTGGTGCGCTCCTTCCTGCTCAGGGTCATGGCGGAGGCGGCGGAAGTCGGAAAACGGATCGGCTGCGAGATGAAGGAAAGCGGTGAGGATCGCATTGCCCTCACCCGCAGGCTCGGCAAGTTCAAGACCTCGATGCTGCAGGACGCCGAGGCCGGGCGGCCCCTCGAGATCGACCAGATCGTGGCCGCGCCGCACGAGATCGCCCGGCTTGTTTCCGTAGCCACACCCAATCTCGACGCGCTGCTCGGCCTTGCGCGTCTCTACGCACAAAGCCGCGGGCTTTACGCCGGCTGAACGTTTTCCTCCGCCTCTTGACGCGGCGAGAGGTCGAACCTACCTGCCGCACAGCTGGCGAGCGGGGCAAGAGACGGGATGCCGCGCAAGGGATCCCCGGCTCTGGCCGCCGCCTCCGGCTCCGTATGGACGTTGCAACGCAGCCAGGAGGCGGGACCATGATGTTCTCCGATCCTTTCGACACGCTGCTCAATCTGCAGCAAGCTCTCGACGCGTACCGGACAAGCAGCTGGCTCGATTCGGGCACCAGCGGCACCGGCGCCTATCCGCCGGTCAACGTGTTCCGGAGAGGCGACGACATCGTCGTCATCGCCGAAGTGCCCGGCATCAAGAAGTCCGATCTGGACATCCAGGTGAAAGGCAACACGATCCGCCTCGCCGGCACCAAGGCCGTTTCCTACAGCGAAAAGGCGAGCCTGCATCGCCGCGAACGGCTCGCCGGCAGGTTCGACCGCGCCATCACGATCCCGTTCGAAATCGACGCAGAGCGCGTGAAAGCGGAAGCCCATGACGGCATCGTGGCGCTGGTCATTCCACGCTCGGAACGCGAGAAGCCGCGATCCATCAATATCGCCTGACCCGACCATCCAGGAGCCATGGAGGATCCGATGCAACAGCCGCAATCGCTTTCCGTGCAGCAGAAAAAGGAGCTGGAAGGAAAAGGGGAGAAGACCGTTCCTGCCCGCTACTATGTTCCCAATGCCGACATCTACGAGACGCAGGACGCGCTCACCATCGTCATGGAAGTGCCCGGCGTCGAAAAGAAAGATCTGAATGTTTCGTTGGAAAATGACGCGTTGCGCATCGAAGGGCGGATCGATTTCTCGAAATACGAGGGCTACGAGCCGGTCTATTCCGAATACAATGTAGGCCATTATGCGCGCGCCTTCACGCTGTCGGACAAGATCGACCCGCAGGGGATCAGCGCCGAGCTCGAAGACGGAGTGCTGACGCTCACGCTCAAGAAATCGAAGGAAGCCGCGCCACGGCGCATCCCGATACAGTAACGCATTGAGCTTCCTCCCCCGGGAGGAAAAACAAATCGCGTACCGCGCGTGGCGCAGTCTTTCTGGTAAGGTCGCCAGGAGCGATGACTGCCGGAACGATATGCCGCGTCGCGGCTGCGATCCTGGCGCTGGCTGCGGTTGCGTCGCCGGCCGCGCCCAACGTTCGGGCGGGCGCGACCTACACGTACGCCTGTTCCGATCTTTCAAGAGAAGTGGTGCGTTCGAACGCAGGCGCCGCCATGCGCGACTTCATGCTGCTTGCCGGCAGCAGCTGCCTGTCGCCGGGCGCCGCGATCACAGTGCGCAATGCGGACCGGAAAGCGTGGCTCTATCTGTACGGCACGCTGATCGAGCATCCGCATGGGATAGAGCGCGGCTACAATTCCAAAACCGGTTACGCAACCTTCATCGAGGGCGGCGTTCCGCTCGGCGGCGGCTGCGCGCAGTGTCTCTCGGTGGCCTTCGTCGCCCCGGGCGCAACCGCAACCTTCGTCTATGACGGCACGACGACTGGTTTCCCCAACGGTACCATCGGCAATTGCCGCGCCTGTCCGGTCGACCGCAGCGTCCGCGCGCAGATCTGGCGCCTCGGTCGACACGATCCGGGCCTGCTGCTTGCGGGCAGCGGACCGCTTCCATTAGGCCGCGGCACGCGCCCGCCCGAAGGGGGCTTCGGCGCGCTGAGCGGCACGCAGCAAAGCGCGGGCTGGCACCCCTACCGCGAAACCGCCTGCTGCAGCTGCGTGCCGTTTACGCTGTGGGGCGCGCCGTGGCGCGCCTGCAATGGCGGCGCAGGCTGGGCGCTGAACACGCGCAGCGCCGGGGGCGGTGACATATTGCGGCTGGAATTGCGCCAGGGCGACCATTGGTGGAACGAACGCGCGCAGGGCCGATGGGAAATCGAGCGCACCATGGCGCAAGGCCGGACGGTGCTGTCGAACGGCAAGACCTATTGGGAGGCCTGGTCGTTCAAATGGGAATGCGGGGCGCCGGTCGGCAGCGATGTGTTCGCGCGGGGCAGCTACTGGCTGCTGATCGAAGACATTCACTCTTCCATCCATACGCCGGGCGCCGTCGTTCCCATCCAGACCGAATTGCTGCCTGGAGGTTATCTGGCGCTGAACCTGCGCACCCAGAATGGGTACAGCCAGAACTACGTCTACATCTCGCCGCGGCCGCTCGTCTGCGGTGTCTGGCACGACGTGGTCAGGAGGTTCGACATCGATCCGGCGGCAGGCGCGTTCGACGAATGGCTGGACGGCGTGCGGATCGCAAACTTCAACGGTCCTCTCGGCAACGCCGGCGACGCGCCCTACGCGCAGTTCCAATTGTACCGTGCGGATTACTACGGCTCGGCGGCCACCCATGCCGAGCAGATCGCGAACTACACTCTGGGAACCGCGAGTTCGGCAGCCCGCATCGCCGCACCGCCGCCGATGCCGTGAATTCGAGCGTTCGACCACGTGAGCGCGTAGCAATAACGTCCTCATCACTGCGCCTCATTTCGCCGGCATGTCGTACGGAATGAGGGCATCATTAGCTAGCTCCTACGTTCCAAATGCGCGCAGACGAACGATTCCGAGTTATACCTAGCGCAAACAAATCAGTTGGGGGCGGCAAGAATTCGTCCCAAGCAATGGCGCCGGACAGACAATCGCAGTGATGGAAAACGCCGATCCGTACACTCAGCAAGGCTACGGCTATGCCAATGATTGGTGTAATTTTAGGACGACATTTTGGGAGGCAAGCTGTTCCCAAAGCTTGTTCCACATAGTTCACCCGCAGCAATGCACCGATCCAGGTGCGGATGGTGTCCGGGAGGAGGCCGAGATTGACCCACAATGGGCAAGCGCCGCAGCGCCGGGCGCGACAATTTTCGTGGCGAGCTGCCAAGACTCTGGCACCACAATGCCGGGATATCTGATTGCATTGCAAAATTATGTGGACAAATACACCCAGCAAATTATCAGCATAAGTTTTGGCACATGCGAGGCTGATCTCGGCCCTGGTGGAAATTCGATTCTGAACGCGACCTATGAGCAGGCGGCCGCGGAGGGTTTTTCCGTATTTGGCGCCGCGGGAGACGGCGGCGCAGCCGGGTGCGATTACGCAGGCCCGACTGGATATGCGACTCATGGAATCGCGGTCAGTGGCTACGCTTCAAGCCCCTATGTCGTGGCCGTAGGCGGCACTACGTTTGCCGATGTGGACATGGGAAATGCAACCAAATATTGGAATAGCCAAAACGGAACAAATGGTTACAACGATGGGTCTGCAATTTCCTACATCCCGGAAATTGCCTGGAATTCCTCTTGCGGAAACCGTTTGCTTGCGACGTTCTATGGATTTCAGCAGACTTACGGTTCAACGGGCTTGTGCAATTCGGGATTCCATACGAGCACCTTTCTTACCGTAGTCGGCGGCAGCGGTGGGCCGAGCACCTGCGGGGAGATAGTATATCCGGGCGGCGCCTGCGCCGGGTATCCGAAGCCCAGCTGGCAGAGCGGCATTTTTGGCAATCCGGACGACCAGGTCCGGGATGTTCCCGATGTTTCGATTTTTGCCGGTGGCGCAGAATGGGGACACAATTTCGTATACTGCAGCAGTTATTATGTCGTGAATTCCTGCGGTGGAAGTCCCTGGATTTTAGCCAGCGGGACGTCGTTTTCCGCGCCGATTTTTGCAGGTATCCAGGCACTGATCGATGATCGGATTGGAGAGCAGGTCGGCAATCCAAGCGCGACCTATTACGGGATCGCCAGGCAGGAATATGGGCAGAACGGAAATTCGAATTGTCTGTCGATCATTGTAGCTGCGCCGAATAGTTGCGCGTTTTACGACATATTCCGACCTCAAATTAGCGGGCGACAGCTCGACTGCCGTTCCTTGCGAGGGCCAGAACGACTGCTTTCTCGATGGAGCGACATATGGCGTGCTATCCACTCAAGACGCAGCTTACTTGCCGGCTTACGCTTCGCAGCCTGGATGGGATTTCACGACGGGGATCGGCTCGCCTAATGTTACAAACTTGGTCGATGCGTGGCCGGTACCGTGATGCTGGGGCTGCGCCTTTTTCAGCAGCGTTGTGCCGGCGCTGCTGCGCGACGAGGTAGCATGATGGCAGGCCTCGATCGCCTTCTCGGTAAACTGGCCCTGAAGAGCGGGTACGACATGTCGGGATTTGCGAACATGATTTTGGGAGGATGCGTCGCTGTCGCGACGCTCGCCGCAACGACTACCCTGGCGCCAGCGGGCACAAAGGAATTTTGGGTGCTCTATGGCTTTTGCCGGCAGCAGAACTGCCTCGACGGCGCAGGGCCGGAGACGCCGCTCGTCGCGGATAATTCGGGAAACCTCTACGGTACGACACACAATGGTGGCTCAATAAACTGCCGCGGCGGCGGTGGCTGCGGCACCGTTTTTGAGCTGGCGGCTGACGGTACGGAGACGGTGCTGCATTCGTTTTGCGTCGAGGATGTTTCCTGTACGGATGGAGCTTTTCCCGGCTTCCCCCTCATTCTCGACAAATCCGGCAATCTTTACGGAACAACGAGCGAGGGCGGCGCGCACGGGTACGGCACGGTCTTCAGGCTCGCGCCCGACGGAAAGGAGACTGTTCTCCACAGTTTCTGCGACCAGGACGGCTGTGCGGACGGTGCTGACCCGTCAGGCGGCGTCGTCATGGATCGCAGCGGCAACCTCTACGGGACAACTGAAACTGGAGGCACCGGCGGCACGTCGTGCAACCAGTATGGCTGCGGCACGGTCTTCAGAATTACGCCGGATGGAAAGGAGAAGGTGCTCTACAGTTTTTGCAGCCAGGACGGCTGCGCGGACGGCGCTTATCCATTAGACGGCGTCGTCATGGACCACAATCGCAACCTCTACGGCACGACCTATTACGGCGGCGCGAACAACAGCAACTGCTCGGGCAGCGGATACTTTTTTTGTGGCACGGTGTTCAAGGTGGACCCGGCAAGCGCGGAGACTGTGCTCTACTCCTTTTGTGCCAAAGCCAATTGCGCTGACGGGGTAGGGCCCCAGGTAGGCGTCGTCTTGGACGGGTACGGCAATCTCTACGGAACGACGCCGTCCGGGGGCAACCTCAGTCAGAATTGCCCGATTTTTAACGGCGGTTACGAAGGAGGCTGCGGCACGGTGTTCGAAGTCCGGCCGGATTCGACAGAAACCGTTCTTTATGCCTTCTGCCCCGAGGGCAGCTGCAGCGATGGAGCCTATCCGCTGGCGGGTGTAGCTCTGAAATCGGCGAAGGACGGCTTAATCCTTTACGGCACCACGGAATTTGGCGGCGACCAAGGCTACGGGACCGTGTTTTCACTATCCAGCGGCAAGGAGAAGGTATTGCATTCCTTATGCAGTCTGCCGAATTGCGCGGATGGCACGTTTCCGCAAGCAGGCGTGATCATCGACAGGGGCTCTTTCATTGGCGCTGTCTCGACGGGTGGCATACACCGCGGTGGCACCATCTACAGGCTTGATCCAATGGATGGCCGCGCGCGCTGAAGCAGCGGCCCTTTGCGGTGTCATCGTCCGCACACGAGCGTGTGACGAAACTGCAGTCTTGCATCTTCCCGCTATCTCGCCATCGCTATTTCTGTGTACGCATCCGGCAGGGCCGTCTTGCGCTGATCGAATTCGAGGTGAAGACATAGTCGTATGACTGGTAATACGACTATGTCGAAGACGTCGCGGCTCGAGGTTATCGAGAGGGGCGCACGCCGGCGCTGGTCGCTGCGGGAGAAGCAGCGGATCGTAGCGGAGAGCTTCGCTGTGCCCCATAACAATGCCTCTTTCGCAATGATCGACAAATTGCACCGGGAAACGCAGCGATCTGTTAACGGACCGGATACGCGTCGCGGCCTAGCCTCGCTTTCGACACCCGCTATCGGCCTGCCGTCCTATCGTCTTTCCCAAACGGCAAGCGGACTTTTGAAGAGATGGAGACGTCCCCCGTGCCCGCGCAATTCTCGATCCTGAAGCGTGAAAACGACCTGCTCATGCTTACCGCAGGCGCGGACGTCGCCATGCCGGTCGGCGCGCTGTTCACGGCATCGCGCAGCCCCAGGCCGCGCCTCTTGTCGAAGATCGGCCGTGCCGTCTCGTTTTGTGCAGCCGGCAGCGCGGCCGTGGCTTGCGCTGCGGCGGCGCTGCATTTCTCCCCGGCGTTCCTGACGCATCTCCGCTGACACACTCCGGTCCGGCAAGAACAACCCGCGCGCGTTCGCCGCGCTGCTCGATTCCGCGCATTCAGCGTCTGACGCGCGCGTTGTCGTTCAGCCATTTCTGCATGACGGTGCGGGGAATGCTTTCGAAGCCGAGCCGTTCGTAGAAACGGATCACCTCCGCGTTCGTCTCGCGCACCATCAGTTGCAGCTTGGGAACGCGGCGCGCGGACAGGTATTTTTCGCCGGCCTCGACCAGCGCGCGTCCGATTCCCTGGTGGCGGCAATGCGGGGCGACGGCAACATAGTAGAGCCAGCCCCGATGGCCGTCATGGCCGACCATCACGCTGCCGACGATGCTGCGCGCCGGCGTTACAGCAACGAGAATGTCCGAATTTTCCCTGGCACGCGCAAAACTGAAATCCGCTGCGGGATCGTTGTGGCTCACCACCAGCCCACAGGCGTGCCACAGCGCGATGACCGCCTGTTCGTCGGCGGCGGCTGCCGGTGTGATGTCGAAATCCATCGCCAGTCGCTTTGTATTCTTCCCCCCATGGGAAAAGGCGGAAAGCTCATGGCTTTAGTGCAAAGGCCACGCCCTGGTCTACGCCCCCGCCGAATTGCGTCGTGCCCAGCAGATCGCCCCTGCCATCCAGCCACAGCGCCGCGATCGGCTCGCTGCCGTCCTTCACACCGGTGAAGCTCTGCACCACCTTGTGGTTCGCGCCCGAGGTATCGAGCGCATAGACAGTACCGGCGCTGCCATTGGGGCCACCGTATTGCGTCGTGCCATAGAGCGTGCCCTGCGCGTCCATTACCAGGCCGGCGACCGGATTGGAGCCATCGCTGACAGGTCCCAGGAAGGCGTGCAAAACGGTTTCGTTGCTGCCGGTGTCGACCTTGAAAACCACGCCGCAACCATATCCGTTACAGTCCTGTTCGTTCTCCCCGCCATATTCGGTCGTACCGTACAGATTGCCTGACTGGTCCATCACCAGTTCGGAGACGGGCATGTTCCCGTCGGCGCCGCCGGAGAAGCTGTAGAGGACGGTTTCCTTTCCCTTCGGATCGAGCTTGAAGACCGTCCCGTCGCCAGCCGATCCGCCGAGGGCCGTCGTGCCGTACAGGTTGCCCTTGCCATCGAGGATGGCCCCGGCAGACGGCGCTTCGCCGTCAGTGCCCTGAAAGGCGTAAAGGACGCTGTATTCGCCACTTGCGCTGATCTTGAACACGACGCCGCAGCCAAACTGCGCGCAGTCGGCCCCGTCGAAGGAGCCGCCCTCCGATGCGGTGCCATAGAGATTGCCGCCGGCATCCAGGGTCAGATTCGAAAATGAATAACCACCATCCGCGCCACCGGTGAACGCATGCAGCACCGTTTCTTCCCCGGACGGAGACAATTCGTAAACCGCTCCCTCATTTCCCCCGCCAATAAGGGGAAGCGCGGTCCCGAACAGGTTACCCTGCGTATCCATGATCACATCTGCTTCCGGCTGCCCGAAAATTACGGCGCCGGCACCGAAGCTGAAGAGAATTTTTTCGTTCCCTCGTCTGTCGATGCGGAAGACCGAGCCGACACCGTGCGCACCTCCGCCTTCCGTGGAGCCGTAGATATTTCCCGCCGAATCTGTCGTCAGGCTGGCACCAGGCTGGTTGCCGTTATGTCCGCCAAATCGCTGGAGCACGACGAACTTCAGGGAATGCGCGTCCGCCGCGCCGTACAAACAAACGGCGATCGAAACACCGGCGAGAAATTTCGACACACGCATCAGGCGCTCCTTTTTTTGGAGGGGAGAATGCCGCAATGGTTCAGGGTTGTATTTCGAACACGGTGCCCGAACCGTGCCCGCCGTACTGGGCTGTCCCGAACAGATCGCCCTCGGCGTTTACCGCGAGGCCGGCCGAGGGTTGGCTCCCGTCGCGCTTGTCCGAAAATTGATGCACGAGCCGGTACAAGCTGCCGTCGGCGCGGAGCGAGAACACCACGCCATCATTGTTCTTGCCGCCGAACTGGGTAGTTCCATAAAGCGTGCCGTTGGCGGAAACAGTCAGCCCTGCGACCGGCGCATAGCCGTCCGCGCGGGGGCCGAAACTGTGCAGGACGGTTTCCTTGCCTTTGGGCGTCACCTTGAACACCACCCCGCAGCCGGGGTAGTTGCACGATCCGCCGCCATATTGCGTCGTCCCGTAGAGATTGCCCTGCGCGTCAAGAACGACTCCGGCCCATGGTTCGTCGCCATCGCCGTAACCGGTAAAGTTGTAAAGAACGGTCAGGTCTCCTTTGGGATCGAGCCTGAAAACGGTGCCGCTGCCCGAGGCGCCGCCAAAGGCCGTCGTACCGTACAGATTGCCCTTCGCGTCCATGATAAGCCCCGCTTCGGGCTGATCACCGTCGGACCACGCGAAGGTATGAAGGACGGTGTAGGTGCCCGACGCATCAATTCTGTAGATGACACCGCAACCCGCAAAATCGCACTGCTGTCCGAGGTTGCCGCCCTGTTCGGTCGTACCGTAAAGATTTCCGGCGCCATCGATCAGCAAATTCGAATTGGACGTGCCGCCATCCTGTTTTCCGGTGAAGTCATACAGAACCGTCTCGTTTCCCGCGCTGTCCACCTTGTAGACGCCACCCCATTCATCACCGGTTCCCGTCGTATCGAAGAGAGCGGTGCCGTAAAGATTGCCTGCTGAATCCAGCGCGGGCGTGGTGTTGGGCTCGACAAGGTTTGCGCCGAACAAATAAAGCACCTGTTCTTTTCCGCCCGTCGGGATTGCGAACAGGGTTCCGAAATCCTCCGGGCGGCCTCCCAGCTCCGTCGCACCATAGAGAGTGCCGGCGGAATCGATGGAAAGACCGGCGGTTGGCTGGTTGCCCTCTGTCCGCGCGTTGAACTGCTGGACGATCGTGAACTTCGCGCGCGGCGCACGCGCAGCGGCAGCTTGCGCCGCCGCATGGAGAACAAGGAGCGCGGCGGCGCCTATCAGTATGGCTCTGCCGGAATACATCCAAACCCCCTGGCGACCATGGTTCTCACCAATCTGGACGTGCCGATCCGGCCCGCTATTCCACGGATCGGGAAGTTTTTTTTGACGGTATGAAATGTTTTCGCGACGCTTCCGGCTGCTTCATGTCAGCCGCGGGGCGGCTGCCGATTTCGCGCCATCGGCAGCGTTAGCCTGACCTGGCCAGAATGTCGTAAACCGGCTTGTTGTCTGCGTAAACGCGCCACTCTTTCACCGATCCGTTTTCCACCACACACAGCCATGCGGCCGGCGTGCGCCATCGATTCTCCGAAGTGAGCGCGCCACTGACGGCGATCGTGCCCCCGGCCGCGCCGAACACGGCAACATGATTCCCGTTCTCGAAAATCAGCTCATGCGTAACCCGATAGTCCGGACAAAACGCGAAATATTTTCGCCAGCCGGCTCTCATCTGTTCGCGGCCCCGCACCGATTGACCAAGCGAATCGGTGAAGACGTGATCGTCTGTCATCAGCTCCGCCAATCCGTCCGCGTCGCGCAGATTGATGCGATCCAGAAAGTGAAGGGTGGTGTCCCTGGGGCGCACGACACGGTCTCGCAAGTATTTCATATCTGGTGGGCCCAGCAGGACTCGAACCTGCGACCCGCTGATTAAGAGTCAGCTGCTCTACCGCCTGAGCTATGGGCCCGTCCGGATCGGCGCTCCGGAAGGTCCGCGCCTATAGCAGAGCCCCCCTGCCCTGTCCACGCGCGCAGCTGCGAGCGACCTCTCACCCATGCTTGTGCGGTGGAAATATCTCGCGCTGCATCCCTCTCCCACTGTACGGACCGGGGTCATCGAAGACATCTGTGCGGGGACATTGACTACACCTTTCGGGCCAGATTTTTGGCTGGAACGAGAGGTCGAGTCATGCCCTGGCCGGAGGCGTCTGTGATGGAGCTGCGTGAGGAGTTTGTCCGACTGGCGTTGGCGCTCGGTGCCAATGTGAGCGAGTTGTGCCGAGATTTCGGGATCAGCCGGAAGGCCGGCTACAAATGGCTTGAGCGGTACGAGGCGGAGGGCGGCGCAGGTCTTGGCGATCGCTCGCGTCGTCCGCACGCGAGCCCATCGCGGACGGCTGATGCGACGGTGGCCGAGGTGCTGCGTATCCGGGCGTCGAGCAATAACGCCTGGGGTGGACGCAAGATCGCCTGGACGTTGGCCAGCCATGGCTGGCGGCCAGTGCCAGCATTGAGCACGATCACCGAGATCCTGCGTCGCCACGGCAAGCTGGATCGCCAGGCGCAGCATCCCGGGCCGCATGTTCGATTTGAGCGCGCTGAACCCAACGAATTGTGGCAGATGGACTTCAAGGGGCATTTCGCGATGGCGCTGGGGCGCTGCCATCCGCTCACGGTGCTCGATGATCACTCGCGATATTCGCTGTGCCTCGAGGCCTGCGACAACGAGCAGGACCTGACAGTTCGCGACCGCCTGAGGACGTTGTTTCGCCGCTACGGACTGCCGTTTGCGATGCTGATGGACAATGGCGCGCCATGGGGTGACTGCGGCGGCCAACCCTTCACCATCTTCACGGCATGGCTGATGCGCCATGGCATCAGGGTCAGCCACGGGCGTGCCTACCATCCGCAGACGCAAGGCAAAGAGGAGCGTTTCCATCGTTCGTTGAAGGCGGAGGTTCTCGACCGCAACAGCTTTGCCGATCTCACGGCGTGTCAGCGCGCCTTCGACCGATGGCGGCCGATCTATAATCATGAGCGGCCGCATGAGGCGCTTGGCCTCAAGCCGCCGGCGGCGCGCTATCGCCCCAGCCCGCGGGCGTTCTGCGAGGATTTGCCGCCGATCGAGCTACGGGCCTGGCGATATTGTTCGCAAGGTCGACAGCGAAGGTGTGATCAGTTTCAGGAACCGGCCCATTCGCATCGGCAAGGCGTTCCGCAAGCAACCCGTGGCGCTGCGGCCAGCTCGGACGATGGCGTCTTCGACGTGCACTACTGCGTCCATCGCATCGGCCAGCTGGATCTGCGACCCCTCGCCGAGGCCGCCTGTGGATTTGTGGACATCGCAAGAGCGATGCCCACAACCCCACAGGCCCATAACAACATCAGGTCCAAAATGGCTCTTGACCCAAGCAAGGAAAGTGTAATCGATGTCCCCGAACACCTGTTCGCGATGTCCCCGACCCAAACACCCATCGTGGGGGAGGGGAAGTGCAGAGCTTGCACGACCAATCATCATGCCACGCAAATCCTTCCCCTCTCCCCTTGCCCGCCTTCGCTAAAGCTACGGCGGGTCAGGACATTCGCTTGGTCCGCCGAAGCCCTGGCGTAGGCGGATGGGAGAGGGATGCAGGTACGGACATCAATATCTGCTCAGGCGCGGGTGAGGGGTACATTCAGATAATTCCGCCGGAGCTGCGCGGGAGCTCCAGGTGGCGGTGCACGTGCACGCTCATCAGCAGGCCGAAGCCGAACATCACCGTCAGCATCGCGGTGCCGCCATAGGAGATGAGCGGCATGGGAATGCCGACCACCGGGTATCATGCCCATCACCATCGCGGCATTGATCATGATGTAGAAGAAGAAATTGAGCGTGACGCCGATGGCGACGAGCCGGCCGAACTGGCTGCGCGAGGCCATGGCGATCCGGATGCCATAGCCGATGACGATGGCGAACAGCAGCAGCAGCACCACGCAGCCGACGAATCCGAATTCCTCGCCGAGCGCGGAAATGGCGAAGTCGGTGTTCTTCTCGGGCAGGAAGTTGAGCCGGCTCTGCGTTCCCTGCACGAATCCCTTGCCGCTCACGCCGCCCGACCCGATCGCGATCTTGGCCTGGCTGATATTCCAGCCGGCGCCGAGCGCATCGGATTGCGGGATTGAGAAAGGTCAGCACGCGCCGCTTCTGGTAATCGTGCAGGAAATGCCAGGCGACCGGGACCGCGGCGATCAGCGACGCGGCGGAGGGGAGAATCCACCACCAGGAAAGCCCCGCCAGGAACAGCAGCGAGAAACCGTCGGCCATCAGAATCATCGCCGTGCCGAGATTGGGCTCCTTGAGCACGAGCGCGGCCGGTGCGGCGATCATGATCAGCGCCACCAGAAGACGGTGCGGGCCTGGAAACATCCTCGAGCGCAAGTCCGTGCAGATAGCGCGCCAGCGCCAGCACGAGCGCGATCTTCATCAGTTCCGAAGGCTGGATCTGGATCGGGCCGAGCTCGATCCAGCGCTGCGCGCCGAGGCCGACATGCCCCACCAGTTCGACGGCGACCAGAAGCAGGAATGACACCACGTAGGCCGGATAGGCGAGCGCCATCCACACCCGGATGTCGACCAGCGCGACCGCCGTCAGAATGACAGACCGATTGCAAAGCGCGCCAGTCTGCGGCGCCGCCCACGGATAGAAATGTCCGCCCGCCATCGAATACTGCATCGCGATGCCGATCGACGCGATCAGCGCGATGAGCGCAACCAGGCCCCAATCCACCACGCGCAGCTTTTCGAACCAGCTGAGATTGCGCCGCGAGGCGACGTAGGGAGTCGAACTCATCCGGCTGCACACCGCCGGCAATGGCTGCCGCGCTGACCGGATAGGCCGGTGCGCGCTTCAACGGATCGCGCTGTTGCGCGTAGAGCAGAATGTCGCGCGCCATCTGGACGTCGGGATGCTGGCCGATGCGGCCGTGTTCGATGACGATCGCGCAGGCGTAGCGCGGCGCGGAGACCGGCGCATAGCAGACGAACAGCGCGTGGTCGCGCAATTTCCAGGGCAGCTTCTCGTTCTTGGTGACGCCCGCCAGATGCTCCGCCTCGCTGATCTTGCGCACCTGGGCGCTGCCGGTTTTGCCCGCCATCTCGAATCCGGGATCGCTGATGCGCCAGCTGAAGGCGGTTCCGCCTTTCTCGTTGGTCACGCCGTTCATGCCGGCCCGCACGGCCGCGAGCGCGTGGTCGGCGACGGCAAGCTGCTTCAGCTCGGGGCGCGGCTGCGTTTCGCGACCCACCACGCGCACGATGCGGGGGCTGACTGCAGTGCCGCTCGCAATGCGCGCCGCCAGGGTGGCAAGCTGCAACGGCGTCGCGAGCACGTAGCCCTGGCCGATGCCGGCGTTGAGCGTTTCGCCCTCGAGCCAGGGGGCGCCGTAGGTCGCCTGTTTCCAGGCGGGGCTCGGTATCACGCCCGCGCGCTCGCCGGGAATCTCGATCCCGGTGAGCTTTCCGAAGCCGAGCTTGTGCGCGCCGGCTGCGATGCCGTCGATGCCGAGGCGGCGCGCGACGTTGTAGAAAAACACGTCGCAGGACTGAACGATGCCGCGGTGCAGATCGACGAAACCGTGGCCGCCCCTCTTCCAGCAATGGAAGACATAATTGCCGAGCGCCAGCGAGCCCGAGCAATAGACGCCGAACTGTGGCGTAATCGCGCCCGCATCCAGCGCCGCAAGCGCCACTGCCGGCTTGAAGGTGGAGCCGGGCGGATAGAGGCCGGAAAGCACCTTGTCGATCAGCGGTTGATGGTCGTCCTTGAGCAGGCCGCGCCATTGCTGCGGCGTGATGCCGACGTTGAACAGGTTGGGGTCGTAGCCGGGAGTCGATGCAAGGGCGAGCACATCGCCTGTCGCCACATCCATCACCGCGCAGGCGCAGCTCTCCGTACCCATGCGCTGCACCACGAAATTCTGAAGGTCGCGGTCCAGCGTAAGCCACACATCGCTGCCGGGCGCGCCCGGATCGTGGCTCAGCTCGCGGATCACGCGTCCATAGGCGTTGACCTCGACGCGGCTCACGCCCGCGGTGCCGCGAACCTTCGCGTCGTAGGATTTCTCGATGCCACGCTTGCCGATCCGAAATCCGGGCAGCTCCAGAACCGGATCGTCGTCGGCTGCCTGGTCCTTCTGCGAGACCGCCGCGACGTAGCCCAGCACGTGCGACAGCTCCTCGCCGAAAGGATAGTCGCGCGTCTCTCCGGCGTCGGGCTGAATGCCGGAGAGATAGGGCAGATGGAGATTGACGCGCGCAAATTGCTCCCAGGTCAGATTCTCCGCCACCGTCGAGGGCACGAATTTCTTGTTGGCTGCGATGTCGCGCAGGATGCGCGCGCGGTCGCGGTCAGTCAGAAAGATGATGCGGCCGATGGTATCGAGCGCGGCTTCGACGCCGCCCAGCGCCTGCTCGGGAACGATCAGGACGCGAAAGTTGCGACGGTTGTTGGCGAGCTCCACGCCGAAACGATCCAGAATGCGGCCCCGCAGGGGAGTCACGAGCCGCGCGCTGACGCTGTTCTCCTCCGCCTTGGTGCGGAATTTATCGCCTTCCAGGATCTGCAGCTGATAGAGCCGGATGCCGAGCGCACCGAGCACCGCGGCGATGCCGCCGCCCGCCATCAGCGTACGCCGCGTGAAGGCGGCGTAACGGCTCTTGTCCTTGCGGTCGAACAGCGGCATCAGAAATCGCTCCGCAGCGGGCCGACCAAATGGTGCTGCGCCTTGTTCATGAGCCAGATCGCCGGAATGTACCAGAACACGTTGATGGCGAGCGTCGCCATCACCGGAGCGACCGGCGGCAGCCGCCAATAATAGACGGCAACGATCCCGAAGGCGGTTCCGACTGCGACCAGCATCGCGACCGCGAAGCCAAGGATTGCACCGAGCCCCGCGAGGCCCGCGAGCGAATCGCGCTGAAGATCGACAAACACGTAGCAGACGACAAAGGAGGTCGCCCAAATTCCCGGCGGTCCGCCGCAGAGAATATCTTCCGACATGCCGACGAGAAATGCTGCCCAGGGCGGCATCAGATCGGGGCGCAGCAATCCCCAGAAATAGACCGGCATCAGCCCGAACAGCGGCGTCGGCAGCCAACCGCCGGTGAAGGAAATCGGAAAATTCGCGATCATCGTACCGAGCAGCGCCAGCCCGAGCGGGATGAGCGCCCCCAGAAAGCGCACCCCCGAAACGCCGTACATCTCCTGCATCCGCCCAGCCCTTATCTTTCCTCCCCCATCGTGGGGGAGGTGCCCGCGAAGCGGGCGGAGGGGGACGAGCGCGCGCCACCTCGCCCACGATGGGGGAGGAAAGCGGCGGACACAGTTCGCGACCATCGCGGCGAAGTTTCGCGCAAATCCGCGTCGACACTGTCGCGATGAACACGACCAAAAGCGATTCCCGAATTCGCGCCAGCGCATTGCGCAGGCGCATGAGCAATGCGGAAGTGATTCTGTGGTCGCGGCTCCGGCGCAAGGCAATCAACGGACAACGCTGCCGCCGGCAGCATCCGATCGGGCCTTACGTTGCGGATTTCTCCTGCCTGCCCCTTCGCGTGATCGTCGAAATCGATGGCGCCACCCATGCCACCGATGAGGAAATCGCCCACGACATCCGCCGCGACGCGTATCTGCGTCGCCACGGCTTCCGCGTGCTGCGATTCTGGAACCGGGACGTCTACGAAAATCTGGATGGCGTGCTGGAGGAAATCTGGAATGCGGTGGCGGTGGACGAACACCGGCCCCGTTGATCTTTCCTCCCCCATCGTGGGGGAGGTGTCGAGCGTAGTGGAGCGGAGCGAGACGGAGGGGGACGTACCGCGAATGCCCCTGCCCCCTCCGGCGCGCTGGCGCGCGCCACCTCCCCCACGGCGGGGGAGGAAAGTCATGCGCGGCTTCGCCGTTACGTCCATCACCCCACCGATCGGCCCCGTTGACCTTTCCTCCCCCGGCATGGGGGACGTGCCCGCGAAGCGGGCGGAGGGGGACGTGCGCGATTTTGCCGTTACGCCGGTCATCCCCTACTGATCGTCCGGTGAGGTTTGGTCCGGTTGAGTTGGCGTCTGGCGCGGCGGAGGATTGGGATGCGCAACGCGGACGGGTTGGGTCGTGATCTTCGCTGCCGGCGCGGGTGTTGCGCGCGCGGCCGTCCTGGGTGCAGGCGTCAGCGGCGCAAGTCCGGCCGCGCTGACCGGCAGGTCGGCGGGCGAAGGCGCAGGCGGCTGCTCGGCAGGCAGTTTGAGATCGAGCACGCGCACGTCCTCGCTGCTGCCCGCATCGGCAAAAAGTTGGGCGCGAAAGTCGACACCGTCCCAATAAACCTTTCCGATCGGCAGACCCGCGGGCAGCAGCGCACCATCGCCGGAGGTAACGACCTGCTGGCCGCTCCTCAGATGCGCGCCCTGTGCGGAAACATCGAGCGTCGGCGCCGTGGAATTATCGCCGGCCATGATCGCCTCGATGTTTCCGGGCTGGATGGCGACCGGGATGCGGCTGTTGAGATCGGTCAGCAGGATCACCCACGAACTGTGCTCGCCGGCGAGGAAGATGCGTCCGATCATTCCGCGATCGTCGACGACCGCCTCGCCCGGCTTGATATGTTCGTGCCGGCCGGCATCCAGAATCATCGTGGTGAGAAATGGCCGGCTCGCGCGGCCGATCACATGGGCGGTCACGCTGTCCAGCGCGGGATCGGGAACTGCATGGAGCAGCAACTGATAGTGCTTCAGCCGCTGGTCCAGTGCGAGCGCTGCGCTTTGCCATTGGCGAAGCCTCGCATTCTGCTCCTTCAGTCGCAGGTTCTCCCGATAGACGTTGAAGATGTCGGCCACACCTTCCGCCCATTGTCCTGCCACGCGAAGCGGCATGCGCAGCGTCTCGAGCACTGGCGCCGCGCGGTCCGAGGCATAGGCGCGCGCACGGTCGAACAAGGTGGGCTGCACGCGTCCCAGGAGGATCAGAATGAGCGCGAGCACCGCGCAGACCGCGAGCGATAACTGGGCGCCGCCCCGGCCGCGCGAGAGTCTCAGGGTCCCGTTCGCCATTCCGTCACCAACACGTCAGGCGCGTTCCTCGATTAGAATGCGGTTGTCAAAACGTGACGCATGATCTTGGCGTTTTCGAGGACCCGTCCCGTCCCCAGTGCCACGCAGGAAAGCGGATCGTCGGCGATGCTGACCGGAAGTCCGGTCTCCTCGCGCAGGACCTGATCGAGATTGGCGAGCAGCGAGCCCCCGCCGGTCAGCACGATGCCCTTGTCGACGATATCGGCGGCGAGTTCGGGAGGGGTGGCTTCGAGCGCAACCTTGACCGCCTCGACTATCTGGCTTGTCGGCTCTGCCAGCGCTTCGGCGATATGGCGCTGGCTGATCGTGATCTCCTTGGGCACGCCGTTCAGCAAATCACGCCCCTTGATGTCGAGGGTGACGCCGCCATCGCTGCCGGGTGGCGCCGCCGTGCCGATCAGCTTTTTGATTCGCTCGGCGCTGGCTTCTCCGATCAGCAGGTTCTGGTGTCGGCGGATATAGGCAATGATCGCCTCGTCCATTTTGTCGCCACCCACGCGCACCGAGCGCGAATAGACAATGCCGCCGAGCGACAGCACGGCTACTTCCGTCGTCCCCCCGCCGATGTCGACGACCATGGAGCCCGTCGGATCGGAGACCGGCAGGCCCGCGCCGATCGCAGCCGCCATCGGCTCTTCAATCAGAAAGACGCGGCGCGCGCCCGCCGACAGCGCCGACTCCTGGATGGCGCGGCGCTCCACCGCGGTCGAACCCGAGGGCACGCAGACGATGATCATCGGGTTGGCGAACGAACGGCGGTTGTGAACCTTGCGGATGAAATGCTTGATCATTTCTTCCGCAATTTCGAAATCGGCAATGACGCCGTCGCGCATCGGACGGATCGCTTCGATATTGCCCGGTGTCCGCCCGAGCATCAGTTTGGCGTCGTTGCCGACCGCGCGCACATGTTTCTTGCCGCCGCGATTCGTCATCGTGGCCACGACCGACGGCTCGTTGAGCACGATGCCGCGCCCCTTCACATAGACGAGAGTGTTGGCCGTTCCGAGATCGATGCCCATGTCGCTCGACAGGATGCCGAGAAGGCTACCGAACATGCTCTGTATGCCTGTTCCTTTCCAACCGGAGCCTCTTGCGCCGGCTTTGCCATTCAGGTGCGTCGCGGCCCTGTCGCGACGGCGTTCCGTTCCTTACCCGGCCTGCCGACAGCGTCGAAGGTGACGATTTGCTGACCTGACGATTCGCCCTTCGGCGCGCGCATCGGCGCGTCTGACATCGTCGCGAAGCTTGTACGCCGAAGCTCGCGCGCGGCGCAATAGTTTGCCGCCGCCGCTTTCGGGCGATTTTCATCGAATTTTCCACATTTGCTGTTAACGGCGCTCCGCGCCCGCTCATTGCCACGGACAGGTTTTTCCGGCACGAGAAAGTCTGTCTGGAATCCGGCAGCGCGGGCGTTCGCGGCCGCTTTTCATCAACGGCAGAATCAAAGTGCGCAGGTCCGCAGATGAAAATCCTGCCGCCCGTATCGATCAGCGCCCGCGGCCTCCTGGCCGGCCGCTGGGACGTTCTGGCGGTGATTCTCGTGTTCGGTGTCATCGTGGTGATCGGCGATGAAAGTCGCAGCCTCGTCGCGCCGCTCTCGACGCTGAAATCCAATCCGCTGTCGCTCAGCCCCTGGGCGTTGCCGGAATATGCGCTGCGTACCACGCTGCGGATGCTCGCCGCGCTCGTGGTCTCGCTCGTCTTTACCTTTACCTATGCCACCTGGGCGGCGAAGAGCGCGCGCGCTGCGGCGCTGCTAATTCCGGTGCTGGATATCCTCCAGTCGATTCCCATTCTGGGCTACCTGTCGGTCACCTATGTCTTCTTCCTGTCTCTCGCCCCCGGGCGCGTGCTGGGCGCCGAGCTTGCTTCCATATTCGTGATTTTCACGAGCCAGGCCTGGAACATGGCCTTCAGCTTCTATCAGTCGCTGCGCACCGTTCCGCCGGAACTCGAGGAAGCCGGCCGCGTCTTCGGACTGAGTGGCTGGGCGCGTTTCTGGCGCATCGAAACCCCCTTCGCCATGCCCTCGCTCGTCTGGAACATGATGATGTCGATGTCGGGAAGCTGGTTCTTCGTGGTGGCATCGGAAGCCATCAGCGTCGGCCACAACACGATCACGCTTCCCGGCGTCGGCTCCTACATCGCCCTCGCCATCGCGCATCGCCAGCTTGGGGCGATCTTCTGGGCCATCCTGGCCATGCTGATCGTGATCCTAATCTACGACCAGGTTCTCTTCCGGCCGCTCGTCACCTGGGCCGATCGCTTCCGCTTCGAGCAGGAGCAAAACGAGGAGCCGCCGCAATCCTGGATGCTGACGATGTTCCGGCGCTCGCGCATCATCGACTCCGCCGCGACCCCGTTCAAAAAGGCTCTGCGCTGGTCGTACCGCCTGGCTGCGCCGGCGCCCGTCAGGCTGCCGCTGCCACGCAGCGGGCCATGGGCACGTGCCGGCGACGTCGTCTGGTACGGACTTCTGCTTGCGCTCATCTATTACGCGATCTGGCGCGTGATCCGTTTTGTCGGGCAGAGCATTTCCTGGCCCGACGTCTTCAACGCCGGACTGCTCGGAGTTGCGACCATGATGCGGGTGTTCGTCCTCATCGCGCTGGCGAGCGTGATCTGGACGCCGATCGGCATCTATGTGGGGCTGCGTCCGAAGCTGGCGCGGATCGTCCAGCCCCTCGCCCAGTTCCTGGCGGCTTTTCCGGCAAACCTGCTGTTTCCGCTGGCCGTGTTCGCGATCGTCACCTGGCGACTCAATCCCGACATCTGGCTTTCGCCGCTGATGGTGCTGGGAACCCAATGGTACATATTGTTCAACGTCATTGCGGGCGCGTCGGGCCTGCCCTCGGAATTGCGCGACGCGGGCGCCAATCTGCAGGTGCGCGGCTGGCTGTGGTGGCGCAAGGTGGGGCTGCCCGGCGTGTTTCCATTCTACGTCACCGGCGCGATCACGGCTTCGGGCGGATCGTGGAACGCGTCGATCCTCGCCGAATGGGTCAGCTGGGGTAGTCAGACCGTGCGCGCGCACGGCCTCGGCGCCTATATCCAGGAGGCGACGAATGCCGGGGACTATCAGCGCATCGTCCTCGGAATCGCGGTGATGAGCGCGCTGGTCGCCGTCGTCAATCGCATATTCTGGCGCCCGCTTTATTGGTATGCGGAGCGTAAATACAGGCTGACTTAGGTGGTGAGTGGTGAGTGGTGAGCGGTAAGCGGTGAGTGGTGAGCGATTGGGCGAGCAAATCAACTCCTATCAGGACTTACGCGTTTGGCAACATTCAATTGCCCTCGCCGAAGACCGCTACAGGTTGACCAAAACCTTTCCTCGCGACGAGGCGTTTGGATTGACCTCGCAGATCAGGCGTGCAGCTACCTCGATATCTGCGAACATCGCGGAGGGTTATGGGCGCGAGAATACCGGGTCATTCATTCAGTTTCTCCGCATTGCCCAAGGTTCGCTCAAGGAGCTGGAGACGCTGCTCCTTATCGCCCAACGGGTTAATGTTGCTGCCGGGACGAGTGTCGCGCCGTTGTTGGTCCGGTGCGGCGCACTCGGTCGAATGCTCCGCGCCTTGATCCGCAGTTTGCAGGGAAAACAAGCGTGACACCCCGGCTTTCTCACTACTCACCACTCACCATTCACCACTCCCATTCGCTACCGGGACGTCGCCATGGATAGCCCCCTCCTGCTCGACGTTCATGACGTGTGCCGCGCCTTTCCGAAACCCGGCGGTGGCGAGCTGTCGGTTCTCGAAGGCGTCGACGTGACGCTTCACGCGGGCGAGATGGTGGGTCTGCTCGGGCGGTCGGGCTCGGGCAAATCGACGCTTCTTCGGCTGATCTCCGGATTGGCGCAGCCGAACGCCGGCACGATCACCTATCTCGGTCATCCGGTCGACGGACCGGCGAGCGGCATTGCGATGGTGTTCCAGAGCTTCGCGCTGTTCCCGTGGCTCACCGTGCTGGAGAACGTCGAGCTGGGCCTCGAAGCCCTCAAGCTGCCCAAGGACGAAATCCGCGCGCGCGCGCTCAAGGGGATCGATCTCATCGGTCTCGACGGCTACGAATCCGCCTATCCGCGCGAGCTCTCGGGCGGCATGCGCCAGCGGGTCGGATTCGCGCGCGCTCTCGTCGTCCACCCCAACGTGCTGCTCATGGACGAACCCTTTTCCTCGCTCGACGTGCTCACGGCGGAGAATCTGCGCACCGATTTTCTGGAGCTGTGGTCCGGCGGTCAGCTTCCCATCAAAGGGGTCATACTGGTCACCCATAACATCGAGGAGGCGGTACTGATGTGCGACCGGGTGCTCCTCTTCTCCACCAATCCCGGCCGCATCGTGACCGAGATCAAGGTGCCGCTGCGCCAGCCGCGCGACCGGCAGGATCCCGCGTTCGCAGCACTGGTGGATCGCATCTATGTCGAAATGACCGCGCGCCGCACCGACCGGCAGGCGCCCAAGCTCGACCGCATTCCCGGTACGGGATTCGCCATGATCCTGCCGGAAGTACCCATGGGATTGATCTCGGGCCTTGTCGAAGAGCTTGCAGCTGCGCCCTACAACGGCAATGCCGACCTGCCCGAATTCGCCTCCGAGCGGCAGATGGAAGTGGACGACCTGTTTCCCATCGTCGAGACGCTGCAGCTTCTGCGCATGGCAGAGGTGGAAGGCGGCGACATCAGGCTCACCGAGATCGGCAAGCGCTTCGCCAACGAGGAAACCGACGAGCGCAAGCGCATCTTCGCGCGGCTCCTGATCCGCTACGTGCCCTTTGCCGCGCATATCCGCCGTGTGCTCGACGAACGCGGCAGCCACACCGCGCCCAAATCGCGGTTCATCGACGAGCTCGAGGATCACATGACGCCCGACATGGCGGAGCGGACGCTGGACGCGGTCATCGGCTGGGCTCGTTTCGCCGAACTGTTCGCCTATGACGACGACACCGGCACGTTCAGCATGGAAAACCCGGCTTAGCGCCGTTACATCGCTCTGCTTGCGCTGCTCGAGAACGGCGCGCTGCGCATCGGCTTCCGCGTGGACGAACATGCATCGTCCCTGCGCGCCCTTCGCCGCAAATATCGCGACCAGCCGATGTCGCTTGCCGACGCCTGCATCGTGCGAATGGCCGAGCTTTACGAACGGCACAGCGTCCTGACGCTCGACTCCGATTTCCTCGTCTATGCGTGTCCGTCCCACCAGTCGAGATTGTCATCCCCGCGAACGCGCGGAACCAGAGCGTTGGCGGCTGAGAACATTCTTCGCGCATCGGCGAAGCACAACAGCTGGGTTCCCGCTTTCGCGGGAATGACAAGAAATAAATTGATCTTGCCAAAACTTTACGCGCGTTCCGGCCCGGCGACGCTGACTTGAACTCCGCCACGGCAATGACCATAATGACCATTGTGACCAACCACCGGTGAGGGCGACATGGAAAAACACGCATGGACGGTAGCGGAGGCCAAGGCCAGGTTCAGCGAGCTTATGGACTGTGCCCGATCCGAGGGGCCGCAGACGATCACCCGACACGGAAAAAAAGCGGCAGTAATTGTTTCTGCCGAGGAATGGCGGCGGAAAACAGAGCGCAAAGGCAACCTGACCGAATTCCTTGCGGCATCTCCGTTGCGGGGGTCCAGACTGAAAACTCCCCGGCTCAACGGCGGTCTGCGTGACGTCAAACTGTGAATTTTTTGCTCGACACCAACGTCGTCTCCGAGTGGGTGAGGCCGCGTCCGGACGCTGGCCTGATGAGTTGGCTGGCTGCGACCGACGAAGACCGCTTGTTTCTCAGCATCGTGACGCTGGCCGAACTTCGGCGCGGAATCGAACGCATGAGCGATGGACTCCGACGGCGCCGGCTCGATGAATGGCTGCGAGATGAGCTGCCCTTGCGTTTCAACTCCCGCCTCCTGCCGATCGACGCCGCGGTCGCCGATGAGTGGGGCAAAGTGGTCGCCCGCGGGGAAGCTTCCGGCCGACAAATCGGAGCAATGGACGCATTCATTGCGTCGACCGCAACCGTGCATCGCCTCGCGCTGGTGACGCGCAACGTCGATGACTTCCGTTCGTCGCTGGACACCATCGTCAATCCCTGGACGTCGTGAGGCGGTTATCCATCATGGTCCCTCCTGTTCCCGCCGCGACGCGCAGAACGTCGCCTACCCGCTGTGCGACAGCCAGGGCATCATCGCGCGCAGGCGTTCGCCGACTGCTTCGATCGGGTGCGCGGCGGCCCGGGCGCGCATTGCCCTGAACCAGGGCTGGCCCTCTTCGTTCTCGCGCGTCCAGTCGCGCGCGAAGCGGCCCGACTGGATGTCTGCAAGTATCCGCTTCATCTCCTCTCTGGTTTCCTTGGTGACGATGCGCGGGCCGGCGACGTATTCGCCGTACTCTGCCGTGTTGGAAATGGCGGTGTTCATCCGCGCAATGCCGCTCTCGTAGATGCGGTCGACGATCAGCTTCACTTCGTGCAGACATTCGAAATAGGCCATTTCTGGCGCATAGCCGGCTTCGACGAGCGTGTCGAAGCCCGCGCGAATGAGCTCCACCAGCCCGCCGCACAGCACCGCCTGCTCGCTGAACAGATCGGTTTCGCATTCTTCGCGAAAACTCGTTTCCATGATTCCGGCGCGGCCGTGGCCAAGCGCGCTCGCATAGGAGAGCACAAGCTCGCGCGCCTTGCCGCTCGCGTCCTGATGGACCGCGATGAGACCGGCAACGCCGCCGCCGCGCAGATATTCGCGGCGCATCGCGTGGCCCTGCCCTTTGGGCGCAACCATCGCAACATCGAGATCGGGGCGCGGTTCGATGGCGCGGAAATGGATCGAGAATCCGTGCGCGAACAGAAGGGCGGCGCCCCGCTTCATCTGCCCGGCCAGATCCTCGCGGTAAATCCCTCCCTGCAATTCGTCGGGCGCCGTCATCATGATCACGTCGGCCCAGCGCGCTGCTTCGGCGTTCGGCAGCACCGCGAATCCCGCCGCCTCCGCCCGGTCGGCGGTTGCGCCCGGCCGGCCGGCGATCGCGATCTCCTTCACGCCGGAATCGCGCAGGTTCAGCGCATGCGCATGGCCCTGGCTGCCGAAACCGAGCACGACGACACGTTTCGTTCTGATCAAATCGGGATCGGCATCCCGGTCATAGTAAATGTGCATGACCAGCTTCCTCTCCGCACAATGCATTTCCGGCTATGTCATCCATACCGATTTATGCAGCGTTGCGATGGTAGCGCTTCACCTTGATGTCCTTCGTGCTCATCGACGCGTTGCCGTTCACGACATCGGATAACGTGGCGCGCCGCACGCTCCATATCCAGAAATGTCATTCCCGCGCAAGCGGAAACCCAGCCGCCCGCGTCTGCGGTCGAATAAAACATCCACACTCGCTGATACTCGCATACGCGGGGATCACACGCTCTGGGTTCCCGCTTGCGCGGGAATGACATTATTTGTTTTGTCGTGTTTCTGTCGGCGCATCGCGTGGCGGAAATTGTTCAGAGTTGGTGCGAAAGTTGAGTCGCTACTTCGCCCGAATTCTCACTTTCGATGAAGGTCCAGTCGGCCATGCGGCGGCGGAACCAGGTGAGCTGGCGCTTGGCGTATTGGCGCGTGGCAGCTTTTGCCGAAGCTTTGGCGATCTCGAGAACTCGAGGTGCGGTCGAGCACACTCGATAGCTCCCGCAAGCCCAAAATCTTTGCTGCAGGAAGTGACGGATCGAGCCCCTTCAGTCTTGCCGCTTCTTCCAGCGCGCCCGCCGCGAGCATGCGATCGAAACGCGCGTCGATGCGACGATGGAGTTCGGAGCGCGGCGGCGACAGAACGAAGCGGGCGAGGTTCAGGCCCGCCAGCGGAACGGGAGCACGATCGCGCTGCCATTCCGAAAGCGGCCGCCCGGTTGCTTCCAGCACTTCGCTGGCGCGCAGCACGCGCTGCGTGTCCGAAGGATTGAGACGCTGGGCGGTTTGCGGATCGCGCGCGGCAAATTCCGCAAAGAACGCCTCAGCGCCCAGCATGGCGCGACGCGCAGCGAGCTGTTTGCGCACGGCGTGTGGCACGGGTGGAATTTCCGCAAGCCCCTCCGTCAACGCGCCGAAATAAAGACCGGTGCCACCAACGAGGATCGGAATTCGGCCGGACGCACGCACCTCCGCCAGCACTCGCAAGGCGTCGCCCCGATACCGCGCCGCCGAATAGCTTTCGCGCACGCCGACATGTCCGTAGAGAAAGTGCGGCGCGCGCGCCAGTGCGGCGTCATCGGGTCGCGCGGTGAGGATTCGCGCCTCGCGATACACCTGCATGGAATCGGTGTTGACGAGCGCTCCGCCCAGGCGCTGCGCGAGCGCGAGCGCGGCCTGCGACTTGCCGCTCGCCGTCGGCCCTGCAATAAGCACCGCATCCACGCTCATCGAAGGTTCGCGTCCTGGCGGAACAATTCACTCATGTTCTGAACGTCATCTCGGACGAGGCGCCATCTCTTGCGAACGCCTTGCGTGCGCTGGGAACCGTGAACTGGCTTTGTACGGACTATGCCTTCGACATTCCTCTTGCCGACGAACCCGAAGCCGCGCTGAACGCTGCGCGTGGAGCGGCGCAAGCCGCCATCGCCGACATCAACATCGTGCGGAGCGCGGGGCGCCGCAAGAAGCTGCTGGCCGCCGACATGGAATCGACCATCATCTGTGCGAATGCGTGGACGAGCTGGCCGACATGGCCGGCGTCAGGCCCAGGTCGCCGCCATCACCGAACGCGTCATGCGCGGCGAAATCGAGTTTGCCGGTGCGCTGCGCGAACGCGTGGCGCTTCTGAAGGGACTGCCTGTTGCCGCGCTGGAAAGGATCTATTCGGAACGCGTGCGGCTCAATCCCGGCGCAGACGCGCTGATCGCCACGATGCGTGCGGCCGGCGCCGTCACGATGCTGCTGTCGGGCGGATTTACTTATTTCACGCAGCGCGTCGCGCGCTGGGTGGGCTTCGACATGGAGCAGGCGAACACGTTGCTCGACGACGGCACCAGATTGCTCGGAACGGTGAAGGAGCCGATTCTGGGCCGCGAGGCCAAACTGCAGACGCTGGTGCGCGTGGCCGCTGAACGCTCGATCCGGCTTTCCGACACGCTGGCGGTGGGCGATGGCGCCAACGATGTCGACATGATCGCCCACGCAGGCCTCGGTGTCGCCTAGCACGCCAAGCCCGTGGTCGCGGCAGTCGCGCCCGCGCGCATCGCGCACGCCGATCTCACCGCCCTTCTCTATCTGCAGGGCTATAGCGAAAACGAGATTGTGCGGGTGAGGGGCACCTACCCCGCGTCGGCGAAGCGGAGCGCGACGTAGGTCAGATGTCCATCGCGATTGACGAGAAGCAGCTCTACCTTTCTTCCCGCCTTTGCGTCGGCCTCGAGGTGCTTGCTGACATCGTCGGGCGTCTTCACCGCTTCGTTCTGCACTTCCACGATCACATCGCCGGGCCGAATATCCTTTTCCGCCGCCGGGCTGTCGGGATCGACATCGGTGACCACCACGCCCTGGACCTTGCCGCCGAGCTTGAATTTGGCGCGCGTTCGCGATCGAGCGCGCCAGCGACAGGCCCAGTTGCGAAAGCTTGGATTGGATCTTCGGAGCGAAGGACGGCGCCTGGTGCCCGGCTTCCGTTTCGGCGTCGTCGTCCAGTCTGGCCACCGTGATCTGCAGAGTCTGCTTCTTGCCCTTGCGCAGCACGTCGATGTTGACCGTCTTGCCGATCGGCGTGTCGGCGACGATGCGCGGCAAGGCGCGGACGTCCGCGACCGGCTTGCCGTCGAAGCCGGTGATCAGATCGCCATTGATGAGCCCGGCCTTGGCGGCCGGTCCGTCCGCTGGTCACATCGGCGACCAGCGCGCCTTGGGTGCGTGGGAAGCCCAAGCCTTCCGCGATCTCCTGCGTCACCTGCTGGATGCGCACGCCGATCCAGCCGCGCCGCGCCACGCCGAACTGGCGCAGCTGCGCGACCACGTCGCGCGCCAGGTTGGAGGGAATGGCGAAGCCGATGCCGACGCTGCCGCCGGACGGCGAGAAGATCGCCGAATTGATGCCGACGACATTGCCGTCCATGTCGAACAGCGGACCGCCGGAATTGCCGCGATTGATCGGCGCGTCGGTCTGGATGAAATCGTCATAGGGACCGGCATTGATGTTGCGGTTGCGCGCCGAAACGATGCCCGCCGTCACCGGTCGAGCCGATGCCGAACGGATCGCCGATCGCGATCACCCAGTCGCCGATGCGCGCCTTGTCGCTGTCGCCGAAATGCGTGGCGGGCAAGGGCTTCTTCGGCGTCACCTTCGAGCAAGCGCCAGATCGGTCTTGATCGTCGCGGCCAATGACCTTGGCGGGCAGCTGGGTGCCGTCCTGGAGCGAGACCGTGATCTGGTCGCTGTCCTCGATCACATGATTGTTGGTGACGATGTAGCCGCTGGATCGATGATGAAGCCCGAGCCCAGCGAGGTGACATGGCGGGGCGTATTGGATTTGGCGCCGAGGAAATTCTTGAACAGATCTTCCAGCGGCGAGCCCGGCGGCAGCTCGGGCATGGCGCCTCTGCGGCGGCGCCTTCAAGGTCTGGCTGGTCGAGATATTGACCACCGTCGGCAAGAGCTTGTCGGCCAGGTCGGCGAGGAAATCGGGCGCCCCGCGCGCGCCAGCCGGCGCGGCCCCGATAAACAACGGGAGAGACGACGCCGCGATCGCGGCGACTTTGCGCCAGGCCGCTGAATCCGGTGCCAAAGCCCGGGAATCCCATTTCGATCACCCTCAAGGAGACAGTGAGCCGTTTTGCCGTGTGTACCTGCAAATCGGGCGCCGTCTGTCATAGCAGTTCACTCGGAATGCCGCTCGTTGCAATTATTACCGAATTGGTATATGTGTATTCTTATACAGTTCTACAGGGAGATCTCCATGTCCCCGACCCTTGGCATCCGCCGGCCCAGCCATGCCCTCCACGATTACGATGGCTGTGCCTTGCAGGACTCCGGATGCGAGGCCGAAATCCTGTGGCGCACAGCAGAAATGCTGATACCCGGCCGCTGCACGAGAATCGGCCATTTGATCCGGCAGTGCGCCCCGATGGACGCAGCGCTTGTGCTGTTCCGGACGGCATTGCCTCAATGCGGATTCAAGCTTGTAGCGCCTCCGCCTCTGGCCGGCGGCGGGCGCCCGCCGGTTGTCGCGGCCGTCTGGCGACGCGACGACGCGTATGCCGCTTCCCAACGTGCCGCGACACCGGCGCTGGCGTTGCTTCTCGCGGCAGAACACAAGCGGGCGGAGCAGATGGAAACCGAACTGTCTCTCGCCTGCCGTTTTTGCGGCGGTCTCGGCTGGTTCATCAGCACAGGCGGCACGAAAGAGATCTGCCGTCACCGCGACGCGTAATGCGCCGCTCCCCTGGGCCACCGCTCCCGGTCCGTGAGAACCGGGAGCGGTGCGGCCATTCGGCTCCTGCGCAAATCGCGCGCGGCGGGGAGGGGGAACGCCTGATGAGCCGCCTGGCCGTCTGGGGTAATTACTTCGCGACTTTGATGAGCCCCAGCAGGCCGTTTTTTTCCTTATTGGGACCGGCCGAAAAAGTGATGTCCCCGTTTGGAACCGGGTCCAACGACCACAATCCATCGATTGCGAGCGGATTTCCCTTCGTGTCGCCCAGCGACCCCACGTAGGCGCCGGTACCCGGATCGAACGCGTTGATCCAGCCATTGCCGAAATTGCCCACGAGAAGATCGCCGGCGAAGCTGCCGAAATTCGAGGGCGCAATCGTCATGCCCCAGGGCGCATCGAGCGGTCCCTTGGCGACGAGCTGCTGCAGCAGCGTTCCGCTTTCGCTGAACACGTCCACATAGCCGTCACCCAGCTTGTCGATTTCGTTTTTCTTCGACTTGTCCTGTTTCGCGAACGCGACATATACGTCGCCATTGATAATCGCGACGTTGAAGGGGCCGTATCCCGTAAGACCCGGATCCGTGAACGAGCCTGTGACCTCGAACTGATTGTCGAAGATTTGTACCTGGTCGTTGGCGAAATCGGCAGCGAACAGGAGCTTGCTGGAGGGATCGAGGGCCAGACCCTTGTACACGGAGCCTTCCGCGGAACCGTCATATGCGACAACGGCATTCGTCTGATCGACCGCAGAACTCCAGCCGGAGATGACGCCTGCCTCAGAAGTCTGAATATGAATTCGGCATCTCCGTTCTTGCCGTTTTCTGAAATCTGGAAGCCCGTTCCGACGGGGACGTACACGGTGCCCGTGGGATTTCCATCCGGAATCGTCACGACGAGACCTTCGTTCTGTCCGGTTTTCTGCGCATAGAGGGTGGACAGGCCTGTCCCATTGTCCGACACCCAGATGGGGGCGCCGCCCGGTGCCTGTGCGAGTCCCCAGGCGTCAACAAGATTGGGATCGGTGACTTTGGCCTTTCCAGCCTGATTTGAAACCAGATTTGTGATTTTGAAAGCAGGAGTGGTGGGAAGCTTGCCCGTGCTGCCGCCGGCGACGGCCGGAGATGCAAGCAGCAGCAAGCCGAATGCGAGATTGAATTCGGTTCTCATCAGAAGCTCCGTAAGTTTCTATGCGGCAGCCGGATGCGCACGATGTCGAACCCGCGCCGCCTCATATGGGATAGACGCATGAGGGGCAAGATTATTCCCTTCTCGTCCGGAGCCCAAAACAGGTTCGGCGGAAGACAACCCGTCTCCCGCCGAATTCCAGGCGCGTCTTGGGTCGCAGCACATCAGCCCTTACGGAGGCGTCAGGCCCGTGTAGTCGCCGATGATTTTCGCAGCATAAGGCGCGAACAGCCCCTCGATTTGCGCTGGTCGTGCCATAGCCCGGAACGTTGAGATTGCCGTATTGGCGCAGCAGCGCCTGCTTCATGTTGATCACGATCACGCGGTCGTTGAACTCATCGCTGACGACGATATCGCCTTTCATCGTTTTCACGGCTTGTGAAGGACCGGATCGGGGTTGCTGCCTTGCTGGCCGTTGGTCGCGTATTGGAACGTGATGTTGTCGGCCCTGTTCAACTCAACGATGCTCGGTTGTCTCCGCCGTCTGCAACCAGCACCTGCCCATTTGGCAGCAGGCTCGCGAACGCCGGTCCACTCATGGTGCCCTGTGCCGTCCACGTCGCCACGACGTTGTTCGTCGCCTTGTCCACCTCGATGACGCGGTTGTTGCCTTCGTCGGCAATGAGGATATTTCCATTGTTGAGAGAAGCTCCGCCGAATTGGGGCTGTTCAGCTCATCGAATCCCGAGCCCGCAACTCCCGTGGTTCCATACTGCCACAAAATGTTTTTCTTCAGGTCCACTTCGATAACACGCTGGTTGCTCTGGTCGGTGATGAACACAGTCTTCCTTGATGTCCAGGTCCGCCTGCACGGGCGCGTTCAGTTGGTCGTTGCCCGAGCCGCTGACCCCGAACTGGCCGTATTGCCAGACGATGGTGCCGCTCGGGTCGACGAGCAGCACGCGATTGTCGGGGCAACCCTTCTTGCAATAGGGATCGACCTTGGGAGGAATACCGGTGGCGGCCATGAGGGTATCGGCGCCCACGCGCTCCGCATCGTTCACGCCGAGCGGCGAATTTGCCGAGAAATCGTGCGGGCCCAATCCCCATGACCAGACGATATCGCCCTTCCGGTCGATCTCGATGACCCGGTTGTTGAACTGATCTGCGATGAGAATGTTGCCTGCCTGATTAAACGTCCCCGGCGCGGTCGAAGCGCCCGCCTGCGCCGCACACAAGAGGACGGCTCCGCACGCAAGAGCCGCCAAACCGGATTTCTGCCTTTTCATTGCTTTGATCTCCAAGGATGTCGATGCGGCAGGGCGCCAGAACGAACTACGCAAGCCCGCCACTCCCTAGACGCCGACGCCTCGACATTATTCCCGCTCCGACTGCGCCTGCCCGGATTTTTTTGTGCCGCCGCCGCGGAATACCGCGACGCGCGTCGGCGTCTTATCCGCACGACCACATCACCAAAGGGAATTGCTGCGATGTTTCGTTCGACACTTGCTTTGAGCGCTTTGCTTGCGTCTGCGCGGGGACGGTGAACGCCACCGAATATCAGGTCAGGATGATGAATCAGGGCACGACCGGCATGATGCAGTTCGAGCCGCAGCTGCTGAAGATTTCGCCCGGCGACACGGTGCATTTCGTGGCCATCGACAAGGGACATAACGCGCAATCGATCGAAGGAATGATCCCTCCCGGCGCCAAGGCGTTTACGGGCGAGATCAGCCAGGATCTCAGCGTCACGCTGACTGTTCCCGGGGTTTACGGCTATCGCTGCAATCCCCATGGCTCGCTCGGCATGGTCGGGCTGATCGTCGTCGGCAAACCGACGAACGAGGCCGCTGCGAAATCCGCCGCGCTGCCCGGCATCGCTGGCCGCGTCTTTGCGAAACTGTTCGACGGCCTCGACGCCACGCGCACTGCCAGCAACTGAGGGGCCAGCGTTGCTCGACTCCGCTGCTGCTGACGCTATGCCAGGATCAGTCAACACGCGCGCGATCCGCATCGTCGCGACTCTGGGCATGCTCGTTACGGCTATCGCGGAATTGGGTACTCCGGCAGAGGCCGTGCCAAGCTATGCACGGCAGACGGGCCAGCCCTGCGCGACATGTCACGTCGGCGCCTCGGCCCCCAGCTCACGCGGTTCGGCCGAGAGTTCAAGCTGAACGGCTATGTCTGGAATGACGGCAAGAGCCACCTGCCGCTCGCGGCGATGCTCCAGGCTTCACTCACGAACACCGAGACCGGCCAGCCGGGCGGCGCGCGCCCGGCCACGCGGCCAACAACAATCCCGCCATCGATCAGGCGTCGCCGTTCATCAGCGGCCAGCTCTTCGGCCCGGTCGGTTCATTCATCCAGATCACCTATGACGGCATTGCCAAACAGCTCACCTGGGACAATCTCGACGTGCGCTATGCGCAGACCGGCCGGCTGTTCGATTGGCCTGTGATCCTGGGCCTGGAGGTCAACAACAATCCCACCGTTCAGGACCCTTGGAATTCGACGCCTGCCTGGGGATTTCCGTTTGCGGGCTCGGCGCTCGCGCCCACCCCGGCGGCGGCAACGCTCGTGGACGGCGGGCTCGCGCAGACGGTGATGGGCGCGGGCGGCTACGCGCTGTGGGACGATCTGCTCTACACCGAGGTCGACCTCTACAAGGGATTGGGTCGCGACGTGCGCAATGCGCTGGGCGCAGTGCCGGTCGCCGGCTCGGATTCCTACGAAGGCGTCATCCCCTACTGGCGCGTCGCGCTGCAACACGATTTCGGCGACCATTATCTCGAGGTCGGAACGTTCGGCCTTGCTTCCAACGTTTTCCTCGGTGGCGAAGACAATCTCGGCCGTTCGGACCATCTCACCGACGTGGCGCTCGACGCGACCTATAACTACAACGGCAGTGCCGATCACATATTGACCGGCTACATTACCTATATTCACGAGAACCAGACGCTCGACGAAAGCAGCCTGCTGCTGGGCGCCAATACCAAAGACACGCTCAACACGTTCCGCGTCAACGGCTCCTGGAGCTATCAGAACACCTATACGCTGAGCGGGCAGTATTTCCAGACCACGGGCAGCTCGGACGTCGGTCTCTATGGCGGCAGCCCGAACAGCTCGGGCTGGAACTGGGAGATCGCCTATGTGCCATCAGGAAAGCTGGGCTCCTGGTTCCCGACCTGGTTCAATGCAAGGCTGTCGCTGCAATACACGATGTACGACAAATTCAACGGCACCAGCGACGGGGCCTCGAACAACAACACGCTGTACCTGCTACTCTGGCTGGCGGGCTGACCGGGATCGAATTCGCCGGCATTGGATTGTGAGGTTGATTGGGCGCGAAGAGGGATTACGATGCATCGGCTGAAAGGTACACGATGAAACTCCAAACCTGGGCGGTTGCAATTGCCCTCGCCGTCATCTGCGCTTTCGCGGCTCAGGCCGACAGCGTCGTCACCTATCACAATTCGCTACATCGCCACGGCGACTATATTGTGCCCGGCCTCACCCTTGCCGCTGCCGCTCACGTGCACAGGGATACCGCGTTCAAGGGCAAGGTGATCGGCCATGTGTACGCGCAGCCGCTGTACTGGAAGCCACCGGGCGCGAGCCGCGGCGAGGTCATCGTGGCCACGGAGTCGAACACGGTATACGCCCTCGACGCCGACACGGGATCTGTGACCTGGCAAATTCGACTGGGAAAAAACGCCCGACGATCCGATCTGCCGTGCGGCGATATCGATCCGATCGGAGTTACGGGTACGCCGGTGATCGATCCCGGCACCGGCGTGCTTTACCTCGATGCACTGATGAAGGAGGGCAGTCACGTCCACCATCGCTTGTTTGCGCTCTCGCTCAAGGATGGCACGGTGCTCGCCAACTGGCCGGTCGACGTAGAGGCGGCGTTGAAAAGCCTCGGGACGTCATTTTCGTCCGCCACGCAGGGCGAGCGAAGCGCGCTCCTGTTTTTCGACGGCTTTCTTTATGTGAACTATGGCGGCAACTATGGCGATTGCGGCACCTATCATGGCACCGTCATCCAGGTTCAGCCATCGAAAGCGACCGTTCTTGCCAGCTGGCAAACGCGGGCGAACGGCGGAGGCATCTGGGCGCAGGGCGGCATGGCCAGCGACGGTCAGGGCATATTTGTGACCACCGGCAATACGTTCAATGCCACGCAGTGGAGCGACGGCGAAGCCATCATCCGCCTGCGCCCCGGCCTCAAGAGTTCCGAAAATACGAAGGATTATTTTGCGCCGGCGAACTGGCAGGAACTGGATAACTCGGATGAGGATCTGGGGGGAACGGAAGCGCTGCCCCTCGACGTTGCAGTCGCCAATTCTTCCCCGGCCAAACGCGTCATTGCATTGGGCAAGGACGGCAACGCCTATCTGGTCGACCGCCCCGATCTTGGCGGCATTGGCGGCCAACTGGCCGTCGCCACGGTGTCAAACCAGGCAATCCGCACCGCACCTGCCGTCTACAGCACCAGCGCGGCCACCATGCTGGCTTTCACCAATGCGGGAAGCACGTCATGTGCGGGCTCCAGCATCACCATGCTCAATATCGCGGCGAGCGGGAAATCCCCGATCACGCAGGCATGGTGCGCGGCGCTGAGCGGCGCGGGCGCACCGATCATCACGACAACGGACGGCGTTTCCCAACCCATCGTATGGGTTGTGGGAGCGGAGGGCGACGACCTCCTCCACGGATTCAACGCCATGAACGGGCAAGTCGCGTTCGCCGGGGATAAGGAGGCGATGTCAGGCCTCCATCACTTCCAGACCATTCTGGTCGCGAACCGACATTTCTATGTCGGGGCCGACGAGAGAATCTACGCCTTCACCTTTTGATTGCGTTGCAGACAACTACCGGAAAAACCATGGGCTCTCGTATCTGGGAGAGCTGCACGAGGCCGAATATCAAAACGTCCGTTCGAAGCTGACCGAAATGAAGTCGCGATCGGCGAAGGGCTGGCGGTCGGGCGGCCCGAAATAATGCGTGAAGGTCAACGAGCCTTCCCACACCGTGCGCCAGGTTGCCGTCACGCCGAGTTCGAGATCTCCCGCGCCGTTGTTCATCGACGCGTCCGTGCTCGAATTGCCGATCAGGTCGTAGCCAAGCCCGATCGGCGCGGACAGATCGAGTGCCGGCAGGACTTCGTAATAGTGCGGCTCGAAAACGGCGCGGATCGCCGCCGCCAGCGTGTCGCGGCCGGGATCAAGCTCGGACGCGCCGCTGGTCACGCTCAGCCGGTCGTTGGCTGCAATTTCGGCACTGAGATCGGCGCCGCCCCACAGTGGTCCCGGCGACAGGGTGGAGACGCTCGAAAGCTGCGCCTGGAGCGTGTCGCCCACGGCATAGGAGGTCACGTCATAATATTGCTGCTGCGCGCTGCCATACCCCGGCGCACGCAGCGCGGCATAGCCCAGGCCGCCATATCCACCGCTCCCGCCGGGAAGCGAAATCAGGGTTTGGCTGACCAGCGGCATGTTGTGACGCACCGAGACCTCGCCCGCGAGCGTGCTCTCTCCCACATAGGTGCTGAAGCTGGCGCCGAAGGCCTCGATCCCGGTGGGAAAGACGAGCCAATAATTGCCGACGTTTTCGGCATTGGGCGGCGCGTAGTTCGACTGCAGAAATATCTGCGGTTCCTTCGCGTTGAAGCGCAGCGCATAGAAGCCGTAATCGACGTCGTCGAGCGTGACGTGCATCGCCGCGCCGTACTGCCCGGACGCCGGAGCCCTCTGGTCGGCGGTGCGGTAGAGATATTGATCGGGAGCGACGATCAGTCGCTCGCCGCCGACATCGAGAAAATCCGCGTCGCTGAAATAGCTGCCCGAAGCCGGCAGGCGCGTCCTTCGCCATTCGAACTGATCGTAGAAGCTGAAGGAGAGGTCGGGACGCGGCTGCACGGTGAGCGAAGCCTGGGCGACCGGCAAGAAGACTTCCTTCGCCTCGGCTTCGGGCTCGCTCGCCGCCTTGATCGCGTCGATCGGTGCCTGGCCCGCGGCGATGCCGTTGTCCGCGAAGAAAAGGCTCTCGCCCCACAGCAGCGTGTGTCGTCCGACCCGGAACGAGATCGGCATGTCGTCGGCGTCGAAGCTGCCGTAGGCGAAGGCATTCAGGAGATCCCCATCCTGGCCCATCAGGATTTCCGTCGAATGCGTGAACTGGTTGTGGGGAACGGAATACGGGTTGAACGTCGCGGGCGAGTTGTTGCTGTTGGTGTTGTGATAGACCGTGTCGTACCAGGCGGTTCCGCTCACCTCCGCTCCGAAAGGGCCGTTCGACAGATCGAGCTCGGAGAGAAGATCAAGACGGTTCGATATCAGCCCCGGGGCAAAATTCCGGTCGCCATCATCCGCATTGGGATCAGAAACGAGCGCGTCCTGGTAATGAAAAAGGCGAAAGGCAGTCGTGTAACGCAGCGTATTGTCCCAACGCAGATCCCAGCCGTCATATTCCAGAAGATCCTCGGCCGCCGCGGGAAGGGCCATCGCGAGCGCCAGAGACAGCACGAGCGCCAAACCCGCAAAACGGCGGCCGCACGCTATTTGCCCAAACGGTTCCGGCGCCCCGGCGGCCGTCCACTCCACTCTTGACCCCCGCTGCCCTCGCCGCCGTTCCGAGGTATAAGCGAACATACAGGATTTGGCCGATTTTCCAACGCGCGCCAAGAGGATAGTCGGATGCGGCCTGTCGTTGTTGCCGTCTTGTTGCTCGCGACAACAATGCCCCTCGCGCCGGCCGTGAGCGCGGTGACCGTCCAGCAGGCTCAACAACTCAAGACGGTTCTGACGCCCCTCGGCGCCGAACGTGCCGGGAACAAGGACAATTCCATCCCGTCCTGGACGGGCGGATACACGCTATCGCCGCCGGGCTATCGCGAGGGCGATCCGAGGCCGGACCCGTTTGCCGGCGACAAGCCTCTATTTTCGATTACGTCCCAGAACGTCGACACCTATGCCGATCGTCTCCCCGAAGGCGCCAGGGCGTCGTTCCGGAAATATCCGGACTATCGGATGGACATCTATCCGACGCACCGCAGTGCGGCCGCGCCGCCTTCGGTGTATGCAAACGTTTTCCTCAATGCCACGCGCGCGCGCGCTGCGCCGGAAGGCATCGCCAATGGTGTGGGCGGCGCCGCGGGCGGCATACCCTTTCCCATTCCGCAAGACGGCTTCGAAGCGATGTGGAATCATCTGCTCGCCTTCTGGGGACCGGCGCGCGAAGTCGACCTGAAGACGTGGGTGGTTTCGGCGGACGGGACCGCCGAACTGGCGACGGGCTACAGGGAGGTGGCGGATTTTCCCTACTACTACGCCAGTGCGACGCCCGATTCCGTCGGCGGCTACTACTTCAAGACCCTGCACATCGAAAACGCGCCGCCTTCCAAGGTGGGCGAAGGCTATCTCGACTGGCAGCCCTTGAACATCGCGCGATTCAATTTCGACGCCTGGCGAATCCTGCCCGGCGAGCATCGCGTGCGCAGGGGTCCCGCCATCTCCTACGACACGCCCGATCCCGACGCAGCAGGATACGAAAGCCTGGACGAGTATTACATCTTCTTCGGCGGACTCGACCGCTACGACTTCAGGCTCGTGGGAAAGAAGGAGATGTTCGTTCCCTACAACAACAACCGGTTCTACATGCGGCCGACGGCGGAGATTCTGGGTCGCCGCCACGCCAATCCGGACGATCTGCGCTTCGAGCTTCATCGCGTGTGGGTGGTCGAGGGAACGCTCAAGCCGGGCGCCCACGACGTGGTCGCGCGCCGGCGGCTCTATCTCGACGAAGACACCTGGATGGCCGTCTACAGCGATTCCTGGGACGAGGGCGGCAAGCTGTGGAAATTCGGCGAGGCCACGATGTATCTGATGCCGGAAATTCCCGCCGTGATCATCGGCAGCCAGTTCGTCTACGATCTGACGCTTGGCGGCTATGTCTACGGCTTCGCCTTCAACGACCAGCCGGTTTCGTACAAGGTCACCCCGCCCCACCCTGTCAGCCTCTACACGCCCGATTCCATGGCCGCCCGCGCGGTACGGTGAAGGGTTGCAAAAGCCGGCACATCTGGCGCGATCCCAAATCAGAAGGTGGTGAAGCGTTTGGTCGAATCATCAGCGCGCGCAAAGCGACCGCGTACGAGAGGAAAGCAGATGAAGAAGACAAATCCCCGATTGCTTGATGCGAAGCAAAAGAAGGAATTGGCGGCGCTGGCGCGTCAGAATGACGACACACTCAATACGCGCGATATCCCCGAGGTCCGCGACTGGTCCGGCGCCCGGCGGGGAATGTTCTATCGTCCCAGCGCCGGTTGATGTCGCTTTGATACCCCTTCGGCGCATAATGCTTGAACCACGCAACCACATTGGCGTCGAGCCGAAGCGTGAGTTCTGCCCTATCCGCGCGGCACCGTGCCGTTCGGCGTCAGAGCATCGACCGCGTTGGGAAGCACCTGCGCAAGCTTGTGCGCCAGTTCCTGGGTCGACATGCCGGCCTTCGCAGCGAGCTCGTCCATCGTTTGTTGGCCGAACGCTCTGTGCACATCTTCCGCCGCGACCGGTGCGTTCGGCCCGTCGGTGACCCAGGAATTCACCGTGGGACCGAGACCGTTCGCCTTCAACTGGTTGACCACGCCCTGCACGCCCCCATGCCGCTCGATCAGACCGTTGACGACGGTCGCCATTTCGGCGCCGACGATGCCGCCGAGCATGCCGTCAAAAAGCCCCATCGCACTCTCCCTCGGATTCAGCCCGCACGATAACATTTTCCATCGTCACGCACGCTCCGGTCAATGGAGATGAGAAATCGACTTGCGCAGGGGACCAGCGGAGCCCCCGCGAACTAAACCTCGCCTGGCTGCGCCATTGCCGCTGCGAACGTGGCCGCTCGCGCGCGCCATTCTTCGCGCGTATTGCTGCGCGGAAACGGTTCGGCAGGAACCTCGAGAGCGAGCGCTTTGCAGATCGGCTCCCATCCCTCGCCGGCCTGCCAGACGAGCAGACGCCCCGCCGGGACCGTACCTTTCACCCGCGCGTTGTGCACATTGAAAGCAGCAATGCAGCTTTCGCGATCGGCGATATCCGCGCCAAAGCGATTCCGGAACATGGCGTGGACCATCGCTTTCCATTCCGGCGTTGCGAAAGGGTTGTGATCGATGGAGCGGAAGATGGTTTCGTTCGCGCTCTCCCACCACGCCTCGGGATCGCGCTCGGACAAAAGCACGAGCGCCTCGGGATAGGCGCGCATGAGTTCCGGCCAGAACGCCGAGGCCGGCCAATCGACCGCGGCACCGTAACCGGCGAACAGCGCCTGCCAGTCGGGCTCCCTGCCCTCGGCCGCCTGATGCCAGAGCGGCACGTGTTCGGGATGCTGGAATACTTCCAGCATGTGATAGCACGGCGTCCCCAACAAACGCTCGAGCGCCAGCTTCAACGAGGCTGTGCCCGTCCGCCCGCACCCGGCACCAATCACCCGCAAGCCCATCGGCGCTTCTCTTGATTCCATGCAATTAGGTAGCAGGGGTCGGCGTCAGACGATAGATGTATTAGCGCGGGCAGTGCGACGTTCAGACCCTTCACCCACGCTCATGATTTTTCAACTGCCTCGTCCTGCTTCCCTGTCCCACAGGGGGAGAGGGGAATGGATTCGCGCTGCATCTGCAGCCCATTCGATGTTCGTGCAACGCCCCGAATTCCCCTCTCCCCTTGTGGGAGCGGAATGCCGGTACGGGAATCGAAACCTGCGCATGAGCACGTGAGGGGTCTTCGCCCGATGCGTCTACAGTGTCAGCCCTGTTGGCCGCAATTACGAAACCCTTCTGGGCGAAGACAATTCCTGACGCAACGCCCCATCGTCGTCATGCCGGCCTATTCCTTCGCGCGAAGGACGCGCCGACGAGACCGAGCGCCAGCACGATGCAGATCCAGCCGAAGGCGTCGCCGATGCGGTCGTAGAACGTGTCGCCGCCGCGTCCTGCGAGCGGCAGGTCGCCGACGAGCGTGCGGAATCCGCCGTGCGTCCGTGCGGCAGCGACGATGTGTCCATAGCGATCGTTCAGCGTCAGCAGGCCGTCGCGCGCCGTGCGGGCCATCGGCGCGCCGTTTTCAACGCTGCGCAGCAGCGCCACGCGCGCATGGCTCCAGTCGTCCTTGTCGAAATCCCACGCGGGCACGGCCAGCAACGCCGGCTTCGTCGCTAACTCATCGGCGCGGATCATCGCCTGGAAATCCATGTCCTTGCAGATTTCGAGTCCGATGCCGTTCGCAAGCACTTTGGGTCCCGGTCCCGGCGTGAACACGGAGGATTCGAGCACAGGCACCAGGCGGCGTTTGATGTAGGTCACCGGCTGCGGTGCGCCCGGCGCGAACGCCCAGGAGACGTTGCGCAGGGCGCCGTCCAGATTCGTGTTGAATCCGGCAACCAGCGTCGCGTGCGATTCTTCAGCCGCCGCGGCGAGCCTGGCCTGTGCCTCTCGTCGCCAGGCCGGCGCCACCTGCGCGATGTCTTCCGGCAGCACGATCAGGTGCACGTGCGCATCGCGCAGCTTCGCGATCTGCGCGGCATAGGCGTCGATCTCGCTGAACACCTTCGCTTTATCGGCGCGCATGGTCGGCCCCGCCGCGTCATCGCTGTCGATCAGCGCGACCCGGAGAAAGCCGGTCGGCGGCGTGGAGATCTGCCAATAGCCATAGGCTGCATTCGCCGCGAACAGCGCCGCCGACAGCGCGATCGGGAGCGGACTGCGCGTGCGCAGACTGAGCGCGATGCCGGCCGCAACGAAGCCGAGCAGGAATGTGATGCCCAGGAATCCGACGAGAGATGCGCTTTGCATCAGGAACGGAGCGCCGACCTGGCTCGCCGCCGGCGTCGACACCGATCCACCCGCGCGGCTGAAGGAAGCGAGAAAATCGAATGCCGTCCACAGCGCCGCGAACGCAAACATGGCGGGCACGGAGCCGAACGCGCGGTGGATGCGTCGCGCGCCCATGACCGAGATCGCAAAGGTGAGAGCCGGCGCGCCCAGCGCAAGAATGAGGACCTGCACCGGCAGGACGCCGGCATAGGCGCGCAGGATGCTGGTTGCGCCAAGCACGAAGGCGGTGAATGCCGCGACGAAAACCGGCCACGGCTTGCCCTCGCCGAACGCCAGCCACAGAACAGGCACCGGCGCGACCCACGCCAGCCACCACAGATCTCCCAAACCCATCGAAAAATAGATTCCGATGGCGCTCAGCAACGCGCAGGCCACGGCGATCATCGAGCCGGCACCCTGTGTCTCGAACGGGTCATCGGATCCCCCTCACCCACGCTCATGATTTTTCAACTGCATCGTCCTGCCTTCCTCTCCCACAGGGGGCGAGGGGAATTCGCAGCGTTGCACGAACATCTATCGGGCTGCAGATGCAACGCGAATCTTTTCCCCTCTCCCCTTGCCCGCCTTCGCTAAAGCTACGGCGGGTCAGGACATTCGCTTGGTCCGCCGAAGCCTTGGCGTAGGCGGATGGGAGAGGAATGCCGGTACGGGAATCGAAACCTGCGCAGGAGCGGGTGAGGGGCCGTCACCCGACGCGCTTACAGCGTCAGCCCGGTATAGGCGAGGCTGGCCAGGCGCTGCATCTCGGCCGCGGACATTTTGCCCGCCATCACAGTGCCGATCACGTCGTCCTGCCAGATGCAGACACGCAGGCCCTTGTCTTCGAACTGATCGAAGCGTGGGGCGCCAGACGAACGCCGCAGATAGAGCGTGAAGACGCGACCTTCCTGATCGGTATAGCGCAGTTCGAAGGCGCGCGCCGGCTCGGAATAGACGTCGATCCCGACGAGGCGATAGCCCATGCGCGACAGATCGGGCGCCTTGATCCGCGTCGCCAGCGTCCGGGTCATCATACCGGCCTCCGCATCGGCGACACGCGTCGAACTGACGGGGATGACGGCTTCGGGCCTCAAAGTCTGCGTCCGCGCGGCCAGCGCATCGGCGACCACGTCGTCGCGCGCGGGGAGTGCGAATTCCCGGTAGGCCAAGACGCCCGAAAGCACGAGCACGAGCGAGGCGGCGAGTGCGGTGATTCCCCAGGCCTGGGCGCGCCATGGCTGCCGCGCGCTCGCCTGTTCGATTCGCGTGATCCATTCGCGCGGCAGAGGCTCGTTGAGGCCGGCGCCATAAAGCGAAACAAGCCGCGCCTTGTCGGCGCGATAACGGGCGACGCGCTCGCGCATCTGGGGATCGGCCTCGGCAACCGCCTCGACGCGCGCCCGACCGGTGTCGTCGAGCTCGCCATCGATGAGGGCGTGCAGATCTTCTTCCCGGATTTGGGCCTGTGGAGTCATTGTCGCATTTCCCGGGCTTCCAGCGGCTGCACGACGCGGGGCCGCAGCTTCTCGCCCTCGAGTGCGCTTCTCAGGCGCTCGCGCCCGCGGGCCAGACGCGACATCACCGTTCCGATCGGGATGCCGAGTTCGTCCGCGATATCGCGGTAATTCTTGCTCTCCAGCCCTACCAGCAGCAGCACCTGGCGGTGCTCCAGGCTCAGGCTGTCCATCGCGCGGACGAAATCGATCGCCGCAGGTGCGTCGTGCGCCGGTGCGCTGAGCGCGATATCATCGGCCAAGTGCGAAACCTCCTGCTCGTAGCCGCGCGTCCGTGCGCGGCGCAGTTCGTCGATATAAAGGTTGTGCAGGATGGACCGCAGCCAGCCTGGCAGCCGGTTCACTTCCCGCAATCCTTCCCATTGCCGCAAGGCGCGTTCGATGCAGTCCTGCACCAAATCGTCGGCCAGGCCGGCGTTTCCCACCAGCGCCCGTGCATAACGCCGCAAGGCAGGCAGTTGCGCTATGAGAGCTTTTCCGAACCATTCGCGCCTGTTTCCGACCACGCTTTTCGCACCCCACCGGAGCCCGGCGTCGACGAGCGCCGCCATTCGAACGGTACCGGCCACTCCGAACCTTGCCTATAGGACGGATCGCAGCCCCGGATTATTCCTCAGGTTGTGGGCAGAGGACCCGATTCCGGGCTGCCGGGAAATAGGGTAAAGAAACCCTTCATCAGACCCCGTAGCTCAGCAGGATAGAGCGGCAGATTCCTAATCTGTAGGCCGGAGGTTCGAGTCCTCTCGGGGTCGCCATTAAAATCAGCAATTTCTACTCGTGCGCCGTCGTGTGCTTAAGCTCCGGGCATCACCGGGGCATCACGCGCGCTTAACTCGCATGGGGCGGGCAGCAAACGGCTTCGTCCATGCGGCGCTTCGTATCGGTTGGCGGGGTCCACCGGCCCAGCTTCACAAAGCAACGGCCACGGTGCGTTCTATCTCGTCTCCGCGCGTTCGGGGTGAATGCCGGGCAGCACCCCAACCACCGCGAAAGAGGGCTGCGCGTTCGGGAAGCGCGCCAGTTTTGAAAAATTCGGTGCTAGCCCGAGACAGACGGTTGTTGCAGGTTGCGTCGCGAAATGAACAGGCTTCCCCTTCGATCCGTCGTGACCGTCGCGATCGCGCTCGCGATTGTCAGCTTCCTCTTCATTCGTGGCTATGACCGTCGTGGAGGGATTGTTAGTACGGCAATGTATGGCGAGATTTATCTGACCAGCGACTGCCCGCCGTCGATTGTGGATGCGCGCCAGGCGGCACTTGAAACCGTAAAAATGCCGGACGGAAATGAGATCGTAAATGTGCCGGAGGGAATCACAAAGCCGGAGATGTGGCAGCGGTATCAGGTCTTGAAGCAGTCTCCGTGGACAATATACGCGCAAGCGTCTAATGGACGACGTGGATTTGCAACGTACGATTTCAGCTCTCAGCCCGACGGAACAGGGTGGAACGTAGCGACATTCCGCGGTGAACATGTGCTCGTTTTCGTTTCGAAGGATGCGACGTACGAGGACGTGGTCAACTACGCGCGCAGCCATCTTTCCGCGGCGCAATTGGCTCCGCCCTTCGGTTGCGGAATCTCGATTCCATACAAATGGATACTCGCGGCATTGATCCTGATTGTGACGGGCGCGGCGATTTGGCCACGGAGAAGCGGGCCTTCAGTAGGGTGACTTTCTACCATGCTGCAACAGAATTCGGTGCCACCTGTCCGTCCGACTCGCAGGTTCGGCCGTGCGCTTCGCTCCGCGGCGCGTGATCTCGCGCGACGGCGCGTTGCCGACGCGCTACAGCCTCTATCAGGAAACGCGGTGCCCGACGGGTTCACGTCCGAGCAGGCGAGCGCCTACTCGGGCGAGATTCGCCGGTTGATTGAACGCGCGCTCGGTCGGTAATCCTCGCCCCTAGCCGCGCGCGACCGAGCGCATAGAGGCTCCCTATTCCCCCGGACGAAAATCAGAAACCGCCCCTACTTCCCGAACTGCGCCAGTGCGAGTTTCCGCACTTGACGCGGCCTCAGCCGGTGCGACTTCCCGAACTTTGTCCAGTGCGACTTCTCGAACAGCTTCTAATATCTCGGCGCCGGGGGCGACGCTTCTTGCTGCTTCCTTTTCTTTGCGAGCCTGCTTTCGTCTTTCCATGAATGTCTGCTGGCGATCACGCTCAGCTGTGAAGCGCTCCACGGCCGGCCGGTCGACGCGCTTCCATCGATTGCTCGCCAGATGCTCGATGCTCCCGTCAAGGCTAAGAATTGGCAGCCATGTCAGTGCGTACCGAGAGGGGTTCGACCGACCGCCCAGGCGGTCGCCACCCCGAACGTCAATCCATCCGTAGCCTTGCAACTGCTCAATTGCCGCTCTGATTTCCGACCGGGGCACGTGCCAGATTCTTTCAAGCTGGTTGTAAGGGGCGAGCAACCGACCATTCTCTCGCCCGCCGTGCGCGCAGTGCTCGTGCAACAGGCAGTCCAGTACGCGACGCGCATTGATCCCCAAAGAGCGATGCGCTTCGCTCCCAAGCATTTCACGTGTGAGCCAAATCCAACTTTCGCCTTCCGGGGGGCTGTTTGAACGTAGCCCTCCGCGCCGAGGTCTTCGCGAACCGCCCATGCGCGTCGGCTCACTGGCCCGGGCGCTGGATCAGTCCGGCTTTCCGAGCGCAGTCTTCTAATTCGCCGATCCTCATTCGGAATTCCGGCAGCCTAAATATCGCAAGCATGGTGCCCTTCTCTGTGGGGCACAGGATGCCGGCTTGATTGCGATACCAGATGCGAACGTCGAAAACCTGTTGCTCTTTCCATTCGTTAAGTTGAATTCGCACAACTTGATGCGCGCTCTTGACCAGATCGCAGACGACCTGTCTCATCGCTATTCTCCAATGTCGTTGAAGAAAGCGCAGCGCCCATTGCCCGGGCGCGCGCTTCCGTATCATCGCGCTTCTGCTAGAGCAGTGGCGCTCGTGCTCGTCCTCTTTCGAGCATCGGCCCAGTCGTCGAGATCTCCGCGCTCGTAGACAACTGCCCTTCCGAGCTTGCAAAATCGCGGTCCTGAACCGACGAGTTTCACCTTCTCGAGGAAAGATGCGCTCACGCCCAGATATTCGGCTGCGCCATCCGTTCGCATTCGGACGCGGCGCTCGTTCGGCGTCGTTTCTGTGTGTTTTCTTGCGGCTTGGGGACTTACCATAACCTCCTGTGATTGCGGCAATGCCGTGCGGCAATCGCAGGAAACCCGGTCCAAGGGTGGTCGTCTGTGGAAATAAGTTACCTTGGCTTCGATATTTTCATGCGCCGTGCGAAGCGACTGCGCTGGCGGTCTGCTTCAATGGGATTCTCTTGCAGCTGTTCCAGCTTGCGCCGGCTTAGCTCAACCTCAATCTCGCGCTTGTCGATGCTGTAATAGATTTCCTTCACGGATTCGTATCGACCCGCTCCGGCGCTCCTACGGTTCCTAAGACGACTGCCAATTTGCATGATCGCTTTGTCGATCGATCCGCGCTTCCCCCCGAGGGCCTCTGCTGCTTCAGCTACCGCAACCGCAATCTTGAATTGATGTTCCTCCTTCGGGGGAGCGCCCGTGCGCGCCCGCATCGCCTTAGCGGCGCGAGTAGGAAGGCGAGCCATCAAGCCATCGCAAAATCTGCGAACCCTGTAAGGAAGGCTTTCCATTCGCTTGTGCGCTTTCGCGTCGCGGTACATGCGGAACAACTCTGCAGTGGCCAAATCCCGCCTGCGCTCATTTTCGGCACGCTTCCGCACGTCGCGTTCGCCTTCGATCTCTCGCCAAAGCGGCTCAGCATCGCGGAACAGAACGGCCAGCTCCGGGGACGGCAACGGTTCGGATATTCGGCTCTTGGGCACGATCCAGCTCAGCGCCGCAGATGCACAACCGAGTCCTTGCGACCGGGAGCCGTTGTCATCGCGCTCTCGATCTTTGCCGCGACCGATGCAGCCGCGGCCTTCACTGGATCGGCTGCTAGGTGCGCGTAGCGCGCGGTCGTTGCAGCCTGCGTGTGCCCGAGCATTTTGCCGATGATCGGAAGTCCCATGCCGCTTGACGCCGCGATTGACGCGAATGCGTGTCGCAAATCGTGGAGGCGCACGTCGTCCAGTCCGGCTTTCGCGCGAATGACCCGCCACGGCTTCTCAAGATCGTTTAAGCGCGTGCGCGGCTTGGCGCCCAAGATCACGAATGGATTGTCAGCAATGCGCGGCAGGTCCGCGAGCACGGCAAGGGCGGGCGGGGCAAGGTGCAGCGTCTTGGCGCCCGTCTTGCTCTCGGGCAAGCGCGCCTCGCCACGCTCGAAATCGATCCACTCCCATCGCAGCCCCAACACTTCCGAAAGCCGGGCGCCGGTGAACACCAAAAGCTTGATCGCAGCCGTGACGTATGGCGAACCATCGTAGGCGCGCAGTGCATCACCGACCCGTGCAAGCTCGGCTCCCGACAACATGCGCTCGCGCGGACGTTCCTTGAATTTCTCGACATGCCGACAAGGATTGGAGCCGTCCGGCCGGACACCCCATCGTTCCGCGAGATTGAACATCTTGCTCAGAAGGGCGAGGGCGCGGTTCGCGTGATATGGGGTCGCGTGCAAGCCGTGATGCAGGCGGGCGATCTCGCGCCGGGTTACTTCCGCGGCTTTCCGTTTCCCCAGCGCCGGACCGATGATGCGCGCGATGATTTGGCGGTACTCAACGGTGGTTCGCGAGCGAAGCTTGGTAGCCGCATGTTCGGAGAGGAACCGCTCGCAAAGCTCGGCGACGGTCGGGGCCTTGCGTTGCTCGATGCGATCGACGGCCGGGTCCGCCCCATCCTCGATCATTCCGAGCAGGAGCTTCGCTTCGCCACGTGCCACGTCGGGCGTCCAGGGCGATCCATGCCGGCCGATTTTGAGCGTTCGCAACGGAGCGTTGCGCCCGCCCGCGCCGGGGCGATAGCGAAGGATGTACGTCTTTGAGCCGCCCGCCCGCGCCCGAACTCCAAATCCCTTCAGTTCGGAGTCCCATAGCGTAGTTTCGTCGCCACGGGCGCTCAGAGCGTCCACGGCGCGCTTTGTGATCTTGCCTTGCATCGGAAGTCCCCCTAGCCTTTCCGCCCGCCAGCGCGCCCGCCTTGGGCATCACCGGGGCATCACGGAACTGGAAGCTACATAGGACGGGGTGCTACGGAATGCAAGTAAAACCCTAGAATATAGGACTTTATGCAACGGCAGGAAACACGGGGAAAGCTCTACAAACAGATTCCTAATCTGTAGGTCGGAGGTTCGAATCCTCTCGGGGTCGCAGCCATAAACAGTTTACCCAGTTCGTGGTGAACACCGACCCTTGCAAGGGAAATAGATGAAAGACCGCAATCATATAGATTTTGCCGAGCGATTGAAGACAGGAGCCAAGGCAAAGGCCGAGCAACTGGAACGTGCGCGCGCGCAAGCGCGCGCAAGCGAGGCCGGCGCCGGCGTACGCGATGTTGCCAAACGTATTCGGACTGTCCAACGCGAAGAGCGCGCCACCGCAAAGGCTGCTGCAGCCGTCGAGCTTACGTCGCGGCGGATCGCCGAGGAGACGTCTCGGGTTTTGGCCGAAAAGGAGGCGGCGGGCGTTCGACAGCGCGAACTGGAGGAGGCCGCTGAACGTGACAAGTCTCTTCGGTCAAGGCAAAAAACCGCCCGTGACGCGCGTTATGCCGCCCGAAAGGCGCGCCCCAGGAAGTAGGGGCGTTCATACATTCATACATCGGCGCGATCCTGCGGAAAGCACAGGTCTGCGTCCGGTACGTTGTGTCACCCATGTCTCGGCCCGCACAGGTCTGCTTGCGTGTTGAACTTGCGCTCCCGCAGGGAGGCTAAGTACCAGGCATAGCCACGAATCGCGGCGCGGGCTCATCCGCTGGCGCGAGCTAGCCGAAGAGGGGGTGAAGGCCGTAATAGGCCACCGCACCCCAGAACAGGATGCCGAACATCAATCCGGTCGGCAGCCACCAAACTGGCGTTGTGCTGCGTTGCATGTCGCGGCCCTCTGCGGCGTCGCGGGCTATAACGCGCCGGCAGTGCTTGTGGTCCCCCGGATTCGTCCATCAGCCGAGTTTTGGAACCGCACCCTTGGCCGGGCGTTGTGGGGTGGGGTCCATAGGATGGTGAAGGTGGCTGAGCCGGAGTTCGCGCGTGCCGCTCACGCGTCGCGCTGGAATTTCCCCATTGTCTTCCCAAATCCATTCGGCACACTGTCGGAACCCGGTCCTCGCGCCGCTGCGCCGCCGGCATCTGCAATTTCTGACCTAAGGAAAGCTCCCATGTCGGCAAAGGGCGAAACCGCCACGCCTCAGAAGAACAGAAAAACCAGCGCGCGGCCGTCCTTGCCCGCCCAACCCGGCCAGGTCGAGAAGCTCAACGGCCACTCGGCCGAGTTGCACGCGCTCCTGCATGCCCTCCAGGCGGTAAAAACCGGCGATTTCTCGGTGCGCATGGCCGGCCACGAGACCGGCCTGTTCGGCAAGATTGCCGACACCTTCAACGACATCATCGCCCGCAACCAGCGCATGGCCCAGCAGCTCGAACATGTGGGTCAGCTGGTGGGCCGAGACGGCCAGACGCGCCACCGGGTGAAACTCGGAAGCCTCTCCGGATCGTGGGGCGCGATGGAGGGTTCGATCAACGCACTCATCGACGATCTGCTGTGGCCGACCGCCGAGGTCACGCGGGCGATCGAAGCCGTGGCGCAGGGCAATCTGCTGCAGACCGTACGGCTCGACGTCGAAGGCCGGCCGCTCAAGGGCGAGTTCCTGCAGGCCGCCACCATCGTCAACACCATGATCAAGCAGCTGGGCGTGTTCACCTCGGAAGTGACGCGCGTCGCGCGCGAAGTGGGTACCGAAGGCAAGCTCGGCGGCCAGGCGCAGGTGCGCGAAGTGACCGGCGTGTGGAAAGATCTGACCGAGAGCGTCAACTCGATGGCCAGCAACCTGACCGCCCAGGTGCGCAACATCGCCGACGTGACGATTGCGGTGGCGATGGGCGATCTCTCCAAGAAGATCACCGTCGACGTGCGCGGCGAAATTCTGCAGCTGAAGGAAGCCATCAACACGATGGTGGACCAGTTGCGCTCGTTTGCGTCGGAAGTGACGCGCGTGGCCCGCGAAGTGGGCACCGACGGCAAGCTCGGCGGCCAGGCGATCGTGCCCGGCGTCGCCGGCACCTGGAAGGACCTGACGGACTTCGGTGAACGCGATGTGCGGCAACCTGACCGATCAGGTGCGCAACATCGCGCAGGTCACGACTGCGGTCGCGCGCGGCGATCTTTCGCGCAAGATCACGGTCGACGTGCGCGGCGAGATCCTCGAGCTGAAAGACACCATCAATACGATGGTGGACCAGCTGAACGCTTTCGCCTCGGAGGTCACCCGCGTGGCGCGCGAAGTGGGCACCGAAGGCAAGCTCGGCGGTCAGGCGCAGGTTTCGGGCGTCGCCGGCACATGGAAAGACCTGACCGACAACGTCAACTTCATGGCGTCGAACCTGACCGCGCAGGTGCGCAACATCGCCGAAGTGGCGACGGCCATCGCCGGCGGCGACCTTTCCAAGAAGATCACGGTGAATGTGAGCGGCGAGATTCTCCAGCTCAAGGAAACCGTCAACACCATGGTGGACCAGCTGAACGCCTTCGCCGGCGAAGTGACGCGCGTGGCGCGCGAGGTCGGCACCGACGGCCGGCTCGGCGGACAGGCGAACGTGCTGGGCGTCGCCGGCACGTGGAAAGACCTGACCGACAGCGTCAACTCGATGGCCAGCAATCTGACAGCCCAGGTGCGCAACATCGCCGAAGTGTCGACCGCGATGGCAAACGGCGACCTGTCGAAGAAGATCACGGTCGACGTGCGCGGCGAGATTCTGCAGCTGAAGGAAACGATCAACTCGACCGTCGATCAGCTGAATGCCTTTGCATCGGAAGTGACGCGCGTGGCGCGCGAGGTCGGCACCGACGGGCGGCTTGGCGGACAGGCGGTGGTGCGCGGCGTCGCCGGCACGTGGAAGGATTTGACCGACAGCGTCAACTCGATGGCCAGCAACCTGACCGGCCAGGTGCGCAACATCGCCGAGGTCGCAACCGCGGTGGCGCAAGGCGATCTTTCCAAGAAGATCACGGTGAACGTCAGCGGCGAGATCCTTCAGCTGAAGGAAACCATCAACACGATGGTGGACCAGCTGAACGCCTTCGCCGCGGAAGTGACGCGCGTGGCGCGCGAGGTGGGCACCGACGGCAAGCTCGGCGGACAGGCGAAGGTGCCCGGCGTCGCCGGCACCTGGAAAGACCTGACCAACTCCGTGAACTCCATGGCCGGCAATCTGACCGGCCAGGTGCGCAACATCGCCGAAGTGGCGACGGCCATCGCCGGCGGCGACCTTTCGCGCAAGATCACCGTCGACGTGCGCGGCGAAATCCTTCAGCTGAAGGAAACGCTGAATACCATGGTGGACCAGCTCAACCGCTTCGCCGGCGAGGTGACGCGCGTGGCGCGCGAGGTGGGCACCGAAGGACGGCTCGGCGGACAGGCGAACGTGCCCGGCGTGGCCGGCACGTGGAAAGACCTGACCGACAGCGTCAACTCGATGGCGGGAAATCTTACCGCCCAGGTGCGCAACATCGCCGAAGTGACGACGGCGGTGGCACGCGGCGACCTGTCGCGCAAGATCACCGTCGACGTGAAAGGCGAAATTCTCGAGCTCAAGAACACCATCAACACGATGGTGGATCAGTTGAACGCCTTTGCCTCGGAAGTGACGCGCGTGGCGCGCGAAGTGGGCACCGAAGGCAAGCTCGGCGGTCAGGCGCAGGTGCCCGGCGTCGCCGGCACGTGGAAGGATCTGACCGACAACGTCAACTTCATGGCGTCGAACCTGACCGCGCAGGTGCGCAACATCGCCGAAGTGGCGACGGCCATCGCCGGCGGCGACCTCTCCAAGAAGATCACCGTCGACGTGCGCGGGGAGATTCTCCTGCTCAAGGAGACGCTGAACACGATGGTGGAGCAGCTGCGCTCCTTCGCGGCGGAAGTGACGCGCGTCGCCCGTGAAGTCGGCACCGACGGCCGCCTCGGCGGACAGGCGGTGGTGCCGGGCGTGGCGGGAACCTGGAAGGATTTGACCGACAACGTGAACCTGCTGGCCGCAAACCTCACGACCCAGGTGCGCAACATCGCCGAGGTGACAACGGCGGTGGCGCGCGGCGACCTTTCGCGCAAGATCACCGTCGACGTGAAGGGCGAAATTCTCGAGCTCAAGAACACCATCAACACGATGGTGGATCAGCTCAACGCCTTTGCCTCGGAAGTGACGCGCGTGGCGCGTGAAGTGGGCAACGCAGGGCGAGCTCGGCGGCCAGGCGCAGGTGTCCGGCGTTGCCGGCACCTGGAAGGATCTCACCGACACGGTGAACGTGATGGCGGCGAACCTGACCGAACAGGTGCGCGGCATCGTGAAGGTGGTGACGGCTGTCGCGAACGGCGACCTCGCGCAGAATCTGACCGTCCAGTCGAAGGGCGAAGTGGCGGCGCTCGCCGAAACCATCAACAATATGACGCAGACGCTTGCGACCTTCGCCGATCAGGTGACGACGGTGGCGCGCGAAGTGGGCGTGGAAGGACGTCTGGGCGGCCAGGCGAACGTTCCGGGCGCCGCGGGCACGTGGAAGGACCTCACCGGCAACGTCAATCTGCTCGCCGCCAATCTGACGACGCAGGTGCGCGCCATCGCCGAGGTTGCGACCGCGGTGACAAAAGGCGATCTCACGCGCGCCATCCAGGTCGATGCGCGCGGCGAAGTCGCCGAGCTCAAAGACAACATCAACACGATGATCGACAATCTGCGGCTGACCACCGACCGCAACACCGAGCAGGACTGGCTGAAGACCAATCTTGCGAAGTTCACCAACATGCTGCAGGGCCAGCGCGACCTGGCCGCGGTGGGCGGCCTGCTGCTCACCGAGCTGACGCCGCTCGTCAATGCGCAGCTCGGCGTCATCTACCGGGTCAGCAGCGAAGAGAACGGCGTGCTTTCGCTTCTCTCCTCCTATGCCGACAGCGAGACGAACCGCTATGCGCCGCGCGTCGAGATGGGACGCGGCCTGATCGGTCAGTGCGCCCGCGACAAGCGACGGCTGCTGGTGACGGATTTGCCGGCCAATGTGGTGCCGATCAGTTCGGCGTTGTTCGCAGCGCCCCCGCGCAACATCATCGTGCTGCCGGTGCTGTTCGAGAATCAGGTGAAGGCCGTCATCGAACTGGCTTCTCTCGACATCTTCACGGATCTGCAGATCGCTTTTCTCGAGCAGTTGACGGCGAGCGTCGGCATCGTGGTCAACAGCATCGAGGCGACAATGCAGACGGAAGGGCTTCTCACCCAGTCGCAGCAGCTGGCCGGCGAGTTGCAGGCGCAGCAACGCGAACTGCAGCAGACCAATGAGCAGCTCGAGCAGAAGGCGCAGCAGCTCGCCGAGCGCAACGTGGAAGTCGAACGCAAGAATCAGGAAATCGAACAGGCGCGGCGCGAGCTCGAGGAGAAGGCGACCGAACTTGCGCTCACCTCGAAATACAAGTCGGAATTCCTGGCCAATATGAGTCACGAGCTGCGGACGCCCCTGAACAGCATCCTGATCCTGGGCCAGCAGCTGGGCGACAACCCCGACGGCAATCTGTCGGCCAAACAGGTGGAATTCGCGCGCACGATTCACGGCGCGGGCACCGACCTTCTCAATCTCATCAGCGACATTCTCGATCTGTCGAAGATCGAATTGGGCACCGTGACCGTGGATGCGGAAGACATCTTCATCAACAATGTCGTGGACGCGCTGGCCCGGCCATTCCGACACGAAGTGGAAGCCCGCCAGTTGTCGTTCGAAGTCGACGTCGACCCCGATCTGCCGCCCACCCTCAACACCGATTCCAAGCGCCTGCAGCAGGTCCTGAAGAACCTGCTGTCGAACGCCTTCAAGTTCACGGAAAAAGGCAGCGTCAGGATGCGGGTGTCGCAGGCGGCGGGCGGCTGGAGTCCGGCGCATCCCGTGCTCAGCCAGGCAGCGGGCGTCATCGCTTTCGAAGTGTCCGACACCGGTATCGGCATTCCCGCGGAAAAGCAGAAGATCATCTTCGAAGCTTTCCAGCAGGCCGACGCCAGCACGAGCCGGCGCTACGGCGGCACGGGTCTGGGGCTGGCGATCAGCCGCGAGCTCTCGAGCCTGTTGGGCGGCGAGATTCATCTGCGCAGCGTGCCCGGCGCCGGCAGCTCGTTCACGCTCTTTCTCCCGCTCAAATATGTGGGAAGCGCCAGCGCCAGCGCGAGCGCGAGTCGCCGCGCGCCCTCCAGTCGGGATTACCCGAACTTCGTCATTGCGCCCGCTCAGGAGCGTGTGGTCGAACAGGTGGCCGATGACCGCCTCTCCATCGAGCCCGGCGATCCGATCCTGCTCATCGTCGAGGACGATCCGCATTACGCGCGGATCGTGGTGGACCTCGCGCGCGACAAGGGATTCAAGGTCCTGGTATCGATGCGCGGCGCGGACGCGCTGGATCTCGCCAAGCAGTATCAGCCCACTGCGATCTCGCTGGATGTTTTCCTGCCGGACATGCTGGGCTGGACGGTTTTGAGCCAGCTCAAGCAGAATCCGCTGACACGGCACATTCCCGTGCAGATCGTGACTCTCGATGAAGACCGGCAGCACGGATTGGCGCGCGGCGCCTTTTCGTTCGTCACCAAGCCCTCGTCGGCGGAAGGGCTGTCGCGGGCGATCGAGAAGGTCAAGGCCTATGCGGCGCCGCGCAAGAAGCGGCTCCTGCTCGTTGAGGACAATCCCGCCGAGCAGCTCAGCATCACCAATCTGCTCGCCCATGACGATATCGAGATTGAAACGGCCTCCACCGGTGCGGCGGCGCTCGACTCCATGCGCGCCAACCCGGCCGATTGCGTCGTGCTCGATCTGAGGCTGCCCGACATCTCCGGGTTCGACATCCTCCATGAAATGCGGACCGACGAGCAGCTTACCGACATTCCGGTGGTGGTGTTCACGGGCCGCGAATTGTCGGCGGAAGAGGACATGCAGCTGCACGCGATGGCGCGCAGCATCGTGGTGAAGGGCGTCGAATTGCCCGAACGGCTGCTCGACGAGACCTCGCTGTTCCTGCACCGGATCGTCACCGATCTGCCGCCCGAAATGCAGCGTATGCTCGACCGGCTGAACAGTTCCGACGAAGATCTCGCGGGCCGCACGGTTCTGCTCGTCGACGACGACGCGCGAAATATCTTCGCGCTGTCGAGCGTCCTCGAACGGCGCGGCATGGTGGTGCTGACCGCGACGACCGGCAAGGAGGCTATCCAGCTTGTCGAAACGACTCCCTCCCTCGCCATCGTGCTGATGGACATCATGATGCCCGAAATGGACGGCTATCAGACGATCAGGACGATCCGGCAGAATCCGGGCCTGCGGCGCCTGCCGATCGTGGCGCTGACCGCCAAGGCGATGAAGGGCGACCGCGAGAAATGTCTGGAGGCCGGCGCTTCGGATTATCTCGCCAAGCCCGTCAACACCGAACAGCTCCTCTCTGCCCTGCGCATGTGGCTGCACAGGTAGGCGCGGGATGTTGGGCAACGCATCCATTGCTTTCCTCCCCCAGCATGGGGGAGGTGCCGAGCGTAGCGCAGCGGAGCGAGACGGAGGGGGAAGCCGTGCGAACGCCGCTGCCCCCTCCGGCGCGCTCGCGCGCGCCACCTCCCCCATGCTGGGGGAGGAAAGGTGGCGCGCGGCATGAGCGTCCCCGACAAGCTCAACATCCTGCTCGTCGACGACCAGCCCGCGAAGCTGCTGAGCTACGAGGTGATGCTCGGCGAGCTGGGCCAGAACCTGATCAAGGCCTTATCCGCGCGCGAAGCCCTCGAGCAGCTGCTCAGGACCGAGATCGCGGTCATTCTCATCGACGTGTGCATGCCCGAGCAGGACGGGTTCGATCTGGCCGCGATGATCCGCGAGCATCCGCGCTTCCAGAAGATCGCCATCATCTTCGTTTCGGCGATCCAGTTCGCCGAGGTCGATCATCTGCGCGGCTACCAGATGGGCGCCGTCGACTACATGCCGGTGCCGATCGTTCCCGAGGTGCTGCGCGCCAAGGTCAAGGTCTTCGTCGAGCTGTATCGCAAGTCCAAGGAGCTGGAACTGCTCAACGCCGAACTCGAACAGCGCGTGAGCGAGCGTACGGCGCAGCTGGCCGCGTCCAATGCGCGATTGCTGGCGAGCGAGGAGCGCCGCAACATGGCGCTCTCCGCGGGCAACATGGGTTCATGGGACTGGAACGTCGCGGAAGGAAGCTGCCTGTGGGACGAAGGCCTCTGCCGCATCTTCGGCGTCGACCGCTCGATCGATGTCACTTTCGAGAACGCGCGGGCGCGCTTTCATCCGGAGGATTGGCGGCGTCTCGCGGCAGCCTTTGCGGATATGACGCCTGAGCAGACATTTCCTGGCGAACCGATTTCCGCGTGGTGCGCCCCGACGGCGAACTGCGCTGGTGCATCGGCACCGCCGCGGCGAGCCATGATGAATCCGGCCGGTTGACGCGGCTGAGCGGCGTGGCTGCCGATATCACCGAGCGCAAGCGCGCCGAGGATCACCAGGCGCTGCTGGCGCGCGAAGTCGATCACCGGGCCAAGAATTCTCTCGCGGTGGTACAGTCCATCATACGTCTGACGCGTGCTCCCGACGTCGAATCCTTTGTTGCAAGTGTCGAAGGACGCATTCAGGCTCTCTCCAAAGTGCATAGCCTGCTTGCCTATTCGCGCTGGGAGGGCGCGGACGTGCACACGCTGGTGCAGGAGGAGCTGACGCCCTATCAGATGGGGGGCGCCGAGCACATCGCAATTTGCGGACCCCGCGTATCGGTCACGCCGCCCGCTGCCCAGACGCTCGCGCTCGCCCTGCATGAGCTCGCAACGAACGCAGCCAAATACGGCGCGTTGTCGTCGGAGCACGGCCGCGTGGATCTTTCGTGGCAGGTGGCAAACGGCATCGTCACCATGCAGTGGCGTGAGAGCGGCGGGCCGCCGGCGACGGCTCCCCAGCGCATGGGACTGGGGCTGCAGATGATCAAGGCCGGTTTTCAAAGTCACATCGGCGGCCAGGCGAGTTTCGAATGGCGGCCGGGCGGCCTCGTCTGCGTGCTCGCCGTTCCGTGTACGGATGGAAAAGGTCTGGCGCGCGCGCCTTCGCGGCGCAGCGGCGCAGGCGAGCGCATAGCGGCCGCGCCCGCGCAAGGAAAGCCCCGCGTGCTGCTCGTCGAGGACGAACCGCTGGTGGCGATGATGATGGCTGACTTTCTGGAGCAGCTCCAATGCGTCGTCGTCGGACCTTGCGGCGATCCGTTCGAGGCGCTCGCGCTGTTGAAGGACAACGATGTCGATGCCGCGATTCTCGATGTCAATCTCGGCGGCGAAGCTGTCTATCCCGTGGCGGATGCGCTGTCCCGTCTCGGTGTGCCGTTCGCGTTCGCCACCGGATACGGTGGCGAGTTGATCGACAGCCGCTTCGCGGACGTGACGCGGCTCGAAAAACCGATCGGCCTCGATCGGCTGCGACGGGCGGTGGACGAACTGCGCGAGGCGGCCCTGCGGCGCAACGAGCCCGTCAACCTGCGCGCCTGATCCGCGCGAAAGCGTCGTGCGGCGCCGCCCCGTCCAACCGGAACCTGCAAGCGCAGCCGACGTTACAATCCGGAATTGTTGCCCGGGACGTTTTCTTTGGCAAAGCAAAACCACGCCCGACACGCCGTGCTCTCCGAGACGCCGGCCTTCGACTCGGAGAAGGATCTGCGCGTCGTCATCGAGACGCCGAAGGACAGTCCGAACAAGTACGCCTATGATCCGGACTGCGATTGCTTCGAGTTGAAGACAGTGATGCCGGCCGGCATGACCTTTCCCTATGATTTCGGATTCGTTCCCTCGACTCTGGCCGACGACGGCGATCCCGTCGACGTGCTGGTGCTGATGGATTGTGCCGTCATGCCCGGATGCATTCTCAAGGCGCGTCTGATCGGGGTGGTGGAAGCCGAGCAGAAGGAGGACGACGAGGATTGGGTGCGCAACGATCGCCTCATCGCGGTCGCGGTCCATTCACGCAGTCATTCGAGCGTGCATTCGCTGAAAGATTTGCGGCCCCATCTGCTCGACGAGATCACATCGTTTTTCGCGGATTACAACAAGCTTCACGACAAGAAGTTCAAGGCGATCGGCGACCACGGCCCGCACAAGGCGCTTGCCCTCGTGGAGGCCGGCCGCGCGCGATACGAAAAAAGCCATCGCGCGAAGAAATAGATTCCGTTCGAAGCGGCCCCGTTTGCTCACGGCGTCAGTTCGAGGGCGGCGCCGTGCCCAGGCGCAATTTGGTGAAAGCAACGCGCCAACCGTTGCAAGGCCCGGTGCGCCTGCTCTAGGGGTGAGCCGTCGGCGCGCATGGGGACCGGTATGCGTCTCGCCTATTTTGTTCACGACCTCAACGATCCCGCGGTGGCCCGGCGCATCCTGATGCTTCGCGCCGGCGGGTTGGAGGTGGTCGTCACGGGCTTCTGGCGGGGATTCGAGCCGCCGAACGAGATTGCGGGCGCGAAGACTCTGCCGCTGGGCCGCACCTTCGATGCACGCTTGATGCATCGCGGATTCCTGACCATGCTGCAGGCGATCGCATCGAAAAGGCTGGCGCGCCAGCTCGGCTGCGTTGATTTGTTTCTCGCCCGCAACCTCGAAATGCTGGCGATAGCGATTGCGACGAAGCGGAATCTGGCTCCGACACCTGCAGTGGTCTACGAGGTGCTCGACATCCATCGCCTGCTTTTGTCGCGGGGGCCAACCGGCATCGGTCTGAGGACGATCGAGCGGGCGCTGATGCGCGACACGCAATTGCTGCTCACGAGCTCGCCCGCCTTCCTGAGTGAATATTTCCAGCCGCTCCAATTCGCGCGGCACGCCGTGCCGGCGCTCGTGGTTGAAAACAAGACGCTCGCCGCGGAAAGTCCCCCCTGCAACCAACAGTCGGAGATCGCGCCCGGTCCGCCGTGGCGCATCGGCTGGTACGGGATGATCCGCTGTGCGCGAAGCCTGGATATTCTCTCGACGCTTGCGCAACGCAGACCCGATCTTGCGCGGATAGACATACGCGGTCGCCCGACCGCGTCGGTCAGAAAGCGTTTTGAAACGGCGCCCGCTCCCCCGGCGCTCAGTTTCGGCGGTTCCTACTTGTCCGGGGACCTGTACGCGCTCTACGGGGCCGTTCACTTCAGCTGGGTCATCGATTATTTCGAGGAGGCTGCAAACTCCAGGTGGCTGCTTCCCAATCGGCTCTATGAGGGCGGCAGCCGCAATGTCGTGCCCCTCGCGCTTCGCCGCTCGGAAACAGGCCGTTGGCTGAACGCGCTGGGCATCGGAGTCCTTCTGGAAGATCCGCAAGCGGAACTCGAATCGTTCCTGGAAAGCCTGGCGCCAGGCGACTACGAGACGATGAAGCGCGCGGCGTGCGAAGCGCCCCGCTCGGCTTTTGTCGCCGGGCAGTCGGACTGCGACCGGCTGGCATCCACGTTGATAAATACCGTGCGTCACCGGCAAGAGGACCGGTTCCGGCGAAATGTCCGAGAGCTCGCGTGAGCGCAGCCGAACCCTCGCTGCCGACTCCGCGGACCGCGGAAACGACGCCGGCCGATCCGGCGATCGACGTCTGCATCTGCAGCTATGGCCGACCGGAGCTTGTCGACACGCTGGCCGCGCTGTCGCGACAGGAGCTCGGGCAGCATCGGTTTCGCGTCATCGTCGCCGACAACACGAGCGACGGCGCTGTTCGCGACCGGTTACGGCACGTGGCCGACGGGTTACGACTGGAATTGCACTATCTGCACGCGCCCGCAAACAACATTTCGATCGCCCGCAACGCCTGTCTCGCGGCGGCGCGCGGACGGTGGATCGCGTTTCTCGACGATGACGAGCAGCCGGCAACAAACTGGCTGGAGGCGTTGCTCGACGAGGCGCACCGCGGCGGCTGGCACGCCGTGCTGGGGCCGGTGATCGCAATCTACCCGCAAGGCGCGCCGGCCTGGGTGCGGCAGGCGGATCTCCACTCGACGGCGCCGGTGTGGCGTCACGGGAAAATGGTGAGCGCATACACGGGAAACGTGCTGTTCCGGCGCGATTTCGCGGAAGGTCTGGCGCTGCGTTTTCCGGTCGATCTGGGTACCACCGGCGGCGAGGACGAAGAATTCTTTCATGGCTTTCGCGACGGCGGAGGACGCATCGGCTTCGCCGCCGCGGCAGTCTGTTATGAGCGCGTCGGATTGGAGCGCGCGAGCCTCGGCTGGCTCCTGCGCCGCAATTTTCGCGCCGGCCAATCTCACGGTGCCCGACTGAAGCGGCTCCCCGGGCGGCCGCGGCGAATGCTGACGGCGCTCGCGAAGGTTGCGTTTTGTGCAGCAGGAGCCGCCTTCAGCATGGCGGACATTGCACGCAGGAACCGCTACCTCACGCGCGGCGCGCTTCATTGCGGCGTCGTCGCCCGATTGTCGGGAATGAGGGAAATCAGAACCTATTGAAGAGGCGCGTATGCTCTTCAGGCGGCCGCGGTCAATAGGAGCCGCGCCGGCCAAGGACGGCGGGAACGGTCGCGATCACGAGCCAGAGATAGAGCGACGGCCTCAGGGATTTCGCATAGAGGCAATCCATGGCGACGCGCCTGCGGAATCGATGTCGCTGCGTCCGCTGACTTGCCATATTCCCGTGATGCCAGGTCTCACGCGGCAGTAGCTGGCGATACGGCGGCCGTAGCGCGCCACCTCGGCCTCGACGATGGGGCGCGGCCCCACCATGCTCATCTCGCCGCGCAGCACATTGAAGAATTGGGGCAGCTCGTCGAGACTGGAACGCCTGAGAAACCGGCCAAAGCGGGTTGCACGCGGATCGGCGCGCAGCTTGTGGCTCTGCAGCCACTCGGCGCGTGCGCCGGCATCGTCGCGCAGAAGATGAACGAGCCTTTCCTCGGCATCGACGACCATGGAGCGGAATTTGAAGCAGTAGAAGGCCTGTCCTCCCATTCCGACACGCCGTTGTGCAATCAGCACCGGGCCGCCCTGGCAGGCCAAAAACAGCGCGATGGTTAAGAACAGCGGCAGCAGGAAAAGCAGGGCGGCGATCGCGATGGCAACGTCGAACACACGCAGGAGAGGGCGATCATATGGTTGACCGCGCGCTGCCCGACGCGCTTCCCCCCGATACGCAGCTGCAATGGACACTGACGACCTTCCCCGCGCATCACGTGCTGTCGCAACGAAAATTAGTTCGTTTCGTTCCACCGTATTACGTGCCATAAGGAACCGCTGCGTCAAGCCGACGTTAATTGACGAAGCCGACAGACACAGCCAGCGGCGCGGCTTCGCGGGGAATATCGGGCATGACTTTGCGATTGGCTTCGGGCTTGCTCTTAACCATGTGCGTCGCTGCGCCCGTGCAGGCGGACGAAGCGACGCGGCCGCCGCCCGGTTCGACCTACACAGAAACGGCCCCCGCCGACTACGTGATCGGCGTTAAGGATACTCTCGCAATTGACGTGTTCGACGTGCCCTCCCTCAGCGAAACTGTCGAGGTGGACAATACGGGCCATATCGACATGCCCTTGATCGGACAGGTTGCAGCAACGGGCCGCACGCCCAATCAACTCTCGCGCGATATCGCCGCCGCGCTCGGCGTGAGGTACATGAAGGATTCCATTGTGACCGTGTCGGTCAAAGATGCCGCGAGCAAGAAGATCACCATCGACGGAGAGGTGACGCAGCCCGGCATGTACGAGATTACGCCCGGCACCACATTGACGCAGGCGGTGGCACTGGCGAAGGGGCCCGATCCGATTGCCGATCCGCACCACGTCTCCGTCATCCGGGGCGAAGGCCAAGCGCGAACGGTTTCGGTGTACGATCTCGGGGACATTCGCGACGGCAAGGCGAGCGATCCTTTCGTCTACGCGAACGACACGATCGTCGTCGACTCGTCGGGCAGCAGAAAATTCGTGCGCGACTATGGTAGCGTCATTTCGATCCTGGGCTGGCTGCATCCCTGACATGCGCCCACCCATCGGCGGAGATCAAGGCAGTTGAACGAGCTCGTTCTGCATAATCCGGATGCGGCTCTCGACCAGTGGGGGCAGCGCGATAACGGCTTGCCGCCGCGTGCGTTATGCCGTCGGTATCCTGCACAGCAAGTGGCGCCTCGCGGCCGCGGTTGCGGCGGTGGCGTTTGCAGCCGCAGCGGCGCTGGCGCTGCTGCTCCCGCACAACTACTACTGCCAGGCGCTGCTGATCATCCATCCGCTCGCCGACAATCCGGCGCAGCCGGCAAACGAGCAGGCAATGCTTCCTCCCGATACAAGCGCGATCGACACCGAGGTCGAGGTGCTGCGCTCGCCGAGGATCGCCGAAACGGTGGTGAAGAAACTCGGGGCTTTACCGGGACGCTGAATCGGGGGCAGTCCCAATGCCGGATCGTCGGAAGCCTGGCTGCGAAGAGCGGTCGCCGCGGTCGAGGACCGCAGCACCATCCGCCGCGTCGGTCTGACCCTCCATGCAGTGCAGGTCGGTTCCACGGCCCACTGTCGCCACCGCGACGCGAATCGCCAACGCCATTGTCGACGCCTATCTGTCGCGCAAGCTGGACGAAAAGCTCGCGGCGGTGACGCAGGCAAACCGCGAGCTC
>CAWEXK010000021.1:0-46918 GCA_963812975.1 uncultured Alphaproteobacteria bacterium | reverse complement strand
ACGGCTGGCATCTTCGGGCGTTTTGTCGAGAAGGAAGAAGTCTGGTCGTTCTCGCCGTTCGTTGACCTCAGCATCTATCGCTGGGTACGGCGCAACCTGCGCAAGCCTCGATTCGACCGGCAGATTCTGCTCCTGGTGCTGATCGTCTCCATGGAGATCGCCCGCGGATGGCTGCATTCCCTTTATCCGCGCCGTCTTTTCGCGCTGCACGGGCAGAGCTGGCCGGTCCTCATCGCCATCTGGGCCAGCGCCGCCATGGTCGTCGGCATTCCTCTCAAGATCTGGAACGCGGTCCGCATCGAGCAGACGCTCGAAGAGCAGAAACGGCTGCTGCTCGAAGCACGTCTCGACGCCCTGCAGCGGCAGATCAACCCGCACTTCCTCTTCAACACGCTGAACTCCATCGCATCGCTCATCCGTTTTCGCCCCGAGCAGGCCAGAGAGCTGATCGTCAAACTGGCGAACATCCTGCGCGCGCTGCTCAAAGAACGCGACGCATGGGTGCCGTTTCAGGAGGAGCTGGGTTTTACCGAGGACTATCTCGGAATCGAAGTCGTTCGCTTCGGCGCGGGAAAGCTCAAAGTGGTGAAAGAGATCGATCCCGAGACGCTGACCCTCCCCGTGCCCAGCATGCTGCTGCAGCCTCTGGTCGAAAACAGCATCAAGCATGGACTCGAGCCGCGCATGACGGGAGGAACCATCACCCTGCGCAGCCGGCTGCGCGACGGGCGGCTCATGATCGAAGTGGAAGACGATGGCGTCGGCATCGCACCCGGACGCGAGCATTCGAGCGGCGTGCTGCGCGGTTCCGGCATCGGCATGAAGAACGTACGCGAACGGCTTGAAGTCCTCTATGGCGGCGCGGCGGAGTTCGACATCACCAGCCGGCCAGGACGCGGCACGAAAGTCACAATGGAGATGCCGATGGGCATCGACGCCGACGAAACGCAAAGTCCCGCCACAGGAACGCTGACCCGCGGGTCTTAGCCCGTCCGCAAAAACCGCTCAGATCGCAGGCGCGATAGAGTTTTCCAGCACCCGTTCGTAGAACTTCTCATACAGCGGAATAATCTTTGAAGCGCAGAACTTCTGCTGCGCCGTCTGGCGAGACGCACAGGCAAGCGCTTCATGCTTTTCCGGATCACGCAGGATCTCAACCGCAGCCTGCGCCATTCCATCCACATCGCCAACAGGGAAGAGGCGTCCGTTCACGCCGTCTTCAATCAGCTCCGGCACGCCGCCCACGCGCGTCGCGATCGCCGGAACCCGGCACGCCATCGCCTCCAGCGCCGCAAGTCCGAACGATTCCAGCTCGCTCGGCATCAGCATCAGATCGGCCAGCGGCAGAATCTCCGAAACGCTGTTCTGCTTGCCCAGAAAATGAACGCGGTCGCGAATATGCCGGCGCTGCGCAATCCATTCCGCAGCCGACCGGTCCGGACCATCGCCAATCAGCAGCAGGTGCGCCGGAACCTCCTTTGCAACACGCGAGAACGTGCGCAGCACATCGACAGCGCGTTTGACTGGCCGGAAATTCGACAGGTGCACCAGGATTTTCTCATCCGCACCGGCATATCGCGCGCGGCCTTCAGCGCGAGCATCCGCATCCGAGCGGTTTGTACACATCGCAGTTCACGAAGTTGGGAATCACTTCGATCTCCCGCTCCGTGTGAAATTCCTGGATCGTCTTTTCCCGAAGATAATTTGAAATCGCAGTCACGCCATCGCTCTGGTCGATGCCGAAACGAGTGATGGGCAGATAGGAATGGTCGAGACCGACCAGCGTGATATCAGTCCCATGCAGAGTCGTCACGAACGGCAAATGATGATGGCGCGCGCCAGCATCTGCCGCGCGAGATACGCCGAAATCGAATGCGGAATCGCGTAGTGCACGTGCAGCAGATCGAGCTGATAGTAGGTGGCGACTTCAGACATGCGCGTGGCCAGCGCAAGATCATAAGGCGGATACTCAAAGAGCGGATAATTCGAGACCGGAACTTCGTGGTAATGGATGTTCTGATCGCGCCCATCCAGCCGGAAGGGCTGCGAATAGGTGATGAAGTGGACCTCGTGGCCCAGCGCCGCCAGTTCAATGCCGAGTTCGGTAGCGACGACGCCGCTGCCGCCGTACGTGGGATAACAGGTAATTCCGATTCTCATGCGCCAGCTCTCAGATAAGTATGCGTCATCGTTGTCACGAAATTGTTACCGCGATCCTGGCCCCGTTGTCCGTGCTGCACTTCCGGTCGATGCCGCAACCTGCCTGCTTCTGACTGGAAAGCTTTGCGGATAGGATGCCGGAACCCTGAATCGGATGCAGAGACCAGCCGGATCACGACCGCGTCAGGACACCGAAGTGGAGCAGCTCGATCCCCTCGGCGCCTGCGACAACCTCCAGCAGAGCGGCATGTTCCGTTGCGCGGCAGGAGCGCAGACGGGTCCGCACGCCGTCCAGCGCCGCATCGGCGTATCCAGGATGGCAGACCAGCTCCCATGTTTCGTCGCCCTCGGGAATAGCCCGGAGCAGGCCCCGCAGAGCATCCGCATCAAGCGTTCCCGTTGCAAGAACCCCGATCGATCCCTCCGTGGTCACCAGGCCGGCTTCACGAACAAGCCTCAGAAAAGTTTTCCGCTGCGTGCGCAGGCCTTTGACTTCAAGCCTCCGCACAAGCGGTGCTGCCGGCGTGGCCTCCAGAGCCCACTCTGGCTCGAATGGATTGCGAATCGCTCGCACACCGCACCGCAGCGCGGCCCGCAGCAGCGGACGCAGCACGCGCGGAAACATATGCGTGTGTTTATGCGTGTCGACGTGCGTCACCCGGACACCCGCACTCTGCAACCGGCGAATCTGCGCCGCCGCCTCGGCCTCGATCTCTGCTTCACGGATGCGTCCCAGCATCAGGTCGCAAACGAATCCGCCGAGCGCCGGCCGGAGCTGCCCGCCCTTCGCCGTGAGCGTCGGAAGTTCAGCGGACGGCAGAGCAGGGAAGCCGTCGACCAGGACCACGTGACAGCCTGTTCCCAGCGTGGGCGTCGCCACCGACTGCGCCGCTGCTTCTGCGAAGCAATCGGCCGTTGCCATCAGCGTCGCCGAAGTCAGCGCACCTGCGCTGTGCAGTTCGAGGACAGATTGATTGACGCCCGGAGTAAGTCCGAAGTCATCCGCATTGACGATTAACCGCTTCACCCGTTTGAGTCTAACAAGCGCCGAGGCTGCGCTGGCGCCTTAGTTCGTGCCGATACCACGGACGGGGGATGGGAACTCCCACGCCGCTTTCCTAAACTCTCTCTAACATCACAGACAGGTCGGGGTAAGTCCATGGTATGGAGTTCGAGTGAAGTTGCGGTAGCGGCAGGAACCGCCTGGCTGTTGTTGAGTGGAGTCGTAACTACATTTTTCTCGCTGCTTTTCGCTGCCGAAGAGGCACGGGTAGCGGTGAGAGTGAAGCGGCAGACGCGGACAGCATCGCCGCAAAAATCAAGAGTCGTGTGCATTACTCGGGACTGATAGAATCGGAATACCAGAGAGTTGACGATTTCTGTCACAGCAGTCTCAGGTGAGAGACGGCAAGGTCCCGGGGCGGTTAGCTCAGTTGGTTAGAGCACCTGCCTTACAAGCAGGGGGTCGCAGGTTCGAGTCCTGCACTGCCCACCAGGAACTTTTAGCCTGTTTCCCTGGGAAACCGGCGTTGTCTGAGTTTTCTGCCTGTGATATGGCCCAGCCATGCAAGCGCGGCAGTGTGCTTTCCCTGAACATCCGTGACCGTTCGGAGTGTGTGTTCTCATGCAGGAAACGCTGCCTGACATATTGATCCTTGGCCTGCTCGTTCTGGTATTCGGGTCCATCTACCGCAAACGTGCCACCGCCCGCCTGCGCTACTGGATTCTCGGCTGGATGTTCGTGCTCGCGCACTTCGGCATCGAGCTCTGGCAGCCCAAAGGCAACCTCGCATCCACCATCGTTGGCAGCATAAGCCTCAGCGCCCTCTGCCTTTGCGGCGTGTGCTTCCTGCTCTCCTGCTCGCTTATCAGCAATGGACCGAAGCGCGCCATCGCATCGGTTGCCCTGATCACCGTCCCGGTTCTGCTCTACGTCAATCTGGTTGTTTTCGGCGTCACCAGCGCTCCCGTGCTCATGCTGGACTTCCCGCTCGGCGAAATCTTTGCGCTGGCCGTCGGCTATTACTTCTATCGAAACAATCGCCTCGTGCTCTGGTCGAACATCGGCGGAGGCCTCGCCGCAACGCTCTGGGCCTGTTACGGAATCCTGCACGGCGCCCCGGAGATGGGCATCTACGCCATCCTCACCCAGCTCTACTTCATGAACGCCGTTCTCTACTGGAACGATTTTCGCCGCGCATCCGCGGGCGTGCTCACCTCCGTCCTCGGCCTGCTGGCCTGGGCCGCCGTCTTTCCCTGCGCCGTGGCCATCGCCGCCTGGATGCCTCATGTTCATGTCTACGGCGAGTTCTGGAACCTGCCCAAATATTTTGTCGAATTCGGAATGATCTTCACCCTTCTCGAAGACGAGATCGTCACCGCCGGACAACAGAGCGAGGGCTATCGCGTTCTCTTTGCGAGCAACCCGCACCCCATGTGGATCTTCGACCCCGATACGCTGCGGTTTCTGCGCGTGAACGAGGCCGCCATTCAGCACTACGGCTACACCGAAGCTCAGTTTCTCAGCATGACCATCCGCGATCTTCGGCCTACCGGAGACGATCTGGACCTGAGATGGGAAATCAGCACCGCCGGCTCTCCCGAGCAGTTCTCCGGCCCGTGGACGCACGTATGCCACGACGGAAACCGCATTCAGGTGGAGATCGCCGCGCACACCATCCCGTTTCAGGGCAAACAGGCCCGCTTCGTCATGGCGCAGGACATTACCGAGCGACAGGAACTGCATCAGCAGCTCGTGCATCACGCGCATCACGACATGCTCACCGGGCTGCCCAATCGGGTTCTGCTGCGCGACAGAATGGCGCAGACCCTGGCCGCGTCCAGACGCCACAACAGCAAAGCCGCCGTCGTCTGCATCGATCTCGACCGCTTCAAGCAGATCAACGATACCTACGGGCACGCGGTGGGCGACAGCTGCCTCCGCCTCATCGCCGACCGGCTGAAGAGCCGCCTTCGCAACATGGACACCATCGCGCGATCCGGGGGCGAGGAATTTCTCATCCTGCTCGGCGAACTGCGCGACGCATCGGATGCGGAAAAGGTCGGACAGGATATCGTCAATGCGCTCAGCCGCCCCTTCATGGTGGACGGCTACCAGCTTGAGCTGTCCGCCAGCATCGGCATCGCCATCTTCCCGGATAACGGCAACGAATCGGCCGAGCTCTGGAAGAGCGCCGACGCAGCCATGTATCGCGCCAAACGCTCCGGCGGAAATCAGTATCTGCTGGTTTCAACCGAGATCAGCAGCGCAGCTTCCGAAGCCAGCGAAATCGAAGCCTGGCTGCGCCGCGCGCTGAAGGAAAACGCTTTTGAGATTTACTACCAGCCGCAGTTCACCGAGCACGGTGAGCTTACCGGACTGGAAGCCCTGCTGCGCCTGCATCATCCGCGCCTGGGAATGCTCGCTCCCGACCGCTTCATTCCGGTCGCGGAAGAGAGCGGTCTGATCGTGCCGGTAGGAACCTGGGTGCTGCGCGAGGTCTGCAGGCAGAACGCAGCCTGGCAGAGCAGGGGACTGTCGCCAGTCCGTATTGCGGTCAACGTTTCTCCGCTGCAGTTCATGCGCGCCGATTTCTCTTCGCAGGTACAGGATTTGCTCAGCGAGTTTGCACTCGACCCGCGCTATCTCGAGCTGGAGATGACCGAAACCACGGTCATGCGGAATCTTGAAGACGCTGCCCGGCAGATGCGAACCCTCGCCGACCTTGGCGTGCTGCTCTCGGTCGACGATTTCGGGACCGGCTACTCTTCCCTGCGGCACCTGCACCAGCTGCCCATCAACCGCCTTAAAATCGATCGCTCGTTTATCGAGCGCATGTGCGACCCCGGCGGAACATGGTCGATCGTGCAGGGAGTCATCTCGCTGGCGCACAGCCTGCAGATGCAGGTCGTGGCCGAGGGCGTGGAGACTGAGCAGCAGCAGCGGGCGCTCCGCAGCCTCAGCTGCGACGTCTATCAGGGATATCTCTACGCGCGGCCGCAGCGGGCTACGGCCATTCCGGATTATCTCAGCAACAACCTTTCCGCCTCACAGCAACCCTGCGGCAAAACCCCGCATTCCCTCGGCATTTAATCGCCCCTCCGGCCATCCGCCGTATTTGCGGGCAAAGTGTGGGAACGTTTCCATTCTGCCTCCTCACTCAGCTATAATCCGCGGCAACTCGCTTTTTTTGTATTGAGGAGATTGTCTGTGAAAAAAGGATTGCTTTTCTGTCTTGCGACGATGCTGATTGCTGGAAGTACTGCTGTAGCGCAGTCGCCCCAGGAGACGGCGGAAATTACGAAGACTTTGCCCGCGCCGGCTCAGTCAGTCATCCAGCGGCTGGGAGAGCTGAACTACCTCCCCGGAGGTTCGTGGCGCCTGCACACCGGTGACATCGCGCACGGAGAAAGCCCGCAGCTCGACGATTCCAGCTGGCAGGAAGTGCAGCCCGACAGCCACGCTCCGCACGAGGCCGTATGGTACCGGCGGTGGGTGGAAGTTCCGAAATCGTTTCACGGATACGACCTCACCGGCTCCCGCATCTGGTTTCGTTTTCGCGTAGGCGCAAACGGCCCCGTACCGCAAATCATCTACTTCAACGGCCGTCGCGTGGCGCTCGGCGACGATCTTGAGCCCATCGTCCTCCTCGATGGCGCAAAGCCCGGCGACCGCGTGCTCGTGGCCATCAAGCTGATGGCTACCGTCGATGAGAAGCATTTTGAGGGCGCGCAGATGAAGATCGATTTCCCTGCGGATCGTCCCAGCCCGGAAGATGCGCGCGAGGAATTTCTCTCGGCCACGGCATTGCTGCCCAGTGTCTCGACGAATCTCTCCGCCGATCAGTCGACGCTCGAAAAGGCCATCACCACCGTCGATCTGAAAGCGCTCGACTCCGGCGACCAGAAGGCATTCGATGCCTCCCTCCGCCAGGCTCAGTCCACGCTCGACGCGCTTCGTCCCGAGATGCAATCGGTGACCGCGCATCTTACCGGCAACTCACACATCGACGCCGCATGGCTTTGGCAACTCGGGTTCCGGCTCTACGCGTCGTCGAAAAAGGGTTTCTCAGCACACCAGTTGATGCGGACAGCCAATCTCGGCTCTTACCGCTCAGCTTGGTTCATGGCGCACCGTATCCGCGAAGCGATGGACGGTGCCGATCAGGGTCCGCCGCTTGGCGGCGAAGGCAAGATCGTCGAAGCCGACGAAACCTTCTTCGGCGTTGCCGCTCGCGACGTGAGTTGGAAGTACGTCAACGGCGTCGGCTGGATTCGCGAGCGTACCGAGAAGATGAAGGTGCTGACGATGGTTGAGCGTGGCGGGCGCTCCCGCTCGGTTCGGCTAGACGAGATTACCAGCGACGATATCCGCCCGCATTAGCAATACGTACTGGTTTCGGCGTATTACTTGGGCGAAAAACCCCTCTACTACGCGGAGCTGAGTGACGGCAGTTTGATTTTCGGCTCGGAGCTGAAAGCGCTCCTCGTTCATCCGGCGCTGCGCCGTGAAATCGATCCCTGTGCGGTTGAAGAATATTTCGCACTTGGTTATATCGCCGAGCCTCGCACCATCTATCGCACGGTCAAACGGCTCGCGGCCGGCAATTTCCTGCTGGCGAAGCGTGGTGCTGCCCTTCCCGCTCCCAGAGCATACTGGGACGCGAATCCCAAGCCTGTTCGCGCCAGTGCAGCAGAGATGGAAGACACGCTGATTGAGAAGCTCGGCGCATCGACCAAGGCGCAGCTTGTCGCTGACGTACCGGTCGGGGCGTTCTTGTCGGGGGGCACGGATTCGAGCGGGACAACGGCGCTGATGGCGAAGGCCAGCGCCGACCCGATCCATTGCTTCACCATCGGCTTCGAAGATCCGCGCTTCGACGAAACACGCTATGCCCGAATGGTGGCCGAACGCTACGGCGCGCGCCACGAGATAGAAATTGCAACGGGCGACGATCTTGAATCCGTGCATCTGCTCTCCGGGATATTCGACGAACCTTTTGGCGACAGCTCTGCGCTTCCCACCTATCTGCTGGCGCGCCTTGCGGCACGCTCGGTCAAAGTTGCGCTGTCCGGCGACGGCGGAGACGAACTCTTCGCGGGCTATCGGCGCTACGCGTTCCACGTCAAGGAAGAAGCCGTGCGCAGGGCGCTCCCGTCTCCCATCAGGTCGCTTTTGTTCGGCCTTCCCGCTCGCATCTATCCGCAACTGGATTGGGCACCGCGGGCATTTCCGGGCACGCCATACGCTGGAAGAATTGGGCGCGAGCACGGCAGACGGCTATTTCATGAATGTCTCGGTCATCGAAGATCGCGACCGGCGCGCGCTCTATGCCAAGCCGATGCACGACAGCCTGGGTGATTACAGCGCACGCGATGTGATCGCCTCCTGGATGGCGCAGGCGCCGTCGCAGGACCCGCTGACGATCGCGCAATATGTCGACATCAAGACGTGGCTGCCGAGTGACATCCTCACCAAGGTCGATCGCGCGGCGATGGCCTCGAGCCTCGAAGTGCGTGTTCCCATGCTCGATCACGATTTCGTCGATTGGGCATTGGGGCTACCGGAAGCGATGAAGCTGTCCGGTGGCGAAGGCAAGGCGATCTTCAAGCGCGCGCTCGAACGTCTGCTGCCGCGCGAGATACTTTATCGACCGAAACAGGGGTTCTCCGTGCCGCTGGCCGATTGGTTCCGCGGCAATTTCGGTCGCGCTTTCGAGACGGTGTTGGCCAACAGCGATCGCTCCGAACTCGCGGAATATGTCGACATCGATGTCGTGAAGTCCCTCCTCAGACAGCATCGCGGCGGCACGCGCGATCACAGCCGGACGTTATGGCTGGTATGGATGTTCGAACGTTTCCTGTCTGGCGTTCATGCAAGGATTCCTCAACCATTGCCTGAAATCGAAAGCCAGGCTGCACGGCGGAATTTGAGCCTTACCGCGTGACGCCAAGCTGTGGGTAGACCACATTTTTGGCCCTCAATATGTGGGGATGAGGCGATCCAAAGCGCGGGCGCGCTGATCGCCACGGACCCTCGACTCCGGCATTGTTTTACGACGGATTAATACGCCCCCGGCCATCATCGCCTGCAAGTCGCGGGTGACGAACGCCCTCGACGCGATGAGGGGCCCATGTCTGCGCTCGTTTTGGCAATCGGTAGCTGGATTGTGTTGTCGGTGGTGGCAACCCCGTTCATTGGGCGCTTCATGGTCATGCGTGACGACACGGACGAACTCGCGCCGGCCGGTCAGGCCGCCAACCCTGAAATCCGGCAGATGCCCTTCGCCGCGGTCGCTGCCGGCCGCCATCAACACACAAGGCGTCCCTACCGCGTCCGCAGCGCCGCGCGCTGATCTCCCGGTCGCAGCCAATCGATGATTTTTGCGGTGCGAGGGCTGTTCAAACGCCCGCCGATAGGTCCACATTTGCAGTGCCGACGGCTCGTCGGTAATCCCGGCTCGATCGCGGGCGACCCGGGACCTGCACAGGGGGCCTCCATTGAATTTCCAACCGTTGCGCATTGCAGCGCTGTTTGCATTTGCGTTCGCGATGGCTATCGGCGCTTCAGCCGACAGCTTCGCAGAAGTTCAGACTCTCAATCGGGCGCAAGCGTCGCGTTGCCCCACGGGCTCGATCCCGACACCGACACCGATCCGTTCCCGTCGACCTATAAGCCGCTCCCGAGCGAGCCCACGGCCATCGTCGGCGCCCACATCTTCACGGGCACCGGCAGCGAGATCGCCGCAGGGCACGATCCTGATCCGCGACGGCAAGATCGAAGCCGTCGGCGAGAACCTCGCCGTGCCGGCGGGCTACCAGACGATCGACGCTCACGGCGAATGGGTGACGCCCGGCCTGATCGATGTGCATTCGCATATGGGCGTCTACGCCGTGCCCGAAGTGCAGGCGCATTCCGACGGCAACGAAGCGACCGATCCCAACACGGCGCAGGTCTGGGCCGAACATTCCGTGTGGCCGCAGGATCCCGGCGTTCAACACCTCGCGCCGCGGCGGCGTGACCACACTCCAAATCCTTCCGGGCTCCGCCAACCTCTTCGGCGGCCGTTCGGCGATCCTGCGCAACGTGCCCGGCCGCACCGTGCAGGACATGAAATTCCCCGGCGCGCCTTACGGCCTCAAGATGGCGTGCGGCGAAAATCCCAAGCGCGTCTATGGCAGCCGCGATCGCGCGCCGTCCACGCGCATGGGCAATGTCGCGGGCTATCGCGCGGCGTGGATCAAGGCCGCGGATTACGAGCGCAAATGGGACGAGTATCACAAGAAGATCGCCCGCGGCGATCATGCCGATCCGCCGACGCGCGACCTGCAGCTCGACACGCTCGTGGGCGTGCTCAAGGGCAAGATCCTCGTGCAGAACCATTGCTACCGCGCCGACGAAATGGCGCAGATGATCGACATCTCGAAGGAGTTCGGCTTCCACGTGACGATGTTCCATCACGCGGTGGAGGCCTACAAAATCGCCGACCTGCTGAAGGCGAACGATGTCTGCGTCACGGTGTGGGCGAACTGGGGCGGCTTCAAGCTCGAAGCCTATGACGCGATCGAAGAGAACGCGGCGCTCGTGCACGCGGCCGGCGCCTGCGTCACCATCCATTCCGACGATTCCGAACCTGACCCAGCGCCTCAACCAGGAAGTGGCCGAAGCGCTGTCGGCCGGGCGGCGCGCCGGGCTCGACATTCCCGAGCGCGAAGCGATCATGTGGATCACGCGCAATTCGGCCAAGGCGCTCGGCATTCTCGACCAGACGGGCACGCTCGAACCCGGCAAGCGCGCAGACGTCGTGATCTGGAACAAGGATCCGTTCTCGATCTATGCGCTGACGCAGAAAGTCTTCATCGACGGCGGCCTTGCTTACGACCGCCACGATCCGGCCTACCAACCCAAATCCGACTTCATGGTCGGCCAGGACGAAGGAGCACCTGATGAAAAAGCTCCTGCTCAGCAACCGCGGTCGCATGCCGCACTCTCCGCAGCCGCTTTCGGCGGAAACCGTCGCCATTGTCGGCGGCCACATCCATACCGTCGGGCCCGGCCGGCGAAATCCAGTCCGGCACGGTCCTCATCCGCGACGGCAAGATCGTCGTCCGTCAGCGCCGGCGAGCACGTGCCGCGCCGGCGCGCGCGTCATCGACGCGCATGGCGCGGTCGTGACGCCGGGCTTCATTGCGGCGGACGCGGGCCTCGCGGAAACCGAAGTGGGTCGAGGACGAAGATGCCGTCGAACTCGGCGACATGACCGCAGGCCCGGGCGACGGCACGCGCGATCTTTCCACCCAGTCGAAAGACGCTGACCGCCGCCTTCGACGTGCAATACGCACTCAACCCGGATTCGACCGTCATTCCGCTGGCGCGGCTTGCCGGCATCACCCGCGCCATCGTCACGCCCGAATACCCCAGCGCCCCGCACGGCGCGGAGCCGCGCGAGGCGCTGTTCGCGGGGCAGGCGGCCGTCATCCAGCTCGGCCGCGGCTCCAGCTGCTCGTCAAAGCCGCATGCGGCGATGGTTGTCGATCTCGGCCAGTCCGGCGGCGAGCATGCCGGCGGCTCGCGCAACGCGGCCATTGTCGAGTTCAAGGAAGATCTCGACGACGTGCGCAGCTATATGCGCAACAAGGCAGCGTATGAGCGCAACCAGACGCGCGCCTATGCGCTGTCCAAGGCCGATCTCGAAGCGCTGATCCCCGTCGTCGACGGCCGGATGCCGCTCCTTGTGAACGTGGAGCGCGCATCCGACATCCGCGATGGCGCTCGACATCGCGCGCGAGCGAGAAACTGAAGATCATCCTCGACGGCGCCGACGAAGGCTGGCTGCGTGGCGAACGAAATCGCGGCCGCGCATGTGCCGGTCATCCTCAATCCCACCGACGATCTGCCGTCCAGTTCGAACGCATCCATGCGACCATGGAAAACGCCGCGCGGCTCGAAGCGGCGGGCGTCGAAGTGATCGTGGCGAATGTGGCGGAAAACTATCGCGTGCGCGAATTGCGCTATCTCGCGGGCGATGCCGTTGCCTACGGCCTGCCGTGGGACGCGGCGCTGAAGGCGGTGACGATCAATCCGGCGCGCGCGTTCGGCTTTGCCGATCGTGCCGGTTCGCTCGAACCCGGCAAGGACGCCGACGTCGTGGTCTGGAGCGGCGATCCGTTCGAGCCGCTGTCACAGCCGACCGCGATCTTCATCACGGCGAAGAACAACCGCTGACGTCGCGCCAGCTGCAATTGCGCGATCGCTATCAGCGATCTGAACCGGCATTATCCGCCGCAATATCATTGAGGTTTGTTGCCGCGCATTGGGTGCGGTCGATTTCGCAATAGATCGCCGATACGGCCCCCTCCGCCTCGCTGCGCTCGGCGCCTCCCCCAACTGGGGGAGAGACAATCCGAGCGCTCCGTCGTCTTTCCTCCCCTACGTAGGGGAGGTGTCGAGCAGCTACAACAGCAGCGCGACGGAGGGGAACAGCGTCAGCAGCTCGAAATCTATCGATCGTAATCCAGCACGATCGCGTCGCTTGTCGGCACGGCCTGGCAGGTCAGAACATAGCCTTGCGCCACCTCGGCTTCGGTGAGGCCGTAATTCTTCTTCATCGTCACCGTGCCGCTGACAAGCCGCGCGCGGCACGTCGTGCATACACCACCCTTGCAGGCATAAGGCGCGGGCAATCCCGCAGCCTGTACGCTTTCCAGGATGTTGCCCTTCGTCGCATCAAAGGCGATTTTCGCCCGCCTGCCATCGAGCGTGACGGTCATCTCGGCGCCAGCCGCCTTCTGCTGCAAAACCTCCTCGCGTGCGAGCTGCTCTGCTGAGACGGCGCCGGTGGTGAAGCGTTCGATGAAGATCCTGTCCGCTGCGATACCACGGGCGAGAAGCGCCGCTTCCGCCGCATCCATCATCGAGCCCGGTCCGCAGATGAAAAAGGCATCTGCCGATTTCACATCCACCAGCGACGAGAACACCGCGTCGCATTTCGTGCGATCCAACCTTCCATTGAAGAGTTCGATCTCTTCGGCTTCGTTTTCCAGGAAATGATAGATTTCGAGCCGATCGAGATAGCGGTTCTTGAGACCGGCGAGCTCTTCCAAAAACATGATCGATTGAGAATCCCGATTGCCGTAAAGCAACGTGAAGCGGGCGCGCGGGTTTTCCTGCAATCCCGTCTTCAAAATCGAGATGATCGGCGTAATGCCCGAGCCGCCGGCCAGGGCCACGTAGGAAGGCGAGGCCTCCGCGTTGGCGGGCAACACAAAGCGACCCATCGCGGGCAATACGTCGATCACGTCGCCGGCCGCGAGCGTGCTGTTTACCCAGCTTGAGAACCGCCCGCCCGGCATCTGCTTCACCGCAATGCGGATCTCGTTTTCATGGGGCGCCACGCAGACCGAATAGTTGCGGCGCAAATCTTCGCCCTCGAAATTGCGTCTCAGCGTGAGATGCTGGCCGGCCTTGAACGCGAACGCTGATTTCAAGGTCTCTGGAATCTCCAGCCCGGATGGAAACCAAGTCCGCCGTTTCGCGCCGCACTTCGGCAATCTTCAGGGAATGGAATTGCGCATTGACTGACATGTCAGTGGCATTTGAAGCGGTCGAAGGGTTCAAGACAGTCAAGGCAGCGATGAAGCGCCTTGCACGGTGTCGAGCCGAAGCGGCTGATTTCTTCAGTCCTCGTCGAGCCGCAGCGCGGGCATTGAGCGGCGGTCTCGCGCAGCGAACGGCCCGCTGCGCCCTTTTCCGGCGGCGCAATGCCATAGGCTCGCAGCTTTTCGCGGCCGGAATCGGAGATCCAGTCCGTCGTCCAAGGCGGAGAGAGAACGGTTTCGATGCGCGTCGCGGCAAAGCCGGCATCATCGAGCGCAGCACGAATATTTTTCTCAATGGCGAGTGTCGCGGGACAGCCCGTGTAAGTCGGCGTGATCGCGACGGTGGCCTCGCTTACATCGCGCACAATGCCCAGATCGACCACAGAGACGCAGGGGACTTCCGGGATCGGGAACGCCTCTTAAAACTTCGAAGATGCGTTCACGGACATCCGGCGTGCGCGCGGACCTTACCATTTGGACCCCGGATAGGCACGCTGCAGGAACTGCATTTCCGTCAGGAGATGGCCCAGATGTTCCGAATGATGGCCGATGCGCCCGCCTCGTGTGACGCGCTGGGCGCGCGGCAATTCCAGTGTCGCCTCAGCCAACACTTTCGCAATTCGCGAATCCCACTCCGGTTTCAGCCCGCGCACATCGCAGGCGACTCCGCTGGCAATAAGGCGCTCGATCACGGCATCGACGTCAAATAGTTCTTCGCCAAACCGCCAGACCCAATCGAGCCCTGCCGCCACGCGCGCATGACTTTCCTCGGTGCCATCTCCCAGCCGCACTATCCATTCATTGGCGAGGCGCACATGATAGGTGACTTCTTTGAGGGCTTTGGCAGTGATGGCCGCCAGCGTAGCATTCGTCGAGCGCTGCAATTCGCGGAACAGCAATTCCTGGTAGTTCGAAAACAGGAATTGGCGCGCCATCGTCTGCGCGAAATCGCCATTCGGCTGCTCGACGAGGAGGCAGTTCTTGAAATCGAGAACGTCACGCAGGAAGGCGAGATCATCCGCCGACCGGCTTTCGCCCTCCGCCTGCCCCGCCAACTCCAGAAACAACGTTGCCTGCCCGACGAGATCGAGCCCGACATTGGCGAGCGACAGATCAATCTCCAGCATCGGCGCGTGCCCGCACCATTCCGAGAGCCGCTGACCGAGCACGAGGCTGTCGTCGCCCAACCGGCAGGCATAATCGAAGAGTGCTGCGTCACCCATCAGATGTTCTTGATGCTGTCGGGAATTGAATAGAAGGTGGGGTGCCGATAGACCTTGTCGGCGGCCGGCTCGAACAATTCGGCCGCATCGCCCGGATCACTCGCCACGATGGATGCGGACGGCACGACCCACAGGCTCACGCCTTCCATGCGTCGCGTATAAGTGTCTCGCGCCGCCTCGAGCGCCATTTTGCCGTCGGCGGCATGCACGCTGCCCACATGCTTGTGAGCGAGGCCGTTCCGTGCCCGCACAAACACTTCCCAGAGCGGCCATTCCTTGCTCATCGCCTACTCCGCGGCCTGGCGCAGTGCGCGCTTCGCGGCATGGGCTGTCGCGGCTTCGCGTACCCAGGCGCCCTCGTCCCAGGCATCGATGCGCGCCTTCATCCGCTCCTTGGCGACCGGGCCTTCACCGCGCACCACGGCATAGAACTCGTCCCAATCGACAGCGCCGAAATCGTAGGAGCCCCGCGCTTCATTCCAGCGCAACGCCGGATCGGGAACGCTGAGACCAATCGCGTCGGCTTGCGGCACGGTGACGTCCACGAATTTCTGGCGCAACTCATCATTCGTGTCGCGCTTGATCCGCCAGCGCACCGACTGCGCCGTGTTCGGCGAGTTGTCGTCCGGCGGGCCGAACATCATCAGGGACGGCCACCACCAGCGATTGAGCGCATCCTGTGCCATGCGCTTCTGCGCAGCGTTCCCCGATGCGAGCGCCATCATGATTTCGTAGCCCTGGCGCTGATGGAAACTTTCTTCTTTGCAGATGCGCACCATGGCGCGCGCATAGGGCCCGTAAGACGTCCGTTGCAGCGGAACCTGGTTCAGGATCGCCGCACCATCGACAAGCCAACCGATGGCGCCGATATCGGCCCAGGTGAGCGTCGGATAATTGAAGATCGTGGAATATTTCGCGCGGCCGGTGTGAAGCGCCTCGATCATTTCCTCGCGCGACGTGCCCAGTGTTTCGGCGGCCGCATAAAGATAAAGCCCGTGCCCGCCTTCATCCTGCACCTTCGCCAGAAGCACGGCCTTGCGCCGAAGCGACGGCGCGCGCGTGATCCAGTTTCCTTCCGGCAGCATGCCGACAATCTCGGAATGGGCATGCTGTGAAATCTGGCGGACGAGCGTCTTGCGATAGGCCTCGGGCATCCAATCCTTCGGCTCGATGAAATCATCCGCGGCAACGCGGGCTTCGAATGCTGCCAAGCGCTCCGGATCCTCATGGCCCGCGAGCGGCGTGCTCTGCTGTCCCGTGTCTTTCAATTCGGTCGTGTACATCGGACGAGACCCTAAGCCGCTGACAAAACTATACAATAAATCGACCGGTCGGTCAACGAATTTTATCCCGTGGTTGCAGGCTTTTCCGTGCATAACGCGGCCGGGAAAATTGACCGTCCGGCCGTCCTATTATAAGTCTTGAGCCAAGAAAAAGCGCGGCTCGCCCGCCTGCCCCAGGGAGGTGGTTCATGGCCTATGAAACAATACTCTTCGACGTCGAGCATGGCTTTGCCCGGCTGACGCTCAACCGGCCAGACCGGCTCAACAGCTTCACGGTAGAGATGCATGGCGAGGTAGCCGATGCGCTGACGCGCGCGGAACGCGACGACGCCATTCGCGCGCTGCTCCTGACCGGCGCAGGCCGCGGCTTCTGCGCGGGTCAGGATCTGTCGGATCGCGCCGTGGCGCCCGGCGCCGACGGGCTTGATCTGGGCGAGTCGCTGGAGAACCGCTACAACCCGCTCATCAAGCGTCTGGTGAACTTGCCCAAGCCCGTCATCTGCGCGGTGAACGGCGTGGCCGCCGGCGCGGGCGCAAATATCGCTTTTGCCGCGGACATCGTTCTCGCCGCGAAAAGCGCCCGCTTCATTCAATCCTTCTCCAATATCGGACTGGTGCCCGATTCCGGCGGCACCTGGATATTGCCGAGGCTCGCGGGACACGCCCGTGCGCTCGGTCTCGCACTCACCGGCGAGCCCTTGAGTGCCGAGAAAGCCGAAAGCTGGGGCCTGATCTGGCGGGTCGTCGAAGACGACCAGTTGAAGAGCGAATCCGAAAAGCTCGCATCGCGATTGGCGATGGGGCCGACGCGTGGACTGGCTGCGATCAAACTTGCCGATGCGACAAGGCTGGCAAAGCGATCTCGGCGAGCAGCTCGATCTTGAACGCGACCTGCAACGCGACCTCGGTCGGTCAGCCGACTACAAGGAAGGCGTCGCTGCCTTCACCGAAAAACGCACGCCTAAATTCTCCGGCCGCTGAGGAGCCCATCATGAAATTGCAAAGCTACATCGCTGACGCATGGATCGAGCCGCAGGGAAACGTCACGCCCATCGTATCTGCAACCAGCGGCGAAACGATCGCGGAAATCGGTGCGACGGTGCGCGATTTCAAGCAAGTTCTTGTGCACGCACGGAGTGTCGGCGGCCCTGCGCTCCGGGCACTCACATTTCATCAGCGCGCCAAGATGCTGAAAGCGCTTGGCGATGCTGTGATGGCGAACAAGGATGCGCTCTACGAATTGTCCTATGCGACCGGCGCCACGAAATCCGACAGCTGGATCGACATCGAGGGCGGCGCGGGCACGCTCTTTGCGTATTCCTCGAAGGGACGGCGCGATCTTCCCAACGACACGATTATTGTGGATGGCGCGGTCGAAACGCTTTCCAAGCGTGGAACATTCGTGGGGCAGCACGTCCTCACGTCGCTGCAGGGCGCGGCCGTCCACATCAATGCCTTCAACTTTCCCGTCTGGGGGATGCTGGAGAAGCTCGGTCCCGCACTGCTGGCCGGCGTTCCCGTCATCGTCAAACCCGCGACAGCGACGGCGTATGTCGCAGAAGCCGCGTTCCGGATTCTGATCGGCGCGAATGTCCTGCCCAAGGGCGCGCTGCAATTCATCGTCGGGCCGATCGGCGATCTCTTCGATCATCTGACGGGCCAGGATGTCGTGTCTTTTACGGGCTCCGCCGACACAGCGCAAACGCTTCAGCGCCATCCGGCGATCGCGCGGGAAAGCGTGCGCTTCATTGCCGAGCGGGATTCACTCAATGCCGCCGTTCTGGGGCCGGATGCGGCACCGGGCACGCCGGAATTTGACCTCTTCATCAAGGAAGTCGTCCGCGAGATGACGGTCAAGGCCGGCCAGAAATGCACCGCCATTCGCCGCGCCTTCGTACCTGCATCCGCAATTGACGCGACGGAAGCTGCGCTGAAGAAGGCGCTTGCGGAAATCGTCATCGGCGATCCGCGCGCCGAGACGACGCAAATGGGCGCGCTGGTCAGCGTGGCCCAACGCGATGATGTGCGAGCCAGAATCGAAGAGCTGTCGCGCGAAGCCCGCATCGTCTTTGGCGATCCCAACAAAGCGGACGGAAAAGGTGCCTTCATGTCGCCCGTCCTGTTGCGCTGCGATTCACCCAAAACCGCACATCGCGTGCATGAGGTCGAACCGTTCGGCCCTGTGGCGACGCTGATGCCCTATCGCGACGTTGGCGAGGCGCTCGAACTCGTCAATCGCGGCAACGGCTCTCTGGTGATGTCGCTCTACACTTACGATCCCAAAGTTGCGCGCGAAGTGTTGACGGGCTCGGGCGCGTTCCACGGGCGTCTCCTCGTGCTCGATCGCGATTGCGCGAAGGAGTCGACGGGACATGGATCGCCTCTGCCGTCGCTCATCCATGGCGGACCCGGCCGCGCCGGCGGCGGCGAGGAACTGGGCGGATTGCACGGCGTAATGCACTACATGCAGCGCACGGCCATACAGGCAAGCCCGCGCATGCTGGGCGCGATGACAGGAGAATGGCTACGCGGCGCTCCGGAATTCCGCGATGGTCCGCATCCCTTCCGCCTGCGCTTCGGCGAACTCGAAATCGGCCGCACGCTCGCCACCAAGCCCCGCACCATCACGCTCGAGGACATCGAGCATTTCGCCCATTTCACGGGTGACACCTTCTACGCGCACATGGACGAAGCGGCGGCCGCGGCCAATCCCTTTTTTGGCGGGCGCGTGGCGCATGGCTATCTGCTCCTCTCCTTCGCAGCCGGTCTCTTTGTCGATCCAGCACCTGGCCCCGTGCTCGCCAATTACGGCCTGGACAATCTGCGTTTCACCAAGCCCGTAAAGCCCGGGGATTCCATTGCCGTCCAGCTCACCGCCAAATCGAAATCCCAGCGCAACGAGCAATATGGCGAAGTACGCTGGCAGGTGATCCTGACCAATCAGGCGGGCGAGAATGTCGCCAGCTATGAATTGCTGACGATGAATGCCGTCTGATGCGGCACGCGATCGATCCTCGCAAGACCGCACCGTGAAGCTCGCCTTCGACCAGGGCGGCGAAGGCCCCAATCTGCTCGTGTTGCTGCACGGCTTGGGTGCGTCGCGGCAGGTATGGACTCGATTCATCGCAGCGATGGATTGGCCGGGAAGCTGGGTCGCGCCCGACTTTCGCGGACATGGCGCCTCGCCGCACGCATCCAGTTACGCCATGGGTCTGCACGCAACCGATGTGGGCGACCTCGTGCTGGGCGCCGGCAAATGGGACAACATTGTCCTCCTCGGTCATTCGATGGGCGGCTCCATCGCCATCGCGCTGGGCTCGGGCTGGTTCGGAATTGCGCCGTCGCGGGTGTTCGGTCTCGGCATCAAGGTCGAATGGAATAGCGACGAGCGACAGGGCTTGAAGAAGACTGCGGCGTTGCCTGTCCGTGAATTCGCTACCCGCGACGAAGCGGTCGCCCGCTATCTCAAAGTCTCAGGCCTCGCCGGTTTGGTCGCGCCGGACTCGCCGGAAGCGACAAGCGGTGTCGTCGGTGAGAACGGGCATTGGCGGCTGGCCGCCGATCCCGCGACAGCATCCATCGGGCCGCCGCCGATGCAGGCCATGATGTCCGCATTGGATGCGCCCCACCATCTGGCACGCGGCGAGACTGATGCTCTCCTCACGCTTGAACAGATCACGCGATATGATCCGCAGGCGCGCAATCTGCCCGGCGGCCACAATGCCATGGTCGAAAATCCGAAAGCGGTGTGGGACTGGGTCGCGGAAAAGCTCGCGTGATGGACGGACACGCGATCGCCGCGCAATTCGATCTCAAGAACCTGTCGCCCGATTTTTATGACGACCCTTTTCCAACCTATCGCGCCTTACGCGAATACGCGCCCGTCAAGCGGATGCCGGATGGCGGCCTTTTCCTGACGCGCTATGCCGACATCCAGTCCATCTATCTGGACCCGGTGACGTTCAGCTCGGACAAGAAAAAGGAATTCGCGCCCAAATTCGGCGAGGGTTCTGGCCTCTTCCGGCATCACACGACGACATTGGTGTTCAACGACGCGCCGCTGCATACGCGGCTCAGGCGCTCGATCGTCGGAGCGATGACGCCCCGCGCGTTGTCGCGGCTGGAACCGAAACTCGAAAATCTCGTCACGCGGTTGCTCGATCAGGCCGAAGAGCGTGGGCAAATCGATGCCATCGCGGATTTTGCCGCGGCCATCCCCGTGGAAGTCATCGGCGATCTCCTCTCCATACCGGATGCCGACCGCGCACCGCTGCGTGGTTGGTCGCTTGCGATCCTTGGCGCTCTCGAACCTGTTCTGACGCCAGAGGCCCGCGATCGCGGCGAGGCGGCGCTTGCGGGCTTTCACGACTATCTTTCGAAGCTCATCGCCGATCGTCGGAAACATCCCGGCGATCCCGCACATGACGTCCTGACGCGCCTTCTCCAGATCGAAGGCGAGCCGCTCAGCGAAGCAGAACTCGCAGAGAATTGCGTGTTCCTGCTGAATGCGGGACACGAGACGACCACAAATCTCATCGGCAATGCCGTCGAACTCCTATGCCGCTGTCCTGCCGAGCGCGCGAAACTCGCAGCACAGCTGGATCTGCTCCGCAGCGCCATCGAAGAAGTGCTGCGCTATGAAAGCTCGAACCAGCTGGGCAATCGCATCACGACGCGTAAAACGGATGTTGCCGGCGAAGTGATCGACGCGGGAACGCCGATAACGCTCTGCATCGGCGCCGCCAACCGCGATCCCGACGCGTTCGAGAATCCGGAAACCTTCGACATCACACGCAACCCGAATAAGCATCTGGCCTTCGCCGCCGGTCCGCATCAATGCGCGGGCATGAATCTGGCGCGGCTGGAAGCGCGCGTGGCACTCGCGGGCTTTCTGAGACGCTTTCCCGACTACGCGCTGGCGGGCAGCCCGACGAGAGCGCATCGCGCCCGCTTCCGCGGCTTCGTTGCGCTACCGCTATCGCTTCACCACTGAGATCACGAGGACATCATGGCCCGGACACAGGCGGCCGACTACGAAAAACGGCGCGAGAAGATCGTGGAGAAAGCGGCAGCGCTCTACGCCGAACGCGGCTTTCTGGGCGCATCGATCAGTGATCTCGCGAAAGTCTGCAAGACGTCGAAATCGCTCGTCTATCATTACTATCCCTCGAAAGAGGACATATTGTTTGACGTCATGCATACCCATGTTCGCGCATTGCTCGACGCGGCCGAGGGCGTCCTCGCGCGCAAACTCGCGCCGGCAGATGCGTTGCGCGCGATGACCATGGAATTCATGAAGCTTTATGTCGGCGCGGCCACGCGCCACAAAGTGCTGCTCAACGAGTTGCGTCATTTGCCCAGGGAGCGGCGCGCGATCATCATCGGCACCCAGAACAGGCTCATCGCGATCGTCGAAGGCGTTCTCGTCTCCCTGCGCCCCGATCTCGGCGGGCGCTCGGCGCTGAAACTGCCCGCTGCCATGCTCTATTTCGGCATGATCAACTGGACGCATACCTGGATGGATCCGTCCGGCCCGGCGAAACCTGCGAAAATCGCCGAACTCGCCGTCAATATTTTCCTCGATGGCCTGATCGACGGCCGCGGTTCCGAGATAGCATCGTAGCCAACGGCTTTCACGGAGACGCACGATGCCCGCTTCTAAAGACCAGGCTTTGCTTCTGGTCGACAATCCCAGGCCCTTCGTGCGGCGACTGACGCTGAACCGTCCGGAGAAACGCAATGCGCTCTCCAATCACCTTCGCGACGCGATCTTCAAGGCTCTGGAAGAGAGCGACCGCGACGACGAAATCCGGGTCACGATCCTGCGCGGCGCAGGAAGTTGCTTTTCCGCCGGCTACGATCTGTCGCGCGAGAGCGGGCGGCACGCACAGGAGCTTCCCTTTCAGACTGCGGGCGGCGCCGGCGAATGGGCGCGGCACGTGGTCGAAGGTTGTTTCCGCGTCTGGGATCTCGCCAAGCCCGTCATCGCGCAAGTCCATGGCTGGTGTCTTGCGGGTGGCTCTGAACTCGCGACGGCCTGCGATCTCGTCTATGTGGCGGACGATGCGCAGATCGGCTATCCGCCCGTGCGCATGATGAGCCCGCCGGACAATCAGTTTCACGCCTGGCTGTGCGGATTGCGTCCCGCTATGGAAATGATGTTGACCGGCGACGCCATGGATGGCGTCGAAGCGGTTCGCGTGGGCTTCGCCAATCGCGCCTTTCCTGCCGGCACACTGGAGGACGAGGTCCTCGCCATCGCCGAGCGCGTGGCCAAAATTCCGACCGACGTGCAGCAGATGAACAAGCGCAGCGTGCATCGTGCCATGGAGATCATGGGGTTGCGCGCGGCCATCCGCGCCGGCACAGAAATCCAGGCACTCGCCATGACCACAGAGAGCTCGCGTGCGACCTTCGCCAAATTCAGCGACGGCGTTACAAAAGGCCTGAACGCCCGTGATAAGGCCTTCGGTGACTACCGCACGAAGAAACCTTGAGCACCGCAGGGTTTTCCGCGGTCGACACCTTCGGTCCAGCTTTTCTTTTGCGTCTGAAAACGGCAAAGTCCGGAGCCCTTTATCAGGGCGGATTCGCGTTGGCGATCGTCAGGATCGCCGGTTCACGCTTCGTATATTCGCGCTGTTTTGGGGATGACCATGGCCCAACCGAGAACGCTTCATATCAACAACGAGACGCAGACGGTGACGGCGCCCGACGACATGCCGCTCCTCTGGGTGCTGCGCGATATTCTCGGAATGACCGGCACGAAATTCGGCTGCGGCATCGCGCAATGCGGCGCCTGCACCGTGCATATCGACGGCAAGCCGGTGCGCTCGTGTCTTGTTGCCGGTGAGCGCCGTCGGCGATCGCGCCGTCACGACCATCGAGGGCGTCGGCGCAACGCCAGCGGGCGCGCGCATCCAGAAAGCGTGGCTCGACGTCGAAGTCGTCCAATGCGGCTATTGCCAGTCCGGCCAGATCATGTCGGCGACCGCGCTGCTGCAATCCGACGCCGCATCCCGACGACACCGACATCGATGCCGCGATGGCGGGCAACATCTGCCGCTGCGGCACCTATGTGCGCATCCGCGAAGCCATCAAGCGCGCGGCCGGCGACGGCAGCGAGGAGGCGAAGAATGGGTAAGACGGAAACCATTCGCCCGTCGCGCCGCGGGTCCTGTCACCAGCGGTTTGGCCGGCGGTTTCCTGCTGGCGTTCCATGTGCCTGTCCGCGCGGCGAACGAACCCGAACAGGCGCCCGACAGACACGCAAGGCAAATTCGCGCCGAATGCTTTCATCCGCATCGATCATGCCGGCACGACGACGCTCGTCATGCCGCAGGTGGAGATGGGGCAAGGCGTCTATACCGTCCATCGCGATGATCATCGCCGAAGAACTCGACGCGGATTTCTCGCAAGGTCGTGCTCGAACACGCGCCGCCGAGCGACAAGCTCTACGGCAATCCCATGTTCGGCATCCAGGCGACGGGCAATTCCAATTCCATCCGCGCGTGGTGGAAGCCGATCCGCACGGCCAGCGCGACCGCGCGCGCGATGCTGGTCGGTGCAGCCGCGCAACAGTGGAAAGTCGATCCGGCGAGCTGCACGGCGTCGAACGGCGTGGTCACGCACACCGCCACGGGGCGCAAGCTCGACTACGGCGCAGCTTGTCGATGCCGCGAGCCAAGATCCCGCCGCCGCAAAATGTGACGCTCAAGGACCCGAAAGACTTCGTGCTCATCGGCAAACCGCTGAAGCGCTTCGACACGCCGAACAAGATCGACGGCAAAGTGATCTACGGCATCGACGCGATGCTGCCCGGCATGAAGTTCGCGACCATCGCGGCGTCGCCTGTGTTGGGCGGCAAAGTCGGCCATGTCGATGACAGCGCGGCGAGAAGCCGTTCCCGGCGTCGAGAAGGTCGTCGTGCTCGACGACATGGTCGCCGTCGTCGGTGCGATCACTTTTGGGCGGCAAAGAAAGGCCTCGACGCGCTTGTCGTCACCTGGAACGACGGCCCCAACGGCGCGATCGGTTCCAAACGAGATCTGGAGCGAATTGCGGGCCGCGAGCCAGACGGCGGGCGCCGTCGCGAAAACCCGCGGCGACATCGCGAAGGGCCTGGGCGAAGGCGAAAAATACGAAGCCGCTTACGAAATGCCGCTCCTCGCGCATGCGACGATGGAGCCGATGAACTGCACCGTGCAGCTGAAGCCCGGCTCCTGCGAGATCTGGCTCGGCACGCAGATCATGACGCGCGTGCAGCAGACAGCGGCGCAATTGCTCGGTCTGCCGCCCGAGAAAGTCACCGTGCACAATCATCTCTTGGGCGGCGGCTTTGGCAGGCAGACTCGAGCCGGACATGGCGCTCAAGGCCATCCGCGTGGCGCAACATCTGAACGGCGAGCCGCTCAAAGTCGTCTGGACGCGCGAAGAAGACATTCAGCACGACGTCTACCGTCCCGCCTATCGCGACACGATCGAAGCAAGCCTCAAGGACGGAAAGCTGAACGGTTGGAAATATCGCGTGACGGGCTCGTCGGTTATGGCGCGCTGGTTTCCGGCGGGCTTCCAGCACGGCGTCGATATCGATGGCGTCGATAGCGCGATCGACATGCCTTACGACGTGCCCAACTTCCATGTGGAATTTAAGCGCGCCGAGCCGCCCGCGCTGACCACCGGTTTCTGGCGCGGCGTCGGTCCCAACAACAATGTCTTCGCCGTCGAATGCTTCATGGACGAACTCGCGAAGAAGGCGGGGAAAGATCCTGTCGCGTTCCGCATGGCGCATCTTCATGGCTCGCCGCGGCACCAGGCCGTGCTCAAGCTCGTGGCAGAGAAATCGAACTGGGGATCGCCTTTGCCGGCGCGCGTCGGTCGCGGCGTGTCGGTGCAGCCGTCTTTCGCGAGCTACATCGCGACCGTCATTGAAGCCGAAGTCGATCATAACGGCGAAGTGATGCTCCGCCGCATCAATTGCGTCGTCGATACCGGCATCGCCGTCAATCCCAATACCATCGAAGCGCAGCTGCAAGGCGGCCTCATCTTCGGTCTCACCGCGGCGCTCTACGGCGAAGTGACGGTCAAGAACGGCCGCGTGCAGCAATCGAACTTCAACAATTACCGCATGCTGCGCATCGACCAGGCGCCGCCGATCGAGGTGCACGTGATGAAGAGCGGCGAAGCGCCCGGTGGCATCGGCGAAACGGGTGCGACGGCAGGCCCGCCTGCTCTGCGTAACGCGATCTTGGCCGCGACGGGCATCGCACTGCGACGTATGCCGGTTGACCGCGACGTTCTGGCGGGAAGGAAGCCCGCATGAGCAAGCTCCGCCAATGGTATCTCGGACTGGGTAATGGCGCGCGCGCCGGCGTCATTGTCGTGGCAGCGATTATCGCCGTCGGTATCGCGTCTGCCCTCTGGATCGTTACCGGTCCCGGGCCGCTGGCGTTTGCAAGCGGCGAGAGAGTAGCACTTGCCGATTACAAAGGCGCCGATCCGACGGGCGTACCGGCTTCGCTGAAGAACGCGAGTCTCGTTGAGCGCGGGGCGTGGCTTACGAAAGCGGCGGACTGCGCCGTCTGTCATACCGCAAAGGGCGGAACGGAATATGCCGGCGGCTTCGCGTTCACGCTGCCGTTCGGCACGATCTACTCGCCCAACATCACGCCCGACAAGGACACCGGCATCGGCAACTGGACCAACGCGCAATTCCTGAACGCGGTCCACAAGGGCATCGACGACGAAGGCAAGCATCTCTATCCCGCGATGCCCTATGCGTCCTACACCTATATGACCGATGCGGATGTGCTGGCGATCAAGGCTTATCTCTTCAGCCTGACGCCCGTGCATAACGATGTCCCCGACGACAAGCTCGTCTTCCCCTTCAATCAGCGCTGGCTGATGGGTTTCTGGAACACGTTCTTCGCCGCCGATACGCGCTTCAAACCGGACACCGGGCAAAGCCCCGCCTGGAACCGCGGCGCCTATCTTGCCGAAGGCCTCGCCCATTGCGGCGAATGCCATACGCCGCGCAATCTTGCATACGCGCTCAACAACCGCCGGAAATTCGCGGGCGAAACGAACGCAGGCTGGCGCGCCTACAACATCACGAGCGACAACGCGACGGGCATCGGTGCCTGGTCGGACAATGCATTGTTCGACTATCTCTCGACCGGACACGCGCTGGGCCACGGCACGGCCGCGGGGCCCATGGGCGAAGCGGTGGATCATAGTTTCGACCTGATGCCGCCGGCGGATATCCGCGCGCTGATCGTCTACCTCCGCAGCATTCCGGCCGTGAAATCGGGCCTGCCTACGCCGGTCTCATCGCCCGCGTCTGCCTCGCCCAAGCAAGGCGTCGCCATCGCCGATGCGCGCGGCAAACAGATCTATGAAGGCGCCTGCGCCAGCTGTCACAGCTGGACGGGTGTCAGCGCGATCCTTCCCTATGCGACGCTTACCGGTGCGCGCGCCGTCAACGATCCGAGTGCCACGAATGTGGCGCAGGCCGTCATCGCGGGCATCAAGCGTTCATCGCCGCAAGGCGAGGTCGTCATGCCGGCATTCGGCGATGCCTATTCCGATGTCGAGATCGCGGCCGTCGCCAACTACGTGACGGCGCGCTTCGGCGCGAAGCCGTCGCGGCTCACCGCCAGCGACGTCGCGGTTCTCCGGCACGAAGGCGCCCAGTAAGCCCAAATGAAACGACAATCGAAAGTGGAACTCCGAGCGCAGTTGCGGCTTTCCGCCTGTGTCGCCCGCGCTTCACTGCCCAAAGGGTTGGAGAGATTGTCCGCGTTGACTATATAGATACTCACCATGAGCTTTCAGGAGTTCTTTGGCGCCATCGAATCCGAGGCGCTGCGCGAGGTTGCCCACCACTGGAACGAGGTGCGTGGTCCCCGCCCGATGCCGGGCTGGCAGGACATCAAGCCCGCATCCATTCGCAGGCATCTCCCGATCCTGTGGGCGTGGAAGTTCGACGCCGAGACCGAGACCTTCGTCGGCAGGATTGCGGGCGACCGAATTCAGAGCGCGTTCGGAGTAAATCTCCGCGGCGCAATAATGAGCGACGTGTTCCAGGGGCGTGATTATCGGCACATGCTGGCGCGACATAAGAGAACGGTGACCTCGCCGGAACTCTTCCTTGGCAAAGGGCTCGTATTCCTCCACCTCAACCGGTTCGATATCGGCGAGCGGATCATCATGCCGCTGTCGGATTCCGGTGCGGCAGGTGATGGTATACTCGGCGCAACCGAGTTCAAGTCGCACAACGGCCCCGTACCGGACGAACTCCTGCGAAAGGGCGAGGTCGAGCGCTCTGGTTTTCGCTATAGCAGCAAAGTTCATCAAATCGGATCGTCACCGAGCGCCGACAATCTGCTGTCGTTGATTTCGGCTTCAGCTGTTATTCCTTTAAACACAAGGTTAACTGTGCATTAAGCATTCAGGGTGTTCTGTATTCGAGAAGCACTGGCAAATAGCACGAACGGAATTCGCCTAACGCCCAGGAACAGCGGCTAAGCGCGCCGGGGCCGCGTGCCAGGCTCCTGGCGGGGCATCGATTGGTCTTCGGGACAGTCGGTCGCGGCAGACCGCTCGCCCGCTCCTCGGCGAGCTTCAGAGCGCGTGTCCGTTTCCGGCATGCTCGGGCACGTCGAGGCGCGGCGGCTCACCGAAGCCAAACGCCGTCGTCAGGTCGCCGCACGTATCGCGCCGCCATTTGCTGAGATTGGGGACCTCGACGCCGAAGCGCGTCTCGAGCAGCCGCAGCGTGGACGTGTGGTCGAACGTCGTGCCCGCAACATAGCCGCCGCGGCTGAAGGGCGAGATCACCATGCACGGCACGCGAAAGCCGAGACCGATCGGCAGCCCGTCGACGAATTCGCCCGGCGTCCCCGGAGGCGGCGTCGGCGGCACGACGTGGTCGAACAGGCCGTCGTTCTCGTCGTAATTGATGATGAAGGCGGTCTTGGCCCAGAGCTTGGGATTCGACCACAACGCCTGCAGCACGTGATTGGTGTGATCCTCGCCGGCGGCGGGCAGATAGTCGGGATGCTCCGACACGTTCGACGGCGGCACGATCCAGGTCACCTGCGGCATATTGCCGGTGCTGCAGATCCTGCAGCAGCTCATAGAACGGCCGGTCGCGCATGGCGTTCTCGAACAGCGGCGAGGGCGCGGCGCGTCTGGAACTGCGTGAAGTACTTCAGCACGATTGCAGTCGTAATCGTCGACAGTCGTGATAGACGCGCCAGGAGATCCCCGCCCGCTCGAGCCGCTCGGGATAGGTCTCCCACGAATAGGCGGCCGTGATTGTTGATCGCCGGGCCGCCGTGCTTGCCCATCCGGATCGATCGTCCCGGTCATCAGATAGTAGCGGTTCGGATAGGTCGGGCCGAACACCGAGCAATGATAGCCGTCGCAGATCGTGAAGGCGTCGGCCAGCGCGTAATAATACGGAAGATCCGCGCGCGTGTGATAGCCCATGGTCGAGCGGCCCGGCGCTCGCCGTCGGCTTGGCGGTGCGCGGGGATCCAATTGTCCATGGCGCCGCCATTCCAGGCCGCGTGCTGCGGCCCCCAGTCGTGGCTGAGATCGTGCAACCGCTGCGCATTGGTCTTGAGCGTGTCGAGACGGAACGGCAGCACGTGGCCGTCCGGATTGAGCGACTCCGCCTGGCGGAAGACGAGCTGCCGTCGGCCGCGCCGTCGGATCGTCGAAGCCGCGCACGCCGGCGAGCGTGCCGAAATAATGATCGAAGGAGCGGTTCTCCTTCATCAGGATGATGAAGTGATCGATGTCGGTCAGCTTCGCCGGCGTTGATGGCGGCGCTGCGGCGGCGCCCGAGGGCGAAGCGCCAATGGCCGACAGCGCAGATGTCGCTGCAGCAGATTGCCAGGAAATGGCGGCGACCGATCCGAGACATGGGTTCTTTCCCTTCCGCACAGCGTCAACAGCAAGATTAGGTGACGACGTTTGGCTTCCACAATCAAACTTTTGAGACGATCCGCCCCGGCGGCCAGCGGTATTCCGTGACCCAAGACCAAACAGGCCGCGAAGGGCTCGATCAATGTCTGATACCCGCAACAAAGAGCCCTCCGATCGCACGCAGCACTCGGAGGGCTCGGCTTGTCGGCAATCGTCACCCACCGGCGAACAATTTGCCTTGCAGTTCTTCCTTTTAGAAAAATACCCGCCACATCATCGTCGTGCTCGTTCATAAGACCGAGCTCACGCGCGCTAGTCGCGTCGGAACGCCGACATATAACGTCGCGTCCACGCGATGAGGACCACCAGCACGCCAATGCTCATAAGGGACGAAATTGACATGACTTGCTGGGGTGTCAGCCTGAGCGCAAGCACGACCCGCAAGGACGCTTCGGCGAGATAGGCCACGCCCCAGACCACGGTTACGATGCGCGTTACCATCCGGAACGATAAGATTTCCCAGCGATCGTTCCACTCCGCGATCCGCTGCGTATCCTCGCCAGCCACAAATTGCCGAAGGATGGAAAACATCAAAGGTCTTTTGGCGATAAGCGACACAAGACAAATGAGCCCGAACGTGCCTGTCGGAACAAATCTTTGATAAGTGCGAAGAACACGTTGCCCGATATCAACGAGCTCAACGTCCCGATGGCAAGAAGCGTCATCACGATGATGCCGAGCGGCTCAAGTCTTCGCGACCGAACCCAAACGCGAAGATTGTTGAGCGCAGGCGAAAGGCCACCGGCGGCAAGCGCCCATATGACAGGCACGCCCCGCGCCGAAAGTACGTCGAACACAAGCAGGGGCATCGCGATGTCGAAGAACAGCGTCGGCACCACGGACCAGAAGCTGAAATTGGATGCTCGAGGGCGATCACTCAGCAATATGTCTGTCATATTCCGGCTCCAAGGTTACGATCGATGTGTAATGAAGATTGCAGCGCTTCACGCGGCCTGGCTGGCGCTTACGGGAGCGTTGCGTGACTGGCTGCGTGTGCGCTCCGTAAGTGGAATAGCGTCGTACAGTGTCGCGGGTGTGATGTTCAGCCGTTGCCGCGCAGCATCGAGCGGCTCGTTCATCAGCTGTACATAGTCCTTCCCCCGGCAACCATTTGGCGGCATTGCCGCGCTGATAGCCTTGCCAGATGGCGCGCGCATGGAGCCAACTACGATCCTTCAACGCGCTGAGCCCGGCGCCGACGGCAATCATTGCCCAGCCCAGTCCACGCGTCTGCGCGTACGAGAATGCCACAAGGCATGCTTCGCCGAGGCCGTCGCGATGATAGCCGGTCAGCACATGCCAGATGTCGTGCGAATCCCGCATGCGTCGCCCGAACCAGGCGTAAGGGTGAACTTCTTCAGCCCGCGACCGACGGCTGATTTCTGCCAGACCTTCGGCCGACAAATTCTCGCTGCGAACAAAATCGCGATAGGCCGCACCCACCGTGCCGGGAGGGAAACTATCCAGCCAATTCTGGTCCATCAGCTTTGGCGCAAGCTCGACATGTTCATAAGCGAGCCGGCCGCCCGCCGGCGTTTCGAGCAAACGGCGGTAGTTCACGGCGCTGTTGCCGCCGTTCAGTGCGCGCATGATTTCGAACACCTGACCCGTGTCATCCCTGTCGGACAACAGTCGCTGCAGCGCGCGTAGAGCCTTACCCCATTGCCGCCCCTGTTCGGTACTCGACGTTTCGGTCATGGCCATTGAAGCTGCTCCTTTGACTAGGTTGATTCTGCGGATGAGCGGCGCGGGCGGCGTCGGTGAACAAGCCCGCGCGGATCATGCTTTCGATCAGTGGCCCGACATCGGCGAGACCCGCGTCTTCACCCAAACTGGCTTCGAGGGTCAGTCCGCGAAAAATGGCGATCAGAAAGCGGGCAACGGCTTCCGGCGCGATTTCCGGACGGATCTGGCCGACCCGTTGTCCGCGTCCGATGATGCGAATGATTTCTTTGCGCACCAACGATGCACCCTCATTGATGCTCGCGAGGATGGTTGGATTGCGCAGCGCTTCAGCCCAACCCAGGATTCCAACACGGCGCGTATCGGCGCGGCCGGGTTCATCGAGCGAGCGCCCGTAAAGCTCGAGAAGCAAACCGAGACCCGCGACGGGATCCTGCTCGCTTTGGGCCATTGCGTTGAGAAACGCCTCGCCCTGATGGCGGTCATCTGCGAGAGCGACAATGATGTCGTCCTTGGTCGTGAAATAGAGATAGAGCGTGCCCTGACTCACACCAAATTCGCGGACGATGTCCGCGGTGGTCGTGTTGTGAAATCCCTCCCGTGAGAAGCATCGCAACGCGGCATCCAAAATCTGCCGGCGACGGGTCTCTTTCTGGGCAGTGCTGATCTTCGGCATGGGCTCTATAAAAACTGATCGATCAGTCATTATTATCCCGTGACCATGGCTCGGTCAAGCCCTTTCAATCTTGGCTGGGTAACACGGCCCTGGGCCATCGCTATGCTATTGAATTCACAAGAACTCTTCGCTGCGGTTGTGAAGACCTTCGGTTCGGCGGCAAGCAAATGCGGCCGAAAAAAGAGCCTGCTAAAAGTGTGCAAATCTCTTCAGGTTTGGATCAGCAGATTAAAATTCGGTGCGGGCGAATACATTCGGCCGTAAGGGCAATTTCATAGCCTACTCTTACCGCGTCGAACGCAGACGCAATGTACGAATTATCCCGGCCTGCTCCGATGGCGAACTACACGAAGCAAGGGAAACGCAGCCACCAATTCCTGCACCACCGTCCAAATCTGCAATTCCAGTAGCGCGTTAAACGGCAATTCGTCAGTTCGTCGCTTTCGCGCGAACCGGCAGCTTCCAATCCGGACGGATGAAGTGGCAGGTGTAGCCGTTGGGAAAATGCTCCAGATAGTCCTGATGATCGGGCTCGGCTTCCCAGAACGGTCCGGCCGGCGCGACTTCGGTCACGACTTTCCCCGGCCACAGTCCGGAGGCATCGACATCGGCGATCGTGTCTTCGGCGACGCGCTTCTGCTCCTCGCTTGTATAGAAGATAGCGGAGCGATAGCTCGTTCCGACGTCGTTGCCCTGGCGGTTGCGCGTGCTGGGATCGTGGATCTGGAAGAAAAACTCCAGAATTCGGCGATAGCTGATCTTCGACGGGTCGAAGGTGATTTCGATCGCCTCGGCATGGGTGCCGTGGTTTCGGTAGGTGGCGTTCGGCACGTCACCGCCTGTATAGCCGACGCGAGTCGAAATCACGCCGTCGAGGCGCCGGATGAGATCCTGCATTCCCCAAAAACAACCACCCGCAAGCACCGCGCGTTCGTTGGCCATCGATATCCTCCGCTTTCCCGCAACTCAAAATCACAACTTTGCGCGCCGTTTGTATGCCGCGAGAATGAAGGTCCATATCCCGGCAACTCGCAAGTCATTGAAACCCTTGGTGGGCCCGCCAGGACTCGAACCTGGGACCAGACCGTTATGAGCGGCCAGCTCTAACCAGCTGAGCTACAGGCCCCGCCGAAGGCCGCGGGTTCTATCAGGAATGGGCAGCGGACTGAAAGGCCTGCCCCAGTTTCGCCTTGGCCCCGGAGAAGACTGAGCACCTCAAAGGGAGAGCTGGATATGAATATGTCGATTTCGCGCAAGGCGATTCGGGCGTTGCTCATCGTTCCGATTGCGGTACTCGCGGCCGGAACGGCGCTAGCCAGCCCGCGGCATCCGAACCGCGCATCCTGACCGTCTCGGGCGAAGGCAGCGTGAAAGCTGTTGCCGACGAAGCCCGGCTATCGGCCGGCGTCGCCGCCCGGCGCCGAGCGCGCAGGCAGCACTCAATTCGAACAGTCGCGCCATGAACGCCGTCTTCGCCGAATTGAAACGGCAGGGCATTCCCGACAAATCCATGCAGACATCCGAATTCGCCGTGTCGCCGCAATATAGATTCCGGGAACAACACCGCGCCCAAAATCACCGGCTATCAGGTCACGAATACGGTCTTCGTCACGGTCGATGATCTGTCGAAGCTCGGCGCCAGGCGATCGACGCGCTGGTCAACTCCGGCGCCAATTCGTTGGGCGGCATCAGCCTCACCATTCGCGATCCGAAACCGCTGTTGAAACAGGCGCGCGAAGCCGCCATCAAGGACGCGTGTCGACCGGGCCGAGCTCGATGCAAGGGCCGGTCGACCGCGTCCTTGATGAGGCGGCTTCGCGCGCCTGTTTCAACAGCGGTTTCGGATGGCGCGAATGGTGAGGCTGATGCCGCCCAACGAATTGGCGCCGGAGTTGACCAGCGCGTCGATCGCCGCACCGACTTCGACAGGATCATCAACCGTGACGAAGACCGTATTCGTGACCTGATAGCCGGTGATTTTGGGCGCGGTGTTGTTCCCGGAATCATATTGCAGCGACACGCGAATTCGGATGTCTGCATGGATTTGTCGGGAAATCCCCTGCATTTCCGATTCGGCGAAGACGGCGTTCATCGCGCGACTGTTCAAAATGAGATATTCCTCGGCGCTCGGCGCTGGGTGGCGACGCCGGCCGATAGCGTCGGCAACAGCTTTCACGCTGCCTTTTCCGCCCCGGAGCGGTAGGGAGTACGCGCTCAGGATGCCTGCGGGGCCAGGCTCCGCCGCTCGGCCGCGAGTACCGCAATCGGAACGATGAGCAACGCCGAAAATCGCCTTGCGCGAAATCGACATATTCATATCCAGCTCTCCCTTGAGGTGCTGAGTTCTACTCCGGGGCCAAGGCGAACGAGGCAGGCCTTTCAGTCCGCTGCCCATTCCTGATAGAACCCGCGGCCTTCGGGTGGGGCCTGTAGCTCGGCTGGGTCAAGCTCGCCGCTCGTTAACGGTCTGGTCCCAGGTTCGAGTTCCTCCGCGGCCCACCAAGGTTTTCAATGACTTGCAAATGGACCTCGTCTCGCACATACAAACGGCGCGCGAAGTTGTGGATTTAGTTACGGGAAAACGAAGGATATCGATGTATTGCAGGTGGTTGTTTTCGGAGATGCAGGATCTCATCCGGCGCCTCAACAGCATGATTTGGACTCGCGTCGGTATCAGGCGGTGACGTGCCGAACGCCACCTACGACCCGCCGCACCGCGTGCCGAGGCAATCGAAATCACCCTCGACCCGTCGAAGATCAGCTATCGCCGAATTCTGGAGTTTCTTCCAGATCCACGATCCCAGCACGCGCAACCGCCAGGGCAACGACGTCGGAACGAGCTATCGCTCCGCTATCTTCTGGCCTGCGAGAGCGAGAGAACAGAGAGAAGCGCGTCGCGAAGACACGATCACCAGATATTCAAAGTGTCCGGGACTGTGGCCGGGGAGAGTCGTGACCGAAGTCGCGCGGGCCGCCTCTGGGAAGCCGAGCCCGATCGTCCGGACTATCTGGACGGTTCCAACGGCTACACCTGCCACTTCATCCGTCCGGATTGGAAGCTGCAGGTTCGTGCGAAAGCGACGAACTGACGAATTGCCGTTTAACGCGCCTACTGGAATTGCAGATTTGGAGCGGAGGTACAGGAATTGGTGGCTGCGTTTGCCTTGCTTCGTGTAGTTCGCCATCGGAGCAGGCCGGTATAATTTGTACATTGCGTCTGCGTCTTCGACGCGGTAAGAGTAGGCTATGAAATTGCCTTTACACGATGTATTCGCCCCGCACCAAATTTTAATCTGCTGATCCAAACCTGAAGAGATTTGCACATTTTTAAGCAGGCTCTTTTTCGGCCGCATTTTGCTTGCCGCCGAACCGAACAACCGCAGCGGAGAGAAAGTCTTGTGAATTCAATAGCATAGCGATGGCCCAGGGCCGTGTTACCCAGCCAAGATTGAAAGGGCTTGACCGAGCCATGGTCACGGGATGATCAATGACTGATCGATCAGTTTTTATAGAGCCCATGCAAAGATCCGCGCTGCCAAAAGAGACCCATGGCCGCCGTTGCGATGCTTCTAGCGGAAGAGGGATTTCACGACACGACCACCGCGGACATCGTCCGCAAAATCTGGTGTGAGTCAGGGCACGCTCTATCTCTATTTCACGACCAAGGACGACATCATTGTCGCTCTCGCAGATGACCGCCATCAGGGCGAGGCATTTCTCAACGCAATGGCCGAAAGCGGATCCCGTCCGCGGGTCTCGGTTTGCTTCTCAAGCTTTACGGGCGCTCGCTCGATGAACCCGGCCGCGCCGATACGCGCGGTGTTGGACCCGGTTGAGCAAGGCGCTGCGCGAGCTCGCGACGTCGATAAGAAGTCGTTAGGGTGCGCGAAGAAATCATTCGCATGATCGGACACGGACAACGGGTCGGCCAGATCCGTGCAAAAAGCGCGCCGGAAAGCCGTTGCCCGCTTTCTCATCGCCATTTTTCCGCGGACTGACCCTCGAAGCCAGTTTGGGTGAAGACGCGAGGGTCTCGCCGATGTCGGGCCACTGATCGAAAGCATGATCCGCGCGGGCTTGTCACCGAGCACCACCCGCGCCGCTCATCCGCAGATCCAACCTCAGTCAAAGGAGCGGCTCAATGGCCCATGACCCGAGACGTCAAGTACCGAACAGGGGCGGCGATGGGGTAAGGCTCTGCGCGCGCTCCAGCGACTGTTGTCCGACAGGGATGACACGGGTCAGGTGTTCGAATCATGCGCGCACTGAACGGCGGCAACAGCAGGCCATTGAACTTGCACCGTTTGCTCGAGACGCCAGCGGGCGGCCGGCTCGCTTATGAACATGTCGAGCTTGCGCCGAAGCTGATGGACCAGAATTGGCTGGATAGTTTCCGGCACGGTGGGTGCGGCCTATCACAATTTTGTTTCGCAGCGATCTATTCGGCCCAAAGGTTCATCTCCGCGAGAAATCAGCCGTCGTCAGCGGGCTAAAAGTCACCCTTACGCCTGGTTCGGGCGACACATGCGGAATTCGCACGACATCTGGCATGTGCTGACCGGCTATCATCAGAAGCTTCAGTTCCTGTGGCATTCTCGTACATAGACGGCACTAACAAGCGGCGCCGGGCTCCGTGGAAGGGAGACAGTAGTTGGCTCCATGCGCGCGCAATTGCTATGAGCGCGGCAATGCCGCCAAATGGTTGCCGGGGGAGGCTATGTACAGCTGATGGAACGAGCCGCTCGATGCTGCGCGGCAACGGCTGAACATCACACCCGCGACACTGTACACTTGTCGCTTTTACGGAGCGCACACGCAGCCAGTCACGCAACGCTCCCGTAAGCCCAGGCCACGTGCAAGCGCTGCAATCTTCATTACACATCGATCGTGACCTTGGAGCCGGAATATGACGAGAGCATATTGCTGAGTGATCGCCCTCGAGCATCCAGATTCACTTTCTGGTGCCGACGCTGTTCTTCGACATCGCGCTGCTTGTGTTCGACGTACTTTCGACGGCGGGCGTGCCTGTACGATATGGGCACTTGCCGAAAGCTCTTCGGCCTGCGCTCAACAATCTTCGCGTTTGGGTTCGGTCGCGAAGCTTGAGCCGCTCGGCCGTCCATCGTGATGACGCTTGCCATCGGGACGTTGAGCTCGTTGATATGGGGCAACGTGTTCTTCGCACTTATCAAAGATTCGTTTCTGACAGGCACGTTCGGGCTCATTTGTCTTGTGTCGCTTATCGCCAAAAGACCTTTGATGTTTTCCAGATCCTTGGCAATTTGTGGCTGGCGAAGGATACGCGGCGGAGTGCATCGCTGGGAAAATCTATCGTTCCACATGGCAACACGCATGTAAGCAATGGCCCTATCTCACCGAAGCGTCCTTGCGGGTCGTGCTTGCGCTCAGGCTGACACCCCACAAGTGCGGTGTCAAATTTGCGTCCCTTATGAGCATTGGCGTGCTCGTGGTGTTCATCGCGTGGACGCGACATTTATGTGTCGGCGTTCCGACGTTCCTAGCGCGCGTGAGCTCGGGTCTATAAAGCGGCGGCAAAACTGATGTGGCACTTTTCTAAAAGGAAGAACTGCCGACGCAATTGTTCGCCGGTGGGTGACGATTGCCGACAAGCCGAGCCCTCCATACGCAATTGGAATGGGAGCCTTCTTACGGTCATCAGACATTGATCGACCCTTCGCGGCCTGTTTGGTCTTGGGTCACGGATGCGGGGCGGATCGTCTCAAAAGTTTGATTGTGGAAGCCAAACGTCGTCACCTAATCTTGCTGCTAACGGCTGTCTCGGATCGGTCGCCGCCATTTCCTGCAATACTGTAGGCGACATCTGCGCTGTCGGCCATTGGCGCTTCGCCCTCGGGCGCCGCCGCAGCGCCGCCATCAACGCCAGCAATACGACATCGACCATTTGCCGTCATTCTTATGAAAGAGAACCGCTCTTTCGATTCGGAACGCTCGCCGGCGTGCGCGGTTTTGATCCCCGCGCGCGCGGAGCCGCCCGGCCGCTGCTTGTTTTCCGGCAGCAGACACCCGGCGGCCACATCTTGCCCTTCCGTCTCGATACGCTGCGAACCAGATGCGCAGCGGCCTATGGACCTCAGCGCCTGGGGGCCGCAACATGAAGCCTGGAACAGGCGGCGCCATGGATTCGATTCCGGCCCATCGTGCAGCGAGCAGTCCACTTAGCCATGGGTTATCTGACCCGGCCGATCTGCAGTTCTCTATGCACTCGCCGACGCCTTCACGATCTGTGACGGCTATCATTGCTCCTCGGCCCGACCGATGCAATCGCTTTTATCTGATGACGGGCACGATGCATCGGAGAGCAAACATGGGGGTCCGGCCATCGATAATTCGGGCCGCGCCCTTGTTCGTGGGAGACTATGCAAACGCCCCTCGGAGCGCGCCGGGATTTCGTGGCGCCGCTGTCACGACTACGACGAGTTATCACTGTCCTGTCGTATTTCACGCAATATCAGACGGCAACGCCCAAATCTTCCACTTCGAAAACGCCATGCGGGATCGCCCGTTCTATGAGCTGTTGAAGGGTTTGCAGACAGGCAATATTCCGCAAGTGACGTGGATCGTGCCGCCGTCAAACGTCTCGGAGCATCCGAATTGCCGGCCGCCGGTGGGGTCCCGCACCAATCAGGTGCTGCAGGCGTTGTGGTCGAACCCCGCGCTCTGGCCAGGTCGGCGCTGATGCGGTCAACGCGGAGCGAGAAGTGATCGCTTGTTCGACCATGTTGCGCCGCCGACGCCTGAGCCGGGGCCGAGGGCGAATTTGTCGCCGGGCTCGATCGGTCTCGGCTATCGCGTGCCGTCGTGGTCATTTGGCCGCTATGTTTGCGGAACGACGGCACCGCTCCACCTTTTGCGCCTGCTTGACAATTTTAAGCCGATGCCATTTGAGCAAGTGGCGGCGCGATACGGTGCAGACGAGATATTGACGAGACAGGCGTTAGGTTTTGGTATGCCGCCGCGCCTGGGGCGTGCCGAGCCTGCCTGAAACGGGACACGCGCTCAGAATGGCCGAGGAGCGGGCGTTGCGGGGCTGCGACCGACTGTCCCGAAAGACCAATCGAAGTCCCTGCGCCAGGAGCCTGGCACGCGGCCCGGCGCGCTTAGCCGCTGTTCCTGGGCGTTAGGCGAATTCCGTTCGTGCTATTTGCCAGTGCTTCTCGTACCCTGAATGCTTAATGGCAGCGACCTTGTGTTTAAAGGAATAACACTGAAGCCGAAATCAACGACAGCGGTTGTTCGGCTCGTCGGTGACGATCCGATTTGATGAATTTTGCTGCTATAGCGAAAGCCGAGCGCTCGACCTCGCCCTTTCGCAGGAGATTCGTCCGGTACGGGGCCGTTGTGCGACTTGAACTCGGTTGCGCCGACTATGCCATCACCTGCCGCACCGGAAGTCGCCGGGCATGATGATCCGCTCGCCGATATCGAATCGGTTGAGGTGGAGGAATACAAGCCCTTTGCCAAGGAAAGTTCCGGCGAGGTCACCGTTCTCTATGTCGCGCCAGCATGTGCCGTAATCACGCCCCTGGAACACGTCGCTCATTATTGCGCCGCGGAGATTTACTCCGAACGCGCTCTCGAATTCGGTCGCCCGCGATCCTGCCGACGAAGGTCTCGGTTTCGGTGTCGAACTTCCACGCCCAGGGAGATGCTGCGAAGTGGGCTTGATGTCCTGCCAGCCGGATCAGCCGGGAACCGCGCCCTTTCCAGTGGTGGGCGACCTCGCGCAGCGCCTCGGACTCGACGGCGCCAAAGAACTCCTGAAAGCTCATGGTGAGTATCTATATAGTCAACGCGGACAATCTCTCCAACCCTTTGGGCAGTGAAGCGCAGCCGCAATTGCGCTCGGAGTTCCACTTTCGATTGTGGTTTCATTTGGGCTTACTGGGCACCCTCGTGCCGGAGAACCGCGACATCACTTGCCGTGATCCGGGACGGCTTCGAGCCGAAGCGCGCCGTCACGTAATTGGCCACCGCTGCGATTTCATTATTGGAATACGTGCTGCCGAAAGACGGCATCACGGCATGGCCCGTCGTGCGATTCATGCCCGAGAGCACGATCTGCGCGACGTTGACGGCGCTCGGATCGTTCACGGCGCGCGCGCCGGTCAGCGTGGCGTAGGGCGTGAGCGCGCCGCTGACACCAGTCCAGCTATGGCAGCTGGCGCAGGCGCCTTCGAAGATCTTCTTGCCTTGTGGGTCGTAGTCGGCGGCAACGCCTTCGCGGTGGAGGGGCGGGGCGGGTTGCAACTTCAGCACCGGAAGATGTGATGACGCGATGGCGGCACGCTACGCAGGTAAGTGACGAGCGCGGCGATGTCGCCCTTGGTGAGATAGCTCAGGCTGTGGTCGACCGCTTCAGCCCATGGGTCCCGCGGCCGTTCCGCGACCGTCCACATGACCGATCGACAGATATTGCGCGAGTTCGGCGTCGCTCCAGGCGCCCATGCCGCTGTCGCGATCACTTGTGATGTTGTAGGCGCGCCAGCCTGCCTGGGCGGCGCGGCCGGTCGGTTGTTCAGCGCCTGCATAAGGTTGCGTGGCGTGTGGCACTCACCGCAATGCGCGAGACCCTTGGCCAGATAGGCGCCGCGATTCCATTGCGCGCTCTCCGCCGTATTGGGTTCGAAGCGTTTGTCGGAATTGAAGAGGAACGACCAGACGCTCATCAGCCAGCTGATTGAAAGGAAAGAGGAGTGTGTTGTCGGGGATTTCCGAATGAACGGGCTTGAGGCTGAAGAGATAGACCTTGATCGCCAGCGCATCCGCATCAGTCATGAGCGTGTAGCTTGCGTACGGCATTGCCGGATAGAGCGGCACGCCTTCATCGTCGATGCCTTTGTGGACTGCATTGAGGAACGACGCGTCGCTCCAGCCGCCGATGTCGGTGTCCTTGTCGGGTGTGATATTGGCGGAATAGATCGTTCCGAAGGAAGGACGAAAGGAAAACCACCGGCAAAAGGCGTGCCGCCCTTGGCCGTGTGACACACTTCGCAATCGGCTGCGCGCGCCAGATATTGCCCGCGTTCTATAAGACTCGCATTGGAGAGTTCCGGGGCACGCCCGTGGGATCGGCGCCATGATACTCAGCGAGCGTCCCCTCGTTGCCGCCCGCGAAAGCGAGTGGTCAGGGCCGAGCATGATCCACAAAAATCCAATCAGCAGAATTGCCAGGACACCGACGACGCCGAAGAGTGCGTAACGCCACGGGGGAGTGAGGCGGGAATAGAAGCTCATGCCTGTTTCCTCCGCGGACGTCGCGGTCGACAGGCAATCGCCGAAGCGCGATGCCGGTCGCGGCAAGGATCGCGTTGCGCAGCGCCGGTGGCCCGGTCGTCACACCGGTTTCGCCGATGCCGCCCGGCGCTTCACCGCTCTTGATGACATGCACGTCGATGGGCGGAATCTGATCGATGCGCAGCATGCGGTAATCGTTGAAATTGCTCTGCTCGACACGGCCGTTCTTGATGGTGACTTCGCCGTAAAGCGCCGCCGTCAGCCCGAAGATCAGGCCGCCCTGCAATTGCGCGACGATGGTGTCGGGATTGACGACAATGCCGGTGTCGACGGCCGTCGTCACGCGGCGCAGATGGACTTCGCCGTCATGATCGACCTCCGCTTGACAACCGAAACCTTCCAAAGGATGGTTGCACCGAAACGCCGCGTCCGGTGCGTGCGGGCAAAGGCGCCCCCAATGCGATCTGTTGGCGACGAGTTCGAGCGCTGCCTTCAGCCGCGGCGACTTGCAAGGTCGAGGCGGAATTGAACCGGATCTTTCGGTCTTTTTCGCCAGCTCGTCCATGAAACTTTCGATGGCGAACACGTTATTGTTCGGGCCGACGCCGCGCCAGAATCCCGTGGGCACGGCCGGCGGTTCGGCGCGCACATATTCGACGCGGAGATTGGGGATATCGTAAGGCGTGTCGACCGCGCTATCGATCGCGTCGATGTCGATGCCTTTCTGGAAGGCCGGCGGCAGCCAGCGCGCAATCACGGCCGAGCCCGACACCTTGTATTTCATGGCGACAAGTTTGCCGTCGGACAACGACGCCGTGATCGTGTCGCGATAGACCGGCCGATAGATATCGTGCTGGATGTCTTCTTCGCGCGTCCAGACGACCTTCAGTGGTTCGCCGTTCATTTTCTGCGCAACGCGAACAGCGACAAGCGCCATGTCCGGTTCGAGCCGGCGTCCGAAGCCGCCGCCGAGCAGATGATTGTGGACGGTGACTTTCTCGACGGGCAGGCCAGCCTGTTTCGCCACCGTCTGCTGCACGCGAAATGATCTGCGTGCCCATCCAGATCTTTGAGCTGGACGGAGTCATGGGCTCCATTGTCGCATGCGCAAGGAAGGGGAGCTCGTACGCCGCTTCGACCTTGTCGCCTTGCGAAAGGCCTTTATCGATGTCGCCCACGTTTTTCGCGAGTGGCGCCTCTTTCTTGCCGGCGGCGCGAAGGTGCTGCCAAATATCCTCCGATGAGACCATCGCATTCGGAGCCGTGATCCCAAACGATCGTGAGCGCGTCGAGCCCGCTCTTTGCCGCCCACATGTGATCGCCCACGACACGACCAGATCGTCCAGCACGATCACCTTTTGCACGCCGGGAACCTTCATCGCTTCGCTGTCGTCGACATGGCCTACTCGACCACCGAAGACGGGGCTTTGCGCGATGGTGGCGAATTTCATGCCGGGCAGCATCGCGTCGATGCCATACACAACCTGGCCATTGACCTTTTTCGGCGTGTCGAAGCGCTTGAACGGTCTGCCGATGATCTTGAAATCTTTCGGATTCTCAGCGTTGGATTTTGCGGCGGCAAATCCGGTTGCGACATCAACCAATGCGCCATAGGCGAGCCTGGTGGTGGCCACGTGAGCCACTTCTCCGTTGGCGGCGGTGCAAGTCGATCGACTTTCCAGCCTTGCGCCGCTGCATCGATCAGCATGGCGCGCGCTTGCTCCAGCCTTGCGGAGCGGCATCCAGAAGGCGCGGATGGAATTCGAATTGCCCGTGACCTGAATGCCGAAGATGGGATTGCCATAGAGCTTGTCGCTGGGCGGCGCGTGTGCAAATAATGCGGGCGTCGAGTTCTTCGGCGAGGATATGGGCGATGGTTAGACGCCTTGCCCCATCTCCACCTGCCGGCATGACGAGCGTGGTCTTGCCGTCTCGCGCAAGGAAATTGGAGACACGTATTGGGCGCGAATTTGTGGCTGTCGTCGGGCGCCTGCTCGGGCTCCTTCGCCGCATAGACCGGAAGATGGAATGCGAACAGCAGGCTTCCGGCCATCCGCTTTTCAACAGGCACGGCGCGAGGGCTCCTTGCCATCGTCGCCGCCTATGCCTGGCCATGGCCGCACGTGATGGCCTCGCGGATGCGCACGTAAGTCCACAGCCGCAGATATTGCCCGCCATCGCGGCGTCGATATCGGAATCATCGGGATGCGGCGTTCAAGATGAGCAGCGCGGAGGCCGACATGATCTGGCCGGACTGACAATAGCCGCATTGCGACATGAGCCACGCTTCTTGTATTTTTGCGCCTGCGGGCGTGAAGCCCACCCCCTCTGGCGATCGCCGACCGCGCTTATGAAGGCACGAGCGCACGGGCTTGCCGTCGATATGCACCACATGCAGGCGCCGCATTGCGCGATGCCGCAGCCGATCCCGTGCCCGTCATGCCGAGAATGTCACGCAGCACCCAGAGGAGCGGCATGTCGTCGGGCGCCGTCACCGTCTGCGTCGCGTTGTTGATACGAAGCGTTCTCGGTTGAGCCATGGTCATCCTCAAAACAGCGCGATATTGAAGCGTGAACCGGCGACCCTGGCGATCGCCACGCGAAATCCGCTCTGACAGAAAAGGGTCTCGAACTCTGCATTTCAGACGCGAAAGAAAAGCTGGACGAAGGTGTCGCCGTGGAAAACCCTGCGGCGCTAAAGTTTTCTCGTGCGGTAGTCACCGAAGCTATCACGGGCGTTCGGCCTTTTGTAACGCCGTCGCTGAATTTGGCGAAGTTGGCACGCGAGCTCTCTTGTGGGTCATGGCGAGTGCCTGGATTGTTGTCAGGCGCGGATGGCCGCGCGTAACCCCATGATCTCCATGGCACGATGTACGCTGCGCTTGTTCTACTACACGTCGGTCGGAATTTTGGCCACGCACTCGGCGATGGCGAGGACCTCGTCCTCCCAGATCGTGCCGGCAGGAAAGGCGCGATTGGCGAAGCCGACGCGAACCGCTTCGTCGCCGTCGGGTCGCCGCCGGTCAACATCATTTCCATAGCGGAATCCGCACAGGCCGGGCGTGAAACTGGTTGTCCGGCGGCTCATGGCGTTGCGCACGGGCGGATGGCCGATACTCGCGTCTCGCCACATGACGAGATCGCGGCCGTCGCGAGTTGAGGCCACCCGCAAGACACCAGCCATGGACTTGCGCGATGGCGCTTGGCGAGATCCCAGACGCGGAAACACCCTTCGACCACGTGCCGCGCCCGGATTCGCCGGCGCCGCCCGCAGTCTGAAAGGGAAGCTCCTGTGCGTGCCGCCCGCTCTCTCGCGACAGATCGTAGCCGGCGGAAAAGCAACTTCCTCGTCCCGCGCAGGATTGTGACCCGGATTTCGTCGTCGCGGTCGCTTTCTTCCAGAGCCTTGAAGATCGCGTCGCGAAGGTGATTGGAGAGCGCATTGCGCATTTCTCCGGACGGTTCAGCGTCAGCCGCCGCACGAAGGGCCTGGGATTGTCGACCAGAAGCAAAGCCTGGTCTTTGGAAGCGGGCGTCGTCGGTCTCGTGAAAGTCGTTGGCTACGATGCTATCTCGGAACGGTGCCGTCGATCAGGCCATCGAGGGCGATTTTCGCAGGCTTCGGCCCGGGGCCGGACGGGTCCATCCACGTATGCGTCCAGTTGATCATGCCGAAATAGAGCATGGCAGCGGGCAGTTTTAGGTCCCAAGCGCCCGTCGAGGTCGGGGCGTAGGGGAGATGGATTTTGAGAATGTTTCTGGACCATTGCGATGAGCCTGTTCTGGGTACGATCGCGCGCCGCTCCCTGGGCAAATGACGCAACTCGTTGAGCGGCTCGGCCGCGCGTGGCCGCGCCCCGACATAAAGCTCCATGGAACCCCATGGTCATCGCGCGCGACGCATATTGCCGGCGCGAGTTTGCGCGCGAGGAGGCCGCGTCAAGGCAATGCGCGAACATGGGTATCATGACGTCAAACAATATGTCCTCTTTTCGAGGGATAGTAATGATAGACGAGCAATTCGACGTCTTGCAGACTTTCGCGAGATCACTGATCGATGCGCCCAGAGCCACATTCGGCGTAGAGCACTGCCGCTTTCTCCACGATCTTCTCGCGCCGTTTTTCGTAGTCCGCGGGCCACTGTGTCCGGGCCATGTATCCTCGTGATCTCAGTGGTGAAGCGATAGCGGCAGTGTTGCGAAGCCGCGGAAGCGGGCGCGATGCGCTCTGCGTCGGGCTGCCACGTAGTGCGGAAAGCGTCTCAGAAAGCCCGCGAGTGCCACGCGCTTCCGCACGCCAAATTCATGTCCCGCGCGTGGTGCGGAGGCCGCGGAAGGCCATGCTTCCTGGGGTTTGCGAAGGTTTCCGGAACCTCAACGCTTACATAGGGATCACGGTTGGCAGCACCGATGCAGAGCGTTATCGGCGTTCCCGCGTGGTAGACTCCGCCGGCAACATCCGTTTTACGCGTCGTGATGCGGTCCAGCTGGTTCGAGCTTTCATAGCGCAGCACTTCTTCGATGGCGCTGCGGAGCAGATCCAGCTGTGCTGCGAGTTTCGCGCTCGGCAGGACGGCGCATAGGAGTTCGACGGCATTGCCGATGAGATTTGTGGTGGTCTCGTGTCCCGCATTCAGCAGGGACGCGCAATTCTCTGCGAGATTCCTCTTCGCCGAGCGGCTCGGCCTTCGATCTGGAGGAGGCGCGTCAGGATGTCATGGGCGGGGATTCCTTCCTGGAGATATTGCGACACCGATCGGCGACCCGAAAGATAGTCGTGGAAGCCCGCGAGCGCCGCCCCTCGCCGTCGGCGCGTCAGAACAGGTTCGAGAGCGCCAAGGATGGCAAGCGACCGGCCGGCGCAGGAGGCCGATAGTGCGGGTATGGGTGGAGATCGCCGATAGCTTCCACGGGAATGGCTGCGGCAAAATCCGCGATGGCATCGATTTGCCCACGCTCTTCGGCCTGATCGAGCAACCGCGTGACGAATGGTCCAGCCGCGACAACGCGCGGGGCGTGGTCGGCCCGCCGATGAGCGCCTGAGCCGCGTATGCAGCGGCGCGTCGTTGAACACCGAGTGTCGTCGTGTGACGCAGACCCTCGCCGAAATTGGGCACGAATTCCTTTTTCTCTTGTCCGACTGAACGTCACCGGGTCCAGGATGGATCGAACTGGGACTCGGCATAGCGCGTCAGGAAAAGGCCGCCATCCGGCATCCGCTTGACGGGCGCGTATTCGCGTAAGGCGCGATAGGTTGGAAAAGGGTCGTGGTCAAAATCGGGCGACAGGTTCTTGAGATCAAATTGCGCGGCGAGCGCGTGTCCGTCCATAGCGCGAATGTTTTTCCGCGACCGTGCCCCACACCGCTTTCGGATTTTCGACCATGGCATTGTGGCCGCCGGCAGATTGCGCGCATGCGGATCATATCGCGTGATCTGTTCAAGCGTGAGGAGAGCATAGACACTCACCGCGTGCCATATGGTGGGGCGCATCCAATGCGGACATCATGGCCTGCATCGGCGGCGGCCCGATGGATGCTGTCGCGGGATCGGCGGCCAGCCGCCAATGCCCGTTCTCACTGACGACACCGCTTGTCGCTTTCAACGAGCAATTCCGGCGCGACCAAACCGGCGAGGCCTGAGAGACTTTGAGATAGCGGGCCGTTTCTTCGTCGCGGGTAGCGAATTCGCGGCGGCGGGCAACACCGCACCTTCTTCAAGCCCTGTCGGCTCGTCGCTTATCCCGTCCACCTTGATGCCGAGGACGCAACTCGAGACCAGGCCGAGCCCAGCGCGATGGCGATGGAGCCGCCATCAAATGACCGAGGAGGACAATGTGCATTTGCCGGCGCCCAGCACGAGGTCGCCCACATCGGTTGCGTGCAGACCCATGGTCGCTGAATGTCGGCGAGGTGCCATGCCCGCGAAAGTCGCGGCGCGGCAACCCCTTCCCGGCCAATCATGCCGCTATCAAAATCGAAGTCCATACCTGCCGCGACGCACCCAAGCCGTTGACAAGTTACAACCG
>CAWEXK010000020.1:0-67090 GCA_963812975.1 uncultured Alphaproteobacteria bacterium | reverse complement strand
CCACGTATTGCTGAAACGAAGATGATGATCTGGCGCCACTCGCCGACGGCGCCTGGAAGCGCCTGCGTCATGACACGCAGAAACAGGGCCATCGCTGCGGCTTTCGGCGCCATGGAGAAGAAGGCGGTGATCGGCGTGGGGGAGCCTTCGTAAACGTCGGGCGTCCACATGTGGAAGGGAACCGCGGACACCTTGAAGGCGAGACCCGCTATCAGAAATACAAGGCCGAAGACGAGGCCGATATTCGCGCCGGCATGCGTGGCGGCCTGGGCGACCGCCGCAAAGGAGGTGGTGCCGGCGAAGCCGTAGATGAACGAAATTCCGTACAGCATCATGCCCGAGGAGAGCGCGCCGAGAAGAAAATACTTCAAGCCGGCTTCGCTCGAACGCAGCGAATTGCGGTCGAAGGCGGCGAGCACATACAGCGACAGGCTCTGCAGCTCGAAACCCAGATAAAGCGAGATGAAATTCGTGGCCGAGACCATGAACAGCATGCCGATCGTGGCGAGCAGCACAAGCACGGAGAATTCAAAGCGGGCGATCTTTTCCCGTTCCAGGAATTCCTGCGACATCAGGATCGTCACCCCGGAGCCGACCAGCACCAGGATTTTGGCGAAGCGGGCGAAACCATCCGCGACGAACGCGCCATTGAAGGCGCTCTCGGCGGCGGTCAGCGGCGCGCAGACAAACCACCCCGCAACCACGAGCGCGCAGATCGCGGCAATTGCGACCGCGCGGAACTGGTCGCGCCGCGACAACGCGCCGATCATCAGCAATCCCATGGCCGCCAGCGCCAGCAGACACTCCGGCAGCAGCACCAGCAGATCGCTTGCGATACCGCTCATGGGGCGGCTACCGGGATGGATGCGGCCACAACGAAAGACTGCATGCGTGCAGTGCGTCCTTCGACAAGCTCAGGATGAGGAGTGCAAGGAGCTGCATTGGCGCTGATGGCACCAAGATTTTCCCTCATGCCGTGCTTGTCGAAAGCCTGCATGCGTGCCGTGCGTCCTTCGACAAGCTCAGGATGAGGAGTGCAAGGAGCTGCATTGGCGCTGATGGCACCAAGATTTTCCCTCATGCCGTGCTTGTCGAAAGCCTGCATGCGTGCAGTGCGTCCTTCGACAAGCTCAGGATGAGGAGCTTTCTTGATTGCATCAGCAGTGATGGCACGACAAATCTCCCTCATGCTGAGCTTGTCGAAGCACGTAGGGAGATTCTCCAACGCGACCGCGACGTGCGATGCATATAATCCTCGCTGCATCAGCAATGCGGTGCGGTGCTGCGCGATCAGATTGGCGACGGATACCGAGGTGACGTCGAAGATCGGCTTGGGATACACGCCGAGCAGAAGGGTGAAGGCGACGAGACAGGCGCCAGGATTGCGATCTCGCGCACGCTGAGATCCTGGATGGCCTTGAGCGCGGGCTTTACCAGCGCGCCGAACATGACACGACCATAGAGGTACAGCATGTAAGCGGCCGACAGGATGACGCCGGTCGCCGCCAGGATCACGACCCAGGTATTGACCTGGAACGTTCCGAGCATGGTGAGAAATTCGCCGACGAAGCCGCTCGTGCCCGGCAGCCCCATATTGGCAAGCGTGAACACCATGAAACAGACGGCATAGATGGGCATGCGCTCGACAAGCCCGCCATAGGCGCTGATCTCGCGGGTGTGCATGCGGTCGTAGACGACGCCGACGCACAGGAACAGCGCGCCCGAGACGATACCGTGCGAGAGCATCTGGAAAATCCCGCCGTCTATGCCCTGCTGCGTCAGCGAGAAGATGCCCATCGTCACGAGACCCATATGGGCGACCGAGGAGTAGGCAATCAGCTTCTTCATGTCCGCCTGCGCGAGCGCAACCAACGACGTGTAGATGACCGCCACGACCGAGAGCACGAAGATGAAGGGAGCGAAGGCTTCCGAGGCATTGGGCAGCATGGGCAACGAGAAGCGCAGGAAACCGTAGCCGCCCATCTTGAGCAGAATGCCGGCGAGAATGACCGAGCCAGCCGTAGGCGCCTCGACATGGGCGTCGGGAAGCCAGGTGTGCACCGGCCACATCGGCATCTTCACCGCAAAGGACGCGAAGAAGGCCAGCCACAGCCAGGTCTGCATGGCCACCGAAAAATGGGCGGTGCGAATCAACGTCTCGATGTCGGTGGTGCCGGTCTGAAAATACATCGACAGGATCGCCAGCAGCATGAGCAGCGAACCGAGCAGCGTGTAGAGAAAGAACTTGAAGCTCGCATAGACGCGCCGCTTGCCGCCCCAGATGCCGATGATCAGGAACATCGGCACGAGGCCGCCTTCGAAGAATACATAGAACAGCACGAGATTGAGCGAGGTGAAGACCCCGATCATCATCGTTTCGAGCAGGAGGAACGCGATCATGTATTCGGGTACGCGCTCGGTAACGGATTTCCAGCTGGCCAGGATGCAGAAAGGCATCAGGCCGGCGGTCAGCACGACGAACAGCATCGAAATTCCGTCGACGCCGACGCGATAATTGATGCCGTTGCCGAGCCAGGCGGCTTGTTCGACGAACTGGAAGGCCGGGGTCGAACCGTCGAAGCGGACCCAGATGACGAGCGACACCGCGAGATTGGCGAGGGTTGTGGCGAACGCAACGATCCGGGCCGTCCGCGCCAGCAATTCGCTGGTGCCGCGCGTCACCAGAATGAGCAATGCACCGGCGAGCGGCAGGAAATTTGCGATGCTGAGAAGCGGCAAATGCGTCATCGCACGCTCCCGGTGACGATAAACCAGGTCGCCAGCACCACGACTCCGACAAGCATCGCAAACGCATAATGGTAGACGTAACCTGACTGCAGGCGCACGGCTTCGCGCGTGGCGTCGATCACGCGCGCGGCGACGCCATCCGGGCCGATGCCGTCGATGACGCGCTCGTCTCCTCCGTGCCAGAAGAGGCGTCCCACCCAGAATGCCGGCCGCACGAACAGGGCATCGTACAGCTCGTCGAAGTACCACTTGTTGTAGACAAACGTGTAGATGGCCCCCCCGCGCTTCGCCATCTGTGCCGGGAGAGCGGGATGGAGCACATAATAATACCAGGCGATCGCGAACCCGACGATCGTGACAATGAAGGGCCCCATCTCCACCCAGACCGGAACCGCCGACGCGGTGGGGGCGCCGACAATCGCGGCGATCGTGCCATGCCAAAATCCGGGCGCGTCGGGACCGATGAAGAAGTGGGCGAAGATGCCACCCGCGATCACCGCGCCCACAGCCAGCGCAAAAAGCGGAACCAGCATCGAGAGAGGCGAACTCGTGCACCTCCGAAAGCTGGAGCGCGTGGCCATGCCCGTGCCCACTCTCGCCCAGGGGCTCGTCATGCGCGCGCGCGTCGGCATGCGCCTCCCTGTTATCCTGCGCACCGCGATAGCGGCCGTGAAAGGTCATCAAGAACTGGCGCCAGGAATAGAACGACGTCATCAGCGCCGCCGACAATGTCAGCACGAACGCGTAGAGCCCGATCGGCGTGCCGGCGAGAAACGTCGCGTTGATGATCGCGTCCTTCGAATAGAAACCGGACGTGCCGATGCCAAGAAGCGGAAGGCCGAAGCCGGTCAGCGCGAGATTGCCGATCAGCATCATTGCCCAGGTAAACGGCAACGCCTTCGCGAGCCCCCCCATTTTTCGCATGTCCTGCTCGTGATGCATCGCCGTGATCACCGAGCCCGCGGCGAGGAACAGCAATGCCTTGAAGAAGGCATGCGTGAAGAGATGAAACATGGCGGCGCCGTAAGCCGATACGCCGGCCGCCGCGAACATGTAGCCGAGTTGCGAACAGGTCGAGTAGGCGATCACGCGCTTGATGTCGTTCTGGAACAAGCCGACCGAAGCCGCGAAGAAGGCCGTGGTTGCGCCGATAAATGTCACCACCGCAAGGGCAATGGGCGCGTGTTCGAACATCGGCGAGCAGCGGCAGACGAGAAACACGCCTGCGGTAACCATCGTAGCGGCATGGATGAGCGCGGAGACGGGAGTGGGCCCTTCCATCGCATCGGGCAGCCACGTGTGCAGCCCGATCTGCGCCGACTTGCCCATCGCGCCGAGGAAAAGCAGCAGGCAGAGCGTCGTGAGGATGTCGACAGTGTGGCCGGCAAACAGGAATGTTTTGCCGGCCATGGCCGGAGCAGCCGCGAACACCGCGGAGAAGTCCAGCGTGTGGAAAACGGAATACACGCCGAATATCCCGAGCGCGAAGCCGAAATCGCCGACCCGGTTGACGATGAATGCCTTGATGGCGGCGGCATTGGCGGAGGGGCGCGTATACCAGAAGCCGATCAGCAGATAGGAGGAGAGCCCGACGCCTTCCCAGCCAAAGAAAAGCTGCAGGAAGTTATTCGCCGTCACCAGCGCAAGCATCGCGAAGGTGAAGAATGAGAGGTAGGCGAAGAAACGCGGCTGGTGCGGGTCGTCCCGCATGTAGCCGATAGAATAAAGATGGACGAGCGCGGAGACGCCCGTTACCACCACCAGCATCACGGCGGTGAGCGCATCCACGCGGATCGCCCACCCGGCGCGCAGTCCGCCCGACACGATCCACTCGGCAACAGGCACGAGGGCCGCGTGTCCCTGAAAAATCACGTCGTAGAACGCCCAGCCGGAGAGCCCCGCCGAGACGAACAAAAGGCCGGTCGTGACGATCTCGCAGGCGCGCGCACCGATCAGCCGGCCGAACAGCCCCGCAATCACCGCGCCCAGGAGCGGAAGAAACACGATCGCGTCGTACACGCTCAGCCCTTCATCAGATTGACGCTTTCGACGGCAATGCTGCCCCGATTGCGAAAATAGACGACCAGAATGGCAAGTCCGATCGCCGCTTCGGCGGCAGCGACCGTCAGTACGAAGAGTGCGAAAACCTGGCCGACGAAATTGCCGAGATAGGCCGAGAAAGCGACGAAATTGATATTGACCGACAGCAGGATCAACTCGATCGACATCAGGATGATGATGACGTTCTTGCGGTTCAGGAAAATGCCGAGCACGCCGATGGTGAAGACGATCGCGGCGACCGCGAGATAATTCGCCAGCCCGATCTGCATCGTCACGCCCCCTGCCCCGGCTTCACATCGACCAGTTCGATGGCCAGTTTGGGATCGCGGCCCGTCTGTTGCCGGATCGTTTGGCGCCGCACGCCAGGTTTGTGACGCAGCGTAAGAACAATCGCGCCGATCATCGCGACGAGCAGGATGAGGCCTGCGGTCTCGAAGTAGTAGATGTAATCGGTGTAAAGCACGCGACCGAATGCCTCGGTATTGGTGAGGTGAGCGGGCGCTGCATGCAGGACGAAATGTCCGGACGCCGGCGCGAGGGCCGCGACGGCGACCAGCACCAGCTCGGCGACGAGAACGATCCCGACGAGGCCGCCGAAGGGCAGATATTGCAGGGCGCCGCGCCTCAACTCGACGAAATCGATGTCGAGCATCATCACCACGAACAGAAAGAGCACCGCCACGGCGCCGACATAGACAATGAGCAGGATGAGAGCGAGAAACTCGGCGCCCAACAGGATGAAAAGCGCCGCGGCGTTGAAGAAGGCGAAGAATCAGGAAGAGCACCGAATGCACGGGATTGCGCGAGGCGATCACCATCAGCGCCGCCCCGATCAGGATCGCCGAGAAAACATAGAAGGCGCTCGCCGTCAGCATGCCGCGATGTCCATCCCCTTAAAACGCGTCCGCCCTAGCGGTACGGCGCATCCAGTTCCAGATTGCGGGCGATCTCGCTCTCCCATCTATCTCCGTTGGCGAGAAGCCGTTCCTTGTCGTAGTAGAGCTCTTCACGCGTTTCGGTGGAGAATTCGAAGTTCGGTCCTTGGACGATTGCATCTACCGGACAGGCTTCCTGGCAGAGGCCGCAATAGATGCATTTGACCATGTCGATGTCGTAGCGGGTGGTGCGCCGGCTCCCGTCGTCGCGCGGTTCGGCTTCGATGGTGATGGCGAGCGCGGGGCAGATGGCCTCACAAAGCTTGCAGGCAATGCAGCGTTCTTCGCCGTTCGGATAGCGCCGCAAGGCATGCTCGCCGCGAAAGCGCGGGCTGAGCGCCCCCTTCTCGAAAGGATAATTGAGCGTGGCCTTCGGCGAAAAAAAGTAACGCATCGCCAGCCCGAAAGCCTTCAGCAGTTCCCAGAAAAAGATGGAGCGCGCCGTTCGATCAAGCCAGGCCATACACCCTCATATTCCGTGCGTGCGAAAAACCAGAACCCACGCCGCGGTCAGCGCCACCCAGACAAGCGCCGTCGGCAGGAATACTTTCCATCCCAGCCGCATCAGCTGGTCGTATCGATAACGCGGCACGATGGACTTCACCATCGCAAAGAGAAAGAAGAAGAACCAGATTTTGAGGAGAAGCCAGATCACGCCGGGCACCGCGGTGAACGGCCACACGGAAGCGGGCGGCAACCATCCCCCGAAGAAGAGAATCGAAATCAGCGCACACATCAGCACGATATTGAGATATTCGCCGATCATGAACAGCAGGTAGGGAGTGGCCGAATACTCGACCATGAAGCCCGCGACCAGCTCAGACTCCGCTTCCGGAAGATCGAAGGGAGGCCGATTGGTTTCGGCGAGCGCGGAAACGAAGAACACCACGAACATCGGGAACAGGATGGTGAATGCGAACCAGCCATGCGCCTGCGCCCGCACGATGTCGGAGAGGTTGAGCGAACCCGCGAAAAGCAGAACGGTGATGATCACGAAGCCGATCGAGACTTCGTACGACACCATCTGGGCGGCGGAACGCAATCCGCCGAGGAAAGGATATTTCGAATTGGACGCCCAGCCTCCCATGATAATGCCGTAGACGCCGAGCGAGGAGATCGCAAAGATATAGAGAATTCCGACATTGATGTTGGCGATCACCCAGCCATTGTCGAGCGGCACAACCGCCCACGCCGCAAACGCCAGCGTGAAAGTGACGAGGGGCGCCAGAATGAAGATGGCCTTGTTGGCGCCGGCGGGAATCACGGCTTCCTTGAACGCGAATTTGAAGAAATCGGCAAAGGACTGCAGCAGTCCAAATGCGCCCACCACGTTGGGGCCGCGGCGAATCTGCACGGCCGCCCAGATCTTGCGGTCGGCGAGCAGGATATAGGCCAGCATCACGAGCAGCGACACGGCGAAGATCACGATGGTGAGAACCTGGCTGATCAGCCACGCCCAGGGATAAGGCAGGCCCCAATGCAGAAATGCCTGGGTGAAGATCATGGGGCTATTCCGCGGCCATCTTCCGGGCGCTGCCGACGAATATGCGGCTGCACTCGGCCATCGTCGCGCTTGCGCGCGCGATGGGGTTGGTCAGGTAGAAATCCGCGATCGGAGAGGCAAGAGGGAGCGCGGCGTTCACCGCTCCCGCCGTACCGATCGCGTTCCAGATGGCTGCGTCCGCCGGCGGTGGCGGGGGCAGCTGGCCGATATGGGCAAAATGCGGCGCATCGACTGCGATTGCGGCGCGTAGCGCGTCGCGATCATTGTAGGGCAGCCGTTTCCCGACCACATCCGACAGGGCGCGCAGAATGGCCCAATCCTCCTTGGCCTCGCCGGGTGGAAAGGTCGCGCGCCGGGCGCGCTGGACACGGCCTTCGAAATTCACGAACAGGCCTTCTTTCTCCGTATAGGCGGCGCCGGGCAACACCACGTCGGCGCGATGCGCGCCCGCATCTCCATGCGTGCCCTGATAGGCGACAAACGCGTCGCCGAGGCCGCCCACATCGAACTCGTCGGCGCCCAACAGAAAGACGAAATCGATTTCGCCCGTCGCGGCTCCATTCAATATCGACGCGGTGTCTCTTCCGCCGCCGCCGGGAACAAATCCCAGATCGAGCGCAGCCACGCGCGACGCCGCCGTGTGAAGCACGTTGAATCCATTCCAGCCGCCCTCGGCCGGCTTCGCCGCCGGGCCGATCATTCCGGTTTCGCCGGCGATCGTCGAAGCCAGCTTGAGGATCGCAGAGCCGTCCGCGCGCGCGACGGCGCCGGGTCCCAGCACCAGCATCGGCCGTTGCGCATTCTTGAGCGTCTGCGCAAAAGCATGACTGCCATTCGCCAACGCCTCGAGAACCGACGGACTCCCGCCCAGCTGCTCGACAGGATAGGTCAAATCAAAGGCTTGACCGACATTGGCGATTTTCAGATTCCCGCCGAGCCACGCCTTGCGTATGCGCGCGTTCAGCACCGGCGCTTCCCAGCGTGGATTGGTTCCTATCAGGAGCAAGGCGTCGGCCGCCTCGACCCCGGCGATTGTCGTATTGAAGAGATAGGACTGGCGCGGAAAGCGCTGCAGTCTCGCGCCATCCTGCCGGCAATCGATGTTGGCTACCCCCAGCGCGGTCATCAGGTCCTTCAACGCCTTGATCTCTTCCGCCGCGGCCAGATCGCCCGCCACGGCTGCGATGCGATGCGGAGCGGTTGCGTGCACGCGCGCAGCGACGGCCGCGAACGCTTCCGCCCAGCTCACCGCCTCCAGCCTGCCCGCCTTGCGCAGCAGCGGCCGATCGAAGTCGCTGGCGCCTCAGGCCATCGCAGGCGTGACGGGTCTTGTCGGAAATCCACTCTTCGTTGATCTCCTCGTTGAGGCGCGGCAGAACGCGGAATACTTCGGGACCGCGCGTATCGATCCGGATGCTGGCGCCTTGTGCATCCATCACGTCGACGGATTCGGTCTTGCGCAGCTCCCAGGGCCGCGCATTGAACGCGTATGGCTTCGACGTGAGCGCGCCGACCGGGCATATATCTACCGCGTTTCCCGACAATTCCGACGCGAACGCCTTCTCGAGATAAGTCACGATCTCCATGTCCTCGCCGCGCCCGGTGGCGCCCAAATCCGGCACGCCGGCAACTTCGGTCGCAAAGCGGATGCAGCGGGTGCACTGAATGCAGCGGGTCATGATCGTCTTGATGAGCGGGCCCATGTATTTGTCGTCCACGGCTCGCTTGTTCTCGTTGAAGCGATGAAAGGAAGCGCGGCCATAAGCCATCGCCTGATCCTGGAGATCGCATTCTCCTCCCTGGTCGCAGATCGGACAGTCCAGCGGATGATTGATGAGCAGAAATTCCATCACGCCTTCGCGGGCCCGCTTGACGAGCATGGACTTCGTGTTGATGCGCGCGGGCGTTCCGTCCTTGTTGGGAAAGATGTCGCGCACCTGCAGCGCACAGCTTGCCTGCGGCTTTGGCGCACCCACCCACTCGACCAGGCACATGCGGCAATTGCCGGCGACGGAGAGGCGCTCGTGATAGCAGAAACGCGGGATCTCGGCGCCGGCCTGTTCGCAGGCCTGCAGCAGGGTAATGGTGTCTTCGGCTTCGATTTCCTTGCCGTCGATGATGAGCTTGCGCGAGGCCATGCTGCTACTCCGCAGCTTCGGCTGTCAGCAGCCGCTTGTGCGCTTCGATGCGCCGCTCGATCTCCGGCCGGAAATGGCGCAGCAAACCCTGGACGGGCCAGGAAGCGCCTTCGCCGAATGCGCAAATCGTGTGGCCCTCGATCTGTTTGGTGACATCCTGCAGCAGGTCGATCTCTGCCGGCTCCGCGTCCCCTTTCTGCATGCGGGTCAGCACCCGCCACATCCAGCCGCAGCCTTCCCGGCAGGGTGTGCACTGGCCACAGCTTTCGTGTTTGTAGAAATAGGCGAGGCGCGCGAACGCCTTCACGATGTCGGTCGATCTGTCCATGACGACGACCGCCGCGGTGCCCAGTCCCGATTTGACGGCGACCAGAGAAGTCGAAATCCATGAGAATCGTGTCGGCGATGTCCTTCGACAGAACCGGCATCGACGAGCCGCCGGGGATCACCGCCATGAGATTGTCCCAGCCGCCCCGCACGCCGCCGGCGTGGCGCTCGATGAGCTCCTTCAGCGGAATGCTCATTGCCTCTTCGACATTGCACGGCTTGTTCACGTGGCCCGAGATGCAGAAAATTTTGGTGCCCGTGTTGTTGGGCCGGCCGAACCCGGCGAACCAGTCCGCGCCGCGGCGCAGGATGGTCGGTACGACGGCAATCGACTCGACATTATTGACGGTCGTGGGACAGCCATAGACACCGACATTGGCGGGAAAAGGGGGCTTCAGCCGGGGCTGACCCTTCTTGCCCTCGAGGCTTTCCAGAAGCGCGGTTTCCTCGCCGCAGATATAGGCGCCGGCGCCATGGTGAACGTAGCAGTCGAAGTCCCAGCCGTGAATGTTGTTCTTGCCGATAAGCCGGGCTTCGTAAGCCTGGTCGATGGCGGCCTGCAGGCGCTCGCGTTCGCGGATGAATTCGCCGCGGATATAGATGTAGCAAACGTGGGCGCGCATCGCGAAGGATGCGATCAGGCAGCCTTCGACCAGAAGATGCGGATCGTGCCGCATGATGTCGCGGTCTTTGCACGTGCCGGGCTCGGATTCGTCCGCATTGATGACGAGATAGTGCGGCCTCTCCTTCACCTCTTTGGGCATGAATGACCATTTCAGTCCGGTCGGAAAACCGGCGCCGCCGCGTCCACGAAGACCGGAATTCTTCATGATGCCGATGATGGAGTTGGGCCCTTTCTCGAGGAGAGCCTTCGTGCCGTCCCATTGGCCGCGTTTGCGCGCGCCGTCGAGGCTCCAGTCCTCGAAGCCATAGAGATTGGTGAAGATGCGATCCTTGTCAGCAAGCATGCGCGCGACCGTTTTTCTCCCCCGGCACTTGCTCCAGGGCACCTACACATTCTCTTGCCTCCTCCAAGATGCGAGGCTGAGAAGCTGCATTCATCTCCCCCTTGCGCGGAGGTCGAAATTCGCGAGCGCAAATTGCGCGAGCGAATTTCGGTTGGGGGTCATGCCAGATAAACGAGCGAGATATTTGCGCGCCCATGCGACGGAATCCGAGCGATTCCTCTGGTTCAGCCTGCGGTTCCTCAAAGCCAAAGGCTTGCATTTTCGCCGCCAGGCACCGATCGGCCGTTACTTCGTGGATTGCCACAGCGCGAAGATCGTTGTGGAGATCGACGGCGCGCAGCATGCCGGACCGTCCGGGGTTTCGCACGCGGCGCCGCAACCCCCACCCGAAATTTGCTCGCGCGAAATGCGCTCGCGAATTTCGACCTCCCCGCAACGGGGAGGTGAAAAGACGAGGCAGAACACGAAATTCCACCACGGAGATCTGTAAATGCCCTTGGGCACTTGCCGGGCGTCTAATCATGTTCGTGCAGATTCCTTAGCGTCATGGCGCCGCCGATGGGCTCGGACGAGTGGCGATCGGTTTGCGGCCCCGGTTTGGGAGTGTCGCCGCGCCGCAGCGCCGACAAAATCGATTCAGTGGTAGCCCGGTCGAGATCCTCGTAGAAATCCTTGCCGATCTGCATCATGGGAGCATTGACGCACGCGCCGAGACATTCGACCTCCCGCCAGCTGAACAATCCGTCGGCGGAGATGGTGTCCGGCGCCGGCCCGATATGCGCCCTGCAGACAGCGACGACATCGTCCGAGCCGGCCAACCAGCATGGCGTGGTCGTGCAGACCTGGACGAGATGGCGTCCGACGGGAGCGAGATTGAACATCGTGTAGAAGGTCGCGACTTCGAGGACGCGGATATAGGCCATGCCGAGAAAGCGGGCGACCGCCTCGATCATCGGCTTGCTGACCCAACCCTCCTGCTCCTGTCCCCGCCACAAGAGCGCGATGACCGCCGAGGCCTGGCGGCCCGCCGGATATTTCAAAATCTCCTTTTCCGCCCAAGCCTTGTTTTCGGGGGTAAACGCGAAGCCGGAAGGTTGCAAATGGTGCAGGCGGCGCAGGCTCACCGGTCGATCTCTCCGAACACGACATCGATCGAGCCGAGCACGGCGGGCACATCGGCCAGCATGTGGCCCCGGCACAGGAAATCCATCGCCTGCAGATGCGCGTAGCTCGGTGCGCGGATCTTGCAGCGGTACGGTTTGTTGGTGCCGTCCGCCACCAGGTAGACACCGAATTCGCCCTTGGGGGCTTCGACGGCCGCGTAAACCTCGCCCGCGGGCACGTGGTAACCTTCGGTGAACAGCTTGAAGTGATGGATGAGCGCTTCCATCGAGCGTTTCATTTCACCGCGTTGGGGCGGCACCACCTTCTTGTCATCGGAAATTACGGGACCGGCGGGCATCTTCTCGATGCATTGCTTCATTAGCCAGGTCGACTGGCGCATTTCTTCCATCCGCATCAGATAGCGGTCGTAGCAATCGCCGTTCCGGCCCACCGGAATCCTGAAATCGAGCTCGGAGTAGCATTCGTAGGGCTGGGCGCGGCGCAAATCCCAGGCGAGGCCCGTGGAACGCAGCATGACGCCGGTGAAGCCCCAGGCTTCGGCGTCCTCCCGTGTGAAAGCTCCGATATCTACATTGCGTTGCTTGAAGATGCGGTTTTCGGTGAGGAGCTCGTCGATGTCGTCCACCACCTTGGGAAAGCGCTCGCAAAAGGCATAAATGTCCTCGGCCAGGCCTGCCGGCAGATCCTGGTGCACGCCGCCGGTGCGGAAATAATTTGCATGCAGGCGCGCGCCCGAGGCGCGTTCGTAGAAGATCATCAGCTTCTCGCGCTCCTCGAACCCCCACAGCGGCGGCGTGAGCGCACCGACATCCAGCGCCTGCGTGGTGATCTGCAGAAGATGATTGAGGAGGCGGCCGATCTCGCAAAACAGCACGCGGATGAATTGCGCGCGCCGCGGCACCTCGATGCCGAGCAGCCGCTCGACGGCGAGCGAGAACGCGTGCTCCTGGTTCATCGGCGCCACATAATCGAGACGATCGAAATAGGGCAGCGCCTGCATGTAGGTCTTGTGCTCGATCAGCTTTTCGGTGCCACGGTGCAGCAGCCCGATATGCGGATCGATGCGCGTCACGATCTCGCCGTCCAGCTCCATGACAAGGCGAAGCACGCCGTGCGCAGCCGGGTGCTGCGGCCCCCAGTTCAGCGTCATGCGCCGGTCATCGAGCGCATCCGCCATCAGCCGCTTCCCTTCTGGGCTTTCTCGTCGCCCGGCAGGATGTAGCGTGCGCCTTCCCACGGGCTCATGAAATCGAAGTCGCGAAATTCCTGCACCAGATCGACGGGCTGATAGACGACACGCTTTTGTTCTTCGTCATAGCGGACCTCGACATATCCGGTGAGCGGAAAATCCTTGCGCAGCGGATAGCCGGAGAAGCCGTAATCGGTCAGCAGGCGTCGCAGATCGGGATGGTCGGCGAACCCGATGCCGTACATGTCGAAGGTTTCGCGCTCGAACCAGTTCGCGGCCGGGAAGACGGCCACTGCCGAGGGAATCGGCGTGTTCTCGTCGGTTTGCACCTTCAGCCGGATGCGCCGGTTTCCTCCGAGAGACAGCAGATGATAAACGACGTCGAAGCGTTTTTCGCGCTGCGGCCAGTCGACCGCCGTGATGTCGATCAACAGCGTGAAGCGGTAATCGGGATCGTCGCGCAGGAACGCCAGCGCGCGCGCAACTTCGGGGCGTTCGATCTCGAGCGTCAGCTCGCCGCAAGCGACCGCCTGGGACCGCACGGCGCCGGACAACGCGGCGGCGATTTTCCGTCCCAATTCTTCGAGATTCTCCATCGCGCGCTCAGCGGAGAATCGTGCCGGTGCGGCGGATTTTGCGCTGCAGGAGCAGGATGCCGTAGACGAGCGCCTCCGCCGAGGGCGGGCAGCCCGGCACGTAGATGTCGACCGGGACAACGCGGTCACAGCCCCGCACCACGGAATAGGAATAGTGGTAATAACCGCCGCCGTTGGCGCACGATCCCATCGAGATCACATAGCGCGGCTCGGGCATCTGGTCGTACACCTTGCGCAACGCAGGCGCCATCTTGTTGCAGAGAGTGCCGGCCACGATCATGACGTCCGACTGGCGCGGGCTGGCGCGCGGCGCGAATCCAAAACGTTCAAGATCGTAGCGCGGCATGTTGGCCTGCATCATTTCGACCGCGCAGCAGGCAAGCCCGAAGGTCATCCACATCAGCGAGCCGGTGCGCGCCCAATTGATCAGCGAGTCGGCGCTGGCGACAAGAAACCCCTTGTTCTCGAACTCGTCGCGCATCGCGCCGAGGTATGGGTCCGGTTGCGGCGCGGGGACCGCGAGGGTCGCCGCCCCTACTCCCATTCGAGTGCTCCCTTTTTCCACTCGTAGACGAACCCCACGGTGAGAACGCCCAGAAACACCATCATCGACCAGAACGCGAAGGCGCCCGTCGCGCGAAGGGTAATTGCCCAGGGAAAGAGGAACGCGACTTCGAGGTCGAAGATGATGAAGAGGATCGAGACGAGGTAGAAGCGCACGTCGAATTTCATGCGCGCGTCGCCGAACGCGTTGAAACCACATTCATAGGCGGAAAGTTTTTCGGGATCGGGCGCAGAGGGGGCGATCAGAAACGGCACTGCGATCAGCGCCGTGCCGATGGCGCCGGCGATGACGATGAAAAGCAGGATCGGCAGATATCCGAGCAACAGGCCTTGCATGAACTCGTTCCTCGACCCGCGCCCTTTCGCAGTCGCGATATAGGCCCGTCACGCCACCGAATGCAACGCGCGTGTGTCGGAAGATTCGCGGCCGATCAGGGAGTTTTTTCCTTAAATTCGGCTTGCGCGATCCGGGCGGAATGGCGGGAGCGACGGGGCTCGAACCCGCGACCTTCGGCGTGACAGGCCGACGCTCTAACCAACTGAGCTACGCCCCCGCAGGCGTCCTTCGCGACGAGGCGAAGGCCGGCCGGTTTAGGGCCGCAGAGGACGAAGTGTCAAGGATACGCCACGTCTGCAGTCGACTGCGCAATGACGGATTCTATGAGGTTGCCGGCGCTTTCGTCTTGCGTCCCGGATGAAGTTCCCTGGGCGTAAGCTTGCCGTCGCCGTTCTTGTCGAGCTGATCGAACAGCGAGCGGGGCGTCGCCGCGAACTCATCGAAGTCAATGCAGCCGGTGTGGCGGAAATCGATCAGCGGAGAAGCCGTCGAAGCGTCTTCCTTCCAGCGTTCCGCGTTGATCGCACGTACTTCGTCCTGACCAAGACAGCCTTCATGGTTCTTGTCGGCGGCGGCGAAGTCGGCCCGCAGCCCTGCTTCCATCGCCGCGCGCGTCACGACGCCGTTCTTGTCGGCATATTTGTCGAGCATTTCCGCCGGGGAGTGCCACTCGTCGGCTTCGAGGCCACGGCCGGCCGAGCCTCCACACCCGGCGATGGCAAGCAAGACCGGAATGACAAGAACGGACGACCGGCAACGCGCCGCGCGCTTCATGCAGACACCTCCGTCCAGTCCTGGTGGGCGGTGACGGGTTCGAACCGCCGACCCCTTCGGTGTAAACGAAGTGCTCTTCCGGCTGAGCTAACCGCCCAGGAGACACACGGGTATAGCAGCTTCGCAGCGCAGCCAAACGATGCGATGGGGCGCGACGCGCGCCAACTAGTTGAGCGCGTCCTTCAGCTGCTTGCCGGCGCGGAAGCGCGGCTGCTTGGACGGCTTGATGTCGATTTCCTCGCCGGTCTGCGGATTGCGGCCTTTGCCGCCCGCCCGGTGGGCGACCACGAACACGCCAAAGCCCGTGAGCCGCACCTCGTCGCCCGCCTTCAGCGGCCGCGGTTATCGCCTCGAACACGCCGTCTACCGCCTTCGCCGCGTCGTTCTTGGGAAGACCGGTTGGTCCGAAAGCTTCTGGATCAGGTCGTTCTTGTTCACGGACCGCTCCTTTGCGATTCGCTCTGCCAGGAGCGAGTTCTAGGGCCGTCAAGGCGGCCCGCCAAGCCGATTCCCTGAGAAATTCCGACTTTTCCCGGGAAAATGCGCCCGAAGCCCCCGATCAGGACCGGGAACTCCGGGGCTCCGTGGTCAAGCCGTCGTCAATGCGTGACGACGCGTCCGCATCGGTGTCCGGAAGTCGCGGCGCAGGCGCCACAAGATCCGGGTCCTCCCAGTCGATCGGCTCCGGCTGCACGCGCCAGCGCGATCTTGAGCACCTCCTCGACCGTCGACACCGGCACGATCTTCAGGCCCGACTTCACATTGTCGGGAACTTCGGCGAGATCCTTCTCATTCTCCTTGGGGATGATCACGGTGGTGATCCCGGCCCGCAGGGCCGCGAGCAGCTTCTCCTTCAGTCCGCCGATGGGCAGCGCGCGTCCGCGCAAGGTGACCTCGCCGGTCATCGCCACATCGCGGCGCATCGGGAATGCCGGTGAGCACCGAGATGATCGAGGTCGCCATGGCCAGGCCGGCCGACGGACCGTCCTTGGGCGTGGCGCCTTCCGGCACATGGACATGGATGTCCATCTTGTCGAACATCGGCGGCTTGATGCCGAAGCTGGTCGCCTTGGAGCGGACATAGGACCGCGCCGCGTCGATCGATTCCTTCATCACATCGCCGAGCTTGCCGGTCGCCTGGAAGCGGCCCTTGCCGGGCAGCATCACGGACTCGATGGTCAGCGTCTCGCCGCCGACCTCCGTCCAGGCCAGGCCGGTGACGACGCCGACCTGATCCTCGCCTTCCATCTCGCCGTAGCGGATACTTGCGCACGCCGGCATAGTCGCCGAGGTTGTCCGGCGTGACTTCGACCGCTTCGGCCTTTCCGGACACGATCTCCTTCACCGCCTTGCGGGACAGATTGGCGATCTCGCGCTCCAGATTGCGCACGCCGGCCTCGCGGCTGTAATAGCGGATCAGGTCGCGCAGGCCCGCATCGGTGATCTTCCACTCCTCGTCCTTCAGGCCATGCGCCTCGATCTCCTTGGGGATCAGGTGGCGCTTGGCGATCTCGACCTTCTCGTCCTCGGTGTAGCCGGGGATGCGGATGATCTCCATGCGGTCCATCAGCGGCTGCGGCATGCGCAGGGTGTTGGCCGTGGTGACGAACATCACGTCCGAGAGGTCGAAATCCACCTCCAGATAGTGATCGTTGAAGGTGGCGTTCTGCTCCGGATCCAGCACTTCCAGCAGCGCCGACGACGGATCGCCGCGATAGTCGGCGCCCAGCTTGTCGATCTCGTCCAGCAGGAAGAGCGGATTGGACGCTCTTCGCCTTCTTCATCGACTGGATGATCTTGCCGGGCATGGAGCCGATATAGGTGCGCCGATGGCCGCGGATCTCCGCTTCGTCCCGCATGCCGCCCAGGCTCATGCGCACGAATTCGCGGCCCGTGGCCTTGGCGATGGACTTGCCGAGCGAGGTCTTGCCCACGCCCGGCGGTCCCACCAGGCACAGGATCGGTCCCTTCATCTTGCCGACGCGCTGCTGCACCGCCAGATATTCAAGGATGCGTTCCTTGACCTTCTCCAGACCGTAATGATCGTCGTTGAGCACACGCTCGGCGGCGTCGATGTCCTTCTTGACCTTGGATCTTCTTGCCCCAGGGCAGCGACAGCAGCCAGTCGAGATAGTTGCGCACCACCGTGGCTTCGGCCGACATCGGGCGACATCGAGCGCAGCTTCTTGACCTCGGCCTGCGCCTTTTCGCGCGCTTCCTTGCTGAAGCTTGGTCTTGCGGATGCGCTCTTCCAGCTCGTTCATCTCGTCGCGGCCTTCTTCGCCTTCGCCGAGTTCCTTCTGGATCGCCTTCAACTGCTCGTTGAGATAATATTCGCGCTGGGTCTTCTCCATCTGGCGCTTGACGCGCGAACGGATCTTGCGCTCGACCTGCAGCACGCCGATCTCGCCCTCGATCAGGGCGAGAACCTTCTCCAGCCGCTCGGTGGTGTCGAAGCGTCTCCAGCAAGCGCTGGCGATCGGCGATCTTGACCGACAGATGCGAAGCGACCGTGTCGGCCAGCTTCGCCGGATCGTCGATCTGGGCGACCGCGGCCAGGGTCTCGGACGGAATCTTCTTGTTGAGCTTGATGTACTGCTCGAAATTGGTCTTGACCGTGCGCATCAGCGCCTCGGTCTCCTGGGCGTCGCCGCCGTCCTCGGCGATAGCTTCTCGATTTTCGCCTGGAAGAAATCGCTGCGCGGCATGAAGCCGGTGACGCGGGCGCGCGCCTTGCCCTCGACCAGCACGCGCACGGTCTGGTCCGGCAGCTTCAGGAGCTGCAGCACTGTCGCCAGCGTGCCGATGGTGTGCAGGCCATCGGCCGTGGGGTCGTCGTCGGCGGCGTTTTTCTGGGTGAGAAGCAGAATCTGCTTCTCCTCGCTCATCACTTCCTCGAGCGCGCGGACCGACTTTTCGCGGCCCACGAACAGAGGGAACGATCATGTGGGGAAAAACAACGATATCGCGCAGCGGCAGCACCGGCGCCAACTGGCCGCCGGACTCGCTCCTGCCTTTCTGGGCGTCGATTCGGACATCAATTTCTCCTGCCCGGCTTCGTCGAGTCCGGGCGATCCGGCCCACCGTACCCCAGCGTGGCGTTCGGCGGCCAATGAAAGGAACCGCCCCAGGGGCCGGCTCCTGCGGGACTCAAAGTGGGCTCCCCCCGCCGCGCTTTCAAGATACGCCTTTAAGCCCTAGGGGTTGTATGCGTGCCGCCGGGCGGACACCACTCATGATGCGCTGGATTCGCGCGCCTGACCCTTGTCGGAATAGGTGTAAAGCGGACGGGAGCGCCCGTCGACGACATCGGCGGTGATAACGACCTCCTGCACGCCATTCAGCGTCGGCAGCTCGAACATGGTCTCGAGCAGGATGCCTTCCATGATCGAGCGCAGGCCGCGCGCGCCGGTCCGGCGCTGGATCGCGCGCCGGGAAATGGCGTGCAGCGCCTCTTCCTGGAAGCGCAGCTTCACGCCTTCCATCTCGAACATGCGCTGATACTGCTTGGCCAGCGCGTTCTTCGGACGGGTGAGAATTTCGATCAGGGCTGCCTCGCTCAGATCGCCCAGGGTGGCGAGCACCGGCAGACGGCCGATGAATTCCGGGATCAAGCCGAATTTGAGCAGATCTTCCGGCTCGACCTCCCGGAGCACCTCGCCCGTGCCGCGCTCGTCGGCGGAACGAACGACTGCGCCAAATCCCATCGACGTGCCGTGGAGTGCGCGAGGCGATGATCTTCTCGAGCCCCGCGAAGGCGCCGCCGCAGATGAAAAGTATGTTGGTGGTATCCACCTGCAGGAATTCCTGCTGCGGATGCTTGCGGCCGCCCTGCGGCGGCACGGTGGCGACCGTGCCTTCCATGATCTTCAGCAGCGCCTGCTGCACGCCCTCGCCCGACACGTCGCGGGTGATCGAGGGATTGTCGGATTTGCGGCTGATCTTGTCGACTTCGTCGATATAGACGATGCCGCGCTGCGCGCGCTCGACATTGTAGTCGGCGGCCTGCAGCAGTTTCAGGATGATGTTCTCGACATCCTCGCCGACGTAACCCGCTTCGGTCAGCGTCGTGGCATCGGCCATGGTGAAGGGCACATCCAGGATGCGCGCCAGGGTCTGCGCGAGCAGCGTCTTCCCGCAGCCGGTCGGACCGATAAGAAGGATGTTCGACTTGGCCAGCTCGACGTCGCCGTTCTTTCCCGACGCATTAATGCGCTTGTAATGATTATGGACTGCGACCGAGAGAACCTTCTTGGCATGATTCTGGCCCACGACGTAATCGTCGAGCACCTTGAATATCTCGGGCGGCGACGGCACGCCGTCGCTCGACTTCATGAAGGAGGTCTTGTTCTCCTCCCGAATGATCTCCATGCAGAGTTCGACGCATTCATCGCAGATGAAGACGGTGGGACCGGCGATGAGTTTGCGCACCTCATGCTGGCTCTTGCCGCAGAAAGAGCAATAGAGCGTGTTCTTGGCCTCGCCGCTGCCCGCCTTACTCATCGGCACCCCTCGGACATTTCGCCCTTCTCCACGCCGTGCCTCGTCGGCCGGTCCATCGCGGGACCGGGCCCTGCAGCGCGGAATGCATCAACCGCGCCAGTACCTCTGCGTCGCTCACCAGCGTCATTCGACCACGATAGGCGGATCATGATCAAGAATTGTTTAAATTCCATCATTTGCGTTCCGGCGCGGGTTCGGAAGCATCAACCGCCCTCGACGCCGTCCGACCGACGGGCCATCACCTTGTCCACCAGCCCAAAATTCTTCGATTCGTCGGCGGTCATATAAGTATCGCGATCAAGGGCTTTTTCAACCGTCTCCAGGCCCTGGCCGGTGTGCCTGGCATAGATGTCATTGATTCGCCGCTTCAGTTTCAGCACTTCCTCCGCGTGACGGGCGATATCGGCAGCCTGGCCATAGAACGACGCCGAGGGCTGGTGGACCAGAACGCGAGAATTCGGCAGGCAGGCCCGCCCTCCCTTCTCGCCCGCGCACAGCAGCAGCGTGGCGGTGGAGGCCGCCTGGCCGACGCACAATGTCTGAATGTGGGGCCTTACATATTGCATCGTATCGTAAATGGCCAGGCCGGCGGTAACCACCCCGCCCGGAGAATTGATGTACATCGCAATCTCCTTCTTCGGATTTTCCGCCTCCAGAAAGAGCAGCTGCGCGGTGATGAGGCTCGCGCCGTAATCCTCGATCGGGCCGGTGACGAATATGATCCGTTCCTTGAGCAGCCTCGAATAGATGTCATAGGCGCGCTCGCCGCGGGCCGTCTGCTCGACGACCATCGGCACGAGCGTGTTCATGTACAGATCCTTGCTATCCTTCATTCCGAGATTCCTTCCGCTACCGCGCTGCCGTGAGCCGGCGTGGCATGTCGTGCTGATATTTCTTTTGCGCAATGGATGCGGAGGATGCCCTTCGCGCATCCTCTTCGGGCAACTGCGCTAGACGTCTTTCCCGGGTGGCGACGCTTCCGCCGCTTTCAGCTTCGCCTCCGCCTCATCAGGATCAAGGAACAGTGTCTCCCGGTCGACCTTGCGTTCGGTGACACTGGCCAGTTCGGCGATGAAATCGACGACCTTGTCCTCGAAAATCGGCGCGCGAATTTCCGCCTGGGCCTGGGGATTGTTGCTAGAACTGGAAGGCCTCCTGCTCGCGGCCCTGATGCTGGCGCGCGCGCGCCATGATGGCGCGCTGCGACTTCGTCGCCGGCGCACCGCGATGCCGTTCTGCTCGCCCAGCTGCCCAGCACCAGGCCGAGACGCACCCGGCGTTCGGCGATCTTGCGATATTCCGCCGCAGCTCGTCCTCCGTCTTGCCTTCGTCCGCGGCGGTCTTGCCCTCGCGTTTCAGCTCCGCCTCGACCTGCGCCCAGATCATGTCGAACTCGCGGCTCCACCATGGTTGGCGGCAGCGGAAAGTCATGCGCATCATCCAGCGCGTCCAGCAGCCGCCGCTTGAGATGCATCCGGCTGGCGCGCGCAAAATCGATCTTGAGCTGATCGCGCACCCGTTCTTTGAGGGTGCCGAGCGAAGGCATTCCGAGCTTCTTGGCCAGCTCGTCGTCGACCGTCAATGCGTCGGGCGACTTCACCTCTTTCACCTTGACGGTGAATTCGACGGGCCGGCCAGCCAGCTTCGCGTCGGGATAGTCAGCCGGAAAGTCGACCTTCACGACACGCTCGTCTCCCGGCCCGGGCGCCCACGAGTTGCGCCTCGAACCCCGGGATCAGCTGTCCCGAGCCGAGAATGAGGTTGAAATCCTCCGCTTTCCCGCCTGCGAACTCGTTGCCGTCCACGCGGCCCACGAAATCGAGCGTCAGCGCGTCATGTTCCTCGGCGGCTCCATGATCGGGACGCGGCGAGTGCGTGCGCGCCTGCTCGGCCAGCCGCTGGACGGCGGCCTCGACCTCCGCGTCGGTCACATCGGCGACGAGTTTTTCGATCTGGAGTTGCGTGATGTCGGCCAACTCGAATTCCGGCATGAGATCGACGCGGATCATGAACTCGAGATTCGCCTTGCCTCCCACCACCTCGTCCATCGGCGTGACGTAGTCGACCTGGGGCGGGAAGGCGGGTTTCAGCGCATGCTCGCTCACCGTTTTCTGACTCGTCTCCGACACCGCCTGCTCGACGATTTCGCTCATCATCGACTTGCCGAAGGCTTTCTTCAGATAGGTCACCGGCGCCTTGCCGGGACGAAACCCCTTGAGATGAACGCGCGATTTCATTTCCTCGAGACGACCGGTGAGGCGCGTGTCGAGATCGTCGGCACCGATGACGATCTTGAACTCGCGGTGCAACGGCTCTGAAACGGTCTCGGTGATTTCCATTCGAAAATTCCTGCGATCGATGCCGGGCTCGGCGCTGGTGCGGGCGGAGGGACTTGAACCCCCACGACTTTCGTCACGAGAACCTAAATCTCGCGTGTCTGCCGATTCCACCACGCCCGCGTTCGGGCCTGCCCGCGGCATTCCTGCCTGCCGCCGGAGCGCGCCCGTATATCAGGCGATCCCAGCGCTTGCTAGGGCGTCGGCCCGACCGGACGCTCATACACCGCCACGTCCCTCGCGCTCAGGGTTGCACACGAAAAGCCGCTGCTATCCAATTAGCGAGTGGAGCTTGGCGCGGATTTCCGCAAGTTCGCCGGCCGTCGCTTTGCCCTTCTTTTGCGCCCTGCGCGCTCGCCAATCGAAGCTCTTGACCTGATCGGCCAACGCCACGCCGGCGGGGCGACCGGACAGTTTGACCTCGAAAGGATAGCCTTTGATCCTGGCGGCAATGGGGCAGCAGATAAGCAGCCCGGCACGGTCATTGTAACTGGCGGAGCTGAGTACAACGGCAGGCCGGTGCCTGGCCTGCTCATGGCCCGCCTGGGGATCGAAGTTGATCCAGACTATGTCGCCGCTATCCGGCACATATGCGGACGGCACTAGAGAATCTCTTTGCCGACCGGACCGCCGGATTCGATTTCGGCATGGCGGTTCTCATCCGTGATCCCGGCGACCAGGGTTGCCAGATCGAAGGTTGGCGCGCGTATCGGCTCGAGGATGATGCGGCCCCGTTCCTCCCGCACATCCACTTGCTGATCCAGCCGGACGTGCGCCGCTTTCATGACAGGGGACGGGATACGGACGGAGGCACTGTTGCCCCATTTCTTGACAGTGACGCGCATGGGGACCTCCGTATCGACATTGTTGATACTAGGATTTCCGCCGCTCCTTTTCAACAGGCGCAAGGCCCAGGAGGGACCAAAGCGATCGCGGCGCTTGCTAGGGCGTCGGCCCGACCGGACGCTCGTACACCGCCACGTCCCAGAAACGGCCCAGTTTGCGGCCGACTTCGCGATAGGTGCCCACATGCGCGAAGCCCATCGCTTCGTGAAGCCGGACCGAGGCGTCGTTGGGCTGGGCGATGCCGCCATAGGCGCGATGTACATCGGCCCCCTCGAGCGCCTCGAACAGCGCCGCGTACAGTTTTCGCCCGAAGCCTTTGCCGATCGCCGGCGGCGCCAGATAGACGCTCGTTTCGACCGAGCAATCGTAAGCGGCTTTATCCTTGTAGGGTGCCGATGACGCCCACCCGAGCGCCTTGCCGGACTCCTCCGCCACGAAGCATTGATAGCGCCCCCCGCTGCCGAACTGCGCGAACCAGGCGAGCCGCTGCGCGAGCGTGCGCGGCTCGAGGTCGAAGGTGATGTGAGTGTGGATCACGTAGTAATTGTAGATGTCGAGAAGCGCGGGGACGTCGGCGCTCAGCCCCCGGCGAATGTTCGCATCGCTCATGCCAGACTGTCTCGCAGCGCCGTCAACACCGACGGCAGCTTCTCCGGCAGATCCTCCGCGATCAGCCCGTATCCGAAGCGCTGCGCCGCCTCTCCATGCAGCCACGCTCCGGCGGCGGCGGCGGAGAACGAATCCATCCCTTGCGCCAGCAAGCCGCCGATCATGCCGGCCAGAACGTCGCCGGCGCCCGCGGTGGCGAGCGTGGGCGGCGCGTTGGTATTGACCGCGATTCGTCCGTCCGCGGCGGCAATAACAGTATCGGACCCCTTCAGCAGCACCGTGCATTTGGCTGTCGCGGCCGCCTGTCGGGCGGCGTCGATGCGTGTCGGCGTCTGTTCCAGCAGGCCCGGAAAGATGCGGGCAAATTCACCGGCATGCGGCGTGAGCACGGCAGGCTCGCGCAATTGCAGGAATAGCGTGTTGGGATTCTCCGAAAACGACGTGAGCGCATCGGCGTCGAGCACCGCCGCAGCTTTGCCGGCCAGAACTGCAGCTACCATTTCGCGCGTGGCGCCGCCCACGCCGCAACCAGGCCCGATCACGACGGCATTGAGGCGCGAGTCTTTCAGCACGTCGCCAAGACCGGCGGCGCCGGAGAAGGGCTTCACCATGATGGCCGTCAGCGTGGCGGCATTGACTGCCAGGGCTTCGGATGGACTGGCCACGCTCACGAGGCCAGCGCCGGCGCGCAAGGCGCCGCGGGCCGCGAGCCGCGCCGCACCTGTTTCATGCGCCGGACCGCTGACCACGATGGCGTGCCCGCGCGCGTATTTGTGCGCAATCGGTTGCGGCCAGGGAAACGCGCGCCCCCACAGCCCGGGACCGTTCTCGAACATCCGTGGGCGGATGAAGTCCAGCGCTGCAGCGGGAACGCCGATACCCGCGAGCGATACCTCCCCGCACAGAAGCCGGCCCGGCATCAGCACGTGGGCCGGCTTCTTGCGGAAAAAAGTGATCGTCAGATCCGCCTGCACGACAACTCCGTGCGGGCCTTCGAGCGGCCGGCCCAGATTGCCATCGAGCCCGCTTGGCACATCCACCGCGACGACCTGGGCCGGCCGCTCGTTCAGCGCTCTCGCAGTTTCGCGCGCCACGCCTTCAAGGGGCCGTCCCAGACCTGCCCCGAACATGGCGTCGACGACCAGCGGCGCATTCCGCACCAACTCCTGCGACAGCGCGGCCACCTGTCCCGTCCATTTCGCCGCCATGGCTCCTGCGTCGCCCTTGAGCCGTTCGCGCAGCCCGAACAGCGCGACGTGGACCGGCCAGCCGCGGTCAGCCAGATGCCGCGCGACGACAAATCCGTCGCCGCCATTGTTTCCGGGGCCGCACAGGACCGTGACCGGTTGCGCAGACCAGCGCCGCGCAATCTCGTCTGCGACCGCGCGCCCCGCATTCTCCATCAGCGTCAGCGACGCAACGCCGTTCTCCGCCGCGTAACGGTCCGCTGCGTACATTTCGGCGACCGTAATTATCTCGTTGGTCATGCTGTGTGCAAACTCGATCCTGCAGTCTAGAACTCACTGCGCAACAAGTCAGTCCGTTCGTTCACGTGGGCCGCGCGCCGCGGCGCCCCCAGCTGCCGGTCGCTGCCGCTAAAATGAGCCAGGGTTCGAGCAACAGATTGATCGTGATATGCGCAGCGACGCAGGGCGCGAGGCTCCGGCCGCTCGCCAGGTACACGACCCCAAGAAGTGCACCTAACACCCCCGTCGCGAGACTTGCAGAGATCGCAGCGCGAATGTTCGCGCTGAAAACGCCCCAAGAGCTGTGAACTACGCCGAAAACGACAGCGGAAGCCGCGATCTGGACAACGGCGCCGGCACCTCGGTGTGCCGCCCAATCCATAAGGAACCGGCGAAACGCGACTTCCTCGAAAATGCCCGTCACGAATGCTTCCGCCAGCGCCACCAGCCTCAGTCCGAGATACGGTCGCCATTTGGAAACGGACAATATGAGTTCGCCGATGAGCGGACTGCGCAGCGCGGCATAGGCCACGTATGCGAGCGCTGTCGCGGCCGCGAGTATCCACGCAACGGCCTGCGCTTGCGGAGCGAAGAAATAGTGCTCCAGACGCTGCGGCTTTGCCAGCACGCGTTGGAACACCCACAGCAGTGCGACGCCCTCGATTGCGGTCGCACCCGCCAGAACGCTCCACGCCATCCGCCTTGCACGAACATCCAGCATCGCTGCGCCCTCCCTCAACCGCGTGCACGATTCCGCTCTCAACAGCCCGGAGGCAGCGGACGATACATCGGATTGGCCTGCTCATAAGCCGCCGAAGCAGCGAGGACGCCGGCGTCGTCGAACATGCGGCCGACGATCTGCAGTCCGACCGGCAGCCCGTCCCTGGTCGATCCGCACGGGATGCTCGCGGCGGGCTGCTGCGTCAGATTGAAAGGAAAGCTGAATGGCGTCCAACTCATCCATGCGTTGCCATCGTCATCGAGAGGTGCGAGCCGGCCGGTGTCGAACGCCGCGGTTGCAACGGCGGGCGTAAGCACGAAATCGAACGTCTCCATGAATTGACGCATGGCGCTTGCGTAAGCGCCGCGCGCCGCGGTGGCCTCGAGATAGGCCCGCAACCCGATCGCGCTGCCGCTCTCGACCATCTCGCGCAGACCCGGATCGAGCAGGGCCTTCTTTTCGGCCGGCAGATCGCCCAGCAGAAATCCCGCGCCGGCCCACCACAACGTCCGAAAGACGGACGAAGAATCGCTCGCAGGCGGATCGATTTCCTCGATCTCGGCGCCCAGCTCGGCAAATCTGCGCGCGCCGGCAGCGACGAGCGTCTCGACGTCGCGCGATACACGCTCCACATGGCCGAGGCGTGCGCTGAAAGCGATGCGCTTCCCCCTTGAGCGGCGCGTGCAGGCCCGCCGCGTAATCGTGCTCGCGGTACGGCAATGCGTGTCCGTCGCGCGCATCCGGTTTCGAGATGATGTTCAGCAGAAGCGCCGCGTCCCGCACCGTGCGGCTCATCGGGCCCACATGGGCCAGCGTGCCGAAGGGCGAGAGCGGCCACGCAGGCACGCGGCCGAAGCTCGGCTTCAGGCCATAAACGCCGCAAAAACTCGCGGGTATGCGGATCGATCCGCCGCCGTCGGTACCGAGCGCAAGCGGCGCCAAGCGCGCTGCGAGGGCGGCGGCCGAGCCGCCCGAGGAGCCGCCTGGCGTCTTCGCGGGGTTCCAGGGGTTGCGCGTGACGCCGGTCAGCGGGCTGTCGGTCGTACCTTTCCAGCCGAATTCCGGCGTCGTGGTCTTGCCGATCAGCACCGCCCCCGCTTCGCGCAGTCGCGCGACCGCCGGCGCATCGTCCGTCCACGGTCCAACGGGGTCGACAGTCAGCGAACCGCGTCGCGTCGGCCAGCCTCGCGTGAGCAGCAGGTCCTTGACCGCGACGGGCACGCCGTCGAGCGGGGACAGTGGCGCGGACGCCATCCAGCGGGCCTCCGCGGCCTCCGCCGTCGCGCGCGCCGCGTCTGGATCGACCAGGCAGAAGGCGTTGATCTCCGCGTCGAGTGCTTCGATGCGGGCGAGACATGTCGCGACGACGTCCACGGGCGACAACTCGCGTTCGCGGTAGGCCTGCGACAGCTCGGCGGCAGTCAGTTCGTGAATGTCGACATTCATTGGATCGGTTCACTCGCCAGAGTTTCGCGGCCTTTTTCCACGAGCCGCATCGTGCCGTTCTCCGCCTCCAGGATCGTCACCGAGCAATTGCCGGGAGAGAATACGACAAGCCGGTCGTCTGCGATGGCGGCGCCCACGGCGGCGTTGATGGCGACGTAATGCGAGAAGATCACCGCGTCCGTCTTTCGCGTCAGGAGGGCGGCAAGCAGCCGTTTGCGCCACTGCGCGAGCAGCGGCTCCGCGTCCTTCCATGACGTCTTCAGGAATTCGCCCAGCCATTCGGCGCGCCCGCTCAACGCAGTGGAAGGTGTCGGAATTTCACCCACCGCGGTTACGATGGCGGGGGGACAATTCCAGAGTTTCGCGAGCGGCGCGGCCGTCTGCTGCGCGCGCGCGAGCGGGCTTGTCAGGATCGGCAGCGGACCCAGGCGTTCGAGCTTCGCCGCCACCTTTGACGCCTGGCGGTGCCCCAATGCATCGAGAGAGGGATCGACGGCCTGCCCGAACCCGGCTTCCGGGTGGCCATGTCGGACGAGATAAAGTCGCGGCATTGTCAGCCAAACTCGAAAAGGTTTCCGCCTGGCGTCGTGGTCGCGATGCCGATGCGGCCCACCATCTCTTCGCGCATCATGAAATCGAGCGTCGCGGTATCGTCCGGTGCATGCGCGAGGAATCGTCGGTCGTCTTCCAATCGGCCGACGATGATTGCGAACCGCCGACCCTTTCGGTCGGTTGCGACCGTGTACGTTTCGATGCGCGCACGCCCATTCGGAGTCTCCGTCACGGCCGGCCGGGCCACTGCTTCGATCTCGCGCTGGTGCGAGGAAGGCTGTTCGCGTTCCCACCTGGCCTCGATGGACGTCGTGGAATAGATGCCCATGGAATGCTTGGTGAGGTACCAGCCATTGCCCGTGCACAGCCCGAAGCGCCCCGGATTCGCGCCCAGCATTCCCACCATCGTTGCGATGGCGTGCATTGTGTAGTTGCTGCCCGGTCCGCCGAAATAGGGAATGCCGCCAGTGACCGTCAGGCCGCGCGGATCGTCTTCGGCGATGCCGAGCTCGAGGCAGCCGATCTCCACCGCAGACGGAAAGCAGGAATAGAGATCGATGAACGAGATATCGCCGATACCAAGGCCTGCCATGGCGAGCGCCTTGCGGCCTGCAATGCGAATGGCCGGTGACGTGTGATAGTTCAAGCGCTCTGCGAGATTCCAGATGTCGTCCACGTCGGCGCAGCCGTGCAGGAACACCCATTTGGATGGCGGAATGCCAAGCTCGCGCGCACGACCTGCGCTCGTCATTAGCAGCGCCGCCGCCATGTCCACTTCGATCACCGCGTTCAGGTATTTGGTGTAGGGGAATCCCACGTAGCGGTTCTGGGCAGTTGGCGTGATCAATTCCCCGGGCGTCCGATAAACCGGGAACCACGCGTCCGGATTCTGCGATGCGACACGCGAGAAGGGAGAAAACAGCCGGCCCATGGCCAGGCGATGAACATCGTGGGTGCGCTTTCGTGCATCGCAGAGAGCGTTTTCGAATAGCGGATAGGCGTTCACCGGAAATTGCAGTCCATAGGATCGCTCGTACGCGTTCGTGCCTGGTCGCGTATCGCCGACATGCTCGGGATCGCTTCCCGGATCGGCGTCCGCGCTCTTTCCCCAGCCGGGATCGAAACCCTGCCTGATGGCGTGCAGCTGCGTGGCGAGACATTCGCCGCCGACGAGAAGCGCGGCATCGCAATCGCCCTGCGCGATTTCCTCGGCGGTGCGGTTGACGAGCCATTGCGGGGTGTTGCCACCGGTTGCGGTATACAGGCTGCGCCGCGCCGACGCGCCGATCCGGCGGCCGACGGAAAGCGGTGGATTGCGGAACATGCCGCGTGGCAGCCTGCCCTGCTCGCCCGGCGAATCGGCGGTGAGCTGCACAACCGCGATCGTGTCGAGCGATTCGACCGCTGCCGCGCGCGCACCGCTGTCGGCGAGCGCCAGCCGCGCGGCACGCACCATCAGCGCAAGCGGGTCGGCGCTGTCGGCGAGCTGCCCCTCCCGCGCGGTGCGCTGCGTACACTGTCCCGCACCCACGAGGACTGGCGTGCGTGGGTCAACCACCGTGACGCCGCCCGTCGGAAAAATAACGTTCGAGACGATCGAGCGCCTCCTCGAGAAGGATGCGCTTCTTGCAGAAGGCAAAGCGCACCAGATGTTCGGGCTGGCCCGACTCGAAGAAAGCGCTGAGCGGAATCAGCGCGACGCCCGCCTCTCGCACCAATCGCTCGCAGAACGTGTCATCGCGCTCGTTCGTCAGCGCGCGGATGCCGGCGGTCAGAAAATAGGTTCCCTCACAGGGCAGCACGTCGAATCCCATGCGTGCCAGCCGAGTGCCCAGCAGGTCGCGATTGCTTTGCAGCGTTGCCGTCAGGCCCAGCGTAAACGCCATTTCGTTGGCGAGCGCATAAGCCGTACCGCGCTGAAGCGCCGGGGGCGTTGTGAAGGTGATGAACTGGTGGGCTTTCGCAATCACCTCGATCAGCGCCCCCGGGCCGGTCACCCAGCCGACCTTCCAGCCGGTCAGCGAGAACATCTTGCCGGCAGAGCCCACCCGAACGACGCGGTCTTGCATGCCCGGAAAGCCGATCAGCGGCAGATGCGCCCGTTTGTCGAAGACGAGATGCTCGTAGACCTCGTCGCAGATCGCCACCGCGGGCGAATCCGCCAGCACGCGCGCGACGCCGGCGAGCTCCTCCGCGTCGAAGACGCGCCCGATGGGATTAAGCGGCGTGTTCAACATGACGACGCGCGTTTCGGCGGTGATCGCCTCTTTGAGCGCCAGTTCTTCGAGACGCCAGTTGGGCGGGGCAAGCTTCAGGCTGCGCACGCGGGCGCCCGCGGCGCGCGCGATCGGACGATAGGAATCGTAGGCCGGCTCGATGAGCACGGCTTCTCCGCCCTGCCCCGCCAACGCCAGAATGCTCGCGGCCAGTGCCTCGGTACCGCCGGAAGTAACGAGCACGTTGCGTTCGGGATCGAGTTCGAAGCCATAGAATCGCTTGGCATGCGCGGCGATGGCCTCACGCAGTGCAGGCAGGCCGCGCGTCGGCGGATATTGGTTGGGTCCCTCGCGCAAGGCCGTTGCGGCGGCTTCGCGAATTGCGAGCGGACCGTCCTCGTCGGGAAAGCCCTGCCCCAGATTGATGGCGCCGTGCTCGGCCGCAAGAGCCGACATGACCGTGAAAATCGTCGTCGGCAGTTGCGCGAAGACGGGATTGAATTGGCTCGCGCCCATGCAAACGCTTTATGCGATCACCCGCGCCTTGGCAAAGATCGGGCCGCATGCGGGGCCGCGCAAGCTGGCCGAGGCGGTGACAGAACGCCGCGCCGATTTATCCGATCGCCGCGTGTGGATAACGCGCTTTCGGCTGGCAGGACGCGTGCTTATTGGTTAATGGAACGGGAATGGGGAGCGCGGCGATGAAAAAGATCGAAGCCATCATCAAGCCGTTCAAGCTGGACGAGGTGAAGGAAGCGCTTCAGGAAATTGGCATACAGGGCATCACGGTGGTCGAGGCGAAGGGCTTCGGACGCCAGAAGGGCCACACCGAGCTTTATCGCGGCGCCGAATATGTCGTCGACTTCCTGCCGAAAGTGAAGATCGAACTGGTCGTGCCGTCCGACCGCCTGGAGGCCGCGCTCGACGCGATCCAGAAGGCCGCGCGCACGGGTCGCATCGGCGACGGCAAGATATTCGTGTTCGAGGTGGAGCAAGCCATCCGCATCCGCACCGGCGAGACGGGCACGGACGCGATCTAGAGACCAACGGCGGAAGCGCCCGCTGCAACTTCGAGGAACGGTCATGGCCAATGCAGGCACAGTTCTGAAGCTCATCAAGGACAAGGAGGTGAAGTTCGTCGACCTCCGCTTCACCGATCCGCGCGGCAAGTGGCAGCACGTGACGTACGACCTGTCGCTGGTGGACGACGATTTTCTGACGAACGGAACCATGTTCGACGGTTCCTCGATCGCCGGCTGGAAAGCGATCAACGAATCCGACATGACGCTTCTGCCCGATTGCGATACCGCGATTCTCGACCCGTTCTTCGCGCAGACGACGCTCGCGCTTTTCTGCGACGTGGTCGAGCCGACGACCGGCCAGCGCTATGCGCGGTGCCCGCGCTCGATCGCCAAGGCAGCGGAAAATTACATGGCGTCGTCGGGGATCGGCGATACCGCCTATTTCGGACCCGAGGCGGAGTTTTTCATCTTCGACGATGTCCGCTTCGACACCGGCATGAACAAGGGTTTTTATTTCATCGATTCCGCCGAAGGCGCCTACAATTCCGGGACGGAATACGATGCCGGCAATATGGGTCATCGCCCCGGCGTCAAGGGCGGCTATTTTCCGGTTCCCCCCGTCGATTCCGCGCAGGATATCCGCAGCGAGATGCTGGCGGTGATGGGCGAGCTCGGCATCGAGCCAGAGAAGCATCACCATGAAGTGGCCTGCGCGCAGCACGAGCTGGGCTTCAAGTTCAAGACGCTGACGCGCTGCGCGGATGCGATGCAAATCTACAAATACGTGATTCACCAGGTGGCAGCGGCGTACGGCAAGACGGCGACCTTCATGCCCAAACCTGTTTACGGCGACAATGGCTCCGGCATGCACGTTCACCAGTCGATCTGGCGCGGCGGCAAGCCGCTGTTCGCCGGCTCGGGCTACGCCGATCTGTCGGACACCTGCCTCTACTACATCGGCGGCATCATCCGCCACGCGCGGGCGGTCAACGCATTCTCGAATTCGCTCACCAATTCCTACAAGCGGCTGATTCCCGGCTTCGAGGCTCCGGTGCTGCTTGCATATTCGTCGCGCAACCGGTCGGCCTCATGCCGTATTCCGTTTTCCGCCAGCCCGAACGGCAAACGCGTGGAAGTGCGTTTTCCCGATGCCGGCTCCAATCCCTATCTCGCCTACGCCGCGCTGCTGATGGCCGGCCTCGACGGCATCGAGAACAAGATTCATCCCGGCGACCCGATGGACAAGGACCTTTACGCGCTGCCGCCCGAAGAACTCCACGACGTGCCGACGGTCTGCGGTTCCCTGCGCCAGGCGCTGGAATGCGTCGACAAGGACCGCGCCTTCCTCAAGAAGGGCGGCGTCTTCTCGGACGATTTCATCGACAGCTATATCGAGCTGAAGATGGGCGAGGTGCATACGTTCGAACACACGCCCCATCCGGTGGAATTCAAGATGTACTACAGCGTGTGAGCACCCCTCACCCGCGCTCGTGTTGCGTCAACCGCTTCGTCCCGCATCCCTTTCCCACAAGGGGAGAGGGGGATTTATACATCTGCGTGGTCGAATTTAGTGTTCTGCCTTGTCTTTTCACCTCCCCCTTGCGGGGAGGTCGAAATTTGCGAGCGCATTTCGCGCGAGCAAATTTCGGGTGGAGGTCGCGGCGCCGCAGCGAAAACAGCGTCCAAAACAGCCGCCCGGTTGCGGATCACCTCCCCGTTCCAGAATTGCAGTACCTGATAACCTTGCGAACGCAGAAATTCCGTGCGTGCTGCATGGTGCGAGACGTGGGACAGTTCAGCGTGTCGGGAGCCGTCGATTTCCACAACGATCTTCGCGCTGTGGCAATCCACGAAGTAACGGCCGATCGGTGCCTGGCGGCAAAAATGCAAGCCCTTGGCTTTGAGAAGCCGCAGGCTGAACCAGAGATAGCGCTCGGCCTCCGTCGCATGGGCGCGCAAATATCTCGCTCGTTTATCTGGCATGACCGCCACCCGAAATTTGCTCGCGCGAAATGCGCTCGCGAATTTCGACCTCCCCGCAAGGGGGAGGTGAATGCAGCTTCTCAGCCTCGCATCTTAACCGGAGCAACAGAATGGCAGTGCCGCGCGTTGCATCAGCAGCGCCCGATCAGCGCGAGGAGTTCCCCTCTCCCCTCGTGGGAGAGGGATGAAGCGTGAGGACTCGCAACCGCTCAAGTGCGGGTGAGGGGTCCGAATGGCGAAATCACCCGATCTTTTCGAGACGATGTCCTCCCGCTCCAATGGCTACACGGCCAAGGACATCGAGGTGCTGGAGGGGCTCGAGCCGGTGCGGCGCCGGCCGGGCATGTATATCGGCGGCACGGACGAGCGGGCGCTGCATCACCTCGCCGCCGAAATTCTCGATAATGCGATGGACGAAGCGGTCGCGGGCCACGCCACGCGGATCGAAATCGATCTGAAGCCGGACGACGTGCTCACCGTTCGCGACAATGGCCGCGGCATTCCGGTCGATCCGCACCCGAAATTCAAGAGCAAGTCCGCGCTCGAGGTGATCATGACCACGCTGCACGCGGGCGGGAAATTCGGCGGCAAGGTCTATGACACGTCCGGCGGGCTCCACGGCGTGGGCGCGTCGGTCGTGAATGCGCTGTCGGAATGGATGGAAGTCGAAGTCTTCCGCGACCGCCACGGCTATCGCATGCGCTTCGAACGTGGCCACGCGGCGGGAAAATTGAAGGATGCCGGCGCCGTCAACCGTCGCGGCACCGTCGTCTCCTTCAGGCCCGACACGCAGATCTTCGGCAAGTCCGTGCATTTTTCGCCGCGGGCGCTCTACCGCATGGCGCGGTCGAAGGCCTATCTGTACCGCGGCGTCGAAATTCGCTGGAGCTGCGCGCCTGAGCTGCTGAAATCCGATGACGGCACGCCCGGCGGAAGAAACACTTAAATTCCCGGGTGGCATCCTGGATTTTCTCAACTCGGAGATCGAGGGCCGCGCTGCGGTCACCGCGCGGAGTTTCTACGGGCCGCACCGAAAATCGCGACGGCAAGGGTGCGGTGGAATGGGCCATCGCCTGGGTGCCGGAAGTCGATCCGTTCCTGCACTCCTATTGCAACACGATTCCGACGACCGCAGGGCGGCACGCACGAACAGGGCTTCCGCAACGCGCTGACCAAAGCCCTGCGCGACGCATGGCGAGCGCGCCAACAACCGCAAGACGGCGCTGGTCGCGCCCGACGATGTGATGGCGGCCGCCTGCGCGGTGCTCTCGATCTTCATCCGCGAGCCGGAATTCCAGGGACAGACGAAAGAAAAACTGTCGACGCCGGACGCGCAGCGCCTGGTCGAGAATGTCGTGCGCGATCATTTCGATCACTGGCTCGCGGAGAGCCCGCAGGAAGCCGACGCGCTGCTGACGTTTGTCGTCGACCAGGCCGAAGACCGTCTGCGGCGCAAGCAGGAACGCGAAGTCTCGCGCAAATCCGCGACGCGCAAGCTGCGCCTGCCCGGCAAGCTCGCCGATTGCAGCCGCGACAGCCCGAACGGCACGGAGATCTTCCTGGTCGAGGGCGATTCGGCGGGCGGCTCGGCGAAGCAGGCGCGCGACCGCGCCACCCAGGCGGTGCTGCCGCTTGCGCGGCAAGATCCTCAACGTCGCCAGCGCCGCCACCGGCAAGCTCGAACAGAACCAGGAGCTGGCCAATCTGGTGCAGGCGCTGGGATGCGGCACCGGCGCGCGCTATCGCGACGAGGACCTGCGCTACGAGCGCGTCATCATCATGACCGATGCCGACGTCGACGGCGCGCACATCGCCTCGCTGCTGCTGACCTTCTTCTATCGCGAGATGCCCGGCGCTCATCGCGAACGGCCATCTGCACCTGGCGCATGCCGCCGCTCTACCGGCTGACGCAGGGCAGCCGGACCGAATATGCGCGCGACGACGCGCACCGCGAGCAGTTGCTGAAGAGCGTCTTCAAGTCGAACGCGAAGATCGACATTTCCCGCTTCAAGGGTCTGGGCGAGATGATGCCGGCCCAGCTCAGGGACACAACGATGAAGCCGGGCATCGCGAACGCTCGAGCGCGTGGAAATCGCAGATGACGAAGCGCAGGAAACTTCGTCTCTCGTCGAACGCCTGATGGGCAAGAAACCCGAGCTGCGCTTCCAGTTCATCCAGGAAAACGCCCGCTTTGCCGCCGACGTGGATGTGTGAGTGAAGATCCGGGTGGGCATCTACACCTCTCCCTGGCGGAATTTCGTGTTGTGCCTTGTTTTTTTATCTCCCCCTTAGGAGGAGGTGAATGCAGCTTGTAAGTCTCGCATCTAGCGTGGGGCAAGGGGACGTGTAGATGCCCTGGTTCCACGATGGCGTGAGGGGTACGCGCGTCTTAACTGCCAGGAGGCAAATTCACCGCGCCGATCAATGTCACGCCGTCGCCGTTCTGGGACTGGACGGCGGTGGGCGGGCGGGCGGCAACGAGGCGCCGCGCGAAATCCGGCAGGCCGAAGCGGTGTTCGAAGAGACCGAGCGTCACGGCTGTGCGCGTGGCCAGCGTCAACGTCACCGTCTCTGTCGCGCAATCGCGGCTCATGCAGGCCAGCACGACGGAATCCTGGTTTGCCCAGTTCGCCGGCACGTCGAAATGCCAGCCATGCAGATCGACGGCTTTCAGCATCGCGTTTTTCGGAATGACCAGATACATCTGATCCGCCCTGTCCGAGCTGTGGAACAGGAGCGTGATCCGGCGCGCGCCGTTTGCGGGTGGCCGGATAATGGCCGTCACCGTGGGCAACGAAAACCGCGGCGCGCCGGCGGGCGCCATATAGACGCTTGGCGTTTCGGGCAGCACCCGGCGCGGCACCGACGCGAACGGCACAACGGCACGCATCGAGGCAGGGACCGGCGCCGTCGCATCCACGGCCCATACCGCGCGATCCCGGCCTTCGATGTAAGTAACATTCAACCGCTGCGCGGCCGTCGTGCTGTAGGAAGGCTCCAATCCCTGCACGACCGCCGCGAGGATGGCGGCGACAAACATGACGAGTGTCGCCACGACCCACAAGCGGTGCGGCATGGCAAAGCGCGCGAGAAGCGGCACCAGCGGCGACAGCCCAATGGCGAAGGGTACGGTGAACAGCGGATGGAGCTTCAGACCCATCAGCGTTTCGCCCGACGTGCCGATGGCGCTCCACGCCATCAATGCAACAAGTGCTGCAACAAAAAGCGCGAACGCGCCGCGAGACCCGTCCCAGCTTCCAGGCGCACGCGCCGCGACGGCAAGCAGAATCGACGCTGCAAGCGCCGGAATGAGGAAATATGGCGATAATCCGGGCAGAAATATCGCGACGATCACTCCGGGCGCGGCGATCCAGAGCCATACCGACGCCGCGGCGGCGCGGACGGGCGCGAGACGGGACACGAGCAGCGCAGCGCCTGCCAGTCCGAACCCGAACGCAATCCGCATCGCCGCAGGATAGGCATAGGACGGATCCGGCATGCCCGAGACGAGCACGGCCACTTCGTGCAGGGCAAAACCGCTTCCGGCCGCGACCACGATCAATGCCGGCGTGATCGCGAAAGCGCGCAGCCATTGCCGCCAGGAAACTGGAGCGCCGCGCGCGAGCAGCGTCGCCGCGACGAGCGCCAGAAGGGCCGCGATCGCGAGCACCTTCGCCCAGCTCGCAGGCGCGCGCGGCAGCCAACGGCCGAGAACGTCGAAATAAATGTCGTCGTGCCCGCGCAGGCGCGCAAAATCGGCCTGTTCGAGGCCGCTCGCCACGCCCAGCATGTTATCGCCCTGCTGCTGGAGCGACACCGGATCGAGATGGGCGCGCGTGTCGAGCGCGGTGTGATAATCGGCGACGCCTCCGACATAGGCGAAATTGAACGACGGAAATCCGTCGGCGATGAAAAGCGTCAGGTCGGTGTCGTTGGGCAGAAAGCGATAGATCTCGTGATAGAGAGAACTCGTCGCATAATCGGCAACGTTGTTCGCATAGAGATCGATCAGCGGTTGATCGCCGGGGCTTGTCTGAAACAGGCGACTGGGACCCTGGTTGCCGCGCGCTTCCACATTCACGACCGCGCCGACGCGCGCTTTCAGCGCCGGATCGTGCAGGAAGGCGGCCGCGCCCAGAAGGTCGGCCTCCTCGCCGTCGCTGAGCACCGCCATGATGGGATGGCGGCTGACAAGACCGCGCGCCTCAAGCGCCCGCGCCGTTTCGATGACGGTCGCAACGCCTGACTCGTCGTCCGCGGCGCCGGGCCCCGCGGGCACCGAATCGTAATGCGCGAGCAGCACGATTGCCCTGCCCTCGCCCGGTTTCACATCCGCGATAATGTCGTTCACGCTGGCGCAGATGACAACGCCGTAATCATCCGGCGCATGACATGCGAAGCCGTGGTAGACGAACGGACGCAGGCGCAGCGCGGTGAGTTCCTGGACGATGCGCGCGCGCACAAGCGCATTCTCCTCGCTCGATACCGGATGGGGCCGCTCGGGCCCGAGAATGCGCGCCAGCACCTGCTCCGCCCGTGCGGCGGAAAAAAGGCGCGCCGACGCATCGGCCGGCGCCACCGCAGGGCGCGCCGCCCCATATGCCTGCAGAAACCAGAACACCGCCGCGACGGCAAAGAGCGCGAGCGTGATGGCCAGTCTGCCGAATCCCGGTCTGTCCATCATGTTTCTTCCGCGAGAGTTATACGTGCCTGCGACTGCACGAGCATTGTGCGTCCTTCGACAAGCTCAGCGACTGTCTTGCGAGTCAAATGATTTTTCATGCTGAAGCTCCCTCACTGCTCACCAAGCGGATGGGACCATCCTCTCGTCGCCACATCTCGGTCGCTTGCCCTGTGGGCGACCGATCTGCGGCTCCGAGAGGATGGTCAGGCGCCAATGCTTTTTGGATTCCACGGTTGTTTGTCCCTGAGAACGGCGTTGAGGATGGTGAGGAGTTTTCTGGCTGCGGCGATGAGCGCGACCATTTTTGGTTTTCCGGCGGCGAGGAGGCGTTGGTAGAAGGCTTTGAGAAGCGGATTGTGACGCACGCCCACCATGGTGCAGATGAAGAGTGCAGAACGCACGGGTGCGCGCCCGCCGCCGATCATGCTCTTGCCCTTCCAGGCGCCCGATTGCCTGGTGAAGGGAGCAAGACCGGCCAGGCTTGCGATGCGTCTGCGATCGAGCGTTCCCAGTTCGGGGAGCTCGGCGAGGAGGGTGGGAATCGTCTTCGCTCCGATGCCGGGAACCGAAGCCAGCAGATCCTCCTTCTCCCGCCACACCGGCGACCCCCGCAGCAGATCGTCGATATCGCTGTCGACGGCGGAGATCTCCTTCTCCAGAACGGCGATCAGACGGGTGATGCTTTTGCGCAAACGCCGGTTGACGGCACGCTTTTCCCGCTGCTTTTCGGCGACGATCATCTCGATGATCTGGCGCCGTCTGGCAACAAGGTCGCACAGCATCTGCGCCTGTTCGTCGGGGACCGCGCGCGGCTCGGGCTTTGCCGCTTCCGCAAAATGCGCAATCACCTGCGCATCGATCGGATCGGTCTTGGCGCGCTTGCCAATCGCACGCGCGAAGTGGCGCACCTGGGCGGGATTGACGATCGCCAGCGGAAGAGCCGCCCCCGCCAGGGCTGCAGCGACCACGGTTTCGTAGCCTCCGGTCGCCTCCACCGCGATGAGCGCCGGCGCCAGAGCGCGCAGGCGTTTAACAAGTTCCTCCAGACCTTTGCCGTCGCGTGCGACCGCACAGGATTCTCCTGTCGGGCGCACGTACACATCCAGCCGATCCTTCGAAACGTCGATGCCAACATAGAGCGCGTCCATCTTGTCCCATCCTTGCTCAATCGGGCTCGCTTGGCGGCCCCAGCGACTGTTCGGGTTCGATGGAACGGCGGACGGAACACCGCGCTGAGCTACGGGCTTATAAGCCCCAGGATGAGTCGGCTTTCCGTCCGCCACCGCACCGGTCAGCTTAACCGATACGCGCCGATTCACGTTACAAGGATGAGGAGGTTCTTTGTTGCACACCCGCTGATGGCACAAAAATCTTCCTCATGCTGAGCCTGCCCGCCTACGCTGAAGCTTCGGCGGATCAATTGAGCACCCATGTCCGCCGGAGCCTTGGCGAAGGCGGATCGAAGCACGCACAATGGCAATCCAAAGGCCCTTCCTCAGATTCGCGGGAGGGTTCAAACACGCAGGCCAAGGCCCCCACTCCTTGACTTTTGAAATATTGTTGCTACGTAGATGCCCAACGATGGTGCCGCGGCCAATTCGGGCAGGCGGCCAGGGCGCAGGACATGCGCCCACATAGGAGCGCATGACGACAGACACGATTGCCGGCTCGAACGCCGGCGTGGAAGAGGCCACATCTGCCGATTCCGTAAGTTCTTCAAACAATTCCCGATCCGCTTCCCCCGGCTTTGACGAGCTCGGCCTCTCGCCTTCGATGCTGAAGGCCGTGGCCGACAGCGGCTACACCACCCCGACGCCCATCCAGGCGCAGGGCATTCCCGCTGGTGCTGCAGCGGCGCGACCTGATCGGCATCGCCCAGACCGGCACCGGCAAGACCGCCTAGCTTCACCCTGCCGATGATCGAGATGCTGTCCCGCGGCCGCGCCAAGGCGCGCATGCCCCGCGCCCTGGTGCTGGAGCCCACCCGCGAACTGGCCGACCAGGTGTCGGAAAGCTTCGACCGCTACAGCAAATATTCCAAGCTCAGCCATGCGCTGCTGATCGGCGGCGTCTCGATGGACGACCAGACCAAGAAGCTCGATCGCGGCGTCGACGTGCTGATCGCCACGCCCGGCCGGCTGCTCGATCATTTCGAGCGCGGCCGCATCATGCTGTCCCAGGTCAATATCCTGGTGATCGACGAAGCCGACCGCATGCTGGACATGGGCTTCATTCCCGACGTGGAGCGCATCTGCAAGCTGCTGCCCTTCACCCGCCAGACGCTGTTCTATTCCGCCACCATGCCGCCGGAAATCCAGCGGCTGACCGACCAGTTCCTGCACAATCCGGTGCGGATCGAAGTGTCGCGTCCCGCCACCACCGCCGCCAACATCACCCAGGAGGTGGTGGAGATTCCCGCCAATGACTGGGCCAAGCGCGAAGCGCTGCGCCGCCTGATCCGCGAGGCTAAGCCGACCCTCAACAACGCCATCGTCTTCTGCAACCGCAAGCGCGACGTCGATGTGGTGGCCAAGTCGCTGCAGAAGCACGGCTTCGACGCCGCCCCGCATCCATGGCGATCTCGACCAGTCGGTGCGCACGAAGACGCTGGACCACTTCCGCGCCGGCGAACTCAAGATCCTGGTCGCCAGCGACGTGGCGGCGCGCGGCCTGGACGTGCCCGGCCGTCAGCCATATCTTCAATTTCGACGTGCCGATCCATGCCGACGATTATGTCCACCGCATCGGCCGCACCGGCCGCGCCGGGCGCGAGGGCCACGCCTTGATGCTGGCCACGCCGCGCGACGCCAGGCTCGTGGAAGCGATCGAGAAATTGATCGGCCAGCCCATCGCCAGGCGCAAGATGGAAGGGCTCGAAATTCGCGAGGAGCACAAGCGCGACTCCCGCAGTTCCGGCCGGTCGCACCGCTCAGGCGAGCGCAAGTCCGCCCCGCCAACGCGCCGGCATGCTGCGCCGCACCAAGCGCCGCACGGACCAGGCGTAAACGGCAACGCGTCCGGCCATCCGCCTCGCCCGTCTTCTGCGCCCAGGCCAGCAGAGACATCCCAGCCACCGCGCGCGCAACCGAGCGCGACGCGATGCGAGCCGAAGCAGGATGTGTCCGATCTGAACCGTTTGCCCGCGTTTCTGTTGCGGCCCGTTCCGCTTCCGCCGGCGCCGGAAAAACCCGCCGCGCGCAAAGCAAGAAAGCCCGCGCTCACCACTGCCTGAGCTCGCTGTTGCCGACTCCCCTTTTCTTCCCCGGCTCGGGGGAGGTGCACGTGCGTGCTTCGACAAGCTCAGCATGAGGGGGATATTGTTGCCATCGGCGCTGATGCAACAATAAATGTCCTTGTCCCGCATGCTTCGACAGGCTCAGCATGAGGATGAGTTTGTTACCAACAGCGCTGATGCAGCAAACAATGTCCTCATCCTGAGCTTGTCGAAGGACGTACGGGGTTGATGCAACGCTGGAGTTGCGATGCGCAGGGAATTTGAACGCGTCCGTCTCGAGGCGCGCGACAAGGTCGCCGTCATCACCTTGAATCATCCCGAGGTGATGAACGCCCTGTCAGCGAAGATGGCACATGGACTGACAGAGGCGCTCGCTTGCGCGGCGGACCCTGCAAACGGGTTTCGTGCGGTCGTGCTCACCGGCGAAGGCCGCGCCTTTTGTTCGGGCGCAAATCTCGTTGAAGCGGCGGAGCAGCGGAACGGCCCGCGCGATGCCGGCACGCATCTCGAGCAGCACTATCATCCGCTCCTGCGCCGCATCCGCGACGTCGACCTGCCCGTCCTGACGGCGGTCAACGGCGCGGCGGCGGGTATCGGCATGAGCCTCGCACTGATGGGCGATCTGGTTGTTGCCGCCCGCTCGGCCTATTTTCTTCAGGCATTCACGCGCATCGGTCTGGTTCCCGACGGCGGCTCGACGTGGCTGCTGCCGCGGCTGGTGGGAGCGGCGCGCGCGCGCGAGCTGTCGCTTCTCGCCGAGAAGCTGCCCGCCGAAACCGCGCTCGCCTGGGGGCTGATCAACCGCGTCTGTGACGAACAAACCATGCTGGACGAAGCGGTCGCGCTGGCGGGGCGACTTGCCGATGGTCCCACGACTGCGCTGGCGGCAACGCGCCGGCTCTATTGGGCCAGTCCCCATAACTCCTTCGAGGAGCAGCTCGACCTCGAGCGTCAGGAGCAACGCCGCGCGGGACGGACGGAAGATTTCGCGGAAGGCATTTCCGCCTTTCTGCAAAAGCGCCCTGCCCGCTTCAAGGGAAAATGACCCTGCCCGCCAGCTCAGGCCGCGTCCACCAGCACGACTTCCGAATCCTCCAGCGCTTTCACCTTCAGCAGATCGATGTCGGAGATGGCGGCGCCGTCGCGCGCATTGATACGCACGCCGTTCACCTCGACAGCGCCTGTCGCCGGCACGAGGTAGCCATGCCGGCGGGCGCCGATGGCGTATTCCGCCGTTTCGCCGGCCTTGAGCGTCGCACCCAGAACGCGCGCATCGGCGCGGATCGGCAGCGCGTCATTGTCGTTCGCGATGCCGCTGGCGAGGGTGACGAAGCGGCCGGACCGGCCGGCCTTGGGAAACGGCCTTGCGCCCCAGGAGGGCTGGCCACCGCTGTTGGTGGGCAATATCCAGATCTGGAAGAGCTTCGTGGTCTCCGGCTCCAGGTTGTACTCGGAGTGCCGAATGCCGGTGCCCGCGCTCATCACCTGCACGTCGCCCGCCTCCGTACGTCCCTCATTGCCCATGCTGTCCCTGTGGGTGATGGCGCCCTGAAGAACGTAGGTGATGATTTCCATGTCCGCATGCGGATGGGGCGGAAAGCCGGTGTTCGGCGCAATCTCGTCATCGTTCCAGACGCGCAGCGCGCCCCAGTGCATGCGCGTGGGGTCATGATAATCGGCAAAGGAAAAATGGTGCTTGGTGGCGAGCCAGCCAAGGCTGGCGCCTCCCAGTTCGTCATACGGTCTGCGCTCGATCATCGTCAGGCTCCGGGTTGCCACGCAGGTTGAAAGTAATGCGCGCCTGCCCCGCTGCAATCCGTCGAAGCCGGAATGGGGAAGCCGGCGCCTCTTGCACGGTGCTACCGATACGGTATATGATACACCCGCAAAGGCAGAGCCCGGTTTCCCATGGCAAAAAACGCATCCTATCTCGTCGGCCATCGCCGGCCGCCGGTCCACACGCGATTCCAGAAAGGCCGCTCGGGCAATCCAGGCGGCCGGCCCGGGCCGCGCAGGCTGGTGGAAAGGCTGCTCCAGATCGAGCTGGAGTCCCTGATGCGCATGTCGCCGGACGACGTCGTCGCCCTGGAAGTCTCCTCGGTGTTCGAGGCGATCGCGAAAGAACTGGCGCTCAGGGCCGCGCGGACAGAGCTTGCAGCGATCAGGTTGGTCTTCTCATTCATGCCGGAACGCGGCATGAAGCGTCCGCGCCGCGCCCGATTTCCCACGGGCATGCTGCCCGCGCTGATGCGGGGATGTCCGGCCGGGCCGGTGGCGCCCGAACCGCCGACCCCGCCTCCCGCTGCGCCATCTGAGGGAGTTTCGCCAACTTTGCCCGCCGGGGGCGACACGCCCACCGCAACACGAACCAGCCCGGCTCGAACAGCGCAGATCGTCCCGGAGGGCAGCGCGCAGCAATCTCAGGGAGCTTCGCGAAGTTTGCGAGAGGGGTGCGACACCCCCACGGCAACGCGCAGCAGCCCGGCGCGAACGGCGCAGATCGTCCCGGAGGGCAGCGCGCATCCATCCGCGCAGCAATCTCAGGGAGTTTCGGCAGATTTGGCCCGCCCGGTCGAACCCGACGGGGCTCACATCCCCGAAACGGCGCGCGGACCTCCTTAAGGATATGCGGCCCGCGCCGCCGCGGCAGACCGCGACATGCGTACCGACAGGCGGAAAACAGAAGATCAGATGCCGGACGTTGGAGGCCGCGGCGTGCTATTCGGCCGTTTCGTCCTGCGCCGGCGCGAGGGAAACGGATTCGCCGCAACCGCAGGAGCCGGTCTGATTGGGATTGTTGAACACGAAGCGCGCGGCGAGCTTGTCGCGGACAAAGTCCATTTCCGTGCCGAGCAGGAACAGGATGGCTTTGGGCTCGATGAAAATGCGAACGCCGCGGTCTTCGATCACTTCGTCGAGCGGACCCGCGGCCTCGGCATAATCCATGGTGTAGCTCATGCCGGCGCAGCCGCCGTTGCTGACGCCCACGCGCACGCCCGCGTAACGGCCCTGCGACTCCTCCATGATGGCGCGCAGGCGCGCGGCCGCCGCGTCGCTCAGGCGGATCGGCTTGGGCCGCTCGCGCTTCGTCCGGATGGTCGTTGCAATGGGCATGCTCAATACATGTTCAGTTCGAGTTTCGCTTCGTCGCTCATCTTCTCGGGCGTCCAGGGCGGATCGAAGACCATGTTGACGCTGACCGCGCCGACGCCCTCCACCCCCTCGATCGCGCTCTTCACCATTTCCGGCATCTCGCCCGCGACCGGGCAACCCGGCGCCGTCAAGGTCATCTCGACCGCCACATCCTTGTTGTCGGCAACATCGACCTTGTAGATAAGGCCAAGTTCATAGATGTCCACCGGGATTTCGGGATCATAGACGGTCTTCAGCGCCGCCACGAGCCTGGCCGTGAAGGCCTCCAGCTCCGCCGGTGACAGCGCCACGCCCTGGCCGTGCAGGTTCAGAGGTTCTGCACTCATACCGACCGCACGGGAGCACCGCCCTCCAGCGCCGATTTCATGGTGTGCCAGGCGAGGGTCGCGCATTTGACCCGCATCGGGAATGCCGAGAACTCCCGCCATCACATCGAGCCGTTCGCGGTCCTCGCCCACGAGACCCTGCGCGTCCTCGCCTTTGACGAGATGCAGGAACTCGTTCATCAGTCCCTCCGACTGCGCGACGGTGCGGCCCATGATCATGTCGGTCATCAGCGACGCCGAAGCCTGCGAGATGGCACAGCCGCGGCCCTCGAATGAAACATTGTCGATGCGGCCGGCGTCATCCACATGGAGATAAACCGTTACGCGATCGCCGCATAGCGGGTTGTACCCTTCGCCGCGATGGGTGGCGCCCGAGAGCGCCCCGAAATGGCGCGGGTGGCGGCTGTGATCGAGAATCACCTCCTGATAGAGCTCGCGCAAAGACTCGTCCATCGCCATCACGCCAAAATCTTTCGGGCCTTGCGCAGCGCCGCGACCATCGTCTCCACCTCGGCATGCGTGTTGTAGAGCGCAAAGGAGGCGCGCGTGGTCGAGGCGACGCCGAAACGTTCCATCAGAGGCTGCGCGCAATGATGCCCCGCGCGAACGGCGACGCCCTCCCGATCCAATATGGTGGCGACATCATGCGCATGCATCCCCGCCGTCTCGAAAGAGAGTATCGCTCCCTTGCCCGGCGCCGTTCCGATGATGCGCGCCCAGTCCAGCTTCTGGATTTCCGCGGTCGCGTGGGCAAGGAGCGCCCTCTCATGGGCGGCCACCCCATCGCGGTCGAGCGCCGAGAACCAGCCGAGCGCGGCAGCCAGGCCGACTCGAATTCGATGATGGGCGGCGTGCCCGCCTCGAAGCGCGCCGGCGGCTCGGCGTAGCTGATCTGGTCGCGCGTGACCTCGGCGATCATCTCGCCGCCGCCATTGAACGGCCGCATGGCATGAAGATGCGCGCGCTTCGCGTAGAGCGCGCCGATGCCCGTCGGCCCATACAGCTTGTGGCCGGTCAGCGCGTAGAAATCGACGTCGAGATCCTGCACATCCACGATCTCGTGCACGGCGGCCTGGCAGCCATCGGCCAGCACCGGCACACCTTTGGCGTGCGCGCACCGCACGATCTCCCGAAGCGGCGTGACGGTGCCCAGAACGTTCGACATGTGGGCGATCGCGACGAGCCTTGTCTGCGGGCCGATCGCCGCATCTAGCGCCGCGGACGCAAGCGCCCCGTCATCCTCGACGTCGACCCACCGGAGCACGGCGCCCTGCCGCTCGCGCAGGAAGTGCCATGGCACGATGTTGGAATGGTGCTCCATCGTGGTGAGCACGATCTCATCGCCCGGCCGGATGTGCGGTGCGAGCCAGGAAGAGGCCACGAGATTGATCGCCTCGGTGCCGCCTTTCGTGAACACGATCTCGTCCACATGCGCGGCATTGATGAACCCGCGCGTCGCCTCCCGCGCAGCCTCGTAATGGTGCGTGGCCGCGGCCGAGAGGTAATGAACGCCGCGATGGACATTGGCGTAGTCGTTTGCGGCGAACTGCGCCATCGCCGCCATTACCGCGCGCGGCTTCTGCGCGGAGGCGGCATTGTCCAGATAGACCAGCGGCTTCCCGTAAACCTGCCGCGCCAGGATGTCGAATTGCGCGCGCAAAGGGGCTTCGTCGTATACGGATTTTGGCCGCAGCTGGACGTTCACGGCGCACTCTCCAGCGCCTGGACAAGGCCGCTCGCAATGAAATCCCAAACCGCCGCGCGCAAATCCTCGCGCACGATCTCCGCCACCGCTTCCTCGAGGAAACCGCGAATGAGAAGCAAGCGCGCCTCGCCTTCCGGCAACCCGCGCGAGCGCAGATAAAAGAGCGAGTCGGCATCGAGATCGCCCACCGCCGCGCCATGGGCGCATTTCACATCGTCCGCCAGGATTTCGAGCTCCGGCTTGAGATCCGCCTCCGCCCGCGGGCCCAGCAGAAGCGCCTTTGCCGTCTGGCGGCTGTCGGATTCGTCGGCGCCCTTGCGCACCGTAATCTTGCCCTGATAGACCGCGCGCGCGCTCCCACCCGCCACATTCTTGAACAGCTGCCGGCTCGTCGTTCTGCCCGCGACATGATCGAGATGCGTCGTGATATCGGCGTGCAGATTGCCGCCTAGAACGCTTGCGCCGCTCAATTCGGCCAGGGAGCCCTCTCCCTCGAGCCTGATGCCAAGCTCCACGCGAGCGAGCCTCGCGCCTTTCGATGCCAGGTGCGCGCGATAGTGCGCGTCCCGCGCAATCGCGACGCCGATCTCGTCGATCCGCACGGCGTCCGGCGCTCTCTCGGCCAGATACACGTGATCGAGACGGGCATTCTCCTTCAAGACGATTTCAAGGCCCAAATTCGTCAGCGTCGAAGCGCCGCCCGGATAACATTCGGCGAGAGTGAGACTTGCACCCGGCTCGATCACGACGAGCGCCCGCCAGTGGGTCGGCCCCGAAAAATCCCCCGGCTCGAACTCCAGATAAAGGGGCCTGTCGGCATGACCCGTGACGTGAATTGCGACGCCTCCCTGCATGAGCGCAAGCGACGCCGAGCCCATCGCCGATTCAACGGCCAGATTTCCAAGATGCTCGCGGACCCAGGCAGGAGCCTCCGCCAGTCGAACGAGATTGAATGCTTCGACGCCCGACGGGAGGTCCTCTGCACCTGTTTCCAGGGTCGGCGTGCCGTTCATCATTCGCAAACGGGCGGCGGTCGTGTCCGGAAAGAACCCGCCGATACGACCGTGTGTTGCCGGCATTGAACGGGCGGACGGCAATTCCAGGGCCGCCCGCAAGTCCGTGTATTTCCATTCCTCGATGCGCCGGTGCGGAATGCCTCTTTGGCGCAAATTCCCGACCGCTCGCGCGCGCCGCGGGTCGAGCCATGGCAACCCGCGACCAAGCAGAGTCTCCGCTCTGGCCGAATATTCGTGCAGGAATGGATTGTCGGCGACCAACGGCGCGTTCATGCGGCGTCCTTCGCAAGACCGGCATAGCCCCTGGCTTCGAGTTCGTGCGCCAATTCTTTTCCGCCCTCTGCGACGATGCGGCCGTCCGCCATCACATGCACGCGGTCGGGAACGATGTAATCCAGCAGCCGCTGATAGTGCGTGATCAAAAGCATGCCGCGATCAGCCGAGCGAAGCGCGCTGACGCCCTCGGCCACCAGCTTCAGCGCGTCGATATCGAGCCCGGAATCCGTCTCGTCGAGAATTGCCAGCGCCGGCTCGAACAGTGCCATCTGCAGGATCTCGAGCCGCTTCTTTTCGCCGCCAGAGAAGCCGACATTGAGCGCGCGCCGCAGCATCTCTTCCGGCACTTTCAATTTCGCCGCCGCCTCGCGCACCAGGCGAAGCACGCTCATCGCATCGAATTCCTTCTCTCCGCGCGCGCGCCGCTGCGCATTGAGCGCGGATTTCAGAAAATTCATTGTGGTGACGCCCGGAATCTCGACGGGTACTGGAGGGCAAGAAACATTCCCCTTGCGGCGCGCTCTTCCGGCGCAAGTGCGGCAGATGTCCTCGCCGCGATAGAGAATGCGTCCTGCCGTGATCTCGTAACCGTCGCGACCGGCCAGCGCATAGGACAGGGTAGATTTGCCCGAACCGTTGGGACCCATGATCGCGTGCACCTCGCCGGCCTGCACGACAAGGTTCAGACCCTTCAGGATTTCCTTGCCCTGCACCGCGACATGCAGTTTCTCGATCTCCAGCATGTTCATCCGACGCTGCCTTCCAGGCTGATGCCCACCAGCTTCTGCGCTTCCACGGCGAATTCCATCGGCAGTTGCTGCAGAACCTCGCGACAGAAGCCGTTGACGATCAGCGCCACCGCTTCTTCCGCTCCGATACCGCGCGACAGGCAGTAGAAGAGCTGATCGTCCGCGATCTTTGACGTCGTCGCCTCATGTTCGACCCGCGCCGAAGGATTCCGGCTTTCGATATAGGGAACCGTGTGAGCGCCGCAGTCCTTGCCGATCAGAAGCGAATCGCATTGCGTGTGATTGCGGGCGTTCGCGGCACGGGGATGCATGCTGACAAGCCCGCGATAGGTATTCTGCGCGTGACCGGCGCTGATGCCCTTCGAAACGATCCGCGAGCGCGTGTTCCGGCCGAGATGGATCATCTTCGTGCCCGTGTCCGCCTGCTGGAAATGGTTGGCGATGGCGATCGAATAGAATTCCCCGACCGTGTCGTCGCCGCGCAGGATGCAGCTCGGATACTTCCAGGTGATCGCCGATCCCGTCTCCACCTGCGTCCACGAAATCTTGGCAGCCCTGCCGCGGCAGTCGCCGCGCTTGGTAACGAAATTATAGATGCCGCCGCGACCCTGCTCGTCGCCGGGATACCAGTTTTGCACCGTGGAATATTTGATCTCGGCGCCAGCGAGTGCGACCAATTCCACGACCGCGGCGTGGAGCTGGTTCTCATCGCGCTTGGGAGCGGTGCAGCCCTCGAGATAGCTGACGTAGGCACCCTCGTCAGCAATGATCAGCGTGCGCTCGAACTGCCCGGTTTCCGACGCATTGATGCGAAAATACGTCGAAAGCTCCATCGGACAGCGCACACCTTTCGGGACGTAGACGAACGAGCCGTCCGAAAACACCGCCGAATTCAGTGTCGCGAAGAAATTGTCGGTAACCGGAACGACCGAACCGAGATATTTTCGGACCAGTTCACCATGGTCGCGGATTGCCTCCGAAATCGGACAGAAGATCACGCCCGCTTCTGCGAGCTTCGCCTTGAATGTGGTCGCGACGGACACCGAGTCGAACACGGCATCCACCGCAACGCCGGCGAGCAGCTGTCTGCTCGTGCAGCGGAATGCCGAGTTTTTTGTAAGTCTCGAGCAGCTTTGGATCGACTTCGTCGAGACTGCCGGGCTTGGGCGAGTTTTTCGGCGCGGCATAGTAATATGCGTTTTCGTAGTCGATCTTCGGATAGTGCACCCGCGCCCAGGTGGGCTCTCGCATTTCGCGCCAGCGGCGATACGGCACCGAGCCGCCAATCCAGCATCCAGTCCGGCTCGCCCTTCTTCGCCGAAATCAGGCGTACCATATCCTCATTCAGTCCCCTGGGCGCGCGCTCCATCTCGATATCGGTGACGAAGCCGTATTCGTACTTGTCGCCGAGCGAAGCGACTCGTTCTCTTGTTTCCTGTACCACAGCCATGTCGCGCCTCACGCCGCCCGGCGCGCGGCCGCGCGCGCGGACAGTTTTTCAAGTGCCTCGAGTGCCGCATCGATATCGGATCGGGTCGAATTCCATCCAAGACTTACGCGCAGCGCCGATTTCGCAAGTTCCGGGGAGACCCCCATGGCTTTCAACACGTGAGACGGTTTCACCTTGCCGGACGAGCAGGCGGCGCCAGAACTCACCATCACCCCGTCCAAGTCGAGCGCGATGACAGCGGTCTCCGCCGCGATCCCAGGAATGGCGAAATTGGACGTGTTTGCCACGCGCTGCGTGCTTTCTCCAAAAACGACAAGGTCCGGAACAAAATGCCGAAGCTGCTCCTCAAAGCGGTCGCGCAATCGTGCGAGGTTTGACGCATCTTCAGCGTTTGCAGCTCTCGCGGCGCCGCCGAAACCTGCAATTCCGACGAGATTTTCGGTGCCGGCCCGGCGGCTTCTCTCCTGACCGCCGCCGACAAGCTGCGCGGCGAAGGGTGCGTGATCCGTCATCACCAGCGCGCCGGAACCCTGCGGCCCACCGATCTTGTGGGCTGACAACGTCAGGTAATCTGCACCGAGCTGCGCGAAATCGATTGTGATCTTGCCGCAGGCCTGCACCGCGTCCACCAGACACAACGCTCCTGCGTTCCGGGCCAGCGCTATCACCTCCGCAATTGGTTGGACGACGCCCGTTTCATTGTTGACCGCCATCACCGCCACGAGCGCCCGCTCGCCGCAGTCGCCCAGCAACCGACGAAGCGAGCCGCAGTCCACGATGCCAGCGCTCGTCACCAAGACCGTCGCCACACGGATTGTGGGGTTCAGCTCCCGCAGCTTTGTCACTGTTGCCATGACCGAGTTCGTGTTCGATGGCAGAGGTGTAGATGCATTCGATCGGCGAACCCCCTTCTGCGGCACCCTGCACTGCTCCGCAAAGCGCGAGCGCGTTGGCTTCGGAGCCGCCGCTGGTGAAAATCACTTCCTCGGCCCGCGCCCCTACCAGCCTGGCAACTTCATCGCGCGCATCGTCGATGATCCCGCGTGCGCCGCGGCCAGCCCGATGCACGGAGGACGGATTGCCCGGAGCATCGAACGCACGCTCCATCGCGGAGCGGGCCTCCGGCCGGAGCGTGGAGGTGGCATTGTGATCCAGGTAAGACATCCGGCCGTCAGGCTGCCTCCCGCGTTGCAGGCGAACCCGGCCCGCGAAGGCGCGCGCTACCCAGAACGCGCCGCTCGACGACGTCGGCCAGAGATACTGACGACAGGAACACATGAATTTGCCGCCCGAGTTCTTCCCAAAGATCATGGGTCAGGCAGCGCGATGCCGTGCCTGTGCACCCTTTGGGACTGCCTGTCTTGCACCGGGTCGCGTTGATTGGCTCGTCCACGGCGAGGATGATATCGGCGACGCGCAAATCCGCCGCCGCCCGACTCAAGCGGTAGCCCCCTCCGGGACCTCGGACGCTCTCCACCAGCCCTCCTTTTCTAAGCTTGGCGAAAAGCTGCTCGAGATAGGAAAGCGAGATTTCCTGCCTGTCGGCGATCTCGCCGAGCGAAACAGGCCAGGTTCCGGTGTCGCGGCTGGCCAGATCGGCCATCGCCATCACCGCATAGCGGCCCTTGGTGCTTAATCGCACGGCGCCAACTCCTTCGTTCGGCCCTATTTCGCACTTGCTCTAAGGGGGCAGCTTCGGTGTAGAAACGGCGCCCTGAAACCAGTTGGGGCGGCGGGCATCTCGCGCCTGATATAGATTTTCCCACTACCATGGTCAACAATTGAGCGGCCGCTGCGAGAAATCGTTGCTTATTCCAGAGAAATAAGAATTATGGCGGCACAGGCCATCCCCAAAATCCTGACTCCGCCGGTTGGTTTTGTGTCGTTTGCAACGATCCTCGCGACCTGAAAGCAAGAATGCCCGACATCATTCTCCCCGGTCCCGCCGGTCGCATCGAGGCGCGCTATCAGCGGCAGAAAACCGCCGGCGCGCCCATGGCGCTGGTGCTGCATCCGCACCCGCAGTTCGGCGGCACGATGAACAACCCGCTGGTCTACGACCTCTTTCACATGTTCCTACGGCTTGGGCTGCACCACCGTGCGCTTCAACTTTCCGCGGCGTGGGCCGCAGCCAGGGCAGCTTCGACAACGGCGCGGGCGAACTGTCCGACGCCGCCGCCGTGCTGGACTGGATGAACACGCTCTATCCCAACCCGTCTAATGTGTGGGTGTGCGGCATATCTTTTGGCGCCTGGATCGGCATGCAGCTTCTGATGCGCCGGCCAGAGATCACCGGCTTTGTCTCCATCGCTCCGCCGGCCAGCATGTATGACTTCGCCTTTCTTGCGCCCTGCCCGGCTTCGGGTCTGATCGTGCATGGCACCAAGGACAATGTGGTGCCGGAAGCCGATGTGCAGAAGCTGGTGGACCGGCTCACCGCGCAGAAGGGCATCAAGATCACCTACGACAAGATCGACGGCGCCAACCATTTCTTCGACAAGCACGAAGCGGATGTGCTCGAAGCCGTCGAAGCCTATGTGTCGAAAGTCATGAGTGCGCCGCGCGAGGGCCGCTGACTTGCTCCCCCTTCGAGAAGGTCCGTGATGGCCGGCGCCGGTACACGCTTCAAATCACAATTCTTGAGGACTTTCGTCGCGCGGGGACAGTATTTCGACTGCACTGATGCGCCGTCACTGGACCGCCTGCTCGAGCATGATCGCCTGTCGGCGTACATCGGCTTCGACTGCACGGCGCCAAGCCTGCATGTCGGCAATCTGGTTCAGATCATGACCCTGCGCCGCCTTCAGCAGACGGGCCACCGCCCGATCGTGCTGATGGGCGGCGGCACCACCAAGGTCGGCGATCCCTCCGGCAAAGATGACACCCGCCAGTTGCTGGGTGCGGAGCAGATCGAAGCCAACAAGAGATCGATCCTCAAAACGTTCGAGCGATTTCTCTCGTTCGGCGACGAGGCGTCGGATTCGGTCATGGCGGACAATGCGGATTGGCTCGACCCGCTGGCATATGTGCCTTTTCTTCGCGACATCGGACGGCATTTCTCGGTCAATCGCATGCTGACGATGGAGAGTGTCCGCCTCAGACTCGAACGCCAGCAGCCGCTGACATTTCTCGAATTCAACTACATGATCCTGCAAGCTTACGACTTTCTGGAACTCAATCGTCGCTATGGCTGCCGGCTCCAGTGTGGCGGCTCCGATCAGTGGGGAAACATCGTCTGCGGGATCGATCTGGCCCGGCGCATCGATGGTGTCGAATTGTTTGGCCTCACATCGCCGCTGATCACCACAGCGAGTGGATCAAAGATGGGCAAGACGGCGGCGGGCGCGGTGTGGCTCAATGCCGAGATGTGTTCGCCCTACCAATACTGGCAGCACTGGCGCAACACGGAAGATGCCGATGTCGGGCGATTCCTGCGCTTGTTCACGGACGTCCCCGAAGATGAAATCGTCCGGCTCGAGGCTCTTCGGGGCAGCGAGCTGAACGAGGCCAAGAAAAGGCTCGCCACGGAAGCCACGGCGCTGTGCCATGGACAAGAGGCCGCCGCAGAAGCCGCGGACACCGCCCGGCGGACTTTCGAGACCGGCGAAATAGCCGCCGGGCTTCCCACCGTCGCAATTTCACGCGCGAAGCTGCAAGATGGGTTGCTCATTGCCAATCTCGCGCAGTTGAGCGGTTTGACCTCGTCGTCAGGCGAAGCGCGGCGACTGATCCAGGCCGGCGGTCTAAGGCTGAACGACGAAATCATTCGCGACATCAAGGCGACGGCCGGACTGGCGGACCTCACCCAAGAGGGCGTGATCAAGATTTCCGTCGGACGGAAGAAGCACGCACTGGTCAGACCTGTTTAGCCGTATCCGCAGGCGCCACCGGCTTATTGGGTGTGCCGCGGAGTGGAGGAAGCGGCAGAGCTTGCGGGCCTCGGCGTGGAACCCTCGAACAGGCGCCGCAATATTCCCGGTGCGAGAACGGAAAGCGGATTCGTACTCACTTTTGGTTGGTCGATGTCGCCCTGCACGGTGTAGGTCACGCCGAACAAGCCTTCGCCCCTTTTCGATACGAACACGTTACCCAAAACCGGAATTACTCCCAACAAACCGTTTATGCCATATAGCGGCGCCAATGCGCCCTGAAGTGCAATCTGATTCGTCGAGCGGTCGATGTAGCCGTCGGCGGTGACACCGATCGATGGGCCGGAGGCATGCGCGTCATGGATGGTGATGATGTCGCCGTCCACGCGGAACGGAATATGGACGCTGTCGAGCGCGATTCCCTGCCCACGCATCAAGTCCATGAATCCGCCGAATGATCCCGACGAAAATAGTCTTGTAAGGAACGGCTGGTTGAGAATCGTGCAATTACGAATGACCAACTCTCCTGCGAAATCGGTCGTGTTCGATTCCGTTCGCGAAATGGCACCTATCGGCGGCAGGGTGGCCTGCAGGCTCAGCTCGCCCCCCTTGATGATCGAGTAGCCCAGCAGCCCGCTGATCAGCAGACCGGCGTCTCCCGCCGTTGCCGCAAGCCGGCGTTGGCTATCTCCGGTGATGCTGGCCGCCAGGGGCGCGGTCTTTGTCAAATTTCCGCTTGCCGAGAGCGTTCGCGGGTGCTCTCCCACTCCGCTTGCCTCGAGCAGGAATGACGAGAGGTCCATGTCGTCGCGCAATGCAAGCTTGTCCAGTCTTGCGCTGAGATGAAACGGTTCGCTCGACTCGCGACCTTCTTCCTTTGCACCGGGGCCCGACTTTCGTCGGCCTAGCCCGGAGGCATCGAGCGAATGGCCGGTGACGGCAATATCCAGCCCGCTGCCCGGCTGCTCCTTTATCACCACGCCGAAATCGTTCGCAGCTCCAGCGCGCACCGCTGGCACGATCAGAGTTTCGAGCGAACCGGTTGGACCGAATGTCGCCGTTCCGCGCGCGGAAAGACTGGGCCCCGCGATTTCGAAGTCGGCGGCGCGCGGATTTCCGCCCGGGTCCACCTGCGCCGAAACCTGCGCGTTCGCTGGCACGCCAGCTGCCTTCCGCCATGCAAGGACATCGGCGGCCAGAGTTGCTCGATCAAGATCGAGGTGCAGCAACGCGCGCTGAACCGTGCCCCGATAGCCCTCCAGATATGCTTCGACGCCGACGGGGCCGGAGAGGAATTGCCCGGGTGGCAGGCCGAACGCTGCGCGCGCCGCATCGTCGAACGTACCGCGGAAAGTCATCCTTGTGCTTACAGGCCCGCGCGGTTTGAATGCTTCTGTCCAATCCGCGTCGAGCGGAGCTCCGTTGAGATCGAGCCTACCGGTTGCACGCAGATTCGCGTTGTCGACACTCAGCCCGAGCGCGCCGTCCGAGATCTGTGTGTGAGGACCGAGCGAAAGCGCAAACTGGTTCACCGATCCCTTGACGGAGATCCGGATGGCGTCGACGCTCTCGCCTCTGATGGTCGGGACCCGAAAGGTTGCGTCGAATGCTGCCGCCCCCTGGGCAGAGGCCGTGTCGATATGAAATCGCGTCGGATATTGTAATGGCTTCATGTCGAGCAACGAAAGAAACTGGGGTAATGCGCCGACGACATGGGCGGTGATATCCGCAGGAGCGCCATCCTGGTGCAAATGGGCGATAGTGACGCGGCCCTGCGTCACAGCGAGCTTCCCGACGGCGGCTGAAGTAATATTCGCGCTGAACGTATCTCCTGCGAGAATCCCGGTTGCAGCGACGCTCGTAAGCGGCGTCAGGCCGCGCAGATACCTGATCGTGGCGCCGACAAGCGGAAATGTGACCGAGACGGCGTTGTCCGGAATTGCCGGCCGATCGAGCGCGCCGGCGGGAATTCTGGTGTGGATGAGGATGGGACCAAGCCGACCTGCCGAGACATTGGCGTCAATCCACGAACGTGCGCCGGCAACCAGATGCAGTGGCCAGTAAGGCAGCAATTCCCGGACACCTATCGCATCGACCCGCCCATCGAGATCCAGCTCTGGCGATTGGTTTCTAGCAAACGCTACGCGCCCGCCGAGCGCGCCCGACAGAGGTCCTCCGGACAGCAACAGCTGTTCGAATACGATGCTTTGGTCGGAAGCTGTGTAGTTTCCTTTTATCGTCGCCCGGCCCAACTTGACGGGACGCTGCATGGCACCCGGCATGTCGAACCCGAGACGATCGAGGGAGAGCGCAAAGGCGGCCGCATCGAGTGCATTGTATCTGTCGAAGCGCAGATTCGCGGTGCCAGTCAGATGCGCGCGCGTTTGTTCGCCTGCGAGAGAAGCGTCGTCGATAACCAATCTTCCGGTTGCGCCATCGTAACGCCCGACCAGCCGGAGCGATTTGACATGCAACGGCCGACCGAGCCCGTTTACGTCTCCGGCAGCTCCAATTCCAAAATCGACGAATTTGAGGTCGGTGCCACGTGCGACGGTCCACGAACCGGTGACATCGGCTTTCAAGCCAAAAGGAGCGAGAAACGCGAAGCCATGTCCATCGCTCGCGAGCGCGGCCAGGTTCAATCCGGTGATGCTGATATCGCCGGTGGTCAGGTCGCCCCGATCAGGAAAGTCAAAGTTGGCGTAAATGTGCGCAGGGCTGCCGGAAATTTCAATGCGCGCCGCGACTGTGGCATCGATGCCGCCCTCGCGCGTTGAGCCCCGGTTGGAGCGTGTAACCTGCAAGTCCGCTTCGGGGGCGACCACGAAGGCCGCAGTCTCTTCGTCGTAGAATGCAAGACGGGCCTGGCGAACTGCAAAGCTTCGAAGGGACGAACCCCCTCGGTTGTGCGAAATGGCGTCGCGGATGCGCTGCAGGACGTCATCTCCGGCCGTTCCAGGCTCGATGCCGAGACGCAAAGTACCAATCCTGGTATGCACGAGGGTGAGTTGGACGCCAACGAGCGCAATGCGGCTGACGACAATGTGGCCCCGCAAGAATGGAGCTACCGCAAGACCGATCTCCGCCTTTGGCGCCTGCGCGATGATGTGCTGGTTACGATCGAATACTCGTGTGCCCATAATGACCACGTTTATGCGGCCTTCATCCCGGTTCCATTCGAGTGCCGCATCGTCAAAGTGGACATCAAGCCCCGGCAGTACCTGCTCCAGCGCCGCGTGAAGCTCGCCGCTGAAGGGTCCGAGTGACACCGGGCCCATCAGGACGCGGAACACGAGTCCAAAGCCGAAGAACGCCGTTGCCGAGATCAGTGCGACCGCAAGCCATATCGCGCGCCGCACGATTGGCGCGGGTGATCTGCCGCGAGCGCGAGTAGGGCGCAGATTCAAATCCAATACTTTCAACTCAGCCGGAATACCGCCCGCCCCGCGGCCTCTGCTTGCAACCCGACGCAAGTCAGCTTATCGCCTAAGCCTCGTGTCGCGTAAACTCCAGGGGCCGGGGCGATTCTCCCGGATGAGACCGTAGCGAGGACACTTTCTCCCGGCGACCGCGCGCCCATGTTCCGATTGACGACGGACGCGGGTGACGAAATCTCGACGGCAAAACTCAAGGGCAAGCCGTTCATTCTCTATTTCTATCCGAGAGACGACACATCCGGCTGTACGAAGGAAGCAATTTCCTTTTCAGAGCAAAAAAACAACTTCGACGCGCTGGGCATCACAATCATAGGAATATCGAAAGATAGCGTGGCCTCCCACAAGAAGTTCAGGGCGAAGCACATGCTCACGATCACGCTGGCATCCGATCCCGATGTCGCGACCGCACAATCCTTTGGCGTGTGGATCGAAAAGAGCATGTATGGGCGGCGCTACATGGGCATGGAAAGATCAACGTTCCTTGTGGATCGAACAGGCCGCATCAGACAAATTTGGCACAAAGTGCAAGTCCCAGACCATGCCGCCGCCGTGCTGCAGGCCGCGCGGATGCTGTAAATTGCACGCGCAGATTGCGCGGTTCGCAATCTCGTCGTCTGTCCCCGCGGGACTTGAACAATAGTGCGTAATAAGGTGAAATATGTAGCGATTGGGGTTGGCGGGCGATTCCTGCCGCAACGGACGGAGTGGGCATGGCGCAATCGCTCATCGCACGCGCTTGGGCTTGGCTTCACGCCACGTTCCCCGAGCGGCAGATTTACATCCGCAGCGTCGGCCGCGTGCAGTTTTTTAGCTTCGGGTCCACCCTTCAGGCGACATGTGCGGGGCTCACCCTGATCTTTTTGGGCTGGGTGGCTTTTGCATCTGTGAACGTGATTTTCAAGGATCGCATCATTGCGGCGAAGGACCACCGGTTTCAGCAAATGCAGGTCACCTATGAAGGCCGGGTCGCCGATCTGCAACTTTCGTACGATGAGCTGAACAACGCTTTGCTGGCGGCAGAAGATCGCTTTAAGTCAACTGCCGACGAGCTTCAGACAAAGCAACAGGGCGTCGCAAGGCTATTAGGCGAGAAGGAAATCTTGGATACCAAACTGGCCAGCATTGGCGACAGTCCCGCGCGCGACATCAAATACCCGCGCGCGCCGACGTCCGCCGCATCGTCCGGCGTGCCGGAGGGCATGGCCGACGACAGTCTTGGAACCGACGCCGCACCACCTGGCGCATCGCCTGGATTCTCGATTTCACCTCCTGCCTCCAGCGCCTCGTCGGGAAGCGGAGCTTCGGAATTGAGCGTCATGCCGCAGACTGAGGAACCACAGCCGCGAACCGCCAGACCTAGCAAGGCAAGCTTTCTGGACGATGTCGTGCAGCGCTTTGCCGAGACATTGTTTCCGGCCGATCGCCCAGCGCCCGCAATCCATCTCGTCGACACTCCGGCACTGCGGATGCTTGCCGAGCAAACCAATCGCGTCAAACAGCTAGGTAATTCGGAAACCGAACTCCTCGTGTCCGTCGACCGGGCGATTTCAGACCGTATCGCACACGTGCAGGGGCTGCTGCGCCGAGTTGGCGTGAATTCGCAAGCTTTCGAACGCCAGGCGTCCCAGACAAACGTCGGCGGTCCGCTCGTTCCCATACAATCGGTGCGCATTGAGGGGATCGCGGATTCCCGCTTCACAGCCAACTATGAAAATGCGCTCGCGCATACGTCCGAATTGAATTCTCTGTTCACCGCGTTGCGTCATGTGCCCCTTACAACCCCGGTTCATGGTCCACAGTTCGAGTTCACAAGTGGATTTGGTCCGCGCATCGATCCCTTCACTGGACGGCTCGCGTTCCACACGGGCGTCGACTTTGCGGGACCTTGGGGATCGACTGTGGTGGCAACGGCTCCTGGTGTCGTGGTTTGGGCCGGCAACCGTGGCGGCTATGGGAACATGGTCGAAGTCGATCATGGGTACGGATTTCATACACGATATGGCCATCTTGCCTCGGTGCTGGTCAGAGCGGGTACGAGAGTGGACGAGGACACTCCAATTGGAAAACTCGGATCGACGGGACGAAGCACCGGTCCCCATGTCCACTACGAAGTGTGGCTGGCCGATTCAGTAAAGGATCCGAACACGTTCATCGAGGCGGGCAGGAACGCTTTCGAATAAGAGGTCCATCAGACCACGCTGCCTCGTGAGCATTTGGACTCAGGCTGGCGCTATTCGATGTCCGCGACCTGCTCTGCAGGTTTTCCACCGATTGCGTGAGCCAGCGCCGCAGCCATGAACGCATCGAGTTCGCCATCGAGAACATTTTGCGGCGCGCGGCTCTCCACCCCGGTCCGCAGGTCCTTGACCAGCTGGTAAGGCTGCAGGACATACGATCGAATTCTGGTGTCCCCAGCCAATATCTGTCTTCGCGCCCACATGCGCGGCAGTCTCTGCCTGCTTTTTCTCAAGCTCGATCTCATAGAGCCGCGATCGCAGTAGATTCCAGCAAATAGCTCTGTTTTGATGCTGTGAGCGCTCCGTCTGGCAGCTGACCACAATTCCCGTCGGCAGGTGGGTGAAGCGCACTGCGCTCTCCGTCTTGTTCACGTGCTGCCCGCCTGCGCCGGAGGAGCGATATGTATCTACGCGCACGTCTTTGTCGGGAATATCAATCGTTATCGTCTGATCAACAACGGGATACACCGTTACACTGGCGAAGCTGGTATGCCGCCGGGCATTCGAATCGAAGGGCGAGATACGCACGAGTTGGTGCACGCCCGCTTCCGTCTTGAGCCAGCCATACGCGTTCTTTCCTTTGACAAGCAGAGTTGCGGACTTGATCCCCGCGCCCTCCCCTGCATTTTCCTCAATAAGCTGCACTTTGAAGGCTTTGCGCTCGGCCCAGCGGATATACATTCGCTCTAGCATCTCGGCCCAGTCTTGGCTTTCCGTGCCACCCGCGCCCGCATGAATGTCGACATAAGTGTCGTTCATATCGGCTTCGCCCGACAACATCGTCGCCAGACGCAGCTCATCGGCGCGCGCCCGCAACCCCTCGACCAACTGCTCCGCTTCTCCAATCAAATCGGGATCGCTGTCGGCCTCGGCCAACGCGATCAGTCCGAGCGCGTCGGCAAGATCACGCTCCAGCGCGGCGATGCCTGAAACGGACACGTCCAGCTGCTGACGTTCGCGCATCAGTGCTTGCGCATCCTGCGGGTCGTTCCACAGAAAAGGGTCTTCAGCCTTGTGGTTTAGCTCATCAAGCCGTGCGAGGGAGCGGTCCCAGTCAAAGATGCCTCCTCAGCAGGTCGATAGCCTGCCTGATCTGCTCGACGCTTCGGTCGATTTCGGGGCGCACGGATTTTCCTCTGAACTCCAATGTAGCTACCACATTCTCGCTGGCAAGGTGCTATTTCGATTGCGATGGCGGGGGCTGTAAAGGTTGCGGCAGTTGGAACACGATCCTGACCGTTGCCCAGTCGGACACTGCGTCGCCGTCGCGGGTTGCCGGAACAAACCGCCAGGCCAGCACGCTTTCGACCGCCGCATCGTCCAGATCTCCGAAACCGCTCGACTGCGCGACCCGATATTTGCTGATGCGCCCGTTCGGGTGAACGTACACAGCGACTAGAACAGTTCCTTGTTCCCCGCTTGCGCGAGCTGAATCGGGGTACCCTGGCTGCGTATGAGGCATTGACGCATCGACATGGGCCGGCAGGTAGGATGCAATGGCGGCCCCGGCGCTGCACGCTATACCGAACGACGCCACCAAGTAGATCCAAAATGTCCGCATCTCACACTTCCGGTTCTCGTTCAACATGGCCGTTCCTCCTGCGCCATGCGTCCCCCAGCATAGCTGACAACAAACGGGCTAACAATTGGGCGGTCGCGGTCGCCTTGGCGCCCCTTTAGGCTCTTGGGCTTTCGCCAAGCGCAAAGAGATCCTGCTGACCCAGCTCGGCGCTTCGGCGGCGTTCAAGCTCTTGGGCGTATCTCCTCAGTGCGTAAGCCTCGGTCATGTAGCCGACCACGCGCGGATCGGCGCGGGCGGAGAGCACCGGAAGCGTTTCCGACTGCGCCTCCTCGAACCGCGCCAGGGCGGTACGAACGTTTTCGTTTGGAAGCAGATAGTTATCGCGTTGTTGCACCATGTCGGCGACCACCCCGGCTTCCACGCCTTCATCCAGTTGGGGATCGTGGATAACCGCCATATCGATCCAGCCTGCATAGTGTCCGTCGGGAGCTGTCGCAAATACCCGCTTTGCGGTACCCGGCGGAAAGCGTTCGCGCAGGATCTTGAGCGGCATGGAGGTTGGAACCAGCTTCGGATCCGATCGCATCATCCGCGACACAGTCAAATCTGCAATCCAACCCACGTCGTAGGCGCCCCTCAACCCAAGACCACGAACATGAAAACGCCATGTAGAAAACGAGTAGCCGAAAGTCAGCCGCACGATGGTCGCCGATGCGATCACGCTCACCAGAACGCCTGCCGTGATGGGAAAATCTCCGGTCGATTCGAGAACGAGAAGTACCATGGTAAGTGGCGCGCCGATGATCGCCGCGGCGACGGAACCCATACCAACCAGAAGAAAGGCCAGATATTGCACGGCAAGGTGAGGCTCGAGCCATGCCGCGCATTTCGCAAAGACGCCGCCGAAGAGACAACCCAGAAACAGGGAGGAACTGAACAGGCCGCCGCGAAATCCCGAACCCACAGAGATTGCCGAAGCGAGCAACTTCGCCACGAGAAGCAGCGCAAGCGGCACCAGCGGCAGTGTCGCGTGGAGATAATACTCGATCGCGCCGTGACCGCTTCCCAGGACCTGGGGATAGAACCACGCAATCGCCGAAAGCACTGCGCCTCCAACGCAGGGCCGCAGCCAATCCGGAATGCCCGAATTTTTCAGACTTCGTTCGGTCCACGTCACTCCCATCATGGCGCAAATGGCGATGCCCGAAGCGAGAACTCCCATGATCCCGAACAGAATATAACTGCGCGCATCCAGCGTAACACCGCCCGCCACCGCGAACAGCGGTTGGGCTCCCCCGATCAATCGCTGCGAGAGCGCGGCGCAAACGGCGGCAACGGCCACGGGAGCGAGCGCAGTGGGCATATAGCTGCCGAGAATAAGCTCGTAACCGTAGAAGGCTCCCGCGAGCGGCGCATTGAAGGCGGCGGCGATGGCTGCGGCAGAGCCCGCCGTCACAAACACGCGATGATCGGCCCGGCGCAGCCGAAAATAACTTGCGATGCTCGAAAATAGACCCGATCCGAATTGTGTATAGCCGGCTTCCATGCCGAGGGAGGCGCCCGATGCATTGGAAATCACGGTCGAGGCGGTCAGACGCAGACTGTCGGGAAACGACATGCGGCCGCCATACAGTGCGTTGGCTTCGATCGGATCGACGATGTCGCGCGTTGCGAAGCGGCGGGCCACCAGCGCGAGCAACCCAAGCAGCAGCCCTCCCAGCGCGGGCACAATCAGAATCCGGGCGCGGTCCACATGCAGCGCCGCCGACAACAATTCTCCGCCTGTCATCGCAAAATCGACCTCATGCAGGAATTGCACAAGCGAGCGCAGCATCGCCACAGCGATGCCTACCCCCGTACCGACGAACGCGCAGGCGAATATCTGGGTGAGTTCGTTGGAGCGCAGTTCGCGCTGGAAGGCGGCATAAAGGAACCGCGCGAGCCGCGTGACGTAACGCGCGCCGACGAGGAGGGGTCCTTTCTGGTTCACCGACGCTTGATGCCACACGCCGACCAACCGGCCAAGCGGAGCATTCTGGGCTCGGGGAGGCGTGCTTGTCAGGCAGATTGGAACTGTCCCGCTCGAACCGCCGACACGCCAAGGACGACTAATAAAGTCCTCCGGTCCCCTGATCTACGGTGCTGCCGGGTTTGGCTGCGTTGGGATTGGCGGGTGCGTTCGTCTCGGCGCTGGCGAGGCCCGGTTCGGTTCCCGATTTAAAAGCTTCCTGAATGGCGTAAGGATCGTTTGGACCGACGGGCGCTCCCGAATGGGCATCAACTGCCACAAAATCGATGCCTGGCGGGACGCGGAATGGCGTCGGCGGCTGGTCGGCCAGTGCGCCCATCATGAAGTCGCGAAATATCGGAGCGGCAGCGCTCGCGCCCTGCTCCAGGCGGCCCAAAGTTCGCGGATTGTCGAAGCCAACGAATACACCGCACACGAGATCGGGCGAAAAGCCCACAAACCACGTATCCTTGGAATCGTTCGTCGTTCCCGTCTTGCCGGCGAGCGGCTTGCCCACCGCCCTGACAGCAACTCCCGTTCCGCGTTGGACCACGCCTTCCAGGAGCGAGACGATCTGATAGGCCGTTCGTGGATCGATAATCTGTTCGCGATCATCCCGGAGCAGCGGCTCAGGCTGGTTCAGCCATTGTCCATTACAGCCATCGCATGTTCGCGGATCATGACGGTATATGTCGCGTCCGTTCCGATCCTGAATACGGTCGATCAACGTCGGATTGATCTTCTTGCCGCCGTTGACGAACTCGGCATATCCCGTAGTAAGTCGCATCAGCGTTGTATCTGCGGCGCCGATCGCGTTCGATAGCCAAGGCGTCAAGGTGTCGTACACGCCGAAGCGTATTGGGTACGGCACCACATTTTTCATGCCAACTTCATAGGCGAGCCGGATCGTCATGAGGTTTCGCGACAGCTCAATCCCGCGCCGCAAGGTTTGAAGGCCCAGGAACTTGTTGCCGAAATTCTTCGGAGTCCACATAGGCAGACCTGGGCCCTGCGGAAGCGAAATCGGCGCATCTTCGATCTTGCTGATCGGCGTGAAGCCATTATCGAGCGCCGCCGCGTAGACGAAGGGCTTGAATGCCGAGCCGGGTTGCCGCTGCGCCTGCATGGCTCGGTCGAACTGGCTGGAGGCGTAGCTGAACCCTCCGGAAAGCGCCAACACGCGCCCCGTATGGGGGTCCATTGCAACAATCCCGCCATTCACCTCCGGCACTTGCCGCAGGCCGTAGGCGGCGCCGCTTAGCCGCTCCACATAGATGACATCGCCGATTTTGACGACATCCTGAGGACGCTGTGGCGGGGCGCCGACAAGGGCATCGCGCAGCTCCCTTCGCGCCCACAGAAGCTCGTTGAAGGGAATATGTGCGGAACTACCATCGTCGAGTCCAATATCAACCGCTTTGTCGCGCTCGAAACCATGTACGACGGCGATGCGCCAGGTTTCGATACCCGACCGATTGCCCAAAGCGGCGAGGTCGTCTTTCCAGTCGCCCGCTACCGATATTCTGCGCTTTGCCCCGCGCCAGCCGTGCCGCCGATCATAACGCACCAAGCCGGAACGAAGCGCATTGACGGCAAAGTTCTGAAGCCGGGCATCGAGCGTCGACCGGACCTGCAGGCCACCATCGTAGAGCGTACGCTGCCCGTACTTTGCATAGAGAATGCGACGCACTTCTTCGACGAAATAATCGGCATCCTCCGCCTGAATGCCAAGCGGCCGCATTTGCGTCGCCAGAGGTTCGACGATCGCAGCACGGGCTTGATCGGCTGTTATGTAGCCGTTTGCAGCCATTTGCCCGATGACCCAGTTGCGGCGTTCCAGCGCCGCAGGCTTGTTGAATCGTGGGTCGTAGTTGGTGGGAGCTTTGGGAAGTGCCGCGAGAAAAGCTGCCTCGGCGACATCAAGCTGATCGAGCGATTTGCCGAAGTAGTTCAAGGCCGCCGCCGCCACGCCGTACGAGTTCTCGCCCAGGAAAATCTCGTTGAGGTACAGTTCGAGTATCTTCTGCTTCGAATACGCCGCATCAATTCGCACGGCCAAGACGGCTTCCCTTATCTTGCGCGAGAATTTTACCTCTCCATTGAGCAGGAAATTTTTCGCGACCTGCTGGGTAATGGTCGATGCGCCCTCGAGCCGCTTGTGCTGCAGGACGTTAAAGACGTCTTTCACCGCCGCACGAAGGATGCCGCTCGGGTCGATGCCGGGATGACTGAAAAAATTCTTGTCCTCGGCGGAAGTGAACGCGTTGACGACCAGCTTCGGCACGAAAGCGATCGGAACGAAAATGCGCCGTTCCCGCGCGTATTCGCCAAGAAGCGTGCCGTTACCCGCATACACGCGGGTTGTCACGGGCGGCTGATAATTCTCGAGCGCTTCAACACTCGGCAAATCGCGGGTCACCGAATAGATGTAGATCGCGAAAGCTGCCAGAGCGGCGAGGGCCAGCCCGACGACAGCAAGACCGGCTGAAAGAAAGAGGCGGCGTAACATACTGTCCTTCTTGCGAGGCCTTGGTGCCGTCCGATTGTGGCGCCGGCAAGGCGCCGCGTCACCTGGCTGCCTGGGCAGAGCCCACGGGTGACGAAAGCGGGAGAAACTGTCGATCGACTGCGTCGGCAATCGCCGATGCAACCCGGTCGCGCCACAGTTCCGTCGCCATCTGCGCACAATCCTGTGGATTGGAGAGGTAGCCCAGCTCGATCAGCACGGCTGGAACGTCGGGATCCTTTAGCACGACAAAGCCGGCGGATCGATGCGGAGCGCGCGGCAAAATGTCCGTCGCCCGGCCCAGCTGCGCCACGAGCCCTTGGGCCAAGCGCGCCGACCGGTTCATTGTTTCCCGCTGCGCGAGACCGATAAGTATCGGTGCGATGGCGCTGTTTTCGTTCGAGAGATCGACACCCGCAACGATATCAGACTGGTTCTCCTTGCGCGCCAGCGCAGCGGCCTGCCTGTCTGACGAAGCCTCGGACAATGTGTAGACGGAAGCGCCGAAAACGCTCGGGTCCGGATTCGAATCCGCGTGGAGGGAGATGAGCAAGTCCGCATGATAAGTCCGAGCCGCTTTTACGCGCTCCCAAAGTGGAACGTAGATGTCGGTCCGGCGGGTCAGACGAACAAAATAGCCGCGCCGCTCGAGCAGCCTGTCGAGCCGTAGCGCTTCATCCAGCACCAGATCTTTTTCCGTTTCACCGTCGATTCCCTTCGTACCGGAATCAATGCCGCCATGGCCGGCGTCCAGGAGGATCGTGTGCCCCTCCGCTGCCGTTGAAGGCGCCGCGACGCTTGCGTCAGGGGTTGACGAAGCCCCGGAGGGGCCTGCAGCGCGTTCCAGCGCCGCTTCTCTGGCGCGGAGATCCGCCGGCCACCCGGACTTCTCCTCGAACGCCTCCTGCGTCGTCGGCCAAAGGTCCAGCACGATTCGGTAGCCACTCTCCCCTTGGGGAGGCAGGATCATCGGCTCCCCGACCCGCACCGGCCGTCTCAAATCGATGACAAAGCGGGAACTCCCGGGTCGAAAGACGCCATAACGATAGCTGTTGACGGCGCCCTCGCCGGTCGGCCGATCCGCACCTCCGAGGCGCCACAAAACCTCGGGCATTTCGGCAACAACGCGGTCAGGATTGGCCAGCGTAAAAAGTCTGATTTTAACCGGGTCGGACGTTTCAACGACAAAGCGCGTCCGGTCGGGGTGCTCGCCGATTCGAACGTTCATCACAACGGGCTGGGCCGCCTTTGCGGTCGTCCGAACGCCGTCGCCAGCCGCGTGGGCTGCTCCGCTGTCAGCGGGCCCCGACTGTCGACCCTGTGCAACGCCAGCCGCGCTGGCGCTCAAGATCAGCAGGCCGAAAATCCACCCAATCCGTATTGGCATCCCGAAGTTCGGCCTTCGCCTTGAAGGGTTTCAACGAGTCAATTTACCTGCGGTTAGCACCTTTCCAAGATATAGTGAATTGACGATTAACCCTTGCAGCAGGGAGGGGCGGCACCTACAACAGTCTGGACCGAGGCAGATCGCATTCGGCTGGATTGACCCACGAGCGGCCAAATCCGGTAAATCGGCGGCTTTCGCGACAGCGGCAATCCAATACCCGCGCGATCTGGCAGCCCGGCTTGCGCTCTGCACGACCGCACAGTGAATGGAAATGAATTACGTTGCCCGATCGAGAACGAGTCGCCCTGCGGCAATGCCGCGGCAGCGGTTTCGCGCGGGCGACCACCCACAAACACGATCCGTGTCCCCGTTGAGCCCTCGCGACGCTGTCCCGCGTTTGCCTCGCTCGCGCGCGACGCCGTCGCCCGGAGATTCAAATGTCAAAACGAATGATTATCGAACTCCAGCCATCCGGAGGAAACACGCGTCGTTGTCCTCGACGGGCAGAAGGTTGAAGAATTCGATTTCGAAGCTGCGTCCAAACGGCCTCTCAAGGGAAATAAG
>CAWEXK010000019.1:0-34381 GCA_963812975.1 uncultured Alphaproteobacteria bacterium | reverse complement strand
GCCGCCTCCCCCCGTTTGGGAGAGGGAGCAGGATCGCAATTTCGGCGAGCTACTCATCGGATCGAATCTTATCACCTATCTCGCCGCATGCACGGCGTGGGCGAGCGTGGTGCAGAACTCGCTCACGTCGCGGACCAGCGCGGTGCGCCGCAGATGGCCCTTCACGCCGTCGGCCACGCGCGCCACGATGGCCGAGCCCACCACCACGCCATCGGCGACGCGGGCGATCTCGGCCGCCTGTTCCGGCGTGCGGATGCCGAAGCCCACCGCGCAGGGCAAGCGGTGTGCGGCCTTGCAGCGCGCGCCAGCGCGCGCGCGACCTCCTCCTCCGGCGAACCTCTTGGTGCCGGTGACGCCCGCGACCGAGACATAATAAAGAAAGCCGCTGCGCGCCGTGCACGATGCGTTTCAGCCGGCGCATCGTCGGTCGTCGGCGTGACGAGGCGGACCAGATCGACGCCTGGGCCGCGGCGGGCACGCGCAGCACTTCGTCTTCTTCCAGCGGCAGATCGACCACGATCAGCCCGTCGACGCCGGCTGCGCCGCATCCCTGGCGAAGCGCGCGGTGCCATAGGCATGGATGGGATTGTAATAGCCCATCAGCACGAGCGGCGTGTTCGCTGTCGCTTGCTGCGGAAACTTCTCACCATCTTGAGCACCTTGGCCATGGTGGCGCCGGCTTTGAGCGCGCGCAGCGACGAGGCCTGCACCGCCGGACCGTCCGCCATCGGATCGGTGAACGGCATGCCCAGCTCGATCACATCGGCGCCGGCCGCCGGCAGCTTTTCCAGAATGGCGAAGCTCGTTTCCATGTCGGGATCGCCCGCGGTGATGAAGGGCACGAAGGCGGCGCGGTTCGCCGCCTTCAATTCCGCGAACCGCTGCGCAATCCTGCTCATGCAAATTTCATGCGAGCGCGAATCGCAGCGCATATCACAATTTTCGCCAAGCCGACGCGGCGAGAGACATCCTTGTCGCCGCGGCCCGACAGGCAGACCGCGATGATCTGGTCCTTCGTGCATCTGCGGCGCCACGCGCACACATGGGCGAGGGCATGCGCCGATTCCAGCGCCGGGATGATGCCTTCCAGCTTGGACAGCAGCAGGAAGGCGTCCAGCGCCTCCCTGTCGGTGACGGAGAAATACTTCACCCGGCCGATGATCCTTCAGCCAGCATGCTCCGGGCCGACGCCGGGATAATCCAGGCCCGCCGAAATCGAATGCGCCTCGAGAATCTGGCCGTCGCTCGTCCTGCAGCAGATAGGAACGCGCGCCGTGCAGCACGCCGGGCGTGCCCTTGCGAGAGCGTGGCGGCATGGCGGGCGTGTCCACGCCATCGCCTGCCGCTTCGACGCCATGGATCTCCACGCCGGCATCGTCGAGGAAGGGATGGAACATGCCGATCGCGTTGGAGCCGCCGCCGACGCAGGCCGACCACCAGATCGGGCAGGCGCCTTCCCGCTCCAGCATCTGCGCGCGGGTCTCGTTGCCGATCACGGTCTGGAAATCGCGCACCATCGCGGGATAGGGATGCGGCCCGCCACCGAGCCGATGATGTAGAAGGTGTCGTCGACATTGGCGACCCAGTCGCGCAGCGCTTCGTTGGTCGCATCCTTCAGCGTGCGCGAGCCGGACGTGACCGTCGCGCACTTCCGCGCCCAGCAGGCGCATGCGGAAGACATTGGGCTTCTGCCGCTCCATGTCCACCTCGCCCATATAGACGATGCAAGGCAGCCCGAAGCGCGCCGCCACCGTGGCGGTGGCCACGCCATGCTGGCCCGCGCCGGTCTCGGCGATGATGCGGGTCTTGCCCATGCGCCGCGCCGAGCAGGATCTGGCCCAGGCAATTGTTGATCTTGTGCGCGCCGGTGTGATTGAGGTCTTCGCGCTTGAGATAGATTTTCGCGCCGCCCAGATGCGCGGTCAGCCGCTCGGCGAAATAGAGCGGGCTTTCGCGGCCGACATAATGGGTCAGCAGCCCGTCAGTTCGGCCTGGAACGACGGATCCTTTTTCGCCGCCTCATAGGCCTTCTCCAGCGACAGCACCAGCGGCATCAGGGTTTCGGCGACAAAGCGGCCGCCATAGGCGCCGAAATGGCCGCTCGCGTCGGGACCGCTGCGCAAGGAATTGGCGACGCTCACGCCTGCGGTCTCCGCGGCGGGCTCGGGGGCGCGCGCGGCGGCGATGAAATCGCGGATGGCGGCCGCGTCCTTGATGCCCGGCGCCCTTTCCACGCCCGACGACACATCGACGCCCGTCGCGCCGCAGCTGCGGATGGCGCGCGCGACATTGTCGGCGTTGAGCCCGCCCGCCAGCAGCCATGGTCGTGGAGATCGTCCGTTTACGGAGCAATTTCCAGTCGAAGGCGCGGCCATGGCCGCCGGGATACTCCGCGCTGCGCGGGCGGCCTGGCATCGAACAGCAGCATGTCGGCCGCCGCTTCGAAGCCCGCCAGCGGGGCAAAATCCGCCTCGTCGGCAATGCGCAGCACTTTCATCACCGGCTTGCCGGATTTCGCGCGTATCTCGGCCACACGCGCGGGCGATTCATTGCCGTGCAGCTGGATGAGATCGGGGTCCGCCGCCGCCAGGACAAGCGCGAGCTCGCCGTCCGAAGGATCGGCCAGCAGCGCCACGATCCGCACCCGTCCGCGCAGCAGCCCGGCCAGCGCTCCCGCCTGCGCCGGCCCCACGTTGCGGGGCGAGCGGGAATGAAACACCAGCCCCGCGAAATCGGCGCCCGCGCGCGCCACCGCCAGAGCGTCTTCGCGCCGCGTCAAACCGCAGACCTTCACCTGCACCGTCATGGGCCGCCATATGGTCCGCCGCACACCCGAAAGCAATCGCGCCTGACAGCCCCTTTCTCCCATTCCCTGGGGGAAAGGGCCGGAACGCTCCTCCCTCTCCCCCACACTTGGGGGAGAGGCCGGGGTGAGGGGGCCTCTCCACCTCGCACTTCCGCCCCCACATGCGCGTGACCACCGCCCCCTCACCCAACCTCTCCCCCAGAAAATGGGGAGAGGGGCAGTTTCTCCTCCCTCGCCCCCGGAATTCGGGGGGGAGGGCCGGGGCGAGGGGGCCTCTCCACCTCGCACTTCCGCCCCCACATGCGCGTGACCACCGCCCCCTCACCCAACCTCTCCCCCAGAAAATGGGGAGAGGGGCAGTTTCTCCTCCCTCGCCCCCGGAATTGGGGGGGAGGGCCGGGGCGAGGGGGCCTCTCCACCTCGCACTTCCGCCCCCACACGCGCGTGACCACCGCGGAATCCACGTTGGAACCTCGGCTGATATGCCTTCCATCCCCACACGCGCGTGACCACCGCCCCCTCACCCAACCTCTCCCCCAGGAAAATGGGGGAGAGGGGCAGTTTCTCCTCCCTCGCCCCCGGAATTGGGGGAGAGGGCCGGGGTGAGGGGGCCTCTCCGCCTCGCACTTCCGCCCCCACACGCGCGTGACCACCGCCCCCTCACCCAACCTCTCCCCCAGAAGGTTGGGGGAGAGGGGAAAGTCCCCTCCCTCTCCCCCGGAATTGGGGGAGAGGGCCGGGGCGAGGGGGGCTCTCCACCTCGCACTTCCGCCCCCACACGCGCGTGACCACCGCCCCCTCACCCAACCTCTCCCCCAGAAAAATGGGGGAGAGGGGCAGTTTCTCCTCCCTCGCCCCCGGAATCGGGGGAGAGGGGCAGTTTCTCCTCCCTCGCCCCCGGAATCGGGGGAGAGGGCCGGGGTGAGGGGGCCTCTCCGCCTCGCACTTCCATCCCCCACGCGCGTGCGCCCGCCGCCCCCTCACCCAACCTCTCCCCCAGAACAATGGGGGAGAGGGAGATTCTCCGGAGGGGGCCGCTGGGCGCATCGGAGAAAAAATGGCTATGTATATGGCTATATTGGAGGGCGATCCCCGTGGCTGCCTACAGCGTCGCCGATGCAAAGAACTCGTTGCCGAAGCTGATCGACAGCGCGCTCGCGGGCGAGGAAGTGGTGATCACCCGCCACGGCAGGTCTGTCGCCGAATTGCGGCCGGCTTCCAGCCCGCCTGCGGATGCCGTGGCGACCTATGCATGGCTGCGGGAGAGGCGGCGCGCGCGCCCGCGCGTAGGCCTCACTTCGGTGGAACTGCTGGACCGGCTCTACGAACCGGAGGGGCGGTGAGCGCCTATCTCGACGCGAGGATTATCTGCGATCGCGTATTCATGATGGTGCCCTCATGCCATCGCCACCGCGGGGTCGCAAGCCTGCGTCGGCGGGCGTTTGGTCCGCAGACAGCAGGAGGCGCATCGCCCTGGTTCGGCTCCGCTTTGCAGCCGCGCGCTGCGCAATGCGCGGCACCTCATGCCACCTTCACGTCCGTCTGCGCGAAATCCTTGCCCTTGAAAAGCAGCGGCGCGTCGAGCGATGTCGCAAGCGCATAGGCGAAACAATCGCCGAAATTCAGCCCCGCTGAATGCCGGCCCTTTCCGAAGCGCTCGAAGGCACGGATGCTCGCACCCGCAAGCTCCTCATCGACCGCGACGATCGCGATCCTCGCGGTCCTGAGCCATGGTTCGAATTGCGAGCGGATTCCTGGACGCTTCGAGAGAACGAGCGCGCACTCCACATAGTTGACGGCGGAGATAGCCCGCCGCTCCGAGCCCGCGAGCGCTTCCGCAAATCGCATCGCTTCGGCCTCGCCGGAAAGCATGGCGATAACGGCCGAGGTATCGACGACGATCAAGCGGGCAAACCGCTTTCGTCATAGCCCAGTATTTCCTCCGGGGAACGCGGATCGATCACTGGCAACTCGCGCCACAGCCGCTGCATCTCGCGGGTCGCGGCGAGGATGCGTTCGAGCTCCGTCCTTTTGGCCCGCGGCCTTTGCTCCCGAGCGATTTTCTCATGCTCCTGGCGGAGAAGGTCCAGGACGAGTTCGGAGGCGCCTTTCCCGGTGGCGCTCTTCAGCTCGGCGAGCAGGCGATCGGCTTCCTTGTTCTTGATGTTGATGGACATCGCCGGCCTTCTTTATGCAGAAACAGACGCCTTCTGCATATCACCGTTGCGAGCGGAAGTCACAAAAAAAATGGCGGCGGGAGATAGGCAGCATTCCGAGCTTGGGCGGACGACTGCCGCGAAGAGGAACGGAGAGACCGACGATGCGCCTGATTTCCGCGTGGAATGTGCTCGCCACACGCTGTAGCGAAACGAGAGACGGCCGCACTCCGCAGCAGCACGGTGTCTTCGTCGCCGCTCGACTGCGAGCGTGCCGCCCTAGTTTCATTTAGTCCCATTGGCGCGGCGATCGAGTTCGTCCGCAGCGCCAAGCCGCTCGGCCAGATCGTCCGGAATGCAAAGCATAAGATTCATGGTGCGCGGTCCGCGGGAATAAATCCCACATCCTCTGATGAAACACATGCGGTGCGACTATCCAACAGCACGGCCGTTAGCTGTGCGGTTATCCGATCATGGAGCAGAATCGCCGAATGGCTTCCGCCATCGCGCGCTCCAAAACGCGACCGACGTCTTGATCACGAGGCTGCTGATTAGCGTCACGGCCCGGTCGGAGCGAATCCAGCTCGCTGCAGGCGGGCTTCCTTGCGTCATATCGGCCTGCACAATGGGCGCGCCGTGTTACGGTCTGGGCCGCGACGTGAGGGCAACCCTATGAAGTCGCCGATTCCGCCGGGGCGCTGCGCGGCGAACCCAATTCTCCCTGGCGCATTATTGCGGCCAAATGGAAGGGGCGAGCCGCAGCTCGCCCCATTTTGTGCTTTTCAGCTTGTTAACGGGAGGCCCTCAATCACCAGACCGCTAAGTCGTTGGCAAAACCTCTCGGCCAATTCGCACCGTCATGATCTTCTGCTTCCGGATTAATTATGTCAAACTGGGGCCGAAGTCTGGACTGGCCACGGTCTCAGGGGCGGGACAGTTATGGCAAATTTCAAGCCCTATCGGCTTGGCATCGACGTTGGTTCCAATTCGCTGGGCTGGTTTGTTATTTGGCTTGATAACGAGAGCCAGCCCGTCGGCCTCGGACCCGGAGGCGTGCGGATTTATCCGGACGGGCGTGATCCAAAATCCAAGACTTCAAACGCCGTTGATCGGCGGGTGGCACGCGGCGCCCGGCGTCGTCGAGACCGCTACCTCAAGCGTCGAACGAGTTTGATGTCACTTCTGATCGCGCATGGCTTGATGCCGGCGACCGAATCGCAACGAAAGGCGCTCGAAAAGCTCGACCCCTATGAACTGCGTGCCAAAGGGCTGGATACAGCGTTGCCTGCGCCTCATGTCGGGCGCGCGTTGTTCCATCTCAACCAGCGCCGCGGCTTTCTCTCGAACCGGAAAACGGAAAAGGGCGACAGCGAGTTTGGCGCCATAAAACTCGCGGCCGGCCGCCTGCAAGAGCACATGCAAGTTTCCGGCGCACGCACATTGGGTGAATTCCTTCATCGCCGCCATATTGCGCGCGAGCCGGTTCGCGCGAGAAATCGCAGCACGGGCAACAAAGCCGAATATGACTTCTATCCGACACGGCAGATGATCCTCGACGAATTCGAAGCAATTTGGAGCACGCAAGCACCGCATCATCGATCGATGACCGATGAAGCACGCGCCTCGATACACCATGCGATTTTTTTTCAGCGGCCACTTAAACAGCCGCCGGTCGGGAAATGCGCACTCGATCCGGCCTTGGACAAGGATGATACAGACGGCTTTCGTTGCCCTTGGGCGCATCCACTCGCGCAGCGCTTCCGCATTTGGCAAGAGGTTCGCAACCTCGCGATCGTACAGACGGGCAGACCTTCGCATCCGCTTTCAAAGGAAGAGGGTGATCGAATTGCATTGGGTCTTTTTCAGACCAACAAGCTTTCGTTCGATAAGTTGCGCGGTCTCTTAAAGCTTCCGACGGAAGCGCGCTTCAATTTTGAAAGCGACAAACGCAGTGAACTGCTCGGCGACGAGACTGCCGCCAAACTGGCCCACAAATCAATGTTTGGAAAAGCGTGGCGGAGCTACAGCTTGGAGCGGCAAATTGAGGTTGTGACCCGGTTGCTCGATGAAGCAGACGAGAATGCACTGATCGCATGGCTTACGACCAATGCAGGCCTCGACGCTGCAGCGGCTGACCGCGTTGCTTCTGCATTTCTTCCGGATAGCCACTGCCTGCTGGGCCTTCGTGCCATCGCAAAAATTGTTCCGCATATGGAAAGAGGGCTGAACTATCCAGATGCCGCGAAGGCCGCCGGTTACGATCACGCGGTGTTGCCGACCGGTGAATTGTCGATCAACGGTCGCCTGCCCTATTACGGCGAATGGCTGCAGGACGACGTACTGGGCTCGGGCGACTCCCGCGATAGCAACGACAAGCGCTGGGGCCGCTTCCCCAACCCGACGGTCCATATCGGCCTTGGACAACTGCGCAGTGTTGTGAACCAGCTGATCAAGGAATACGGCGCTCCCGCCGAAATCGCCGTTGAAATGACTCGCGATTTCAAACTGTCGCCGAAGAAGCTTTCAGAGATTGAAAGGGAACAGGCGAACAATCAGCATAAAAACGAAAAGCGGGCGGAGGAAATCCACAAGCTGGGGCAGGCCGCGAACGCGCGCAACCGTCTCAAGCTGCGACTCTGGGAAGAACAAAACCCTTATGACCCGCTCGACCGGCAATGCCCATATACAGGCGAGGTCATTAATATTGCCAAGTTATTGTCGGAAGAAGTCGATATCGACCATCTTATCCCGTTTGCAGATAGCTGGGACGACAGCGCGGCGAATAAGGTCGTATGCGTGCGGTACGCAAACCGCGCCAAAGGCAAGCGCACGCCATTCGAAGCATTTGGCAAGAGTCCGATAGTCGATGGGCATCGCTACGAATGGGACGCCATCACCCTTCGCGCTGCTGCCATGAAAGGAAAGGACTGGCGTTTCGGCCCGGACGCGCGAGAGCGATACGAGAGGCAGGGGGGATTCCAGGCCCGCCAGCTAAATGAGACCGGCTGGCTTGCCCGCGCCGCCAAGCAATACCTCGCGGCCGTGACGAACCCTTACAGGATTCATGTATTGCCCGGGAAGCTCACCGCGATGATTTGCGCGAAATGGGGATTGAACGAGCTTCTACCGGATCACAACTACAGCACTGCGAAAAACCGCAAAGATCACCGCCATCATGCGATCGATGCGATGGTCGCCGGTCTGACCGACCGAAAGTTGCTCCATCGGATGTCGAGCGCATACGATGAAGAGCGCCAAAAAATCGACATACCGCTGCCCTGGCCGACTCTGCGCGACGATCTGGACGCAAATCTCCGTTCCATGACCGTATCTCACAAACCAGATCACGGGATCGAAGCACAACTTTTCAAGGATACGGCTTATGGTTTGGTCAAGTACCCGCGAAAAGAGCAGGAGAGCAATAGCAGATACGTTGTGAGGCGCGCCCCACTCAAAAACGGGAAGCAAAAGAAATCCGAGACGCCGCCAAACCTCGTATTTAGAAAACCCTTTCTCTCCCTCAACATGAATGAAATTGGCAGAATTCGGGACATTCGCCTTCGCGAGCTTGTGCGCGAACATGTCTCCAGCAAGAATCCTTCGTCGGATGCTGATCTGCCGGCGGCGCTCCAATCTTTCGCAGATCGCAGGAATATTCCAGGACTTCCCCATGGTATTCGACACGTACGCCTTATCGAGGTTAAAGAACCAGACTACATGGTGCCAATTAAGGCGCAGTCCGCATCCGGCGAGGCGTACAAGTATTTCTTCGGAGGGGAAAACGCGTTTGTCGATATCTTCGAAATGCCAAACAACAGCTGGAACGGCGAGGCCATGCTCGTTTTCAAGGCGAATCAGAAGAATGCCTCCATGGAGTGGCCGATCAAATTTCCTGGGGCAAAGCTGGTCATGCGCGTATTTAAGGGAGACCTCATTGCACTCGACTACAAAGGTCAAAGAACCGTGATGATAGTCCGGCAACTGGATGCCTCTGCAAACCGCCTCAAGCTCGCCGCGCATAATGAAGGCGGACCGCTCCAAGATCGGCACGATAGCAAGAAATCGGAATACGAGAACGATCCTTTCCGTTGGCTAATGGCTTCCTATAACACGCTCAAATCGATGAAAGCCGAGCGGGTCCGTGTCGACGAGCTCGGACGATTGTGGCGTGTGAAACCGGAAGGGGTGGCGACGCATCAATCCTGAATACGCCTGGGTAGCGGGGATTCGAACATGGTAAGCCGTGTCGTTGAAGTTGCAACCGACGGCCGACATATATCGATCAACCGCGGATTTCTCGCGGTCGCGGATCACGGTGAAGAAGTCGGCAGAATTCCGCTCGACGACATTGCCGCTGTCGTCGCCAACGCACATGGGCTCACGTACACCAATAATGCGCTTGTCGAACTTTCCACGCGCGGCATTCCAATCGTCCTGTGCGGCCCCAATCACATGCCGGCTGCGATAGTGTGGCCAGTCGATGCTCATCACATGCAGACCGGACGCATGAACGATCAGATATCGGCGAGCCTACCGATGAAGAAGCGGCTGTGGGCACAATTGATCCGGGCAAAGATTCTGGCACAGGCTGCAACCCTTGCGGCTGTTGGCGCGCAGCACACCGGCTTCTATCTGCTGTCTCAAAAAGTGCGCACTGGAGATCCCGACAACGTCGAGGCGGAAGCCGCTCGCCGTTATTGGCCGCTTTTGCTGGGCATTGACTTCCGGCGCGACAAGGACGGCGGGGAAATTAATGGCATGTTGAACTATGGCTATGCTGTATTGCGGGCCGGCGTCGCGCGCTCCGTGATGGCAGCGGGGCTGCACCCCAGCTTTGGTCTCATGCATTCGAACCGGTCGAATCCTATGGTCCTGGTCGACGATCTCATGGAGCCGTTTCGTCCGAACGTGGATCGCGAAGTTTGGCGTCTTGCGCAAAGCGGAACGAGGGAAGTGGATCGTGATGCGAAGACGGCCCTTGCGCGTATGATGGTGATCGACCTGCCGACAAACATCGGGTTGAGCCCGCTCATGGTGTGCGCGGAACGGTTGGCGCAATCGCTTGCCCGGGTCTACGCGGGAGAGGCGCGGGCGCTGGAACTGCCGCTTCCGGCGCTCCCATTAGAGGGATGAGATGGCCCGGAAGGCGGTTCGCTCCTTTCGTGCGATCCTGTTCCCACCCCCGCCAGTTGGACCTGTGGCGCTGAGCGGATATCGAATCATGTGGATATTCGTCTTGTTCGACCTGCCCGTGGGGACCAAGAAGGAGCGGAAAGCTGCCACGAAGTTCCGGCACTCCTTGCTCGACTTGGGATTTGAGATGACCCAGTTCTCCGTCTATCTGAAGTTCTGCGCTGGCAAGGAGCAGGCGGACGCCCTTGCCCGCCAAGTGGAAGGCGAGATGGCGCCCTCGGGAAAGGTTCACCTCGTCCAGATCACGGACAAGCAATACGAAAACATACGCACCTACAGAGGACGAAAACGTGAACCCGCGTCCAAGAACCCCGATCAATTTGCCCTGTTCTGATTTCGCGTCCTGTCTTTTGGTGGCGTGGATTTGAAGAAAAAGGCCCCGAATTCAGGGCCTTAAACGGGGGTATAGCTTAGCGGTCTGGTGATTGAGGGCCAACCGCAACTCCGGTCCAGTTCGTGTTGTTGATACATGCAGCTTAGCGGTCTGGTGATTGAGGGCCAACCGCAACCAGGAGCCGGTGCGGTTCCATGTCGCGAATAGCTTAGCGGTCTGGTGATTGAGGGCCAACCGCAACTCAAGCGTGCCTCACGCGATGGATGGCTTCAGCTTAGCGGTCTGGTGATTGAGGGCCAACCGCAACGCTGCCGCGCTTCGGAGCGTAGAAGCCGGCAGCTTAGCGGTCTGGTGATTGAGGGCCAACCGCAACGAAGGCGAAAATGGAGAGAACAAGGCCGGAAGCTTAGCGGTCTGGTGATTGAGGGCCAACCGCAACTGCCGCACCCCGGAGAGGCTTTCGCAAGGCAGCTTAGCGGTCTGGTGATTGAGGGCCAACCGCAACTTGTTAGAGCAGGGGCTTAAGTGGAAGCCGAGCTTAGCGGTCTGGTGATTGAGGGCCAACCGCAACCATCTCTATCAGTTGCTCGGCTACACGCGAAGCTTAGCGGTCTGGTGATTGAGGGCCAACCGCAACCGCGCCCAGCACGTTGCCGAAATTCTGCACAGCTTAGCGGTCTGGTGATTGAGGGCCAACCGCAACGAAATAGAACATCGGGACTCCGGACCCCGGAGCTTAGCGGTCTGGTGATTGAGGGCCAACCGCAACTCCGCCCGCACCTCAGGACTGAGCAGCGTGAGCTTAGCGGTCTGGTGATTGAGGGCCAACCGCAACAGCGCCAGTCCCCAACAGGCGGCGAAGGCCAGCTTAGCGGTCTGGTGATTGAGGGCCAACCGCAACCGGCACATCGGTCTCGAACGTGCCGGAGGAAGCTTAGCGGTCTGGTGATTGAGGGCCAACCGCAACAACGACTTCGAGCTGGAAGTTGCCGATGCCAGCTTAGCGGTCTGGTGATTGAGGGCCAACCGCAACCGGAACGATCACGGGGCGCAGTTCTCCTAGAGCTTAGCGGTCTGGTGATTGAGGGCCAACCGCAACAGCGGAGGTGCCATGCCGGGGGCATCCCAGAGCTTAGCGGTCTGGTGATTGAGGGCCAACCGCAACCGCCGGGGCCCGCACGACATCGCGATGCTGAGCTTAGCGGTCTGGTGATTGAGGGCCAACCGCAACCGCGCAGAGCCTACAGTTTGGCTCCTCCCGAGCTTAGCGGTCTGGTGATTGAGGGCCAACCGCAACATTGCCGAGGCGGGAGAGATTGTTCGCGGTAGCTTAGCGGTCTGGTGATTGAGGGCCAACCGCAACCATAGAGGCTGCATTCCGCGCCGCATGTCGAGCTTAGCGGTCTGGTGATTGAGGGCCAACCGCAACCAAACGGCACAACACCCACGCCGCGCTCGAAGCTTAGCGGTCTGGTGATTGAGGGCCAACCGCAACATGGGGAATGCGCATCACACCGTCCAGTCCAGCTTAGCGGTCTGGTGATTGAGGGCCAACCGCAACGAGCGAGCCACGCAAGCGTATTGCCTTCAGAGCTTAGCGGTCTGGTGATTGAGGGCCAACCGCAACATCCCGCTGGAGCAATTGCTCGACACGAACAGCTTAGCGGTCTGGTGATTGAGGGCCAACCGCAACGCAGAGGGTCGCTCCGCAACCCTCTGCGTTGCGGTGCGCGCCGCGCAACGGGCTTTGAAATAGATTCGTTTTGTTCCGTTACGACCGCTTCACGCCAGACGGGCCAATGTTTCAGTGTTGATCCGTCTGCGTGATGGCTCCTATTTGGAGGAGCTGCCTGCCGGCAAGACACGCCTTAACTGATTGGGCGCGTCTCACCACAATTGCCGAAGAGGAGATTCGCGCGCCGGCGACAGGAACTCCGCGGCGAAAATTGCTACGGCTCAAGTCCAAAAAATAGGCAGCAGGACTACCTGCCTGGCTGCAAATGTGCCCATGCAGCGTCCTCCTTCGGTCTGAGCCAATCCTCGGCCAAAGAAGGTTCGGCGAGCGGGAGAATTTCATTTTCCGTCGTCAGCAACGTCAATAACGCCCGGCCGGCAGGAAGCCTGGCAATGGGCTCCAGCGCGCGCACCTGTCCCGTCGCGTCGATTTCCACTTCAATCGTCCGCAGCATCATTCTGTTCCCTTGCCCGCTCAAAGGGAGATTATCACAGGCGGCACGGTTTCAATATCCGGACCCGCCCGGCGGCGCGTGAGAACGTTCCGTCGCCCGGCCCGCTTCTCACGCGAGACAAGAGGTTGTCGCGCGATACCACGTCCCGTGCGCGTTGTGTGCGAGCTCTTCATACACGGCTTGCGGCGCAAGAACTCTTTCGAAGAGCTTCGGCAGCAACGCCACATCGCCTGTGAGAACGAGATAATGCAGCGGTCCGGTGTCGGCAACGACGAGCTGCATACGCCTCAGTAACCGAGCCGCTGCAAATCTTGCCGATCCCGCTCGAGGTCGTCCTGCGTGTAGATCCCGAAGATTCCGTGCGAGGTGAGAAACACGTCCAGCTCTCTGCGCGTGGCGAAGCCGAGCAATTCTCTAACCTCCTGCCTGCCAAGGTGGCCCAGTCGGAATTCTTCGAGCGCCAACCCTTCGAGCGCGCGGCGCTCGAGCTCGCGGGCAGCGCCAAGGCGCTCGGCCAACCCGTCGGGGATGCGCAGCATGAGTTCCATTGCTCGATAGTATAATCTGCCGCTGCGCGTCGGGTCAAAAACCAAATCCGCGGGCAACCAAGAGGCGCCGCCGTTCCGATTAACGTTTCGGCGCGCGAGACTTCCGCAGCATCGCTGCTGCAGCCGCATTGAAGGTTGGTCAACAATCCGACGCCGCTGCCGTCGAATGATTGGCCACCGGGAAACGCCTTCAATTTTCGGCGCGTCGTCCAGGATGCCACCGCGCCACGCAGCCGCCGCCGCTACAGCCCCATCTCCGCCGCGATCGCCTGTGCGGCGGCGGCGGGATCGGCGGCGGCGGTGATGGGGCGACCGACCACGACGATATCGGCGCCGGCGCGCAGCGCCTCGGCAGGGGTGCGCACGCGGCGCTGATCGGCGTGTGACGCGCCTTGGGGCCGCACGCCGGGCGTGACGATCAGGAAATCCGCGCCGCAGCTTTCGCGCACCGTTTCGATTTCCTCCGGGCTGCACACCACCCCGTCGAGGCCGCAGGATTGCGCGAGCAGCGCCAGCCGCACCACCCGCTCGCGCGCCGTGCCGCGCTGGCCGATGGCGGCGAGATCGTCGTTCGCCAGGCTGGTGAGGATGGTGACGCCCAGAATGCGCGGCCGCGGATGTGCCTCGGCGATCGCGTCGCGCGCCGCGCGCATCATCGCCGCGCCTCCCGACGCGTGCACATTGAAATACGCAACCCGCTGCGCGGCGAGCGCGCGCGCGGCGCCGGCGACGGTGTTGGGAATGTCGTGAAATTTCACATCGGCGAAAACGGGCCGGCCGAGACTGACCATCGCGCGCAATCCTTCCGGCCCCAACGCGGTGAGGAATTCGAGCCCGACCTTCAATCCGCCGGCATGGGGCGCGACGGCGCGCGCCAGCTCGAGCGCGCGTGCAAGCTCGGGCGTATCGAGGGCGACGAAAAGCGGATTGCGCAGGGCGTTCATGAGGGCCGCGTCTTCCTTCCGCCGCGCGGGAAAGAACGGGCGGCCCGCTCCGTCATTCCGGGGTGGAAAGCCCGGCTCCGCTCACGCCGGAGGGCCGGCATTCAGGCGCTCGCGCAGCTCCTTGCCGGTGCGGAAGAGCGGCGCGCGTTTCTGGCCGACGCTGACGGGCTGGCCGGTGCGTGGATTGCGACCCGTGCGCGACGACCTGACCTTCACGGAGAACACGCCGAAGCCGCGCAGCTCCACGCGGTGTCCGGTCGACAGCGCCTCGGTGATGCCATCCAGAACCGTGGAGACGATGCGCTCCACGTCGCGGTGATAGAGGTGCGGATAGCGCTGCGCGAGTCGCACCACGAGTTCCGATTTGATCATCCCCGGCCCCCCCGAGGGCACTCTTCGCGGCGACAGACATAACAAAGATCGTCGCGACGCCGGCAGCGTGTCAGAGCGGTTTTCCGCCGTCAACGGGAAGTGACTGCGCGGAAAGGGCTTTCGCTCACTGCGGCGTTTTTGTCACTCCTCTCCGGTGTCGGTGCCGGTGCCGGTGTCGGTGTCAGTGTCACGCTGCTTGCGAAGCGCGGCGCCCAGAATGTCGCCGAGCGAGGCGCCCGAATTGGAAGAGCCATACTGGGCGACGGCTTGCTTCTCCTCGGCAACCTCGCGCGCCTTGATGGACAGCGAGATCTTGCGCGACGCCTTGTCCACCGCGGTGATCAATGCGTCGACCTTGTCGCCGACGCCGAAGCGGTCGGGGCGCTGGTCGGCGCGGTCGCGCGCCAGATCGGAGCGCCGGATGAACGCCTTCACCCCATCGGCCAGGCTGACTTCGATGCCTCCCTCGTTGACCTCGGTCACCGTCGTCGTCACCACGTCGCCCTTCTTGATCGGCCCCGCCTTGGCGAGCGGATCGGCCTGCGCCTGCTTGACGCCCAGGCTGATGCGCTCCTTGTCCGCGTCGACGTCCAGCACCCTGGCTTTGACGACATCGCCCTTCTTGTAGTCGGCAACCGCCACCTCGCCCGGCTTGTCCCAGGAAAGATCGGAGAGGTGCACCATGCCGTCGATGTCGTTGTCGAGGCCGACGAACAGGCCGAATTCGGTGATGCTCTTCACCTCGCCTTCGATCATGCTGCCCTGCGGATGCGCCGCCGCGAAGGCCGCCCATGGATTCTCGGTGCATTGCTTGAGGCCGAGGCTGATGCGCCGCTTGTTCGAATCCACTTCGAGAACCTGAACCTCCACCTCCTGTCCCGGGGTCACGATCTTCGAAGGCGCGACGTTCTTCTTGACCCAGCTCATCTCGGAGACGTGCACCAGCCCTTCCACGCCGGGCTCCAGCTCGACGAACGCGCCGTAATCGGTGACGTTGGTCACCTTGCCGGTGAAACGCACGCCGGGAGGATATTTCGCGGCCACGCCCTCCCAGGGATCCGTCTGCAGCTGTTTCATGCCCAGGCTGATGCGCTGCGTCTCCTGGTTGATCTTGATGATCTGCACCGTGACCTGCTGTCCGACCGACAGCACTTCGGTGGGATGGCTGACCCGCCGCCAGGCGATGTCGGTGACATGCAGCAGGCCGTCCACGCCGCCCAGATCGACGAAGGCGCCGTAATCGGTGATGTTCTTGACCGTGCCTTCCACGATCTGCTTTTCCGTCAGGCTCGCGACCAGCGACGAACGTTCCTCGGCGCGCCGCTCCTCGAGCACCGCGCGGCGCGAAACCACGATGTTGCCGCGGCGCCGGTCCATCTTCAGAATCTGGAACAGCTGCGGCTGGTTCATCAGCGGCCCCACGTCGCGCATCGGGCGCACATCCACCTGGCTGCCGGGAAGAAAGGCCACGGCGCCGTCGAGATCGACGGTGAAGCCGCCCTTGACGCGGCCGAACATCACGCCGGTCACGCGCGTCTGCTCGTTGAACGCCCGCTCGAGACGGATCCAGCTTTCCTCGCGCTTGGCCTTGTCGCGCGACAGCACCGCTTCGCCCAGCGCGTTCTCGATTCGCTCGACATAGACCTCGACCTCGCTGCCCACGCCGACGCTGGGCGGCTGGCCGGGCAGCGCGAATTCCTTCAGCGCGACGCGGCCCTCCGTCTTCAGTCCGACATCGACGATGGCGTAGTCGTTCTCGATGGCAACGATGGTGCCGCGCACCACGGCGCCTTCGGCCGGCGCGTGGGTGATGAAGCTGGCTTCCAGCATGGCGATGAAATCGTCGCGGCTGGGCGCTGAAATGGATTCGGCAGTGCGTGCCATGTGTGGTCCTTCTCTGCTTCGACAGGCTCGGCATGCGGAAAAAAGAGCCTCACCCGGGCCTGTCGAAGGGTGAGCCTGTCGAAGGGTGCGCCTCACGAAACGTGAGGACCGTTCGTTTCGGGAATGTTTTCGCGCGCCTGCCCGGATGAGCCCGCCGGATATCCTTCAATCCCTGTGGCGGGCCGCGAGCGCTTCCTCCACCCTGGGCTTGACCAGAGCGAGAGCTGCGGCGAACGCGGCGTCTATATCCAATTCGCTGGTATCGAGCAAGGCCGCGTCCGGCGCGGGCCTGAGCGGCGCCGCCCGGCGCGAGCGGTCACGCGCGTCGCGCGCCTGGATTTCCATGAGAACGGCCTGTTCGGATTCGGCAGACCCTGCGGCCCCGATTTCCAGCCAGCGCCGATGGGCGCGCGTCTGCGGCCGTGCATCGACGAACAGTTTGGCGTCGGCGTCCGGACATACCACGGTGCCGATATCGCGACCATCGATCACAACGCCGGGCGCCCCCGCGGGAGGCGCGCTCGCGAAGCCGCGCTGATAGCTCAGGAGTTGCGCGCGCACGCGCGGAAAGGCGGCAACGATCGATGCCGCCTGGGCGATCCCGCTGCCGCGCAGATCGTATTTTTCCGCATCCGCGGGGTCGATCGCCCGCGCCGCGGCGAGCGCGGCCTCCTCGTCGCCGGCATCGCGCTGCGCGCGCAGAAGGTTGAATGCCGTCAGACGGTAGAGCGAACCCGAATCCAGATGCGCAAAACCGAAATGGTGCGCCAGCCGCTGCGCCAGCGTCCCCTTGCCCGATGCCGCGGTGCCGTCCACGGCGATGACGATGGCGCGCGTCATCGCGACGGCGCGGCCATGTTTGCGCCCAGCGCGCGCATCAAGGGCCGGAACGTGGGAAAGCTGGTGCGTATCATCGTGGAATCGTCGACCGACACGGGTTCGCGCGCGGCAAGTCCGGCGACGAGAAAAGCCATCGCGAGACGGTGGTCCAGCTGCGTCGCGACGCGCGCGCCACCCTTCACGCCGTCTGCGCCTCTCCCCTCGACGATCAATCCGTCGTCGATCTCCTGGACGCCAACGCCGATCGCTTGGAGCCCGCGTGCAATCCCCGAAAGGCGATCGCTTTCCTTGACGCGCAGTTCGCCGAGCCCGCGCATGACCGTGCGCCCTTCGGCAAAAGCCGCGACAACCGCCAGGATCGGATATTCGTCGATCATCGCCGGCGCGCGGTCGGCCGGCACTTCCACGCCATGGAGCGACGATGCACGCACCACGAGATCGCCGGTTTCCTCGCCGCCGCTTTCGCCTCGCGCGCTGAATTCGATCTGCGCGCCCATCTCCTGCAGCGTCTCAAGCAGGCCGCTGCGGCGGCGATTGAGGAGCACGCCGGGAAGCGCGATCTGCGATCCCGGCACCAGCAGCGCGGCAGCGAGCGGAAAGGCCGCCGAAGAGGGATCGCGCGGCACCGCAATGGTCGCGGGACGAAGCTCCGCCTCTCCGCTCAGCATGATGGCTTCTCCACCACGCGGCAGCGGTTCGACGACGATTTCCGCGCCGAACGCCTGGAGCATGCGTTCGGTGTGATCGCGCGTGCAGGCGCGCTGCGAAATGCGTGAACGTCCCGGCGCGTTCAGCGCGGCGAGCAGCAATGCGGATTTCACCTGCGCGGACGCGACCTCCACCGTGTGCTCGATCGCGATCGGTCGCGCCGCCCCGGTGAGCGAGAGCGGCATCAGGCCGCCGTCGCGCGCCGCGAACACGGCGCCGAAACGCGCCAGCGGTTCGAGCACGCGACGCATGGGTCTGCTTCGCAGTGAAGCATCGCCCGTGAAGATCGTGGTGATCGGCGTCGTCGCGACAGCACCCATGACGAGCCGTGCGCCGGTGCCCGAATTGCCGAAATCAAGCACGTCGCCGGGCTCGGCCAGTCCACCGACGCCGACGCCATGCACGCGCCACGCGCCGTCGCCGATCCGCAGAATGGTCGCGCCCAGCTTTTGCAGCGCGGCAGCGGTGCCAAGCACGTCGTCGGCTTCGAGCAGGCCTGAGATTTTCGTCTCGCCGACGGCGAGCGAGCCCAGGATCAGCGCGCGGTGCGAGATCGACTTGTCGCCGGGAAGCGCGGCCACGCCGCTGAGCGGACCGGACCTTCGTGTTTCCAGCGGACGCAGGATTTCAGGCGCTTGCATGGCATTCCCTGCTTGGCTTTGACAGGCTGGCTCAGCCGTGGCAAACGACCCGACCTTCGAAACCGGAATTCACAACGGGAAGCATGACCCTGGTCAAGGCGGATCTCGGAACCAAACGCGTTTGCCCGAGCTGCAATGCGCGCTTCTACGATCTTCAGAAGCGCCCCATCGAATGCCCGAAATGCGCATTCTCCTTCGAGCCCGAGGCGCTGTACAAGCAGCGCCGGCCGCGCCAGCCGGAACCTGAAAAGCCGGTGGTGCAGCGCGAACGCAGCGAGGAGGAAGAAGTCGAGGAAACCGAGGAGCTGGAAACGGCGGAGGCCGATGAGGCTGCGGTGGAAGACTCTCCCGTCGTCGAGGCCGGCGACGAGGACGAAGAGGACGTGATCGCGACCGAAGACGAAGAGGCGGAGGCCGCCGGAATGTCGGTGGTCGATCCGGCCGCCGAGGGAGCGGAGATCGAAGATATCGAGGAAGCGGAAATCGCCGAGGAGGAGGCGGAAGACCCGACCCTGCTCGAAGACGTCGGCGAAGAAGAAGAAGACGACGTCGCGGGCATCATCGATGCCGACATCGAAAAGGACGAGCGATAGCAGCGCGTCATATCACCGGATCGGGGCCATAGCTCAGTTGGGAGAGCGCTTGAATGGCATTCAAGAGGTCAGCGGTTCGATCCCGCTTGGCTCCACCAGCCTTCGCTCGCGAAGCGAGCGGAGGCTGCCGCGCCGGAGCCCGCAGGGCGAAGGCGGGCCGGCGGCCGCGAGCTACGGCTCGGCAAGCCCGCCAATCTTTGAAAGTGATATCAGCTGCCGGAGCCCGCAGGGCGAAGGCGGGCCGGCGGCCGCGAGCTACGGCTCGGCAAGCCCGCCAATCTTTGAAAGTGATATCAGCTGCCGGAGCCCGCAGGGCGAAGGCGGGCCGGCGGCCGCGAGCTACGGCTCGGCAAGCCCGCGAATTCTTGAAAGTGATATTCGCTCGCGAAGCGAGCGGAGGCTGCCGCGCCGGAGCCCGCAGGGCGAAGGCGGGCCGGCGGCCGCGAGCTACGGCTCGGCAAGCCCGCGAATTCTTGAAAGTGATATTCGCTCGCGAAGCGAGCGGAGGCTGCCGCGCCGGAGCCCGCAGGGCGAAGGCGGGCCGGCGGCCGCGAGCTACGGCTCGGCAAGCCCGCGAATTCTTGAAAGTGATACCAGCTGCATCTGATGAAATATGTGTACATCCTTCAAAGCGCCGATCTCGCGCACTACTACGTCGGACTGACGGACGATCTCCGAGGTCGGATCAAAAAACACAATTCAGGTGCTTCCCCTCATTCGTCGAAATACCGACCCTGGCGGCTGAAGACGTATCTCGCGTTTTCCGATGCGCAACAGGCGGTTGCGTTCGAGAGGTACCTTAAGAGCGCGTCCGGCCGCGCATTTGCCCAGAAGCGGCTTTAGACGAGCAGGCCGCAACAGAGTATCCCCTCTCCCGCGTGGTGCGTGCGGAGCCTCGAATGCGAAAGGGTGCGTGGTGCGCGCGTTCATAGATGCCCGCTCGGTACCTGCAGGCAGCACGATCGACACCGACATTGCAATCATCGGCGGCGGTCCGGCGGGAATCTCGCTCGCGCTCGCGCTCGCCGCAACGCCTGCTCGCGTGCTCATGCTGGAAAGCGGCGGCACCGGATTCGATGCGGCCACCCAGGCTCTCTACGCGGGCCGCGAAACCGGCGTTTCCTACATCCCGCTTGCGAGCACGCGGCTACGCTATCTCGGCGGCTGCAGCAACCATTGGGGTGGATGGTGCCGCCCGCTCGATCCCGTCGATTTCGAAACCCGTACCTGGTTCGCGCATTCGGGCTGGCCGTTCGGCCGCCGCGAAATCGAGCCCTATTTCGCGCGCGCGCAGGCGCTCGTCGAAGCGGGCCCTTTCATTTACGACCAGCAGCAGAAATGGAGCGCCGCCCTGGGCGCGCCGATCCGGCTCGGCGCCGGTGGTCTGTATACGACCTATTTTCAGTTCAGCAAGCAGCGCGGCAGCGTGCTGCCGACGCATTTCGGCGAGCGCTACGCCGACACGCTGAAACGGGTCGACAACCTTACCACGTTCCTGCACGCCAACGTGACGGGACTGAGACTTTCCTCCGCTGCGGAAAGGCTCGATCGTCTGGACGTGGCCACGCTTTCCGGCAACCGCTTTTCGGTGAAGCCGAAGCTCGCCGTGGTTGCCGTCGGCGGCATCGAGACTCCGCGCCTGCTGCTTGCTTCGAACGATGTGATGGCGACGGGGGTCGGCAACGCGCACGATCTGGTGGGCCGCTACTTCGCCGATCATCCCATTCCGGGCCAGACCGCAACGCTGGTGCTGTTCGACGGCCGCATCGCGCCTTACTACCAGCTGATTCAACCGGCGAACGGCACGAATTTTCGCGGCGCATTCGCCCCCACCGACGTATTCCGGCGCGACCGCGGGGTCCCGGGCTCGCTTGCCACGGTGGAAGGAGAAGTCCAGCTCGATGGCGATGGCCTGGCTGCCGTCGCCGAAACCGCCGGCGCGCTCGGGATCGATGCCTCCTCGATGCGAGCCTTCACGCTCGGCTGCGGCATGGAGCTGGCACCCGATCCCGACCGTCGCGTGGCGCTGACATCCGAGAGAGATGCGCTCGGCATGCCGCGCCTGAGCCTTGACATGCGCGTTTCGGATGACGATTTCGCGCGCTACCGCGGCACATTGAAGGAGCTGGGCCGTCAGCTGCTCGCGGCCCACACCGGCATGATCCGCCTTCTGCACCGCTCGCGCGCGGAATGGCTGAGCGCGATGGATTGGGGAAACCATCACATGGGTACGACGCGGATGCATGACGACCCGCACCGCGGCGTCGTGGACGCGAATTCGAAAGTTCACGGCGTAGCCAATCTCTACATCGCCGGCAGCGCCGTGTTTCCCACCTATGGCGCGTCCAACCCGACGCTCAATCTGATCGCGCTCGTGTTGCGTCTCGCCGACCATCTGAAGGGACAGTTGCGATGAGCGTTGCGGTAAAGGCGCAGATCGCGCGCCGGTCTGTGCTCAGGGGATTTCTGGGCGCTGCCGCGGTTGCGATCGCGGCAGTCGCTGCCATCGAGGCGCCGCGTTTCTTCAACCGGCACAGAGCGTCACCTTTCGACGATCTGCTGGCGTATTTGCCCGATCGCGACCGTGCCGCACGCATCGGCGCGGCCTTTCTCGCCGGGGCCAGAGGTTTCGACGCCAACAAGACGGCGCGCAGTTTGCGCCAGCGCCTGGCGCGCCGTTCGCTCGCCGCCGCGATCGATTTCGACATTGCCCACGCCGGGCTGGTGGAAGCCCGCGGCTGGGTGTTGCCCGAGACGCTCGCCGACCTCTGCGCGCTGGCTGCGAAAGCGGGATGACCGCGCCGATCGCGCGCTTGATCCGGCTGCAGAAAACCCCACATTTGATCCGTGCGCGGTGCCTTTCAACGGCCGCGCGCGTTATATGAACAGACGCCGCATGAGCGAATACAAAGGCTTTTTTGTGGATGAACAGCCATTCAGATTTGGTGCGTTTGGCCCAATTCCTGCGAGGACACGAAGTGTTGTTTGCCTTCCGCGCTTGAAAGCGGAGCGCCCGGCATCGACATCAGCGTGGCTGGAGGGCAACTGACGTGGTGGAAGGAGAGATGTGATGAGCGATCTGAACGATTTCGATACGGAAGCGGCCGTGACCCAGCCGTTTGACTCGCGTCTCGCCTACATCAAGCCGACCGCCGTGGACGAAGCGCGCCGAATGGGAATTCTGCCGCCGGGAATCCGCATTCCCGATCACGTGAAACTTTACGTGCTGCATGGAAGCGATGGCCGGGTGCTCGGCTTCACCGATGCGTGGGAGTCCGCCTACGGCGCGGCGCTGCAAAACGAATTGATGCCTCTCAGCGTCCATTGAGAGCCGGACGCGATTCATCGTTCTCGCGGATCTTCAGGCTGCCTTCGAAGAACTTGCGCCGCCGTTGGTCGGTTCGGTGAGGAGTGCATAGAGCACTTCCGGTTTGGTGGCTGCGCGCAGCTTCTCGCACGTGGCCTGATTGCGCAGAAGGCGCGACACGCGCGCCAGCGCCTTCAAGTGATCGGCGCCCGCGCCCTCGGGCGCCAGCAGCAGAAAAACGAGATCGACAGGCTGGTCGTCGACAGCCTCATAGCCGATCGGCGTTTCCAGCCGCGCAAAAAGGCCGATGATCTTGCCGAGACCGGCGAGGCGGCCGTGCGGGATGGCGATGCCCTGCCCCATGCCGGTGCTGCCCAGACGCTCGCGCTCGAACAGCGTTTCGAAGATGCGCCGTTCGGGAATTTGCGTCAGCCGCGCGGCGTGATGGGCAAGCTCCTGCAACAGCTGCTTCTTGCCCGGCGCCTTGAGGGCCGGGATGACGGCTTCGGGCACGAGCAAATCGACAATTTCCATGACGGCCTGCCTGGCTGTGGTTAGGCGCCTGCGTCCCTGGGCAGTTTCGCCTTCTCGTGGTGATTCCTGAGCTTGCGTTTGTAGCGGCGGATCTGTTTCTCGAGCCGCTCCAGCGCGACTTCGAAGGCGTGATGGGCGTCGCCGGCGTCGCCCTTCGCGTTCAGCACGATACCCGAATCGAGATGGGCGGTGCAGTCGGCGCGAAATCCGATGCCCTCGTGCGAAAACACGACATTGGCTTCCGCGCCGCCATCGAAATGTTTGGACAGAGCCAGTTCCAGCCGCTGCCGGACGTGATCGGGCAGCGCCGCGCCGATTTCAATCTGCTTGCCCGAAATCCGAACCTTCATGAGCCCCACTTGCGCGGCGAACCTGCCCGGCTCGGATGTCCGGCTCCGTCTCGCCGGAACCTGTCCGAAAAAAGCGGCGGAACATAGGTCGCGACCCCTACCCTGTCAATCGCGGGAGTCATTTTGTCGGTACCCGCAACTGTCCCTGTCCCGATTCGTCCTGTCGCAGCCTGCGGCGCTCCACCGAAGAGGGAATTCGCATGGCTTCGCGATATTTGGCCACGGTGCGGCGCGCGATGTTGACGCCGTCGGCGGTGAGCATGAGAACGATGCGGTCGTCGGACAGGATTTCGCTCGCCGCTTCCTTCTCGATCATCTCGCGGATGCGGTCGCGCACCGCTTCGGCGCTGTGCGATTCGGCGCCGTTCACCGCCTGGATGGAGGCGGTGAAGAAATATTTCAGTTCGAACACGCCGCGCGGCGTGGCGACGTATTTGTTGGAGGTGACGCGGCTGACCGTCGATTCGTGCATCGAGATGGCGTCGGCGATGGTCCGCAGATTGAGCGGCCGCAGATGGCGCACGCCATAGGTGAGAAATGCATCCTGCTGGCGCACGATCTCGCTCGCCACCTTCAGGATGGTGCGGGCGCGCTGATCGAGGCTCTTGACCAGCCAGTTGGCGTTGTTGAGGCAGTCGGTGAGATAGGTCTTGCGAATCCTTGTCGCGCGCCGCGCCTGCGACCGTGGCGTAATAGCGGGAGTTGACCAGCAGCCGCGGCAGCGTGTCGGAATTCAGCTCCACCAGCCAGCCGCCGTCGGGCGCCTTCGCGCACGAAGACATCGGGCACCACCGGGCTGCACCGGCTCCGAACCGAAGGCCAGGCCGGGCTTGGGAGTGAGCGCGCGGATTTCCGCGATCATGTCGGCGATGTCTTCGGCGTCGACGCCGCAGCTCGTGCAAAGCCCGGCGATGTCGCGGCGCGCGACCAGATCGAGACGCGTCAGCAGAGCTCTGCATCGCCGGATCGAGTCGGTCCCTTTGCGCTGCAATTGCAGCGCCAGGCATTCCGCCAGGTCGCGGGCGGCGACGCCCATGGGATCGAAGCCCTGAACCACGCCAGAGAACGCTCTCGATCTTCGACCGCATCGGTGCCCAGGCGCGCGGCGATGTCGCCGAGTGTCGGCGCGCAAATAGCCCGCCTCGTCGATCGCGTCGATCAGCGACAGTACCGATCAGGCGGCCGCGCGGCGTCGAGAGCGGCGATGGCAAGCTGCGCCTGCAGATGATCCTGCAGCGTCGGCTGAGGCGCGAGCGTGCGCTCGAGCGAATGTTTCGCCGTCCACGGGCGATGCAGAAGAGCGCAGTGTAGTCCAGTCGGTAAGCGGAGCAGCCGCAGCACGGCGGCTGGCGCGTCTTCCGCGTAAGACATCTTCACGTTCCGCGTCGAGTTCGTCCGCCTTGGAGAAATCGTCGCGCGCGAGTTCCGTTTCGAGCGCTTCGCCATCCTGCTCCGCCCCATTCTGCGCTTCGGGCGACTCCGGCGAAGCGGCTGCACCTTCATCGCGTTCGAGCAGCGGATTGCGTTCCAGCTCCTGCTCGCAATATTCGGCCAGCTCGATATTCGACAATTGCAGCAGCTTGATCGCCTGCTGCAATTGCGGCGTCATGACCAGCGACTGGCCCTGCCGAATCTCCAGTCGTTGCGTCAGCGCCATGATGTGCCCCCCACGCCCGCGCGCCCCGCCCGCTCTCTAGAGCGAGAACCGTTCGCCGAGATAGACGCGGCGCACATCGCGGTCGCCCACGATGTCGGCCGGGAGTGCCTTCCTTCAGCACCTGGCCGTCATGGAGGATGTAGGCGCGGTCGATGATGCTCGAGCGCGTCGCGCACATTGTGGTCGGTGATCAGCACGCCGATGCCGCGGTCCTTGAGATGGCGGACCAGGTCGCGGATTTCGCCCACCGCGATGGGATCGATGCCGGCAAGCGGCTCGTCGAGCAGGATGTAGGACGGATGCGTGGCCAGCGCGCGCGCGATCTCGACGCGGCGGCGCTCGCCGCCCGACAGCGCGATGGCCGGCGTGTTGCGCATATGGGTGATGCCGAATTCCGCCAGCAGATCCTCGACCATCGCTTCCAGCCGGGACGGATCGGGTTCGACCAGTTCGGCGGTGGCGCGGATATTCTGTTCGGCGGTCAGGCCGCGGAAGATCGAGGCCTCCTGCGGCAGATAGCCGATGCCCAGCCGCGCGCGGCGATACATGGGCAGTCTGGTCACGTCATGGCCGTCCACTTCGATCGTGCCGGTATCGGCGGGGATCAGGCCGGTGATCATGTAGAAGCAGGTGGTCTTGCCGGCGCCGTTGGGACCCAGCAGGCCCGACGACTTCGCCGCGGCGGAGCGACAGGCTGACCGAGCGCACCACCGGCCGCTTGTCGAAGCTCTTGCCGATGCGGGTCACCACCAGGCCCTGGCCGCCTTCCACCACGCGCATGTTTTCGCGGTCGAATCGGTCGTCGTGGGGGCCGGGGGAAACCGAGATCATCGCAAGAACTGTGCCTGTTGGTCTTTAACGAACCGTGAACCTATTGCGGAGCGCCGGGCGCCGGTTTTGCGCCCTGGGCAGGGGATTTGCGGGCCGGCGCCTGGGACTGCTGGACAAAAAGGCCCTGCACGCGATTGCCCGGCGCCCCATGGGCTGTCAAATGCGATACGCCGGTAACCATGTTGACGGTCAGGGCGGTGCCATGCATCACGTCCTTGTCCTTGGTCAGAACGACGTGGCCCGTCAGCGTCACGGTGCGCGGTCCGAGATCGTAGATGCCGTTATCTCCCGTCGCGGTGCCCGACGACGAGACGAAAACCACGTTGCCGGTCGCGTCGAAGCGGCTTGGTTTCCCTTCGACCACGCTCACCTTCACCTTGTCGGCGCGAAGCTTGTAGTCCGCCTGGGTCACGATCACGTTGCCGATATAGGTGCCGATCTTGGTCTGAAAATTGCCGACGAAATTGTCGGAGGTCACGTTGATCGGCGCATTGGAATCATGGGATCCGAGCGCTGCGGAACCGGCGTGCGTCGCAGCCGTGCCGCCCTGCGGCGCCGTCGCTGCCGAAACGGGCTGCGCCAGAAGCACGAGCACCAGCGCAGGAACGAGCCGCGTCGTCATGCCCGCTTCGTTCGATGGCTGTCGATGATCATGTGCACGTTTCCATAAAGGAAAACCAGCCGCGCGCGGCGGTCGATCTTGAAGCGATCGGCGCGGAAGGTGCCGAAGGGGCCCTGGCCGAACACCGCGCGCCGGCCCACGACAGTCGCGTTCTGCATGTCGATGCCGGCGGTCGTCGTGTGCATCTCGTAACCGCTGTCGGAATAGACCGCGATCGCGCCGGCAAGATCGAGATGATGATTTCTGGCGTCGAGCACACCGCCCGGCGCGAGCGTGCTGATCCAGCTGCCGCCCTTGAGCGTCACATCGCCCTGGACATTCCTGAGCGTCGCGCGTTTTGCATCCAGCTTGTCCTGGATGGCTTCGTCGGCGGTGACCAGATAGGGGTCGCCTTCGTCGTCGCTGCCGGTCAGCCGCGGCTTCATCATCGCCAGATCGTTGTTGACAATGCCGAGCTGCTGAAAAGTCATCGCGACCCGCTGGCTGTTCTCCTGGCGCGGCTGCAGCGCGTAGACGAGAACGGCCGCAAGAAGAGCGGCAGCCGTGATCGGGAGCGCGCGCTTCATGATGGCCACGAATCGCGAATAGCGCGCGGTCTGCCGCGCGCTCGCCCGCACGCGTGCGCCCCAATCGCGGGATTCTCGCACGAGCGGCGGCCGCCCGAGCGGTTCGGCGATCGCGCGGTGGATGTGAATCTCTTCCGTGGTCATTGCAGGCCCGCGCGCAGGCAATCGTGCAGATGCAGGATGCCGACAGGTCGGCCCCGCGCATCCGACGGGTCGACGACAAACAGCACGCTGATATTGTGACGGTTCATGAGGGCCAGGGCCTGCGCCGCGAGATCCGACGGCGCCGCGATGTGGGGCGAACGGGTCATCAATTCTGCGATCGTCGACTGCGGCGCGATGCGGTGGACGGAACGGCGAAGATCGCCATCGGTGAAAATTCCGACCAGGCGGCCATCGCGATCGACGATGCCGGCGCAGCCGAAACGCTTCTGCGTGATCACCTGGAGGGCCTCGCGCAACGGCACTCCTTCATTCACCAGCGGCAACTCCGTTTCCTGGTGCATGATGTCGCCGACGCGGATCAGGGATGTGCCGAGCGTGCCGCCCGGATGCAGCTCGCGGTACTGATCCGGCGTAAAGCCGCGTCGCTCCATCAAGGCGATGGCCAGCGCATCGCCCAGCACCAGCATCAGCGTCGTCGAGGTGGTGGGCGCCAGCCCCATCGGACACGCCTCTCTCGCCCGGGGCAGAAGCAGCGCAATATCGGCGGCGCGCAGCAGCGCGGAATCGGCGCGGCCGGCAACGCCGACCAGCGGCACGCTGAAGCGCTTTGCAAAAGTAATCAGATCCGACAGTTCCGGCGTTTCACCGGAGTTGGAGAGGATGACAAGGGCGTCCGAACGGGTGACTGCGCCGAGATCGCCGTGGCTGGCCTCGGCCGGGTGGACGAAATGGGATGGCGTCCCTGTCGAGGCGAGCGTCGCCGCCACTTTCCGCGCGATATGCCCGGATTTTCCCATGCCGCTGACGATCACGCGGCCCGGAATGCCGAGGATGAGATCGACGGCGCGGCTGAAGGCGCCATCCAGCGCAGCGCCGAGGGCGCGGATCGCCTCGTCGGCGCAATCGAGCACCCGTCGCGCCGCCGCCAGATCGCCCGGCACGACGGAAGATTCTTCCCGCATCGGGAGAGGAACGGCCGCAACGGGCTCGCTGGAACGCATGCAGGACACCTTGTCAGCGAGACAAGCCGGAAACCGTCCCCGCCGGTGCCGCGGCCTATCTCGAAGCGCCCCCGAAACGACCGCTCCACAGCATCAATCGTCGCCTTCGATTATGGGCCGTCACGCTGCCCCATTCAAGCACGCGCCGACGCTTGCCCGTCCGCCGCTTGCGAAGAACGCCCGGGATTCCACCCGGTCAATGGGCGAAAAGGTCGACGTCCTCCCATCCGGCGAGGTCGAGTTCGGCGCGCGCCGGCAGGAAGGAGAAGCAGGCGTGCGCATGGGCGCTGCGCCCTTCGCGGGCCAGCATTGCATCGAGCGCCGTCTTCAGCCGATGCAGATAGGCCACGTCATTGGCCGCGTAGGCGAGCTGCTTTTCGCTGAGACGCGGCGCGCCCCAATCGGAGCTCTGCTGTTCCTTGGAGAGATCGATGCCGAGCAGTTCGCGCACCAGATCCTTGAGGCCATGCTTGTCGGTGTAGGTGCGCGCGAGGCGCGAGGCGATCTTTGTGCAATAGACGGGAGCGGCGGTGACGCCCAGATACTTCTTCAGCATCCCGAGGTCGAAACGCGCGAAATGGAAAAGCTTCGTCACTGCAGGATCGCCCAGCATGCGCATCAGGTTGGGCGCGTGAATGTCGGCCGAGGCGAACTGCACGGCATGGCAGACGTCGTCGCCCGCGGACAATTGCACGAGGCACAGACGGTCGCGAAAGGGATTGAGACCAAGCGTTTCCGTGTCGATGGCGACGATCGGCGCCAGCTCGAGTCCGTCCGGCAGGTCGCCCTGGTGCAACTTGATTTTCACGCTTTCATCCGCCTTGCGTTCGAGCCCCGAATCCCGATCTGCGGGCGCCCTTCATAACGCATTCGCGCGGCAAGCGCACACCACTGCGCAGATGTCGATGCAACCCGTCCCCCTCCGCCCCGCTGCGCTCGGTGTCCGAACGGCATGATGGGGGAGGAAAGAAAAGCCGCACATTTCAGCAGCGTAGTGCGTGCTTCGACAAGCTCAGCATGAGGGAGGATTTTGTTGCCATCGGCGCCAGCGTTGCCCTGATTTTCCTCCCCCGCGCTTGCGCGGGGGAGGGGGACCGCGAAGCGGTGGAGGGGGCGCCGCTTCGCGGTGGCGCAAAGTCAGCGGAGCTTCACCATGGTGAAACGCAAAAACACGACGGCGACCGCGTTGGCCAAAACGGTGACAGCAAAAAGTCGTCTCGCACGGGGTGGGATGGTGCCCAGAAGAGGACTCGAACCTCCACGCCTCGCGGCGCTAGTACCTGAAACTAGTGCGTCTACCAATTCCGCCATCTGGGCCGAAGCCGCGATGTGTAGGAGCGCCTGCAGGCCGTGTCAACGCGCGAGCTTTTGGTGCAGAATCCGGTCATAATGCAGCCGCATCGAACGGAGGGGACGCGTATCATGATCGTGGTGACAACCGAGCGGGTGGCGGGCTATCGAACCAGGGAGACTCTCGGCCAATGCTTCGGCGTGGTGGTGCGTTCGCGCGGACTCGGCGGCAACATCATGGCCGGTCTGCGCTCGATCGTGGGCGGCGAGATTCACGAATACACGCAGCTGCTCGAGGAAGCGCGCCGGCACGCGGTCGACCGTCTGGTGCGCAACGCCACCGTCATGGGCGGAAATGGCGTGGTGATGATGCGCTTCGATTCGGCGGAGATCGGGCAAACGATGAGCGAGATCGTCGCCTACGGAACCGCCGTGATTCTGGAAGCCGAGGATGTGAAGACGAATGCTGCGTAACGTACTGTTGCTGCTCAGCCTGGCTGCGCTCGGGATCGGTGCGCTCTGTTTGTTGCTGGGCGCCGATCCGCCTGCGTACACGCTCCTGATCTGGGGCGCCATTCTGCTGGCGGCGGTGGTGTACGAACGGTTCCGCTACAAGCTGCTGGCCCGTGCGCAGCCGGGTGCCGACTGGGAGCGGACCAGCGAACGTTTCGTCGATGCCGAGTCGGGCAAGCTGGTCACCGTTTATGTCCAGCCGCAAACCGGCGAGCGACAATACGTCGAGGAATAGACGCCATGCTTGTCACCGTGTTCGGCGGATCGGGATTTCTGGGGCGCTACGTGGTGCGTGCCCTGGCGCGTGCCGGCCATCGCATCCGCGTCGGCGTGCGCCGGCCAAATCTGGCGAATTTCCTGTTGCCGATGGGACATGTCGGGCAGATTCAGCTCGTACGAACCGACGTCACGGACGCACCCGCCGTTGCGGACGCCATGAAAGGCGCCGGCGCCGCGGTCAATCTCGTCGGGATTCTCTACGAGTCCGGCCGCCAGCGATTCCCAAACGTCCACGCGGACGCCGCGGCAAACGTCGCCCGCGCGGCACGAACCGAAGGCGTGGGCGCCCTCGTCCACGTCTCCGCGATTGGCGCGAGCGCGCAGTCGCCGTCGCTCTATGCACGCAGCAAGGCCGAGGGCGAGACGCGCCTGCGCGAAACCTGTCCCGCGGCCGCGATCCTGCGTCCCTCGAACCTCTTCGGCCCCGAGGACGATTTCTTCAACCGCTTCGCCGCGCTGGCGCGGCTGTCTCCGGCGCTGCCCCTGATCGGCGGCGGCCACACGCGGTTTCAACCGGTCTATGTCTGCGATGTCGCCGCCGCGATCGCGCGATGCGTCGCGGACGCCGGGTCGCACGCCTACACCTATGAGCTCGGCGGTCCGCGCGTCTACACGTTCAGGGAATTGCTGGAACTCGTGCTGGCCGAGACGAACCGGCGCCGCCTGCTCGTGCCCATCCCCTTCCCGCTCGCCATGCTCAAGGCGACTGTGCTCGGGCTGCTGCCGAAGCCGCTGCTCACCCGCGACCAGGTGCAGCTGTTGCGGCACGACAATGTCGTCTCGCCGGGCGCGCGCACCCTCTCCGATCTCGGCATCGAGCCGGAGGCGGTCGAAGCGATCATCCCCGCCTATCTGTGGCGCTTCCGCCGCGAGGGACAGTTCGAGCCGCCGCCGCGCCAGCCGCTCAATGCATCGCGATGAAGGCGACGAGCGCGAGGCCCGAGGCGATCCGGTACCAGCCGAATGGTGCAAGCCCGTAGCGGCCGATAAAGGCGATGAACGTCTTCACCACGCCATAGGCGACGATGAACGACACCACGAAGCCGACACCGATCAGCATCTCGTCATTGTGCGAAAGCGTCGCGCCTTCCTTGTAGAGTTCGAACACCGAGGCGCCCAGCATGGTCGGCACCGCCAGAAAGAACGTGAACTCCGCCGCCGCCTTGCGTTCGACGCGCAGCAGTTCGGCGCCCAGAATCGTCGCGCCCGACCGCGACACGCCGGGCAGGAGCGCCAGGCATTGGCAGAAGCCGATCTGCAGACACTTCCACAGGGGAAGATTGTCGCTCTCGGTATAGCGCGGCTTTGGGGCGATGCGCTCAAGCACGAGGATGAGCACGCCGCCCACGATCCAGGCGGTCGCGATCACGGGCAGCGCGCGCGAGGGATTGAGCAGAACGGTATTGATCGTCTTGATCAGCGTTGCGCCCAGCACGGCCGCGGGGATGAAGGCGATGACGATCATCGCCGCGAAGCGCCGCGCCGCCGGATCGCTGGGAAGCCCGGTGAGCGCGTCCCAGAATTTCCGCCAATAGACGGCTACCACCGACAGGATCGCGCCCAGCTGGATCACGATCGTGAAGGCATGCCAGCGCGTATCGTCGAGTCCGAGCAGCTTCTCCGACACCAGGAGGTGCCCGGTCGACGAAACGGGAATAAACTCCGTCAGACCCTCGACGATGCCGAGAATGATCGCCGTCCACACATCGTGCATGATCGTCGCGCGCCCCGCGATTCTTCTCGGCCGCGACGCCTAGCACGGCGCGCCCTGCGAGGCTACGACCGCGCGCGGAGCCCGTCAGAACGAACTGGCCTCAAGGCCGGCGGATGAATGCCATGCGCTGGGCTGGCCGCATCGTTGCGATCGTCTTCCTGCTCCTTGTTCCCGTGCCGATTCTTCTGTTTGTTCTGTTTCGTTTCGTTCCCGTGCCGGCGACGCCGCAGATGCTTGTTTCCTGGGTTGTCGGAAACGGCGCGAATTACCGCTGGGTCGATGCGGGCCGCCTCTCGCCTTTTCTCGTCCGCGCCGTGATCGCGTCGGAAGACCAGAATTTCTGTTCGCACCACGGTTTCGACTGGGGTTCGATCGACAAGGCCATGCGTGCGCATGCGGCGGGCGCGCGGCTGCGCGGCGCGAGCACGATCAGCCAGCAGACCGCGCGCAGTCTTTTTCTTCTTCCCGTGCGCAGCTGGTTGCGCAAGGGGGTGGAAGCCTGGCTCACCGTCCTCGAAGAGGCGCTGTGGCCGAAGCGGCGCATCCTGGCGGTCTATCTGAACGTAGTCGATTGGGGCCACGGCAATTTCGGCGCCGAAGCCGCCGCACAATCCTATTTCCACCGCTCCGCAGCCGCGCTGTCGGCAAGACAGGCTGCGCGCCTCGCCGCCATCCTGCCCGATCCCGACGATTGGCGCGCCGCGCGTCCAGGCCCCTATGTCGCCCAGCGCTCTGCCATTCTTCTGGGGCGCATGCTCGAAGTGCGCCGCGACGGCCTGGAATTCTGTGTCAAGCACTAGGAGCGCGGCGGCGGCTTCTCTAGATTGGACGCATGCGCCGCCTCACACAGTTTCTGCTCGCGCCGCCGTCGCGCTTCGCCCGCCTGGTGATTGCGGAGAAGCGGCTCACCTGCGACTGCGTGGCGGCGGAAGATTCCGCCGAACACCTGCCGGTCTTCCTCGATCTGGACGGCACGCGCTGCGTGGGGCTGTGGGCGATCGTGGATCATCTCGAAGGCACTTACCCCGACCATCCGCTGGCGCCGGAAGATGCAGCGGCGCGCGCCGAATCGCTCCGGCTGCTCGACTGGGCGATGGGTCCGTTTCACGAGAACGTGACCCGGCGCATCGTCTACGAAAAGGCGTCGCAGCGCTTCACCGGCGCCACGGCGCGCCGCGCCCCCGACATGGACGTGATGCGCATCGGCCGCGACGCCTTGCGCGCGGCGCTCGCGCTGATCGGCGCCGGCGCCGAGCGCAACGGCTGTCTGGCGGCGCGCGAGTGCTCGCTGGGCGACCTCGCGGTGGCCGCGCATATTTCCGCCCTCGACTATTTCGGAGAAATTCCGTGGGCGGATTATCCCTCCGCCGCCGAATGGTACATGCGGATCAAATCGCGTCCCTCTTTCCGCACCTTGCTTGCCGATCGCGTTCCCGGCCAGCCCCCCGTCTCGCATTATGCGGATCTCGACGCCTGAGGGCAATTCGCGCGCCCTGATCCACGCGCGCGCCGGAGAACTCGGATTCGATGTCGCACGCTTCGCGCGCGCCGCGCTTCCGCCGGGCGCCGGCGAGAACCTTGCGCAGTTCGTGCGCGAAGGACGCCACGGCACGATGGACTGGTTCGCCGATACTGCGACGCGCCGCGCCAGCCCCGATGCGCTGTGGCCCGCGGCGCGCTCGGTGGTGGTGCTGGGCGTCAATTACGGCCCGGCAGGAAATCCGCTGGCGCCGCTCGACGATCCGGGGCGAGGCGCAATCTCGGTTTATGCGCGGGGCGACGACTATCACGACGTCCTCAAGACGAAGCTGAAACAGCTTGCGAGCTTCATCGCGCACGCGCTTCGGCGCCGAAGTGAAGCTCTTCGTCGATACTGCGCCGGTGATGGAGAAGCCGCTGGCGCAGGAGGCGGGCCTCGGCTGGCAGGGCAAGCACACCAATCTCGTCTCGCGCGAATTCGGCTCGTGGCTGTTCGTCGGCTCCGTCTTCACGACGCTCGACATCGAGCCGGACGCGCGCGAAGAGGATCATTGCGGGCAATTGCCGGCGCTGTCTCGACGTCTGCCCGACGCAGGCTTTCACCGCGCCGTACCAGATCGACGCGCGGCGCTGCATTTCCTATCTCACCATCGAGCACAAGGGTCATATCGCGCGCGAATTCCGCGACGCGATCGGCAATCGCATCTATGGCTGCGACGATTGCCTCGCCGTCTGTCCCTGGAACAACTTCGCGTCCGTCGCGCGCGAAACGCGGCTTCACGCGCGCGACGAACTTGCCGCGCCCGGCCTCGCGCAATTGTCGCGCCTCGACGATGCGGGTTTTCGTGCGCTGTTCCGCAAATCG
>CAWEXK010000018.1:0-18996 GCA_963812975.1 uncultured Alphaproteobacteria bacterium | reverse complement strand
CGGCGTATCGATGCGCACCACCGCGCGCGAACGCTCTTCGCTCCTGCCTTCACCGGCACTGATCACCTTGCCCGAGCCGACCTTCTTCAGCGCCTCGGCAATGCCGTCGATCTCGTAAACCTCCTCGCCGGTCAGCCCGAGGGACGCGGCGTTCTCGCCGGCCTTGAACTGCAGCGGCAGCACGCCCATGCCGACCAGGTTGCTGCGGTGGATGCGCTCGAAGCTCTCGGCGATGACGGCGCGGACGCCGAGCAGCATCGGGCCCTTGGCCGCCCAGTCGCGCGAGCGAGCCGGAGCCGTATTCCTTGCCGGCCAGGATCAGCAGCGGCACGCCTTCCTCCTTGTACTTGCATCGAGGCGTCGAAGATCGTCATCGTCGCCGCCGTCGGGCAGGTGGCGGGTGAAGCCGCCCTCGGTGCCGGGGGCCAGCTGGTTCTTCAGGCGGACGTTGGCGAAGGTGCCGCGAATCATCACCTCGTGATTGCCGCGGCGGGCGCCGTACTGTTGAAGTCGGCCGGCTGCACGCCGTTGCTCGATCAGGTACTTGCCGGCCGGGCTGTCCTTCTTGATCGAGCCGGCCGGCGAAATGTGATCGGTGGTGATGCTGTCGCCGAGCAGCGGCCAGCACGCGGGCGTTCGTTGATATCGGCGATCGCTCCGCGGCTGTCGGCGGCATGTCCTCGAAATAGGGCGGATGCTTGACGTAGGTGCTTTCCGGTCTGCCAGGCGTAGAGGTCGCCCGCCGGCACCGTCAGCGCCTTCCAGTGCTCGTCGCCCTTGAACACGTCGTTGTAGATGCTGCGTGAACATGTCCGGCTTGCATCGATCGGCGCGACCGCATCGACGACCTCCTGCTGCGTCGGCCAGATGTCCTTCAGGAAGACCGGCTTGCCCGTCGTTGTCCTTGCCGAGCGGCTCGGTGGCGAAGTCGATGTCGACCTTGCCCGGCCAGGGCGTAGGCGACGACCAGCGGCGGCGAGGCCAGGTAGTTGGCCCGCACCTCGGGATGGATGCGGCCCTCGAAGTTGCGATTGCCGCGACAGCACGCTGGCCACGACCAGGTCGTTGTCGGCGATCGTCTTGCGAAACCTCGGCCGGCAGCGGGCCGCTGTTGCCGATGCAGGTCGTGCAGCCGTAGCCGACGAGGTAGAAGCGCAGCTGCTCCAGCGGCCGCAGCACGCCGGCCTCGGTCGAGATAATCGGTGACGGCCTGCGAGCCGGGAGCCAGGCTCGTCTTGACCCACGGCTTGCGTTTGCAGGCCGCGCTCGACCGCCTTCTTGGCCAGCAAGCCCGGCGGCGAGCATGACCGAGGGATTCGACGTGTTCGTGCAGCTGGTGATGGCGGCGATGACGACGGAGCCGTGCTGAAGCTGTCGGCACGCGCTTTCGCGGATTGCGCTGTCGGCAGGCGCGCAGGTCGCCGAGCTATGCGGCAGGAGCCTGCGCAGTCTTCGGCCGGCCGACCGGCTTCTTGCTTCACCTGCAAATCGGCAGTGCTCGGAGAACGACTTCTTGACCTGGCTCAGCGGGCACGCGATCCTGCGGCCGTTTCGGTCCGGCCAGGCTCGGCTCGACCGTGCCGAGATCGAGCGTCAGCGTGTCGGAGTAGATCGGCTTCCGGCGTGTCGGCCGTGTGGAACAGGCCCTGCTCCTTGCAGTACGCCTCGACCAGGTGCATGCAGCGCTCCGGGCCGGCCCGTCAGCCGCAGATAGCGCAGCGTCTCCTCGTCGACGGGGAAGATGCCGCAGGTCGCCCCGTATTCCGGAGCCATGTTGGCGATGGTGGCCCGGTCGGCCAGCGGCAGCGAGGCCAGGCCCGGGCCGTAGAACTCGACGAACTTGCCGACGACGCCCTTCTTGCGCAGCATCTGCGTGACGGTCAGCACCAGGTCGGTCGCGGTCGCGCCTTCGCGGCAGCTTGCCCGTGCAGCTTGAAGCCGACGACCTGCGGGATGAGCATCGACACCGGCTGGCCGAGCATGGCCGCTTCGGCCTCGATGCCGCCGACGCCCCAGCCGAGCACGCCCAGGCCGTTGATCATCGTGGTGTGCGAATCGGTGCCGACGAGCGTGTCGGGATAAGCAGCGTGCCGCTCGCTGTCGTTCGACGAAGACGACCCGGGCCAGGTATTCGAGATTGACCTGGTGGACGATGCCGGTGTCCGGCGGCACGACCTTGAAGTTGTGGAAGGCCGTTCTGGCCCCAGCGCAGGAAGACGTAGCGTTCGCGGTTGCGCTCGAACTCCAGGTCGGCGTTGTTGGCTTGAAGGCGTCGGCGTTGCCGAAGTCATCGACCTGCACCGAGTGGTCGATGACCAGTTCGCACGGGCTGCAGCGGATTGATCTTGCGTCGGATCGCCCCCCAGTCTCTTCATGGCGTCGCGCATGGCGGCCAGATCGACGACGGCCGGCACGCCGGTGAAGTCCTGCAGGAGCACGCGGGCCGGCGTGAAGGCGATCTCGCGGTCGGGCTCGGCCTTCGGGTCCCAGTGGGCCAGGGCCTCGATGTCGTCCGCGGACGCGACAGGCCGTCTTCGGTGCGCAGCAGGTTTTCCAGCAGGATCTTCAGCGAAAACGGCAATCGCTGCCGCCTCGGGGAATGACCTTCTCAACGGCCGCGAGCTTCCAGATCGTATACGACTTGCCGGCGACGGCCAGGGTCGAACGGCTGCCAAAGCTATCCGCCATGTTCATTTGTCCTTCCGAAGGTGCGAACGATCTACTATTGTTATTGTTGAAGCAGAGGGGGCAAGCGGCAATGCGGAATGCGGCTCGATCATTCAAGGTGCCTGGTCGAGACATCGCCCCAATGCTTCTCAAGATATTCCGCCACTAGTCTGCGGTGGCAATGATGCGGCTTCTTCTCGCTGCAGAGCAGGCATCCGAGATCGGCGACGTCGCGCGGGATCGTGTTTTCGATTCCCCGTTTGGCCATGAGTGCGTTGAACTCTTGCTCGTAAACATCCCAGCTTCCCTTGTGCTTCTTTAAGGTGTCCAGCATGTCTTTGGTCGGAGCGAGCTCGGGAACGTGAACGTAGCAATCGATGCCGGCCACTTCGCGCAAGAAAAAGCGGAGATCGTCTTTCTTGGAGAACGCCGCCAATTGTGACGTATTGTTGAGCCGGACATCGACGACCCGCTTCACTCCCGCCTGCCGCAACGACGTGAAGAACTGCTCCGCGGTTGTTCCCGCGAAGCCGATGGTGAATAGCTGGACGCTCATGCTGCATCTCCATTGCTTTCCGAAGCCTCTTCGGGCTCTGTATACGCGATCCGCTCGCCCTGCATATCGTATGCTTGTTCGATCAGTTCAGAGCGATCATCGAAGAGGCTATTTGGCGGCAGTCCGACCGCATCGAGCAATCGCGACTCGGCTTCCTCGTTCGTTTCAATCTTGCCATCTTCAAGAATGTGTCGAATATCGATATTTTCCAAACGGAGTCGGCGGCACACGAGGATAGTCCGTACGGCAGGTGATCGGGTCTTTCTCCGCGCACATCAAGGCGATCCGGTGCGAAGCGAGCCCTCGGCGAACCCGCTCGAGCCCCTCGCGAAAAGCGGGCAGTTCGCTGACCAGTTCATAGCGGGCCTGGTTCTCTTGATAACTCTCGGGTTCCGTGCGGCGGAGTCCCAAGTTCCCGGCCAAGATAGACGTACTGGATCCCGGCGAGCTTGAGGCGCATTCGCAGCGTTTCCCGGTTGAACTGACCGTGAAACCGGCTATACGGATGCGAGCGAACATCGGCGATCGCGTTGACGCCGTGGCGCGTCAGCAGCGACACGAATGCCGTCATCTCATGATTGGAGTGCCCGATCGTAAACAGGCTCGGCTTCGCGGCGGCGATCTCGATCACGGCAACTCCAAGATCGTGGCGACAATTTTATAATGGCGTCCGTTGACTCTCGGCGTAACGCTCACGCAAAGTAAACAGTTGTCGCCGCAGGGCAAATCAATGGTCGACGCTTTTGCTCCGGTCGCTGGAAACGCAATGCCGTGTCGAACGGCAAAAACGGGATCGGTAAGGTTCAGTCCATACTCTTGTCGGCGATAAATGAATTTCAGCCGTGTCTTCTTCCGCTTTCTGTTTACGAATGGGCTGTACTCGTGGGACAACTCCATGCGTGGATTGGTCGGGCGGATTAAATAGAGGGATTGGTAGTTCGGCCGCTTCAAAAGGAAGTTCCCATTCGCCCGATCCGGGTGGGCCGTTGACTCCAGCCAAAGGTCCGCCGGCTGTTCTTCCAGTAATCCCAGATTATTCGCATCGAACCGACCCGCCCGTTTCCACGGTCGCGTCGGGTCGATGATCCAATCCTCCGGGTGGATTGAATCGTTCGCCGACGCGATCAGCGGAACGTCGACAATGTCGAGCACATTTAACGGAGCGCCTCCTTCCATTTTCATGTGGCGAGGCGCCAATTCGCCGTCAAACTCGCCGCTGACGGGCGAACCCATTCGCCGGCCGGCTGTTGCCCGCCGCCGACAATGCGGCCGGCGACGCAACGACCGCCGAACTTGATGGAATTGGCAAGGACGATGATTCGCTTGAACTCCATAGGCGCAACTCTGGTTATCCAGAAATTGTTGGAGCCTGGGCTGACCGCGGCTCACTTCTTCTCCACAACCCAGATGTTGCGGAACTGCAGCGGATTGCCGTGCCCCTGCAGCTGAATCGGGCCGGGCGTGCCTTCCGGTTCGTTGCGAGCGCCGCCGGTCGGGCCGTTGATCTCGACGTTGTCGTGGATGACCACGCCGTTGTGCTTCAGGGTGATGCGGGCGTTCTTGGCTCTTCTTGCCGTCTTCGTCGGCGCACGGCGTTGGTGAAGTCGACGTCGTAGGTCTGCCACTGCAGAGGGCGGCAGGCACATGTTCACCTTGGGCGCGACCTGGTGTAGACGCCGCCGCACTCGTTGTTCTTGCCGTCGAGGCCGAACGAATCGAGGATCTGCACTTCGTAGCTGTCCACCTGGTAGAAGCCGCTGTTGCCGCGGCCCTGGCCGCGGGCGTCGGGGCGGAAGGGCAGCAGGAACTCGACGTGGGCGGTGTAGTTGTTGAACTTCTTCTTGGTCAGATGTCGCTGCCGTCGGTGTTGAGGAAGCCGGTCTTCTTGTCGAGCCGGCCGCCGTTCCATTCGTCGGTGTTGGTGCCGTCGAACAGCACGATGGCGCCGTCGGGCGGCTTCGTCCCCAGCGTCGGGCTCTTGCGCATCGATCTTCTTCAGGGTGAAGTCCTGGATCGTTCGTCGGTCTTACCTGTCATCGTCGTCGCCGGCTGATCGCGCCGGTGTAATCCTTCTGGCCGCTCGGGCGGGAACTTGGACGTGGCCGAGAACTCGTCCGGCGCATCTGGGCGAGGTACTTCCGTTTGCCCGTTGGCCGGCTTGAAGATCGCCTTGTCGTCTGGCGAGCTTGCCGTCCATGAGGATCTTGTTCTTGCCGTCCCAGCCGGCGCCGGGCAGACCGCCCGGCAGGACCACCGCCTGGAATTGCCGTTGCCCAGGGCGATCACCTGGCAGCCGAGCTTCTCGCCGCTGTGCCGACGTACTCGCCCTGGAACTTGAAGTCGGCCGGCAGCGTCGGGTCGTTCGGATCGGTCCACACTTCTTTTTTCTTCTCGTCTTTTCCTTCTCGTCGGCCGATTGGCCGACGGCGCTCAACGCCGTCAAGCTGAAGCAGATTGTCAGGATGCATCCGATGGATATCGTCGCGCAAACATGATGTTTGTCCTTGTAGGTGGGTCTGAACGAAACGTGCAAGATGTATGGATGAGTTTATTGCGAAGGCAATGCGCGTGCCACATTTTTCTGACAAACGTCGGTTCGGTCGAAAGCGGAGCGACATCATGATGCAAAACATCGCCGTTTGGTGCTATAATCTCCGTGAGTGGTTTCGAATCTGCTTGATAGGGTACTGCGTCGTGAACAATCGCAAATTGGCAAAAATGGAAAAAAAGTCGCCGGCAAGAGCTGTGGCTGCCTTAAACGCGGCCAACCAGCGAGCGCTCACGTCGGTTTGCCTCGCGTCGTCGTGATCGAGAACGGACTTTACCGCGTAAGCGCGTTGGTGCCAAGGAATTGATCCGCACGCTAACGCCGCGGACGAAGGCGACTGGCCGCGGCGCCGGCGAAAAGGCCCAAGGCGTGACACGCGGGGCCCCTACCCCTCGGGTGCGAATGTTCGCTGGACCGAACGGTTCGGGCAAAACGACCGTGCAGCGAGAGATTGCGCGGCCGTTCCCGTCAGACTTCCTCGGCGTGCTCGTCAATCCAGACGATATTGAGCGCGACAATTGCACGTTACGGCCGACTCGATCTTGGCCAGTTCAGCGTCAGCGCCACCGAGCGCGAAGTTTGGGATGCCTTGACGTCTTCAGCCTTTCTGAAACAACATCAACTTGCGGATGCGGCCGCCGCACTTCGGTGCGACGGCCGAATCATCGACTTTTCCGGGCTGACGATGAACTCGTATTACGCCTCTGTCCTGGCCGACTTCCTCCGCCGCAAATTGCTGGCCGATTCCACGCCGTTTACGTTCGAAACGGTGATGTCCGAACCAGGAAAAATCGATTTGCTGAGAGAGGGGGCGAAGAGTTTTGGCTTCCGAACCTACCTTTACTACGTTGCCACCGAAGACCCCGAAATCAATATCTCGCGGCGTGGCGATTTGCGTCGCCCAAGGCGGTCACGATGTGCCGAAGGCCAAGATCATTTCGCGGTATCATCGCTCGCTTGGTCTGGTGCGCGATGCCATCAGGCACACGGATCGAGCTTATTTCTTCGACACAAGTGAAACGGTGTCTCTCTATTCATCGGGGAGAGTACGAACGGCAAGCGTCCAGTGCTGCAATCCCGCCAAATGCCAAACTGGTTCAAGACATTTGTTTGGGATAGGTTCTAAATCGTCTTAAATTGTTGCCGGCCAATCGCATTTATTATGCACATCGCCTCATCCAACAACGTATCCTAGCCGCCGGCAATGGCGCCGACGATGAGAAACGGCTCCGCCCCCGACGCGACCGCATCGGGCAGCGGGGCGTCGGGCGGTTCGTGGGACAGATCCTCCTGCGCAGGCGAAGAACCGCAGGAACGGCCGGCGCTGCTTGCGTGACGTGGTCGCGGATCGTGCCGCGCAGCATCGGATAGCGGGCCTCGAGCGCGTCGAGGACCGAGCGCTGCGTGACCGGGCCTTCGACGTCGAGCTGTCACCTCGCCGCCGACGCGCGCCAGCGTTCGCAGATGATGCGGGAAGCACGACGCGGATCATGGCAGCGTCTGCACCTCGACGGACACCACGGCCGGCAGATCGCGGACGATGGGGGTCCAGTTGTCGCCGGCATCGGCCGACGCGTACACCTGGCCGCCGGTGGTGCCGAAATAGACGCCGCACGAATCGAGCGAATCGACGGCCATCGCGTCGCGCAGCACGTTGACGTAGCAGTCGCTTTGCGGCAAGCCCTTCGTGAGCGGCTCCCATTCGTTGCCGCCGGTGCGGCTGCGATAGACGCGCAGCTTGCCGTCGGGCGGATAATGCTCCGAGTCGCTCTTGATCGGCACGACGTAGATGGTCTCCGGCTCGTGCGCGTGAACGTCGATCGCGAAGCCGAAGTCGGTCGGCAGGTTGCCGCTGACCTCGTGCCAGGAATCGCCGGCGTCGTCGCTGCGCATGACGTCCCAGTGCTTCTGCATGAACAGCACGTCCGGCCGCGACGGGTGCATGGCGATGCGGTGAACGCAGTGGCCGACCTCGGCCGTCGGGTCGGGGATGTACTGCGACTGCAGCCCGCGGTTGATCGGCTGCCAGGTCTTGCCGCCGTCGTCGGTGCGGAAGGCGCCCGCGGCCGAGATGGCGATGAAGATCCGGTCGGGATTGCTCGGATCGAGAAGGATCGTGTGCAGGCACATGCCGCCGGCGCCCGGCTGCCAGTGCGGCCCTGAGCCGTGGCCGCGCAGTCCGGGAAGTTCCTGCCAGGTTTGCCCGCCGTCGGTCGAGCGGAACAGGGCGGCGTCCTCGACCCCGGCGTAGACGGTGTCCGGATCGGTCAGCGACGGTTCGAGATGCCAGACGCGCTTGAATTCCCAGGGATGCGGCGTGCCGTCGTACCACTGATGCGTGCCGGGAACGCCGTCGTAGACGAACTTGTTGCCCACCGGCTCCCAGGTCTTGCCGCCGTCGTTGGAGCGCTGGATCAGCTGCCCGAACCAGCCGCTGGACTGCGACGCATAGAGCCGATTCGGATCGACGGGCGAGCCCTTCAGGTGGTAGATCTCCCAGCCGCCAAAGTGCGGGCCGCTGACGTCCCAGCGCTGGCGCTTTCCGTCCGACGTCAGGACGAACGCGCCCTTTCGCGTGCCCACCAGAACCCGTACTCCGCTCATTCAGTTCCCCAAATTGACTAACGAAATAATAATTGAAGATCGCTGAGCCGATCAACCGGCCGCAGCGCGCCTACTCCAGTTGTTGCGATCTGCCAAATCCCCATGACATTGCCGGCCGGGTCGCGGATTGTCGCAACCCACAGGTTCCCCTCCGCATATGGCGGTTTGACGATCTCGCCGCCATTTTGCGTGACGCTCTCGATTATCTCGCCGATGCGATCGACATAGATAAACGGCAAGGCAGTCCGGGCTCGCGGGATGCCCGCGGCGACCGGCGACCCATCCACCGATGAGATCGCCGCTCCGATCGTCAAAGCTGAAATGCCCGGCTTCACCACGCCGAATTGACCAGCCGAACACGGTTTCGTAGAACGCGGCAGATCTCTCGAGGTCGACCGCGGGAATCTCCAGATAGGATACGTGGCCGTGACGGGCCAAGCGATTGTCCACTCCCATGATTGCCTCCGTTTACGGGTTCGCTTCGACCACCGACTTCAAGTTCGCCAACCCTGCGTCGAAGTCCGACCCCACCATCTTGTCCATCTTGTCGTAAGGCGACCAGCGGCCCCACTCGTGCAAGTCGTTGATGATCGAGAAAATGGCATCGCCCGACGCATCAATCTTTGCGCTTCGTTCGATGCGGAAATCCGCCGGGCACGTGGCGATGAAGACAAGCAGCGCGCGACAACAATGACGAGGATCGCGATTCCTATTCCGACATATACTTGCACGTAATGCCTCCCGCGATTGGTGCATAAAAATCGATGTCACGAACGGGATGATAGCCCAACCGGGTCGCGAGGAAAAGCGAAATCCCTCGCTCGCGACTGGGTTCAAAGACTTTTCTTATGGTAAATGGATATTGTCCCTTTCAGGCGGTCGCAAGGTATTGAGCAAGCTGGCCCAGGGTTCCGCCGAAGCCTTGCCGCATTCCATCATGCCCGGCTTGGAAAGTCGATCGCTCGACCTCGGTTGCTTTGATGGGGATCCCATGCATAGTGAGCGTCGTCTTGCCGTCGTGCTCAACAAACGTCAACGTATGAAGAACCTCCAGCGGCCAATCGGTCTTCCCAGGGTATCCGGTGATAATTCCGTGTGCATCGGCGAAGGAAAGAATGAAGACGAGCCGCTCCGGGGCGACGATCTCCCGATAATTAAATTTGCCCCACATCTCTTTGCCGTCTGGCGATCGCATGGAGTAATGAAAGACGCCGCCCGGGCGAACGTCGAGCGTCTTGATACCTATCGAAAAGCCCTTTGGCCCCCACCATCGCGCCAGCCGTTCCGATTCAGTCCAGGCCTTGAAAACAAGTTCACGCGGCGCATCGAACGCGCGTCATCACAAATGCGTCTGCCGCAATCTCTCGATCGGTGCTGCTATTTGGGTTCACTTATCTTCTCTTTGCTTTGCAGGCGGTTCAGATAATCATCGAGCCGATCCAGGCTCTCGTCCCAATATTGGCGGTATTGATCGATCCAGTCGGCGGCCCGCTTCATTGGGGCCGCCCGCAGCCGGCACGGCCGCCACTGCGCATCGCGGCTTCGTTCGATCAAGCCGGCTCTTTCCAATACCTTCAGGTGCTTGGAAATGGCGGGTAGACTCATCTTGAACGGCTTCGCCAATTCATTCACCGATTTCTCGCCGGAAACCAGGCCGCGTCAGAATCGCCCGCCGCGTCGGGTCGGCAAGAGCGGCGAAAGTCGAACTGAGGCGGTCGCTTGGCATCGTTTCGCATCCTGGAGATGGGCAATTCGAATTAAACCCGATGAAGTTAGCCCGACGCGCCAACGAGGGAACTCACGCAGGTTTTTCGCAGTTGATCATCCACGGAATTCCGAACCGATCGACAACCATGCCGAAGCGAAGGGCCCAGAACGTCTCCTGAAGAGGCATGCTCACGACGCCTCCTTTGGCAAGGTCGCTGAAGATCCTCTCGGCATCGGCCGCGTTCTTCATGCCGAGCGTCACCCAAACTCCTTTCGGCACTTCGTAACGGTCCGGCGGAGCGTCGGAGGCCATCAGCACTTTGTCGCCTACAAGCAACGTGGCGTGTAGGATTTTGTCTTGCCATTCCGGCGGCGTTTCAGCCTCCAGGGGCGAGCCCGCGTGGGGCATCATGGTGACGATTTTGCCGCCCAAGCACTGTTCGTAAAACTTGAACGCCGACTCGCATTGCCCGTTGAACGTTACGTACGGATGAAGTTGCATTACGTTCTCCTTTCAAAAGCGATAATATTATTTAACCTAATGGTTAAATAACAGACCGCATGAATACAGTCAATAGCCTGGTGGAAATTACGGCCAGATTTGCGACGAGCCGGCAAAAGAGCACAATGCTGTTACGACAGCCCTTCGAGAACCCCGGTGCTGTCGCCGAGCCTCTCGGTGCGGGCGCCCATGCGGTCGAGCATCGCCAGCCAGAGGTTGTTGAGCGGCGTCTCCTTCGGATAGCGGATGTGCCGGCCGGTCTTCAGCGTGCCGCCGCCCTTGCCGGCCAGCAGGATCGGCAGGTTGTCGTGCGTGTGCCGGTTGCCGTCGCTGTTGCCGCTGCCGTAGGCGATCATGCAGTTGTCGAGCAGGGTGCCGTCGCCCTCCGGGATCGACTTCAGCTTGCCGAGAAGGTAGGCGAACTGCTGCGATGTGGAAGGTGTTGATCGTGCGGACCTTGGCGATCTTCGCCGGGTCGTTGCGGTGGTGGGTGCAGCTCGTGGTGGCCCTCGGAGATCCCGACCATCCGGTACTTCTGCTCGCTCCCCTCGCGGGCGAACATGCAGGTGACGACGCGGGTCACGTCGGCCTGGAACGCCAGCACCATCAGGTCGCACATCAGGCGGAAGTGCTCCGTCAGGTCGGCCGGGACCGCCTGCGGCTTGACCGCGCCCTCGGGCGGCTGGACCGGCGGCAGCTTCTCGGCGCGGGCGATCCGCAGCTCCAGCTCGCGGACGCACGAGAGATACTGGTCGAGCTTCTGCCGATCGGCGCCGCCGAGTCGGTTGTCCAGGCTCCGGGCGTCGTCGAGCACGGAGTCGAGCACGCTGGCCCGCAGTCGGTTCCGCTTCAGGCGGTCGGGGTCGTTGGGCCGCTCGGAGAAGAGGCGGTCGAAGACCAGCCGGGGATCGACCTCGGTCGGCAACGGCGAAGTCGGCGAGCGCCAGGAGATCGTGTGTTCGTAGACGCAGGAATAGCCGCTGTCGCAGTTGCCGGTCCCGCGGTACCGCTCGATGCCGAGCTCCAGCGAGGGGAGCCGGGTGCTGATCGCCGAGGCGGCTGGCGGCGACCTGGTCGGCCGAGATGCCGGACTGGAAGTTGGCGCCGGCGGTCTTCCGCGCCTGGCAGCCGGTCAGGAAGCGCCGACGAGGCGCGGGCGTGGTCGCCGCCGCCGTCGCCGTTGGCCCGGCCCTTGTCGCAGGTCAGGCCGCTGAAGACGAGCAGGTCGTCCTGGAACGGGGCCAGCGGCTCGAGGATGGCCGGCAGCTCGAAGTCGGCCCCCTCGGTCGTGGGCGTCCAGTCGGCCATGATGGCGCCGTTGGGCACGTAGAGGAACGCCATGCGCCGCGGCGGCCGCGGTCGCGCCGGACGCGGCCAGCGACCTGCGGCAGCATCGCCTCCAGGCAGGGCAGGCCACGGCCGTGCCGAGGCCGCGGAGCACCGTCCGCCTCGAAATCCGTCCGCCGTCGCTCATGGCTGGTTCCCTCGCGCGGTCCGCTTCTGGAAAGGTTCGCTCTTGATCACCCCAACAATCAGGGTCGAGAACCGGTAATCGTCCTTGGCCAAGGCCTCGCAGGATCTCGTCCACGGCGCAGCGGTCATAATACTCCAGGCCGCGGCCCAGGGCGTAGGTCAGCATTTTCTCGGTCAGACAGCGGCTGAACTGGTCCTTCTTGCCCTGGAGGATCGCCTTCAGCTCGGCCGGCCCCTGGAACGACTGGCCGTCCGGCAGCACGCCCGAGGCGTCGATGGCGAAGCTCGCCGTCCTTGTCGCGCCAGGCGCCGATGGCGTCGTAGTTCTCGAAGGCGAAGCCGATCGGGTCCATCCGCTGGTGGCAGGAGGCGCAGACCGCGTTCGCGCGGTGCTGTTCCATGACCTGGCGGAGCGAGCCGGTCAGTTGCTTGTCGTCGGGCAGCGCGGGCACGTCGGGCGGCGGCGGCGGCGGCGGCGTGCCGAGGATCTGGTCGAGCACCCACTTGCCGCGCTTCACCGGCGAGGTCCGCGTCGGGTTCGACGTCAGGGTCAGGATGCTCGCCTGCGTCAGGACGCCGCCGCGGTTGGGCGGCAGCTTCACCCGGCGGAACTCCGGCCCCGTGACGCCCGCGATGCCGTAATGCTTCGCCAGCCGCTCGTTGACGAAGCTGAAGTCGGCGTCGAGAAGGTCGAGGATGCTGCGATCCTCGCGGAGGATCGCCTCGAAGAACAGCTCGGTCTCGCGGATCATCGCCGAGCGCAGCTCCTCGTCGAAGCCGGGGAACTCCTCGGGATCGGGGGTGACGTAGGCCAGCTTCCGAGTCGTCAGCCACTGGCCGGCGAAGTTCTCGACGAACGCGGCCGACTTCGGGTCGCGCGAGCATCCGGCGCACCTGGGCGTCGAGGTTCTCGCCGCAGCTGCCCGCGGCCGCCAGGGCGAACAGCTCGTCGTCGGGCATGCTGCTCCAGAGGAAGTACGACAGCCGCGAGGCCAGCTCGTACTCGCCGATCGGGTAGCTCGTCCCGGGCTTCGGCGCCGGGCGGGTCGAGCTCGACGCGGAACAGGAAGTCGGGCCAGACCAGCACGCCCTCGAGGCGCCAGCCGGACGCGGTTCTCGAACCGCTCGCCCTCCTTCTCGGCCTGGTCGTAGAGCTTGAGCAGGCGTTCGACTTCCTCCGGCCGTGACCGGGCGGCGGAAGGCCCGGCGTGGCGAACCGGGTCGACGATCTCGCGGGCGGCCTCGCGCGGCCGTCAGCTCCGGCTCTTGTGGGCCATGATCCGCCGGTGGGTCTCGGGCAGCCGGCGGCGGGCGCGTTGTACGGCCCGTCGAGCACGAATTCTCGAGGCAGAGCAGCCGATCTTTCGTTGTCGAGTCCGCGATCTTCGGGCGCGTGTAAGGGTTGAGGAACGTGACGCCGACACTGTCGTTGTCCGGCCTTGAGCCGACCTTCGCCTCGACGTTTGCGGGCTCGTGCGTCGGCCTTCAGCTCGAATTCCTTGGACGTCGTCGCCGACGCTGAACGTCGCCGCGCACCGGGTTCGTCGCCGAGCTGCTGGCCGAACACCTCGCACGCGGATGCGTATAATCGCCCTCTTCGTGATAGTCTTCACCGGAGACTTCGCCTTGCCGACAAGACCTTGCCGAGCAACCGCGCCGCGTTCGCCGGCGTCGCCGGGTAGAAGCGGACGCTGGCAACTGGATCGCTTCCGCCGGCTTCGGCGGGTCGGCGATGACGATCGCCTGCTCGAGGATCGTCTCGGCGGCGGACAGGTACTTCTCCAGCAGCAACGGCGACAGCGACAGCACGTCGCCGATGTTGTCGAAGCCGTAGCCGACGTCGTCGTTGGGGAAGTCGGCGGCCGGCTTGAAGTCGACGCCGACCAGGTCGCGGATCGTGTTGTTGTACTCGACCCGGTTGAGCCGGCGGAGCGTGACCCGGCCGACGTTGCGGCCCGTGCAGTCGACGTCGCTCGAGCACGTCGTCGATGTGAGCAGCACCGCCGCCATCTCCGCCGCGCCGGCCGCGGCCGTTTCTTGGGCGGCATCTCGCCGGTGCGGACCATCTCGACGACGTTCTCCCAGACCTCGCGATCCTTCTGAAGCGCCATCGTCCTGAACTGGTCGAGCGCAAGTTGCCCTGTTCTTGCCGTTGCCGTGGCAGGCGTAGCAGTGCTTGGTCAGGAAGGGAACGACGTCTTTGGCGAAAGTCGGCGGCGGGTTGATTTATCGGGTCAGCGAAAACCGCCTGCCTATCGTCGTTTAACACGAACACACCCGCAAGCAGTGTAACTAAAAGCGTACCGCGTCAATCGGTTCCGGCAAGGAGGAACTAATCCAGCTTACTTTCATTGATACTCAAACAGGCGTAGCGGTCAACGCGATAAGCCTACCTTTTCAGTCGGCTCAAGAAAGCGGTCACTTGGCATTTTTCCCGTTATTAAACACCGGACGGGACGGAACGTATCGGACTTTCGCGACACGCTTTGCATATCATTTCCCTATCTTCAACCGGCAATCGTGGCATTCCGGGCTCCAGCATGCCAACAACAGACTCCTACTCTTTTGGATCGCCTCCGGCGCAGCGATGATCCGGAGGCGTGGGGCCGTTTTGTCGACCTTTATTCGCCATTGCTCTTTGAATGGTCGCGGCGGAACCGAGTCCCCGAAGCCGACGCGGCCGATCTCGTGCAGAACGTTCTGGTTCGGCTCATCAAGCAGATGTCGCAATTCGAGCCGCATGATGGAGGCAGCTTCCGCGGATGGCTCTTCACGATCCTGCGGAACTGTTGGCGCGATCAGTGCCGTTCGCGGGCCCGACAACCGCTCATCGCGCCCGAAATCTCCCCGGATGAGCGAGCGGCCGCATCCGATCGAGGAACTGACCGAAGACGAATACCGGAACTACCTGACGCGACGAATCCTCTGCGTGATCCAGGCCGATTTTCCCGAACCGACGTGGCGTGCGTTCTGGCTCCATGTCGTCGAAGGACAACCCGCCGCCGAAGTCGCTACGGTTATCGGAACCACTCCAAACGCAGTCTATCTCGCGCACGGACGAATATTGAAGCGGCTCCGCGAGGAACTCGCCGGCTTCGTCGATTGATATTCCTTTCGCCGAGGCGGGATGATCGACTATTTTTCGACCACTTCCATTTTTCGCGACAGATCGACTGACCGCTCAACGTTAGTTTGGTGAACAGTTCACCATGGCCCCGCGGGGCACGTTTCTAACGTGCCCGCATCCGAATCCGAGCACGTCAGAAACGTGCTCCACGGGCGATGGAACAGTTCAACGTCGAGAAGACATTCCGGTTTGCCATTCGCAGCCGTCGGGCAAACAAGATTTGCCCCGCGAACAATCCCTCGTCGCCCCTTGAGAAAGACGCACCGATGCCAAACGACGCTCGCCGAACATGAACAACCTCTCCGCGAATACCTCGATGGTTCGCTGGCCTCGGAGCGGATGTCCGAAGTCGAGGAGCTCATCGAGCGCAATCCCGAAGTTTGCACGCACCTGGATCAACACGATAAACTCGAAACCTTCATTAGCCGACTCCAGAGGCGCTGACCATGCCGCCATTCCCCGCCGAACAAGACGACCAGAACGTCGGATCGCTCCGCCGCGCCTGGCCGCGCAAGTTCAGACGCCTGCGGCGGAAGACGACACCGCGGCGTTGAACCTGAACGATCCATCGGCTGCCACCGATTCGCAAACGGCCGCCGCTTCCTCAACAACGGGTTCGCCTTTCTTTCGCCGCCTCAAGGCGCGACGAAATCGGCCGGCTCAATGGCTACCGGATCCTGAAGTTGCTCGGCCAGGGCGGCATGGGAATCGTCTTCGAAGCCGAAGACCTGCGGCTGAAGCGTCGAATCGCCCTCAAAGTAATGAAGCCCGAAATAGCCGCCGAAAAAGAGCACCGCGTGCGCTTCCTGCGCAAGGCGCGGACGGCCGGCAACACGATCAGATCTGCCCGATCTACCAAGTGGGCGAAGAGAACGGCGTGTCCTTCATCGCCATGCCCTTCCTCAAGGGCGAATCACTGCGCCACATGAAGCGGCGAAAAAAACTGCCGATCGCTGAGGCGATCGGCATCTGCCGCGAAGTGGCCGAAGGCCTGTCGGAAGCTCACAAGGCGGGACTGGTACATCGCGACGTCAAACCAGGAAACATCTGGCTCGAAAGCCTGCCCAATGGCCGCCGCCGCTGCCGCATCCTCGACTTCGGCCTGGCTCAGACGAAAAGCGAGGAAATTCATCTCACTCGAGACGGCGCGGTCATGGGCACGCCAGCTTACATGGCACCGGAACAAGCTCGCGGGCGCACCGTCGATCATCGCGCCGACCTCTTCAGTCTGGGCGTGATCCTGTACGAAATGACGACCGGCCGAAAACCCTTCTCCGGCGCCGACACGATGTCGATCCTCACGAGCCTGGCCATTGACGACCCGACCGCCCCGCAACTCATCAACGCGGCAATCCCGGCGGAACTCTCCGATCTCATCATGTTGTCGAAGCGTTGCTCGGCGTCCTGATGAAAACGTCCAAGCCGATCGTGGAGGTCATGCCCGCAAGCGCCCAGACACCTGAAGCGACGGCCATGGATCAGACGGCCGTTGATCCGTGGCAAGGAATCGATGATCCAGTTCCGGTCGAGGTGACCGCTGTCCCGGCGTCTCGGAAACTTAAGGCCGCTCCGAATCGGGAGCGATCACGGAACCCGCAAACGCGGACCTTGCCCTCGTCATGGAGGGTTTCAAGGTCTGTTTGGGGAATTGTCGCTGTGTCCCTATTGCTGTTAGTCGGCGGCGGCTTCGCTGCCTACAAACTCGTTTTTGAGACAAAAGACGGAACGCTGCACGTCGAGGTCGACGGCGATGCCGACGTGCGATTCAATAAAGGCGAACTCAAAATCTTCGATGCCGACGGCAAATTGAAATACACGCTCACGCCCAGCGAGAAAAACAAAACGGTGCCGCCGGGAAATATCTCGTCCAGATCGTCAGGCGCGGCAGTTTTCAAGGTCGAGTCCCGGAATTCGTCATGGAGAAAAAGGGCACATCGCGCGTGCACATGCTCGCGGCGGCGAAAAAAGAAACGACGCCGTCGGTCGCTCGTGGCACAACGCGAAGCCGCCGTCGGACGCTCAGGTCACGAAGGCGAAGCCCGAGTTTGCTTATGCCTTGCCGTCGGTAAAAGCGCAGGGCTTCGCGTCCCACTTGTGGCAGACCGATATCTCGCCGGACGGCAAACTCTTTTTTGCATGCGGCGACACGGGGCCGAACGCCCCCATCCGCGTGTGCGTGACGGCCACCGGCAAGCAAGTCCAGGTTCTCATGCCCGACCGCGGCGAAGCTTGGTGGACCTTTGCCAGGTTCCTGCCCGGTAACAGACTGGTTGCGGGTTACGCCAAGAAGAACGATCTGTACATGTACGACGTCGCCAGCAGCGCGGTCATTCGCCGGTACGTCGGCCACGAGAAACCAGAGACGGAACAGGAGTCCGGGCTGGGATTCGCCGTTTCGCGGGATGCCAAGTCGCAATTGTCCGGGAGCAACGACAAGACTCTTCGCTTGTGGGACGTCGACACGGCGCGGAACTCCAAGGTTCGAGGGCCATGGGGACAAAGCGGCGCACCGGCGTTTTCTCCCCGGACGGCAAGCAAATCCTCACGTTCAGCCCAGACAAAACGTTGCGGCTCTGGAGCGTCGAGACCGGCAAGGAACTGAAAAAAATCGAAGGGCACGCCGAAACGCCTACTGGCTGCTTTTCCGCGAACGGCAAGCAAGGCGCTGTCGTACAGCTTCGACGGATCAATTTACCTCTGGGACCTCGCGACTGGAACGAAGATCCGCCAATTCGAAGGGCCGGATCACATCAGTTCCGCGAACTTCGTGGCCGACGGCCAACTTGTCATCGTCGTACCCGACATGGGCAAGAGCGCCCGCAAGAGTCTTTGCATTTGGGAGACGAAGAAGCGGCGAACTCCTCGCCAGATCGATCTGACTCCGTTCGGCCCCGAGGGCTGGACCTTCACCGCCACGCCCGACGGTCGCCAAGGGCTCGTCTGCGACAGCAGATCGGTCCACGTGATTGACCTGGTCACCGGTGAGGAAACGCACCTGTTCGGCGATTGCCCCATGGCGCGAGCCTTCTCGTTTTCGCCCGATCGAAGGACCGTGGTCGCAGGGAGTTTTCGCCGTGGCGTGTTTGTCTTCCGACTGGGTGTGCCGGCCGACGACGGCGGCTGGAAATTGTCGGGCAAATGAGGGACCCTTTGTGGTCCAATCTGACAAGTGCACTTCATCAGCGTTGAAGCAAGGCAACGTCGTGCCAAGCTTCAGATTTCCTTCGTGGATAGCCGGAGCGGCTCAAAGCTCGCGTGATCCGACTGCTGTTGCGGAACCATTATGGCCCTCGTGAATGCGGATCTCGTCTCTAAATTGGTAGTACCCGCTCGCGCTGATTCTTTTCAACATTCTGGCGAGAAATTTCCGCGGCCGCGGCATCTTATAGACAGGTAGAGCATCACGATAGGGGTCGGGAATGGCTAAGATTGCTCCGGAGGAAATTGGGCTGTCTCTACCGTATGCACGCGAACGCTCTGCGCCTGTTCGCCCGGCAGTTCGACGGCCGGAAGACCTGGTGCACGAGGCGTTCATCAAACTTGCTCAGCAATCGCGTGCCACCAACGTATTGCCATGGCTATATCGCGTCGTTCGCAACGCCGCTTTGGCGACAGAACGCGGCGAGGGCCGCCGTCGCCGGCGACAAAATGAGGTAGGCATTGCGACTGACGAATGGTTCGCGTCGGCGGATGACCAGATCGACGGCCGGGAAGCAACGCAAATGTTGGCGAATACCTATGGAGCAGCGAAGTGATCGTGGCGCGAATTTGGGGCGGGCTGACCTTTGACGAAGTCACCGAGCAATACGTCG
>CAWEXK010000017.1:0-88416 GCA_963812975.1 uncultured Alphaproteobacteria bacterium | reverse complement strand
CAGATCGGCGGGCAGACCATCGCGCAGGCGCCGTCCGGTTGCGGCGCCGGCTGGACGCTCGAAGCCTGGGACGGCACGCCGCCGGGCGGCCCGCAAAGGCTCACCGTAACCGGCTATTCCTTCGGACTTGCTTTTCCCGGCGCCAACAACACGCAGAACATCGAAATCGCCTATCGGGCGGGCTATCAGGTGAGCGTCGAGCCGAACCTTGTCGCGAACAGCAGCGCAATCGTGCTCGCGCCGTACGGCGGCTGGGCGAGCGATGCGGGCGTGGTGTATGCGCAGACGGGTGTCGCCTTCGTCGCGGTTACAGGAGCGCCGGGACCCGGCCAATACCAACTCACGCCCGGCCAGCCCGGCTCCTACACCTTCAATGCGGGCGATGACGGCGCCGCGATCCTGATTTCCTACGGCTTCATACCGTCCGATCTCGCGCAGGCCTGCATCGAACTGGTCAGCGAAATGTACAAATATTCGCAACGCATCGGCGAGACGACGCACAGCCTTGGCGGCAATGAAACCGTGGGCTTCGACAACACGCGCTTCACGCCCCTCGTCGCTGCCCTCCTCCAGCCCTACCGCAACCTGCTGCCGATATGATCACAGCTCAAATCGATGCAGCACCCGCAATCGCGAAGCTCGGCGCGCTGCCCATGAAGCTGCGCGTCGCCGTGCGTGAAGCGGTGGAAGAGGATGCGCAGGAGCTGCTTGCCATCGTTCAGGCGAAGCTTTCCGGCGAGGTGCTCCAGCTGCGCACCGGCGCGCTGTTGCGCAGCATTACGGTAGAAACGAACGAGGACGCGGACGGAATCGGCGCGCGTGTCCTGAGCGACGGATCGGTCCCTTACGCGCGCATCCAGGAATTTGGCGGTCGCATCGCCATTCCCGAGATCGCGCCGGCGACTGCGAAGGCGCTCGCTTTCAACTATGCCGGCAGATTGGCGTTCGCCAAACGCACGGCGGCGCACGTGGTCGACCTTCCCGAGCGGAGTTACATGCGCTCCTCGCTCGCCGAATTTGCGCCGGGCTTCGTGGGCCGACTCCGCGAGGCCTTCGCGGAGACGATCGCATGAGCGAGCCGCAATTCGCCCGCGAGGCGATCTACGCCGCGCTGTTCGCGCTGGCAGCCAATTGCGCTGCATTCCAGACCAGGACCCGCCGGATCAAGGAATATTCCGACGTCGACCAGGCGACGCAGCCCGCACTGCTGCAGGTCGAACTCGGTGAGAAGTGGAACGCGCGCGTGGGGCTTCCGCCCGTGGTCACGCTGTCGGCGCGCCTGTTCGTCTATTGCGAAAGCAACGATCCGACCACTCCCGTCTCGACGCAGATGAACGCGCTGCTCGACGCGGTGACCGGCGCGCTTGCGCCGCCCGTGCTGCCGAACGGCGCATTCCGCCAGACGCTCGGCGGTCTCGTGCAGCACGCCGGCATCGCAGGCGACGTCGCCATCGCCGAAGGCCTCTCCGGGCAGTCGGAAGCCATCATCCCGATCGATATCCTCGTCAATCCGTAATCTCACACAGAGAGCCGCTACCACCTTTCCTCCCCCGCGGAGCGCAGCGACGTGGGGGAGGTGGTGCGAAGCACCGAAGGGGGCCCCCCTTCACCGCTTCGCGGTCCCCCTCCCCCCGCGCGTCCCGCGCGGGGGAGGAAAACGAATTTCGTGTGAAATCCGGGAAGGAAAAACCCCATGCAGTTGAACTTCGGCGTCGGCACGGCCATCGGCAAGCGCACCGACATCGCCAACGCGAAGCCTTCCTTCCTGGGCGTGTTGCAGGATCTCGAGATCGACATTGCGGTGACGCTGAAGGAGCTGACCGGCGCGTACAAGATGCCCGTCGACGTGGCGCCGGCGCAGATGAAGGTCACAGGCAAGTGCAAGTTCGCGCGCATCCAGGGCGCGAGCGTGAACAATCTGCTGCTCGGTCAGACCGAAACCGACGCTGCGGGCATCGACATGGCGGTGGCGGAAGCCTTCAGCGTCCCTGCCTCGTCGCCCTACACCTATACCGTTGCGAACGGCACGAAATACATCGAGGATCTCGGCGTGTTCTATGCGGGCGGCGCGCAGCTTCAGCCCGTCGCGTCGTCACCCACGCAGGGACAATACGTCCCCGGCGTCGCCGGCACCGGCACGCTCACTTTCGCCGCCGCCGATGCAAACGCCGCGCTGGTCACCTATTACAGCTATTCCGCCACCAGCCTCGTGCAGCTCAGCCTCGCCAATCAGCTGATGGGCTCAGGACCCGTCTTCGAATTGCAGGCGAAGCAGGACTATTTCGTGCAGGGCGTGGAAAAGAAGCTGATTCTCAAGCTCAACGCCTGCCGCGGCTCGAAATGGACGCTGCCGTTCAAGAACACCGACTACACCATCCAGGATTTCGAGTTCACCGCCTTCGCCGATCCCAACAACAACTGGGGCACCTTCGCCTTCAGCGAATGATGCGCGAGCCGACGATCATGATCGCCTCGCACGCGTGGCGGATTCCGCTGCTGGCGCCGCGGCAGAATTGAATCGTGGTGCCGGGCCTGATCGCGCTCGGCGTCAATCCGGCGACACAATACGACACGCTGCTCGACATCGTCTTCTCCGCGCTGACGCGTGGCCATCCCGCGCTCGCGCGCGACGAATTCGACGACTGGCCGATCGCGACGTACGAGCTGCTCGACGCGCTGCCGGTGATCGCACAGCAGACCGGGCTGATGCGCAAGAAGAATGTCATCCCGGAAATGCGCGTCAGCGCGTTATCCGGGACCCAGCAACCAGACTGGGACACGATCATCGCGCGCTTCGTCAATTTCCTGCCGGGAACCACGTGGGATTACTGGGAGGACGCGCTCACCATCGCGCGCCTCGACGCGATGAACGAGGAGTGGCGCCTGCATCCACCGCCCGCGATGCTGGCCGCTGCCTGGCTCGGCTACAAGCCGCGACCACGCGGCGCCGGCGCCGTCGAAGAGCTGATGCGGCTGTTCCCGGGCGGAAAGCTGCGGCTGAACTAGATTGTGGAACATGCGAATGAGCGCCGAAAAAATTTCAACCGTTCCGATGATTGTGCTGGCCGGGCGCGAATGGCCGATTCCGCGTCTCGCGCCGAAGCAGAACCGTATCGTGGCACCGGCCCTGCTCGAACTCATTCCAAGAATCCTGCGCGCCCGCGACGAGTTTGCGGCGGGCGATGGCAGCTTCGCGCAGATGGCGCGCTATCTCGATACCGCGTCCTTCGACAGGCTTTGCGACATTGCGTTCGTTGCGCTGACCCGCGCTGCACCCGCTTTGTCGCGCGCCGAATTCGACGACATGCCCATCGATACGCTCGAGTTGATCGCGGCGGTGCGCGTGATTGCCCGGCAGGCCGGTCTGCTCGGACGCGTGGGAGGCGGGGATGAGCGACTCGGTTGAAATCGCCTTTCGCGCCAATCTGGCGGACCTCGAAACAGGCACGGCCGACGCGGTCTCGCTGCTCAGGAGCGCCGCAGACGAAATGGCGGACGCTTTCGCTGCGGGCGGCGCGTCGCGCGCGGACGACGCGGCGCGCCGTATCGCCGACGCGAAAATCCGCATCGAAGAGCAGGCTTCGCTCAAGGAAATCGCGATCGCGGAAGACCGCAACAATTTCCTTTACGAGATGGGCGAGGAGTTGCTCGACACGTGGAAAGCCCAGGCGCTCGCGGAGGAGAACGCCAAATATGCGGCGGAGCTTGCCTGGCTCGACAGGAAGGCCGCGGCCGACCGCGGCGATGCGACGGCGGAAGCGCGTGACCTCGAAGAGCGCGCGGTGCTGTATCAGGACCACGTGCTCGCACTGCAGAAGATCGACGAGCAATACGCCGAGAAGAAGCGCGCGATCGACCAGCAGGAACTGCAGGAGTTCATCTCGGCCGATAACGCCAGGCTGCAGGACGCCATCCGGGCACTGGACGCGGAATACAAAGAGCACCAGGTCACGGCGCAGCAGCGCTACGCGCTCGAGCAGCAGCTGACGCAGGAGATCTACGGCGAGGAACTGAAGCGGCTTGACGCGCTGCTGGCCACGCTGACGCAAGGCACCAAGGCCTGGCAGCAGGCCATGGACGAGCGGGCGAAGATCGAGCAGGCCTTCACCAAGCAGTCCGAGGCGAACACCAACCAGCTCGAGGAAGAAGAAGCCGCCAAGTGGACGCAGCTCGGCAATTCGATCAAGTCGAGCTTCAATTCCGCGCCTCGACGGCATGCTGTTCGAAGGCAAAACCTTCGAGCAGGGGATGATCCACGATTGCCGGAGGGCGTCGCTGAAGGCGTTCCTCGCCATGGGCGAGAACATCGCCGAGAACTGGATCGAGACGCAGATCGCCGACGATCGGTGGAGACGAAGGCGACGCAGGGCGCCTCCGCTCTCGGGCAGATCACGGATGCCGCAGCGGTGGCCGGGGCCAACGCCTTTGCTTCGACGGCGGCGATTCCGGTCGTCGGGCCGCGAGCTCTGCGCCGGCCGATGCGGCGTCGGCGATCTCCGAAGTGATGAGCTTTCTCGAGCATGATCTCGCTCGCCACGGGTGCCTGGGAGTCTGAAGAACGACGCGATCGCGCAGCTGCACCGCGGCGAGATGGTGGTGCCGGAGAACTTCGCCAGCGGCTTGCGCGCGCAATGGCGGCGATCTCGGCGCCGGCGCGACGTGCACATGCATTACGCGCCGACCATCAATGCGCGCGAACCTGCAACGCTCGTCTCAAATGCTCACCCGCGAATTGAGCGAGATGCTCGGCTGGCTCAACCGCCAATTCCGCAACGGGGCAATTCGTGCGCATCGCGCGTTTGTCATTCCCGCGGACGCGGGAACCCAGATGCTTGATCTTTCCGGAGAGGGCGATCGCTCGGCTCCCCGCGTTCGCGGGGATGACAGAAATTATATTGATGGTTCGTGAGCTCATGTCGTTCCTCGTCTATCCTCGCAATCTTCCCGGGCTTGCCTATTCCAAGGTGCGCCGGCCGAAGCACAGCGTGTCGGTGCAGACGCATCAGTCGGGCGGCGAAGTGCGGATGTCGCTACTGGACCGAGCCCTTGTGGGAATGGGACCTGACCTACGAAGTGCTGCGCGACGGTTTCCGCATGGGCCGCACCTTCGACGAGCTGAAGCAGATCGAAGGCTGCTTTCTCGCCTGCACGGGTTCGCTGTCAGGAATGTCGTTCTACGACGACGATGACCACACGGCCTTCCAGACCGGCCTCGGCACCACGAACGGGACGCAGACCGCGTTCACCCTGTTCCGCTATCGCGGCACGCAAAAGGAAGGTCAGAACTGGCTGGGCTCGGAAACGATCGGCTTCCTCGATACGACGCAGCCGTTCAATCTCTATGTGGACGGGACGCTGGTCGGTGTTTCCGATCCGACCTACGGCTACACGCTGAACACCGCCACGCCGAAGAATCAGCAGCTCGTGTTCAATGCCGCGCCGCCATCCGGACACCCACTGACCTGCGACATGAGCTGGCTCTATTACGTGCGCTTCCAGGCGGATTCGCTCGACCTCGAAAAATTCATGCACCAGCTCTGGAGCCTGAAGAAGGTCACGCTCTGCTCGCTGCGGTATTAACATCAATTAAGATTGTCATCCCCGCGAAAGCGGGGACCCAGAGCATTACTTTCGACAATGTCGGCGCGATTTCGTCGCATTGTTTCGTAGCAGACTGCATCGCGACAATCCCGCGAAACCTTTTTCGGTCCCGCATTCATAGACTGGTTGCTGAACGATGCGTGCAGCACGGTCCATGAGTTGCTCGTATTACGTGTACATTCTCGCCAGCCGACGCAACGGCACGCTTTACACGGGCATTACCGGCAATTTGTTATACATAACGTCTCAGCATAAGAGCGACACCATCGAGGGTTTTTCAAAACGCTACGGTGTTCATCGCCTTGTTTGGTTCGAGCCTCATCAGGACGTGCACGCGGCCATCGATCGCGAGAAGTGCATCAAGAAATGGAGGCGCGCGTGGAAGCTCGATCTGATCGAAGCGATCAATCCCTACTGGGAGGATTTGTACGACCAGCTCCTCTGACAGTTCTGTGAGCTCATGCATCTGGGCCCCCGCTTTCGCGGGGATGACAATCGAGGGTGTGGATGCGCAGCTTTATCAGCGGCAACGGGGGAGGACCCGCCTTTCTCGCCGCGCGGGCGCCATGCTGGGTGGGAGAGCTGTTCACGTACACGCTGGCGAGCGGGACGGTCTATCGCTGGACCTCGTTCGACCAGAGCCTGACGGTCGCGGGCGTCATCTGGCTCGCGCAGCGCGATGGCGCGCCGCTCGTCACCCGCAACCGCTTCGGCGTGAAGAACACGGTGGAAGTGCCCGAGCTTGAGGTCCGGCTCGGTGCGTCCGACGCGCTGCTCGGCAATCTGAAGACGCAAATCCACAACGGCATCTGGGACGGCGCCCGCGCCGAGATGGACCGCGTGTTCATGCCGACGCCCGGCGACACGCAATACGGCTATGTCCTGCTCTTCAACGGCCGGCAGTCCGGCGCGGTGATCGACGCGGAAGGCGTGACCCTGACCGCCAAGGGCGACAACGTGCTGATGAACCAGCAGGCGCCGCGCAACCTCTACCAGACCAACTGCCTGCACACCTTCTGCGATTCCGGCTGCACGCTGCTGGAATCGAATTACAGCTTTACGGGACGCACGGTCGGCGCGGGCTCGAATGCCTCGAACATCGCCTATACGCTGCCATCGGGATTCACCGCCGCGAATTTCATTCTCGGCAAGATCACCATGACGAGCGGCGCCGCGATCGGCCAGGTGCGCACGATCCGCTGGGCGTCGAGCACATCGCTCGCCCTGACTTACCCGCTCTACGACGCACCTGCGCCGGGAGACAGTTTCACTCTGATGATGGGGTGCGCCCGCCAGCAAACAAGCTGTCAGACCCGCACGCCCGCCGCCGGCGGCACCGTGAACAACATCCAGCACTACCGCGGCTACCCCTACGTGCCGGTGGCGGAGATCGCGGTGTGAACCGCGAGGGGGCACAGCGCGCCGCCTTCATCGCCGAGGCGCGCACATGGCTGGGCACGCCGTTTCGCGACCAGGCGGACGTGAAAGGCGGCGGCGTCGATTGCGGGATGCTGCTGGTGCGCGCGGCCGTCGATACCGGGCTCGTGGCGCCATTCGATCCGCGCCCCTACCCGCCGCAATGGCATCTGCATCGCGACGAGGAGCGCTTCCTCGCGATTGTGAGCCGGCTCGGACGCGAAGTGGCGCGCATGCCGATCGCCGCAGATGTCATCGTCTATCGCGTCGGCCGCTGCTTTGCGCATGGCGGGATCGTCATCGAGAACGGCCACGTGCTGCACGCCTACTACAAGACCGGCCACGTCGCGATTTCGCCGCTGCATGAAACGGAACTCGCCTTCCTCCCGAACGGCAATCCCCGCCCGTTCAAGCTGTTCGATCTGTGGGCCGCGAAATGAGCTTCCTGCAGAGCGGCGGAACGAACGCGACAGCGCCCACCGTCTATACCGGGCTCAATCTGCAGACGAGCGCGCAAGGCGTGCCGGTCACGCTGATGTGGGGCAAGAACCGGGTCACGCCCAACATCTTCTGGTACAACAATTTCCAGTCGCACAAGGGCAACGGCAAGGGCGGCGGCGGCAAGGGCGGCGCGAAGGGCAGCGGCAACTACACCTACACGGCCGCCGTCATGCTGGGACTGTGCGAAGGGCCGATCGACCGCATCGAGGCGGGCTGGGTCGATCAGACCGAGTACGAGGCTACTAACGGCGAAATTCTCGTCAAGCTCGGGCTCACGCTCTTCGCCGGCACGGCATCGCAACCCGTGTGGTCCTATCTCACCACGAACTATCCGGGCCAGGCGATCCCCTACGAGTTCGCTCTGCTACGTCTGCACCTCGAACTACAAGCTCGGCTCGTCGGCCGCGCTGCCCAATCACAGTTTCGAAGTCGCCGGACCGCTTGCCTACACGGCGCCGCAATGGGGCGCGGGTGACGCCAATCCGTCGGATATCGTCTACGACTTCCTCACCAACCCGCAATACTCGATCGGACTTGAGGCCGCGCAGATCGATTCCACGAGCCTCGCCTTCTACAAGACCTATTGCGCGGCGCAGGGCATCAATTTCTCGCCGGTGCTGGACACGCAGGAGCAGATCAGCCAGACGCTCGCCCGCTGGGCGTCGCTGTCGAACAGCTGGATCTTCTGGAGCGGCGGCGCGCTCAAATTCGTCCCGCTCGGCGACAGCACCATCGTCAATGGCGCCGTCACCTACACGCCGAACCTGACCATCGCGTACAATCTCACCTACGACGATTTTCTCACCACGAAGGTGAAACAAGGTCCTTCGGCCAGCGGCGACGGCGCTTCGAAGACGGGCGACGGCGGACCCATCCAGGTCACCCGCGCAGATCCGGCCGATTGTCCCAACCACGTGAAGATCGAGATCAAGGATCGCGGCAACGCCTACAACACCGCGCCGGTCGAATGGCAGGACCAGGGCCTGGTCGACCAGTTCGGCCAGATCGATTCCAGCGTGACGGAAGCGCATGAAATCTGCGATCTCGGCATCGCCGCGACGGTGGTGCAGCTGATCGGCCAGCGCGCCGCCTACATCCGCAACACCTATGCGTTCAAGCTCGGCTACGAGTTCAGCCTGCTCGAGCCCGGCGATCTCGTCACGCTGACCGACCCGCATATCGGACTGGATGCGTTCCCGGTGCGCATCCGTTCGCTCGACGAAGACGAGAGCGGCAATCTCTCCATCCTCGCCGAAGAATTTCCCGGTGCCATCGGCACCGCACCGTAACTTTTCATTTGTCATCCCCCCGCATGCGGGGACCCAGCTCGTGTCCATTGCCGCATAGGCGAAGCGCGCGTCGACTCTTCTTCTGGCGCCGCACATCTGGATTCCCGCTTGTGCGGGAATGACAAGTTGTTTTTCAGGAGGAAATAATTGGGAGGCCAGGTTTCAGCGAGCGGCGGCGGGTTCGATCCGCAGGTCGATCCGGGGCCGGTCAATGCGCCGGCGATCTTCGAGCCGTCTTCGGCGCTCACGGGCGGTGCGGCGCAGGTGTGGGTGAGCGCGAGTGGCGGCGCGAACTGGGGCGGCGCGCTCGTTTCGATCTCGTTCGACGGTACGAACTTCTCGAACATCGGCTATCTCACCGCGCCGGCCTATCAGGGTGTGCTGACCGCCGATCTTCCCAATCACAGCGATCCCGACACCGTCGACACGCTCGCGATCGACCTCACCGAAAGCGCGGGCGTGCTGCCGACCGCGGCGACCGGCAACGACGCCAATGCCTTCCGCACGCTGGTGTGGATCTGTCCCGTCTTCTCGACAGCCGCGCCGAACGCGGGCGAGCTCGTCGCCTATGGTGCGGTGTCGGCAACGGGGACCTATACGAGCAATCTCACCTATCTGCGCCGCGGGCTTTACGGCACCACGCCGGCCGATCATCCCACCGGCTCGTTCTTCAACCGCATCGATCTCGGTAGCATCGATACGCCGCCCAATTCGGTGCTGACCTGCGATCTGCCCGCGCAGTATATCGGCGCGTCGCTCTATCTGAAGTTCCAGAGCTTCAACGTCTTCGGCAATGCGCTGGAAGACATCGCGACCGTCGCCGAATACAGCTACACGCCGTCGGGTGCGGGCTATGGCGGCGGCACTGCAGGCACGCCGACCACGCCGACGGGTTTGTCCGCCAGCGGCGGGCAGAATGCGGTCACGCTGGCCTGGAATGCGAACTCGGCCACCGACAACGTGACGGGCTACCGCATCTTCCGCGCTGCCGGCACCGGCGCCTCGTTCGGCAGCGCGACGGAGATCGCCCAGGTCAACGCGCTCAACTACGCCGACACGGGCCTGCCGAATGCGACGGGCTACACGTATTTCCTGGATGCGGTCAACGCGGTCGGCGCGTCCTCGCCGACCAGCGGCGCCAACGCGACCACCAACACGGCGACCACCACGACCGGCCGGCGCGTCTCGACCACGGGCGGCACGCTCTCGCTCACCAATGCCGATTCGTATGTCGATGTGACGAACACGACGGCCGCGCTGACTATCGCGCTGCCGACCGCAATCCTCGTCACCGGCCAGCGCATCGTCATCACCGACGAAGGGGCAACGGCCGGCACCTGGAACTGGACGCTCCAGAACGGCTTGACCGTGATCGACACGCTGACCGTCAGCAGCGGCTATATCGCAGTTCGCTGGAACGGCACCAACTGGCTGAGGACCGTATGAGAGTTTGCAAGCTGCTCGCGTTTGCTGCGCTCCTCGCGCTGGAAAGTTCGCCGGCACCGGCCAACGGCGTGCCCAATCCCATCAACGCGCCGGCCGCGGTGACGAGCGGCAACGTGCTGACTGCCACGTCGAATCCGCAGCAGGCGGCCGATGCAACTCTGAGCGCATTGCATGATGCGGCGGCGTGCACGACTTAGGGCAAGGTCTATGGCCGCGGCGCGAGCGCCTGGGGCTGCCAGTCCACCAGATCGCCGATGCTCTATTCGAGCACTTCTGCCCAGAGTGGCGGCACGACCAAATATTACCAGTGCTCGGGCGCGTCGAGCCCGAGCTCGAACAATTACGCAGCAGTGCCGTTTTCCGGCACCTTCCTCAACTTCTACGCCAATCTGAATGCAGCGCCCGGCAGCGGCAACAGCGCGACATTCACGCTCTATGTAAACGGTGCGGCGACCGGCTTGACGGTGACGATTTCGAACGCGTCCACGTCGGGGAGCGATCTCTCACATTCGGCGTCGGTGACCGCGGGACAGACTTGCGAAGTACAGGTCGTGTTCTCGACCTCGGCAACCTCGACGGCACCCTGGGGCGGCATCGAACTCGATGCGCCATAGCGTTTGTCCTCCTCCTCACCCGCGCCTGAGCGGTTTCGATGTCCGTACCTGCCTCCTCTCCCCCTTAAGGGGGAGAAGGAGGCAACGCGCGCATTCTCAACCGCTCCATCGCGGGTGAGGGGGAACACGCGACTTTGCAGGCTGTGCCCAGCCGTCACCTGGCGGCGCGCGCGTTCCGCGCGAGCGCGCGCGCCAGCGCGTCGTTGATGCGCGTTTGCCAGCCTTCGCCCGTCGCCTTGTACGCTGCAACGATGTCCGGATCGAGCCGCAGCGAGACACGCTGCTTGGCGTTCGTTAGCTTCGGGCGGCCGCGACCGCGCTTCATGGCCGCCACCACATCGGGCATCGCGTCGCGCAAGCTTCTGGCGCGCGCGAAATCTGCCTTCGTCATTTCCGGAACGTCCTCCGGCCGGTCTGCGCGTTGAATGCGCTTCCTACCGCTTTGCACCATAGCGTCTTGATCTCCCTGTCGTTTGCCTTCCGGAAGCTGATGATCCGGACTTTGTTTTCACGCACGCAGAACGCGACCAGGTACAGGCGGCGATTCCAGCGTGCGAACGCCCAATAGCGGGGCTCGGGATAGGAAAGACGGCGATCCTCCAGGTATGTCGCCTCGTCCCAATCAAGGTGGCGCGCGTCGGCAAAATCGAGTCCGTGCTTTTCGAGATTGCTTTGCCGCTTCGCCTCGTCCCATTCCAGCTCCAGCATGATTTAACGTAGGACGAAAATTACTCCTGCGCAAGTCTGCTTTTGAGATTGCGACCTGCAATGCGTGAATTTCCCCTCGCCCCTTGTGGGAGAAGGGTGCAGCGCGAATCTCTCAACCGCGCCATCGCGGGTGAGGGGAAACACGCGACTTCTCCCTTCCGTCCAGGTGATTCCATGACCAACTTCCTGCTCGCGCCGGCGCCGAACATGGCGTTCGCGTCGCTGCCTTCGGGTTCGACGTATCTGTCGGATGCGAACGGACTCGTCGCTGATCGCCAACGGCTCGGTCGCGGACCAGGTCGCGCTCGTGAATGCGGGATGCATCACGCTCAATCCGCTGCCCGGCGGTGGCGTCAATTTCCAGAACGGCAATGCCTACACCGTGCAGGCGAGCGACAACGGCAATCTGCTGCTGTTCACCAGCGCGACCGCCGTCACCGTGACATTGCCGGCAACGCTTCCCGCCGGCTTCCGCTGCAAGCTGTTCCAGGCCGGTACCGGCGCGCGTGACCGTCGCGGCCGGCAAGCGGCGCCAACGTCGTCTCGCCGATCGGCGTGCTGACGAGCAGCGTCCAGTACTACGCCTTCGACTGCGCGGTCATCTATCAGAACGCGAACAACACCGCGGCGGGCTGGGATGCGATCATCTCGCCGACCCCCGGCCTGGGCTCGGGCATCGTCGGCGCGCAGACGCTGGCGTCGCTCTATTCGCAGGACACAACCAATCACTACGCGCAATACACGACCGGCAACGTCTATGCGGACGGCACGCCCGCGAACGACGGCACCTGGCTGAAGACCGGCACGGGCAACGGCTCGGGCAACTGGACGCAGGTCTCGACCGTAACGCTTGCAAGCGTCTGCCGCGATCGCCACCAACGAAGTCGTGCGCGCCGAGGCTTCGGAAGCGGGTATCATCGCCATGATCGCCGCGACCGCCCCGTATCTGTGGGCCGACGACGGCGGCGCCTTCCTGTGGGGCGTGTTCGATAGCTCCGGCTATCCGATCCTTGCCGCGACGAGTGGCGACAGGCTCGTCGGTTCGGCGGCCGATTACTCTCAACAGCGGCGCCGCGGTCTCCATCGGCTATGCCTGGGCGGACGACGCGGCGCCCTCGACCACGAGCCTCGTTCCGCCGCTCGTTCGGCGCCGGCGTCATGCCGATCACCGATGCGAACGGCAACGTCATCGTTCCTTACGGCGCCGCGCCTTGCGCGCTCGACGATGTTTGCACCTACGTCAACAAGCCGGACGGCTCGCTTCGGGCGACGAACGTCGATCCGCAGACGAGCGGCCTCGACCTGTCTGCATCGCCTCGACGCGCGGCAATCCCTCGACCGGCGGCATCTCCGGCGTACAGCACATGGGGCCGATCGTGAAGTTCATGGACGACGCGACGGCAAGTTCGGCAACGCGCCGCTGCATCGAGCGCCGCCAGTTCGATTTCCGCGGCGGCAACTATCTCGCGAGGCTCGGCGGCATCACCAAGCTCGTCCACGTCATCGACATCGGCCATTCGCTGACCATCGGCGGCACGGCGGGGCTGCTCACCACCGCCCCGTTCTTCAATCGCGGCGTGATGTTCAACGGCGGCCCCAAGGTCGTGCAACGAGCGGCGACGGCAAATGGGACGCGCCCGCGCCGATCTGCGCCGACGGCTATAATGGCCAGCTGCAGAGCCCTCGGAATATCTACGAGTTCCAGAACACCGGCGGCCAGGGCGAAAGCCACGGCGGCGGCGTCATCCAGTGGGCGAGCGCGGGCAACATTGCCGCGACCGAAGCGCTGCTGTTCTCCTCGGTCGGCGCGGGCGGCGCGATCCTGGCCAACCTGCTTTCCGGCACGACGCAGTTCTCCAACATGCTGCGCGTCGCCGAGCGCTCCGCCGCGCCTCGCGGCCCTCAATGGCTGGGGATGGGAGTGCTACGTCACCTGCTCGATCGGCGAGAACGACTATCTCGCCTATGCGACGAATGCCTCGGGATTTCAGACCAACCTGATTGCGCTGCAGGCCGCGATCCAGACCGCCATCCAGACCATCTTCACCGCCCAGGGCTGGACGGTGCCGACGTACATCCCGCTCGATCTGCGAGCAGCCGTCCGACTGGACGGACAGCATCTACAATCTCGCGACCTGCGCGCTCGCCTATGTGTTCCCGGCGCTGGCGCGGACGTATCCCGAATCTCTTCAGGCTGGTCGGTCCGGAATACTACACCGACATGTATTCCGCGGGAGGCGGCGCCACCAGCGTCCATAAGACCGCCGAAGGCTACAAGCTCGACGGTCAGTACATGTGCCGCACGGTGCAGAAGATCCGCGCCGCCGGCGCCACGCCCGGGCTCTACGTCACCGGCGCTTCGAACAGCGGCACCACGCTGACGATCACCACGAACGCGACCACCAATCTCGCCATCGATGCGAGCGTCGTCAGCGACCCGAACGGCCAGATCGGGCTTGCGCGTGCTCGATACCTCGAACGGCAACGCCAACGTGGCGCTCTCCGGAATCGCCGTCAGCGGCACCTCGATCACCGCGACGATGGCGAGCAAGACCACGGGCCATGTCTACATGATCGGCGCGGGCGACATCGGCACCGCCGGCAACCTGCCCGGCCCCACTACCGGCCCGCGCACCACGATCCGTGATTCGTCGAGCGACGTGTCTTCATCCGACACCGGCTCGACGCCGATGTACAACTACCTGTCCCACGATCAATTCGCCTTCACCGCCGCGTAACCAACAAACACCGCGCCTTTTCCTCCCCCGCGCGGAACGCGTGGGGAAGGTGCCCCGAAGGGGCGGAGGGGGCAAACTCCCTCCGCCGACGCTGCCCCCTCCGGCGCGTTCCGCGCCACCTCCCCCATGCCTGCGGCACGGGGGAGGAAAGCAATGATCGACCGACAAAGGAAACACCCATGGGTATCGCTCCCACTCCCGTTCTCGTCAGCGCCACCGGCATCGGCAACTCCGCCGACGGGAAGATCACGCGCGATTCGATCGACGATTTGATCGGGGCGATGCAGTCGCATCTCCTGATCTACCTGCGCGCGGTGAAGATCACGCCCGCCAATGCGAGCTTCGTCGATGCGCTGGGCAACACCGTGACCGCGCAGACGAGCGGGGTCACCAAGAACAGCAGCGATGCGAACTTCAACAACCATTCTTCGATTACCCTCAACGATGCGAACAACCAGTACGCGATGGCCGCCGGCGGCATCGGCATTGGCACCCCGCCCATCGCGATGCCGAACTCGTTCACCGTCCTGGCCGGATTGCGTTCGGCCAGTTCGTTCGCCGGCGTCAGCTCCTGTCTCTACGGCGACGGCACGAATGCGAATGGCGGCGTCGCCCTCTATGTCGGCACGTCGGGAAACCTGGTCGCGCAGGTCAACGGCAGCGCCGAGCTCTCCGTCGCCAGCGCCTTCGCCACCAGCACCACCTATGCGTTCTGGTACTCCTACGACGCGGCCACGAAGATCCATCGCTACGGCATGAACAACACCACGGTCCTCGCCCAGGCCACGGGCGCCCAGAACCGCACCAGCCAGGGCGCGTCCACCGTCTGCTATCCGTTCGGGTACTACTCGAGCGGCACCTGCGGCTACTGGTCGTTCAACCGCTGGGCGCTGTTCGGCAAGGCCTACATGAACGGCGCAGTGCCAAGCGACGACGCCGCGTTCACGAACCTCGTCGCGAACTACGCGGCGTATATCTGAGGCCCGCGTCACGCCGGCGAACTGCGCACGCCAATCCGCATGACGCCGTATTTCACAGCTTGTCCGAGGGGCCGTTCCACCCAGAGATAAACGAGGCAACCCGATGAGGCGCCAGCGGCCACGCCGATCATGGACCAGACGATGGCGCCAAACGGTTCCGTCGGTGTGGCGTGCAACCTGATCAATAGAATTCGCAATCCAACCACCGCGAACAGATGCGCGAGATAGATCGAATAGGAAGCATCGCCCAAAAAGTGCAGCAGCCGGCTGCGCCACACGCGCGACGCGCCCCGTTCCAGACCGATCGCGGCGAGCACGATGAGGGCGGCGGGAATTCCGCGTAACTGCACGCGTTCGCCGAGATTGCCGTCGGCCGCTCCAAGGACAAGAAACGCGACCGTCCCGGCGACCAGGGCCGTTCGCCAGATGGTCTGCGGTAGGCCAACTGTCGCGCCGCGAAGATCGCAACATCCGATCGCACAGCCGAACAGAAATTCGAGAATCACCGGCCGGCCCCAGAACAGCAGCGGCGCGGCGTTGGGGTGAAACAGGCTCGTCACCACGACCAGGACGGAGAATATCGCGGTGAGCCAGGCCGCTCGCGCCGCCGCAGAAAGTGTGATCAACGCGCCGAACCAGGCGTAGAAAAACATTTCATAGTTGAGCGTCCAGCCCAGTTTCAGCACGGGCGCGATGACGCCCGGTTCGCCGGCATTGTGATGCGGAATGAACAGCAACGAGGTGAACAGGTCCGCCCATGAAAACCGGCTGTCTCGCGAAAGACCGCCCGCGGCGACCAGCAGTACGGCCGTGCCCAGCGTGAGCGCCCAGTAGAGCGGCACGATCCGGGTGATGCGGCGCCGGTAGAACGTTGCCCGGTCGTATTTGTGGACCGCAGTCGTGTAGGTCATCACGTAGCCGGAGATGACGAAGAAAATGTCGACGCCGCCCTGGCCGATGACGCTCAGGAGAGGCTGAAGCGGTCCGACCGGGAACTGGTCGCAGGCATGCGCGACCACGACCAGAAGCGCAGCCGCGCCGCGCAGATACTGAATCGAAACGACTTCAGGTGTGCCAGCCCGGCCGCCGATCAACGCGCGCTCCCCCAACCCGCGCGATGCTGACCGTTTGAACCGTCCTGCGCAAGGAGGCGGCGCCATGAATCCACGCTGCTGGTCGTTCGAAACGGCCGTGCGCACCCTCTGGCAGGAGGCGCGCGGCGAGACCGACGATGGGCGCGCCGCGGTGGCGCATGTCATCTGGAACCGCGTGGCGTCGGGTCGCTGGGGCACATCGCTCGCCAGCGTCTGCCTGTGGCCAAAGCAGTTCTCCGGCTGGAACGACGATGCGTCGAGCCGCGTCGAGGCCGCGCAAATCCCCGACGACGATCCGACGCTCGAGCGTCTGCGGGTGACGCTTGCGTGGGCCCAAAACGCGCCCGATCCGACGGACGGCGCGATGTTTTACTACGCTGTCTCGATCGCCGAGCCCGAATGGGCAAGGCACATGATCTGCGCCGGCCTCTTCGGCGCGCAGAAATTCTTCCGCGAAAAATAGCCCCGCTTCATCGGCGACCAATTCCAGCCAGCGGATTGGTGTCCGATGGCGCGACTCCCCGCGACCACGTGCGGCCGGCCCCGATCCGGCCGTCATCTTGAAAAGGACGAGAGACATGCAAGTAACAACACGAGCGACCGCGCCTTCCATTTTTCAGACCATCATCGCCTGGGGCCGGCATGAACTCGCCACCGTCGAAGGCGAAGCAGTGACGTTGTGGGACTCGATCGAGCCCCAACTCGTCGCCGAAGCGGAGAGCGCCGTCGGACAGTTCCTGGGAACCGCCATCGCCGCGGTGAAGGCGCAGGCCACGCAGGTTCTTTCCGGTCACGAGAAATTCGCGAACGCGAAAGATCTGGTGCTCGAAGCCGTCGAGGCGAACGGCCGGACGATCGGCAACACGTTGCTCGAATTCATCGTCAACCTCGCCCTGTCGCTGCTCAGGCTCGGTGGCGCCGCCGCGCTCCTCTGACCGCAAAAGTGGTCGCGCGGAGACGCGGAGACGCGGAGGTAATGCACCACGGAAGCACGGAGTACACCAACGAGAAAATTCCTCCGCGATCTGCGTGTCTCTTTGGTTCAGTTCGTACTTAGCCGCGACTCCGCGACTCCGCGCGATCCCTTCTTTCATGGACAAAATCGATGGCCGAAACACACGATAACGGCGTCAGCAGATTTCTCGCCAATGGCGGCGGGGCGATCACCTTCCGGCTGCTCGCGACGGCCATGGGCGCGCTCCTCATCTGGCTGGTGCGCATGGAAGGCGAACAGCTGAACGAGCGGCTGAACCGTATCGAAGCCGCGATCACCGCGGCGAGCGAACTCGCGCAGACGGCTTCCGCGCACGGCGACGTGAACGCGGCGCGTCTTGGAACGCTCGACAACTCCGCTGCCGAACTGTGGCGCGCCATCAATGCCGCTGACATGCGCCTCGACGATCACGAGCACCGCATCTCCGAGCTCGAGGGCGCACACCGCCGTTGATTTCTTATATGTACAAGCCACCCAACAGGCGCGTGGCGCCGTACCCGTTCGCGCTCCGGTTGAGAGGATTGGCGGTGATTTTGGTATCGGAAGCCGGTATGTTTGAAACGGCTGGAATCGCACGCGCGCAGGAATTGGCTTGCGGCGTGCATCCCGTCGGGAAAAGGAGAGTTCAGGGGATGATCGTGCAACGCGGATTCGCAGGCAAGCTGGTCTTGTGTGCGTCGGCGTTCGGTGTCGTCGCGCCGTTTCACGTTGCCGACGCCAGGGACAAGGAGCAGGTGATCTACGCCTTTCAGGGCGAATTCGCGGCGCACTGTCTCCGCACGGCGCGCGTCCAGAAGTCTTGATGGCATTGGCGGCGCGCTGTTCCCAAAATCCGGGTTTACCGACAGCTCTTGTAGTTCGCTGCCGGCCAGCTAATCTTGTCGTGAACCCGGCGTAATGCGGGAGGTGTGGGTTTAACAGGGGGACACGCCGCTATGGGTGCGTCAGTTTCGAAAATCGCTTTCGCTAGTGCGCTGCTCGCGCTGACGACTGCGGAATCCAACGCCGGTACGAAATTCAAGGTCTTGGCCGGTTTTGACGGAAGCGACGGCAGCAATCCCGCTGCGAGCGTCATCAATGGCAAAAAAGGCAGCTATATCGGAACGACTACATACGCCGGGCCCAATGGCCAGGGAGTGGTGTTCAAGCTCGCAAAGAACGGGGCGCTCACGGATTTGTATGCTTTCTCCTCGAGCGGCGACGACGGGTGGTACCCGGTGGCGCCGGTGATCGGGGATGCTCAGGGCAATCTGTATGGAACGACGACCCAAGGTCCCCCTTCGGGATGCTCGCGAAACGCCAACGGTTGCGGCACGGTCTTTGAATTGACGAAGAAAGGCGCATTGAATCTTCGCTACGTGTTCACCGGTGAGAGCGATGGCTTTACGCCGACGACCGGTCTCGTCGAGGACAAACAGGGCAATTTCTATGGAACCGTTTCCAGCGGCGGCACTGGCGGCTATGGAAACGTTTACAAGCTGTCGCCGGATGGAACGTACACCGTTCTGCAAGCCTTCGACGCCGGCAGCGATGGCGGGTACCCGGAAGGTGATCTGATCATGGATCAGTCAGGCAATCTCTACGGCACAAGCGAAACGGGCGGCAACGCCAATCAATATGGAACGATCTACGAAGTCTCGGCGACGGGTGCTTTCTCGGTTCTCTACACATTCACCGGCGGCGGCGACGGCGGCAATCCTGTTGCCGGATTGATCGAGGACGCGGATGGGAATCTGTACGGGACCACGACCGCAGGCGGCGCCGGCTACGGCACCGTTTTCGAGCTGACTGCCGGCGGTGCGCTGAAGCCATTCTATATTTTCACCGGTGGCAACGACGGTGCCAATCCACATGGCGGCGTTGTCAGAGACAAAAAGGGCGATCTGTTCGGCACGGCGGAAAACGGCGGCTCCGCGGGTGACGGCACGGTGTTCGAAATCGAGCCCGATGGCTCGTTCGATGTCCTGCACAGCTTCACGGGCGAATCCGACGGGGCCAATCCGGCGAGCAGTCTTGTGTTCAACGTGGCAGGCAAGCTGGTTGGAACCGCGGAAAATGGATCCGGCGGGCGCGGGACCGTGTTCGAAGTCTCCCCCTGAGGACCGCGCTGCATAAATGTTTTGGTTCCCGCAACTACGACGGAGCGGCCAGTCCGCTGCCCCTCGTCATTATCCGATCCATGTCCTATCGTGCCCGGCGATTGCAATCGCCGAACTCGAAGGGCTCACCATGAATGCGCGCATCGCGGCCTGTATGCTGGCTGCCGTGGTTGCCGGCATACTTCCGGCGCGCGCCGAGGCGCCCGCGCAGGATCTGCTGGAGGCAATGGGCAGATGCAGCGCGATCGCCGACGATCATGCGCGCCTGGCTTGCTATGACGCCGTGGCGCCGCGCGTGAAGGATGCGCTGGCGGTGCCCCCCTCCTCGCTGCCCGCCAACCGGCCTCCCACCGCGGAGGAGCAGCGTTCGTGGTTCGGCTTCGATCTCGGCAGCCTTTTCGGCGCCGCACCGGCCCAGCAGAGCACGCCGCAGCAATTCGGCAGCGACAAGCTGCCGGAGACGCATGCGAAGGAAGAGGTGGCGGCGGCCACGGTCGACAGCATCACGGCCAAAGTCACCGACGTCGCCTTCACGCCGTTCGGCAAATTCATCGTCTTTCTCGATAACGGCCAGGTGTGGCGGCAGATCGAAGGCGATGCCGATCATGCGATCTTCCGCAAGCCCGCCAAATCCAACACCGTCACGATCGGCCGCGGCTTCATCGGCAGCTACAATCTCACCATCAACGACAGCGCCAGGCTCTTCAAGGTCACGCGCGTGAAGTGAGGGCACCCATCAGGAGGGCTTTGATCCCATCAGCGTTGATGCAATCGAGAAAACTCCTCATCCTGAGCTTGTCGAAGGACCTTCGGTGCCGATGCAGGCCTGACAGCCGAATGGGAGTAACATCGTGCGTGGTTCGACAAGCTCACCATGAGGGACGATTTTGGGGCCATCAGCGTTGATGCAATCAAGAAAACTCCTCACCATGAGGGATGATTTTGGGGCCATCAGCGCTTGTGCAATTACAAATCTCCTCATCCTGAGCTTGTCGAAGGACGCACCCGCGCCGATGCAATTCTCCTGCTTCAAAACAATCTCACCGCGTAAATCGGCGGCAGGCGCGTGGTCTCGAATTGCCACGCCTCGCCGCCGCCTTGCGAGAACCACAGCCCGCCGGTGGTCGAACCCATGACAAGGCATTCGCCGGCCTCGTCCACGTCGAGGCCGTGGCGATAGACGAGATCGTAGGCAGGCGCGGCAAGCCCCTCGCCAAGCGTCTCGAAAGTCGTGCCGCCGTCGCGCGTGCGCGTCACCACCATCTTCGCGTCGACGGGCTCGCGCCGCTGGTCGGATTGCGCCGGCACGAACCAGGCGGTCAGCGGGTCGAAAGGATGCGCCGCAACCGCAAAGCCGAAATTCGATACGGGCGGAAACAATTCCTTCCAATGCGTGCCGCAGTCGGTGCTGCGAAACACACCGTTGTGGTGCTGGATCCAAAGCGTATCGGGATGCGCCGTGCAGCACGCTACCCGATGCGGGTCCTGCACCGCGCTGTCGAGCTTCTGCTCGGGCGGCACATAGGCGGCGTGCATGCCTTCGGTGCGCGCGACCCAGTGGTTGCCGCGATCTTTCGTCTGCCAGACGCCGCCGCAGGAGACGCCGACCGTGATCTGCGCGCTGTCTCGCGGATCGATGAGAATCGAATGGATGCCCGCGTCGTCGTAGCCGCCGCCGAACCAGCGTGCGCGCTCCGGTACGTTCCAGAGCGCATCGACGAGCGACCAGCTCGCTCCGCGATCGCGCGAAACGAACAATCCCGCCGGAATGCCCCCCGCCCACAGCGTGCCCGGCTCGTCGGGGGCACCTGCTTCGAGCGCCCAGATCTGCTTCAGCGCCGGGGTGCCCTCACCGCCTTGCGGAAACGCGGGCGCGGCAATCTCCTGCCAGCTTGCGCCGCGATCGTCGGAACGGTGCAGCTTGGGTCCGAAATGGCCGAGATTGAGCGCGGCATAGAGCGCGCCGTCGCGCGGATCGGCGAGCGCAAGCGTGACAGGCGATCCCGCGAAATGCGATTGCGCGAAGCGCCAGCCCCTGTCCTCCCGCGCATAGATAAAAAGTCCCTTTCGGGTCGACACCAGCGCGTGTTGTTGCATGTCAGCCTCCGGAAAGCGCCTGCATCACGTAAATCTCCGAGCGCGGGCCGAGCGGCGCGGCCAGTGCAACGGCGTGCGCGAGACGCTCGCCGTCGAGAAAGATGCAAACATGCTGCCGCAACCTCCCCTGCTCGTCGAGCACACATCCCCTCGCCTGCGCATTCTGCGCGAACACCCGCTCGAGCGCATCGCCGACCGTTCCGCCCTCGACCTCGAGCGGCCCCGCCGGCACGAGGCTCTGCAGCCGGCTCGTGAAATGGACCTGCGCCATGCCCGGAAAATTACGCCGCAGAGGCGCACAGAAGTCAATTCCTCCCTGCGCTTCGCGCCCGCGCTCACAGGGCGCGCGCCACATCCGTGCGGGAAAAATCGTCGCCGACAAACAGCAGCGGGCAAGAGCGCTCCTTCGCCAGCACATAGGCAAAGCAGTCGCCGAAATTCAGCCCCGCCGGGTGCACGCCCTTGCCCCATTTCCGATAGGCGCCTCCGACCGCAATCGCCGTGGAGAGGGTCACATTCACAATTTCGAAGCCAACGCTGTCGATCAACCTCCCGATCTCGCTCGATATCCGACGGCGCGCCGCAACGACCAGCAATTCCGCGAGCGTGGCGGCCGACATCAGAATCTCCGATTCCCTTTCCAGAACTGCAAGACACGCACGCCCCAATTGCTCGCCGAGGACGATTCCCAGAGGCGCCGAGCTATCGACGACGATCATTTCGGCAGACCGTATTCGTCATAAAGAAAGTCCTGGCTGCGCGCGGCGGAGGGACCACGCCGCGCTTTGCCCTTCCCGGAGCCCAGGAGCGATTCGAGGATTTTTCGCCGCGCCGCGCGGTCGAGCACCGGCTTGATGGGCACGAGACGGGCGACAGGCTGGCCGTGGCGGGTGAGTACGATTTCATCGCCGAACTCGGAGCGTCGCACCAGTTCGGTGAGCTGCCCTTTGGCGTCGGTCACCGAAATCTGCATGATGGCTTCTCTTGGACCAATTACTGGTCCAAAAAATAGTCCATCTTATGGTCCGAAGTCAAATCTCGTTGACGGCGTCCATTACCGTGGTAATGTAGGGCATGGTAACTCATTCGAAGATTACCGCGCAAGGTCAGATTTCGATGCCTGCCGAGGTGCGACGGCAGCTTGGGGTTGGTCCCGGTTCGGTTATCGAATGGGAAGAGCGCAACGGCGAAATCGTTGTGCGCCGCGCGGGCCGTTACACCTCGGCGGAGATCCATGCCGCCCTTTTCCCTGGCGGTCCTCCGCTGCCGAAGAGTGCAACGGATTTGAAAGACGGCATTCGCCGGCGGATGCGAAAGCGCCATGCGCGCAGTTGACACCAATTTGCTTGTGCGCCTCATCGCCCGAGATGATCCCGGGCAGGTTGCGGCCGCCGAACAGTTCGTGGCGAAAGGCGGGTGGGTGTCGCACATCGTGCTCGCCGAAACGGCCTGGGTCCTCGACTTCGTTTACGCACTCGGCGCCCGCGCAATTGCCGAGGCGATCGGGATGCTGCTTCACCATGCGCAGCTGACCGTGCAGGACTCCGCCGTAGCCGGCGCCGCGCTGGAAAGTTTCCGGCGGCGGCGGGGAGTGGGCTTCTCGGACTGTCTCATCGTGGAAATTGCGCGGCGGAATGGGCACCTGCCAGTCGGCACATTCGACCGCGACCTCGGCGGGATCGAAGGCGCAGATCGTCTCCGCACACCATGACGGCAAACAATGTTCTCGGCGTGATCCTCGCTGGCGGCGCAAGCCGGCGCTTCGGCGCGAACAAGTGCGCCGCGCTGCTGGCGGGACGGTCGCTGCTCGAACGGGTCGCCGAACGCGCCGTGCCGCAAGTCAAAACGTTGCTGCTCAATGCGAACGACACGGCAGTGGGGCCGGCAGTCGCCCATCTGGAGCGCCTCACCGACAATGCGCCGGGCGAAGGACCGCTGGCCGGTATTCTCGCAGCGCTCGTTGAGGCGGAACAACGCGGCTTCAGCCACGTCGCAAGCTTCGCCTGCGACACGCCGTTCTTTCCGCACGACACGGTGGTGTGTCTCGCAGAGGCGCTGCAATCTTCGACGGCGGATTACGCGGTCGCGAGCTGCGGCGCGACGGCCCACCGCATCTTTGCGCTCTGGCCGCTCGTCTGCCGCGCTCAACTCCAATCCGCATTCGCGGAAGGCACGCGCAGCCTGCGCGAAGTCGAGCACTGGCTCGAGCCGACCTGGGCAGATTTCGCCGCGGAAGGCGGCCCGGACGGGGATCCGTTCTTCAACATCAACACGCGCGACGACCTTGCAGCAGCGGAACGGTGGTTGACGGAGCTTTAGATAGCTGGTCACGTGAAAAAAGACGGCAACGCAGCGGGCATTGACGCAAACGGATTTCAGGCAACTCTCGCGAGAGATTCCCGCGCAAGCAGCCGCCTTTCCGCGTCTCCGCGTCTCCGCGTGAACCTTTTGTGGGCTGATTCGAACTCCTGAATCGGAGAGTCCAAACTAACCCTCCGGCGTGTCGGGGCGCGTCGCCTACCGCAGGATGGGAGGAAAATGTTTGCGGTTGCGGATCGAAGGGTGGCGCGCGAATAATGGCGATTCCCAGGAATGGCACACCGGGCATGACCCGCAGGGCGGAGTGGAACGAGGACGAAGCGCGGGCGATCATTGCCGCGCAGCAGGCGCAGGGGTTGCTCGCCGTGCTGTCAGCGCTCAACGAGGCGTTCGGCTATGTGCACAAAGACGCGATCGGGATGGCGGCGAAGGCGCTCAATCTCACGCGCGCGGAAGTGCATGGCGTGGCGAGCTTCTATCACGATTTCAGGGAGCGGCCGCCCGGACGTCACGTACTCAAGCTGTGTGGCGCGGAAGCGTGCCAGTCGATGGGCGGCGACGCGCTTGCCGCGCAAGCGACGCGCGAGCTCGGAATCGCATTCGGCGAAACGACGCCGGACGATACGGTGACGCTCGAGCGCGTCTACTGTCTTGGGCTTTGCGCCTGCGCGCCGGCTGCATTGTTCGACGAGACGCCGCACGGGCGTCTCGACGGGCCGGCCGTCGCCCGGCTGATCGCCGGAGCCCGCGAATAATGCGGCGGATCTTCGTTTCGCGCGATGCCGGAGCGCTTGCCGTTGGAGCCGATCGCATCGCTGCCGCCATTCTCGATGCCGCGGCAGGAGCTGCGCTCGACATCGAGCTCGTGCGTACCGGATCGCGCGGCCTCTATTGGCTCGAGCCGCTGGTTGAAGTCGCGACGCCCGGCGGCCGCGTGGCGTATGGACCGGTCACGCCGGACGATGTGCCGGGCCTTTTCCCTGCGGCTTTCTCGACGGCGGCCATCATCCGCGTGCATTGGGCCAGACCGATTCGATTCCGTGGCTGAAGCGGCAGACGCGACTCACTTTCGCGCGCTGCGGCATCACCGATCCGCTTTCGCTCGACGATTACCGCGCGCATGGCGGTACGAAGGGGCTGGCGCGCGCGCTGACGCTCAAGCCGGAGGAAATCGTCGAGGAGGTAGCGCGCTCGGGCTTGCGCGGACGTGGCGGCGCGGGCTTCCCGACCGGCATCAAATGGCGCACCGCGGCGGAAGCGAAAAGCGATGCGAAATACGTGGTGTGCAACGCCGACGAAGGCGACAGCGGCACTTTTGCCGACCGCATGTTGATGGAAGGCGACCCTTTCTTGCTCATCGAAGGCATGGCGATCGGGGGTCTGGCGATCGGCGCGACCAGGGGCGTGATCTACTGCCGGTCGGAATATCCCCACGCAATCGCTGCGATCCGCGCGGCGATTGCCAGAGCGCGCGAAGCAAATCTCCTCGGAAAGCACATCGCGGATTCCACCCACGAATTCGACATCGAACTGGTAGTCGGTGCAGGTTCCTATGTTTGCGGCGAAGAGACGGCGTTGCTCGAAAGCGTCGAAGGCAGGCGCGGACAGGTGCGCGCGAAGCCACCCCTGCCCGCCCATGCCGGATTGTTTGCCAGGCCCACCGTGGTGAACAACGTGCTGACATTCGCAGCCGCCGCGTGGGTGCTCGCCGAAGGCGCCGACGAATATCGCACGCTCGGCTATGGCCGCTCGCGCGGCACCATGCCCATCCAGCTCGCGGGCAACCTGAAATATCCCGGACTGTTCGAGGCGCCGTTCGGCATGACGCTGGGCGAATTGATCGACGATATCGGCGGCGGCACGGCGAGCGGGCGCGCGGTGCGCGCCGTGCAGGCGGGCGGGCCCCTCGGCGCCTATTTCCCGCGCGCGCTGTTCGACACGCCTTACGATTACGAAGCCTTCACCGCGAGGGACGGACTGATCGGCCATGGCGGACTGGTTGCCTTCGACGACACCGTCGACATGGCGCGCCAGGCGCGCTTCGCGATGGAATTCTGCGCCCTCGAATCCTGCGGCAAGTGCACCCCGTGCCGCATCGGCTCGGTCCGGGGCGTCGAAGTCATCGACCGCATCGTGAAAGGCGAGAATCGCCTGGCGAACGCCACCCTTCTGAAAGAACTTTGCGAGACCCTGAAATGGGGCTCGCTCTGCGCGCTGGGCGGCTTCACGCCCTACCCTGTGATGAGCGCGCTGACCCATTTCCCCGAGGATTTCGGGCTCGCCCGGGAGATGGCGGAGGTATAGAATAAAGTATGGCTCTGGTTGAGGAAGTCGACCTCGGTACGCCCGCGCGGCGGAGCGAACAAAATGTTAACCTGATCATCGACGGCAGGCCCGCGAAAGTGCCCGCCGGAACATCCGTCCTGCGCGCCGCGGCGGGGCTCGGCACGCAGATCCCGAAGCTTTGCTCGACCGACACGCTCGAAGCCTTCGGCTCGTGCCGCCTCTGCCTGGTCGAGATCGACGGCCGGCCGGGTACGCCGGCGTCATGCACCACGCCGGTGGCGGAAGGCATGGTCGTCCGTACACAGACGGAGCGGCTGGCCCGCCTGCGCCGCGGCGTGATGGAGCTTTACATCTCCGATCATCCGCTCGATTGCCTCACCTGCGCCGCCAACGGCGATTGCGAACTGCAGGACATGGCGGGCGCGGTGGGACTGCGCGAAGTGCGCTACGGCTATGCGGGCGACAATCACCTCGCAGATGTCAAAGACGAGTCCAATCCCTACTTCACCTATGATCCGTCGAAATGCATTGTCTGCTCGCGCTGCGTGCGCGCCTGCGACGAGGTGCAGGGCACGCTGGCGCTGACCATCGCGGGCCGCGGCTTCGGCAGCCGGGTCAATGCGAGCGCGGGGGAAGCGTTCCTCGATTCGGAGTGCGTGTCCTGCGGCGCCTGCGTGCAGGCCTGTCCGACCGCGACGCTGATCGAGAAATCGGTGATCGAGATCGGCCAGCCCGAACATTCGGTGGTGACGACCTGCGCCTATTGCGGCGTCGGCTGCGCCTTCAAGGCCGAGATGCGCGGCGACACGGTCGTGCGCATGGTGCCTTACAAGGACGGCAAGGCCAATCACGGGCATTCCTGCATAAAGGGCCGCTTCGCCTGGGGCTACACCACCCATCGCGAACGCATCCTGAAGCCGATGATCCGCGAGCGGATCGAGGATCCGTGGCGCGAAGTGTCGTGGGAAGAAGCGATCGGCCGGGTGGCAAGCGAATTCCAGCGTCTGCAGACAACTTACGGCCCGCGTGCGATCGGCGGCATCACCTCGTCGCGCTGCACGGACGAAGATACGTTCCTGATGCAGAAGCTGGTGCGCGCGGGCTTCGGCAACAACAATGTCGACACCTGCGCGCGGGTCTGCCATTCGCCGACCGGCTACGGACTCAAAACGACTTTCGGCACGTCGGCGGGAACGCAGGATTTCGATTCGGTCGAGCAGGCCGACGTGATCGTCGTGATGGGCGCCAATCCAACCGACGGGCATCCGGTCTTCGCGTCCCGCATGAAGAAGCGGCTGCGGGCCGGCGCGAAACTCATCGTCATCGATCCCCGCCGCATCGATCTGGTGCACACGCCGCCGCATATCGATGCCGCCTATCACCTGGCGCTGAAACCCGGCACCAATGTCGCGATGCTGAGCGCACTCGCGCATGTGATCGTGTCCGAAGGACTCGTGGACGAAGACTTCGTGCGGACGCGCTGCGACCTCGCGGCGTTCGAGGAATGGGCTGCGTTCATACGCGAGCCGCGCAACAGTCCGGAAGCGATGGAAGCGATTACCGGCGTTCCCGCAGAAGCCATCCGCGGCGCGGCGCGGCTTTATGCGACCGGCGGCAACACGGCGTTCTATTACGGCCTCGGCATCACCGAACACAGCCAGGGATCGACCGCCGTGATCGCGATCGCCAATCTCGCCATGGCGACCGGCAATATCGGCCGGCCGGGCGTGGGCGTGAATCCGCTGCGCGGCCAGAACAACGTGCAGGGCTCGTGCGACATGGGATCATTCCCGCACGAGCTGTCCGGCTATCGCCACATTTCCGACGCCGCGACGCGCGCCCTGTTCGAAGCCGACTGGGGCACGCCGCTCGACGACGAGCCGGGCCTGCGCATCTCCAACATGCTCGATGCGGCGATCGGCGGACGCTTCAAGGGACTCTATATCCAGGGCGAGGACATCGCGCAGTCCGATCCCGATACCACCCATGTCATCGATGGTCTCAAGGCGATGGAATGCGTGGTGGTGCAGGACCTGTTCCTGTGCGAGACGGCGCATTACGCGCATGTTTTCCTGCCTGGGTCGACCTTCCTCGAGAAGGACGGAACCTTCATCAACGCCGAGCGGCGCATCCAGCGCGTGCGCAAGGTGATGGAGCCGAGGAACGGCATGGCGGATTGGGAAATCACGCTCGCCATCGCCAAAGCGATGGGCTACCCGATGCATTACGACCATCCGTCGCAGATCATGGACGAGATCGCGCGGCTGACGCCCACCTTCGCGGGCGTCTCCTTCGACAGGCTCGATGCGCTCGGCTCGATCCAGTGGCCGTGCAACGAGAAGGCGCCGGAAGGTACGCCCGTGATGCATATGGGCGGCTTCGTGCGCGGCCTCGGAAATTTCGTCATCACGGAATATGTGCCGACCGATGAGCGCACTGGTCCGCGCTTCCCGCTGCTGCTGACCACCGGACGCATCCTCAGCCAATACAATGTCGGCGCCCAGACGCGGCGCACGAAGAACGTGATCTGGCACGAGGAAGACAAGCTCGAAATCCATCCGCACGATGCAGACCAGCGCGGCATTCGCACCGGCGATTGGGTAAAGCTCGAAAGCCGTTCCGGCGCCACGTCCTTGCCTGCGCTGGTCACCGACCGCGTGGCGCCCGGCGTCGTCTACACGACGTTCCATCATCCGAACACGCAGGCGAATGTGGTGACGACCGACTACGCCGACTGGGCGACGAGCTGCCCGGAATACAAGGTCACCGCCGTGCAGGTTTCGCCCTCGAACGGTCCGACAGAATGGCAGCGCCACTACGAGGCCGAGAGCGCACAGAACCAGCGCATCGCCGCCCCCCTCGCCGCCGCGGAATGATCCTTCGACAGGCTCAGGATGATCCTTCGACAGGCTCAGGATGAGGACGTTCGTCGGTTGCATCGGCGCTGATGGCAACAAAAGCCTCCCTCATGGTGAGCCTGTCGAACCACTCAGGATGAGGACGTTTCTTGATTGCATCGGCGCTGATGGCAATAAAATCCTCCCTCATGGTGAGCTTGTCGAAGCACGTACCATGCCGGTCCAAAGCATGAGTTCGCGGGCGCCTTTCGCAATTGTACAGCGCAGGCTTGTGACGCACGACGCCGTGTCGGATGGCGAGCGCGCGATTCCGGAGGAAGTCGCGGTCGCATTCATCTATGGCAGCGCGACCTTCGCGGTGATGATGGCGACACCCGGCGACATCGAGGATTTCGCGATCGGCTTTTCGCTCACGGAAGGAATCATCGAGAGCCATTCCGAGATCACATCGATCGATGTGGTTCCGCACGAGCAGGGCGTGGAGGCGCGGATGACGCTGAGCACGTCGCGAGATGCACAGCTCCAGTCGCGGCGGCGACGCCTGGCCGGGCCGGCGGGCTGCGGGCTGTGCGGCATCGAGAGGTCTCGAGGCTGCAGTTTCCCCTGCGCGTGCGGTCAAGGCCGACCTGCGCCTCGCTGCGGGAATGGTGTTCGCCGCGCTCGGTGCGCTGCGGTCACGCCAGCGTCTCAACGAGGCGACGCACGCGGTACATGCCGCGGGCTTCTGGTCCGTTGCACAGAACACCCTGGTCGCGCTGCGCGAGGACGTTGGCCGCCACAACGCTCTCGACAAGGTTGCGGGTGCGCTCGCGGTCGCGGGCGTCGATCCCGCCACCGGCTTCATCGTCATCACCAGCCGGCTCTCGATCGAACTGGTGCAGAAAGCGGCGATGATCGGCTGTCCCATGCTGGTCGCCGTGTCCGCGCCCACGAATTTCGCCTTGCGCGCGGCGGAGCGGGCGGGCATGACCCTCGTCGCGATCGCGCGCGATGATTCCTTCGAGGTGTTCACGCACCGGCAACGCCTATTCACGGCGGCGATCGATGAACCCCGATGAGAAGCTCGCCTACATGGCCAATCAGGTCGCGAAGTTCTTCGCCGCCCAGGGAGAGGAACGCGCCGCGCGCGGAGTCGCCGATCATCTGCAGAAGTTCTGGGATCCCGTGATGCGCCGGGATTTTCTCGCCGCAGCCGCGAAAGACAGCTCCAGCCTCCACCCCGCGGTCAAGGGGGCGCTGCCGCTGCTGCAAGCAACCCAACCTGCTAAAACATGAACGCCCCGGACGACTGCAATGCGTGCTTCGACAAGCTCAGCATGAGGGAGAATGTTATTGCCACCAGCGCTGCGGAAACACGCTGGTCTGTGATGCGTGCTTCGACAGGCTCAGCATTAGGGGTCTCTTGATGCCATCACTGCCGATGCAGGTACCAATCTCCTCATCCTGAGCTTGTCGAAGGACGCACTGCGCTGATGCAAGGCGCGGCCAGGCCGCCATTGCGCGCCGCCACGTATTCTTTCAGCGGCGTTTCGGGACGGCCGCCGTAGTGCGAGATGATTTCGGCGGCGGCGAGGCTGGCGAGCCGGCCGCATTCGGCAAGCGGGCGTCCGCGCGCGAGGCCGAAGAGAAATCCCGACGCGTACAGATCGCCTGCGCCCGTGGTGTCGACCACGCGATCCACCGCTGCAGCACCCACCTCGGTCCGCGAAGATTTCGTGGCCACGATGGACCCCGCCGCGCCGCGCGTGATCGCTGCGATCTCGACCGCTGTCACGACTTCGGAAACGGCCCGTTCGGTATCCGTTTCGTAAAGCGCGGTCAGCTCGCCCTCATTGGCGAAGAGATAATCGATGTGAAGTTCGGCGAGCGCACGGAATTTGTCACGGTAGCGTTCCACGCAGAAGCGATCCGACAGCGAAAGCGCCACCTTCCGCCCTGAATCGTGGGCAATCTCCGCGGCGCGGTGGAATGCTGCCTGCGCGTGCGGCGGATCGTAGAGATAACCTTCGAGATAGGTGATCTGCGCGGAGCGGATCAGTGCTTCGTCGATGTCCTCGGACGCGAGATTGGCGCAGGCGCCGAGATAGGTGTTCATGGTGCGCTGCGCATCCGGCGTGATAAAAATGAGGCAGCGCGCCGTGGCCGGTCCCTCTTTCGCTGCGGCCGTCGGATAAGCGACGCCCGCCGACGTAATGTCGTGGCGAAAAATCCGGCCCAGCGCATCGTCCTTGATCTTGCCGATATATCCCGTGCGCGCGCCCAACGAAGCCAGGCCGGCAATGGTATTGCCGGCCGAACCGCCGGAAAGCTGCACCGCCGGGCCCATCTCGGCATAAAGCGCTTCCGCCCGCGACTCGTCGATCAACGTCATGCCGCCTTTCTGCATCCCCTGCCTGTCGAGGAATGCCTCGTCGGCATGAGCGATGATATCGACGATGGCGTTGCCGATTTCCCACTACATCGAGAACAGGCGATTCCATTTTCCCAACCTTCCCTGGCGGATGACCACCAGCCGCGAACCCTGTATGATCCTTCTGGACGTTCCCGCGACGCGAAACAAGCAATGCCACGCCGAAAACGAGCCCGTGAAACCGCAAAGCAGCAGCGATGCGAGCAGGAACGGCGCCTGGACGAAGAGATCGAGGACTCGTTTCCCGCCAGCGATCCGCCCTCTTACGCCGGTGGCCACCATGCGGTGGGCATGCCCAGGCGGCCGAAGCAGCACAGGAGCCCGTCGTAAAGCGCATTCCGCGCGTTATACTGTTCTGTCGTCAGGGCCTGTCTGCAAGGAGACCACCGTGCATCTCGACATCGATATCGTCTCGATCCAGCCGTTGATCGCGCTGGTGTTCGGCATTCTCATCCTGATCCTGCCACGAATCCTCAACTATCTGGTGGCGATCTATCTGATCCTGATAGGTCTCACGGGATTGTGGCCGCATTTCTTTACCCATCTGGCGCACGCAACCTAGCCGATTGTCGCCGCTATTCGGCGGCGCGCCTCGCAGCCGCGCCGTTCGTCATTCGCTCTTCCGCCATGCGGTCGGCGACACGGTTGGTGGGCGCATTCTCCTGTTCGGCGCGACGGAAAATCTGCGCGAGCCGGTCCGGGATCGCGCGCACCCGTCGCTCGATCTCGCCGTTGCTCCAGTCCAGAATCTGGCCGGCGACGCAGATCACGCCGCCGCCATTGATGACGTAATCGGGCGCGTAAAGAATGCCGCGCGCCTGAAGCGCCGCGCCGTCGGTGTCATGGGCAAGCTGATTGTTGGCGGCGCCCGCCACCACGCGCGCGCGCAATTGCGGGATTGTTTTCTCGTCCAGGACTGCGCCCAGCGCATTGGGCGAGAAGACATCGCATTGCGCGCCGACGATCTGCGCGGCGTCGAGCGCCGTGGCGCCGAACGCGGCGACCGCCTTGTCGACCGACTCGCGGCTGACATCGGAGACGAGAAGCTGCGCGCCCTCGGCGTGAAGCCGGCGCGCCACTTCCATGCCGACTTTGCCGACGCCCTGGATGGCCACCACGAGACCCTTGGTCGTATCGACTCCCAGGCGATGCTTCACGGCGGTCTTCAAGCCGAGAAAGACGCCGAGCGCCGTCATCGGCCCCGAATCGCCGCCCGATTTTCCCGGCTGGTCGAAGCCTGCGGCGAATTTGGTGGCGCGCGCGATGACGGGCATGTCGCGCTGCGTCATGCCGACATCCATCGCCGTGATGTAGCGGCCACCCAGCGCGTTCACCGCATCCGCATAGGCGAGAAGCCGGGCTTCGGTCTTGTCGCGCGCCGGATCGCCGATGAATACCGCCTTGCCGCCACCCAGCGGAAGGTCGGCGATCGCATTCTTGTAGCTCATGCCGCGCGACAGGCGCAGCACGTCCGCGAGCGCCGCATCGCTGCTCGTGTAGGGATAAACCCGCGTGCCCCCGCAGGCGGGGCCGAGCGCGGTGGAATGGATGGCTATGATGGCCTTGAGGCCTGAAGCCTTGTGATCGAAGAACGCCACGGTCTCGTGATGATCGAAATCTTCCGCCTCGAATACGCTCATGGACGCGCTCCCTGTGTCGTGGCTTCGATTGGCCGCTGTTCGGACACGTTAACGTGCGGGCGCCGAAATGGGCTTGCCTTTTCGGGGTACGGCCTGAAAGAGAGGTGCGGAGAAGCCACCCGCGCGGCAACTTTCCACGGGTGGTCGGGTGCGTATTACCTTTATTTGGCGCGACGGAGCGGCGGATGCCGTTGAGTTGGAGGACTACCACGGCGCCTAGACGAGCATTGCCGCCTGTCCATCCTGGCGAAATCCTGCCGGAGGACGTGTTGCCTGCGTTGGAGATAACGATCTCCGAAGCTGCCGCGAAGCTGGGGGTCACGCGACAAACGCTTCACCGGATTATCGCGCGCGAGAATCCGCGGCCCGTGACGCCGGAGATGGCCGTGCGCCTCGGTAAGCTTTGCGGCAATGGGCCGAGACTCTGGCTTAATCTCCAGACTACCTATGATCTCTGGCGGGCCGAACGCAGCCTGGACATAGGCCGGATCCCGACGCTTCACGCGGCGGAATGACCGTCGCCAGCACATGAAACCGGAATCCCGGAACGTCGAGATCACCAACAGTTTCTGCACTCTCGATAATGCGTTCGGGCTTACGCCGGTTGGATCGTTCCTTTCCCAAAGGCGACGGAGAACTTTGCTGCGAAAGGACCCGAATACCTGTAACTCGTAAGGTTACGGTCTCAAGCTGTCAACCGTGACGCACTCTTTTCAATCTGGAAGCGCAGATGACATGGTTTCTTCTTCTCGAACCAAATGGGAGAACTTGATCGAAAATGTCTCAAATCAAAATACGGCGACAGAGGCAACGTCTCGCCTCGGCACGAGACTCCACCTCCCCGCTTCCAAACATTCCTGCGTTGTCGTGGGAACATCAATTCGGCAAATTCTGATGCAATCACAGAGGCCCCCGATACAGCTGTGGGAAGAGCTTTGACGGCGCAGTGTGCCATGAATCGCCCGTGGTATTGCAAAACCACTCGCTTGGTGGAAGCGCGGGAAACGCGCGCTCAGCGCGCCCCGATCGCAGCGAGCACATTATCCGCCGTCAGGATTTGCGGCAGCACAATGGCTTGCGAAGCGCCGGGCGCATAATAGAGATAGAGCGGCACGCCGGACCGTGCATGCGCTTGCAGCAAGGCGGTGACAGCCGGGTCGCGGTTCGTCCAGTCGGCGACAAGAAATACGATCCGCCTGACTGCGAATGCCCCCCGCACCCGCGAAGAGTTGAGCGCGGTTTTCTCGTTGACGAGGCAGGTAATGCACCACGCCGCGGTCGCGTCGATAAAGACGCCGCGTCGTGCGGTGCGCAATTCCTGGAGCCGAGCTTCGCTGTAGGCCTGTGCCGGAACCGCGCCGGCCCGCAGATGGCTGCCGGCCGGCGCACCGGACCCGACCAGCGGCAGCAGTTCTGCGAGCGCGACAAATCCAAGGAGAAGTGCGATCCAGCCGAGTGGCCGGCTCCAGGCCGCGCCGGATTGCTGCGCTCGTCCAATCACCCAGAGGGTGAAGGCCAATGTCAGCGCCGCGCCAAGAAGAACGACGAGCCGCGCCGGATCTGTCTCGAAGCTCAACACCCAGGCGAGCCATAGAGCTGTCGCGTACATCGGAAATGCCAGCAACTGCCGGAAAGTGGACATCCATGCGCCGGGCTTCGGCAGAAGCCGGAGCAAACCCGGCGAAAATCCGATCGCCACGAAGGGTGCGGCAAAGCCGATCCCCAGCGCGACAAAGACGACAAGAGCCGTGACAGTCGACGCGGTCAGCGCGAAACCAAGCGCGGCCGCCATGAACGGCGCCGTGCAGGGCGCTGCGACCAGCACGGCCAGAATGCCCGTGAAGAACGCGCCGATCCATCCGCCCCGCCGCGCCAGCCCCTCGCCGGCGCCGATGCCGGGGATTTCGAATACGCCCGACAGGTTCAGCCCCACGGCGAAGATGAGCAGCGCAAATCCCGCGACCGAGGCAGGGTCCTGCAGCTGGAAACCCCATCCGACGGCTTCACCGCCCGCGCGCAGAGCGACAACCGCGGCGCCGAGCACGACGAAGCTCACGACCGAGCCCACTCCGTAAGCGACGCCTTCACCGGCGGCTTCCTGCGGCGCGCGCCCTGCTTTCGATGCGATCGCCAGTGCTTTCATCGCCAGGATCGGCAATACGCAGGGCATCAGGTTCAGGATGATCCCGCCCAGCAACGCGAATAGAAGCGCCAGCGGCAGAGTTAGTCCCGCGTTGGCGAAATTCATTGCTGGAATGGCGCCAGGCCGCGCCACTATCGCGAGCGCTTGCGTCGGCGCGCCGGCGGATTCAAGCACGAGCACGCCGCGGAGCGTGTGCAAGCCGTGCGCCTGCCTGCCGGCCGCGAGCTGCAGCATCAAGCCATCGGACGACACACGCCAATGCTGGGGTGCGATTCCCTTCACGCTTCCTTGCTGCAATGGAAAAAACCGCGCTTCCGTGAGTTGCGCCGCGGCGAGCTTCGGTGCGGCGACGAAGAGAGCGAGCGTGTCATCGACCTGGAATCGCGCCGGCCAGGGTGAAGAAACCGGCAGACGCTCGCGCGCAGCGGCGAATTGCGCCGCGATCGCCGGACTGGGTGCGGATGGCGAAGCGCTGACGCCGAGCGGCAGGCTGAGCGTTGCATCTTCGGGAATACATACTTCCTTGCAGACGAGCCAGCTCACGGCAGCGCGCAATGTGACTGCGGTGCCCGCGGCCGCATTCGCCGGTGCCGTGACATCGACGAGCAGCCAGGGCCGGCCTTCATAGCCGTAATCCATCAACGGCCCGACCGGCAGTTCCTTCGGATAGGGCCAAGCGATCGGCCCGGCGCGCCAGCCTGCCGGAAGTGTCCAGCGGATATCCGTCGGTTCGCCTGCATCGCCGGGATTGCGCCAATAGGTGTGCCAGCCCGGGCGGATATTCTGCTCGAGCGCAACGCTGACCATACCCCCCGGTGCAATTGCGCTGTGCTCGGCGATCAGGCGGGCATGCACCTTCGGCGCGGCATCGATCCGCGCGCAAGCTGGCGCGGCTGCACCGCACAGGAGAAGAAACGCGAGGAGCGCGCGGCCAATCAGTCCCATGCGCGCCGCTATAGCGGGGAGCGTCCGCGATCTCCACCCCGCACACCGCAAAGTGACCGGGCATGGTGCGCTCAATGAACTTTCCAGGGTGCCAGGAATTCGGCGATGCCGCTTCCCAAAATCTGCACGCCGATGCAGAACAGAATGAACGCCGAGAGGCGCAACGCAATGGTGGTGCCCGTGTTGCCGAGCACGTTGCGCACACGATCGGCGTAGGCAAAGCAAAGATAGACCAGCAGCGCCAGCACGGCACTGGCCAGAAGCGCGGCTGCGCCAAACTCCAGTCGATGCTGGAGCGGATCGTGCGAAGTGTGACTGGTGCCGAGCGCGATCATAACCGAGATCGTGCCCGGCCCCGTCGTGATCGGCATGGTGAAGGGATAGAATGCCATGCTCATGAAATCCGTGTGCGATGGTGCTTCGCCGTGCGCATCGTCCTCGACCTCTTCGCTTTCATGCTCCTGCAGAAACTTCCACCCGGCCGCCGCGACGACGATGCCTCCCGCAACACGCAAGGCGGGCACCGAGATTCCGAAGAATTCGAGCACATAACTGCCGATGAAGAGCGAGACCGTCAGCACAAGGAAGCTGTAGAAGGCGATGCGGCGCGCCAGCGCTTCGCGCGCCTGATGGGAGGCATGTCGCGTGATGTCGAGGTAGATCAGCGCGCTGCCGGCTGGATTGACGATCGGAAACGCCGCGGCAAAGACGAGCAGGAAAAGACTGCCGAACCCCTCCGCGTATCCGGTGCCCATGCCGAATCGCTCCTCCTGCGCTGCGCGTTGCTAGATAAGATAGACCGAAGAAAAAGCACAGAGGCACGGCTTGAGCGACTCATCATGCGCATAACCGGCGGCCGTTTCGGCGGCCGCACGCTTGCGGCACCTGCGGATGCGCGCGTGCGGCCGACCTCCGACAAGGCGCGGCAGGCGATCTTCAACATCCTGGCGCACCACGATTTCGGCATGGGCTTTTCGCTCGAAGGCGCGCGGTGCCTGGAGCTGTTCGCGGGCACGGGCGCCATGGGCCTCGAAGCGCTCTCGCGAGGGGCCCCGTACTGCCTGTTCATCGACAACGCCGCCAGCAGCCGTGCTGTACTGCGCACCAATGTGGAAGCGCTCGCCCTCACCGGCGCCACAAAAATCTGGCGGCGCGATGCAACGGAGCTCGGCGCGATGACGACCGGCGCGGGCGGCCCTTTCGATGTCGCCTTCCTCGATCCGCCTTATCGGCGGAACCTGACAGGGCCCGCGCTCGCATCCATGCGCGATGGCGGATGGCTCGCAGAGCGTGCGCTCGTCGTCGCCGAACACGCATTGAACGAATCATTCGGGGAGGTGCAGGGTTTTTCGCTGCTCGACGCGCGCGACTACGGCGCTACGCGGATCGTTTTTCTCGCGTTCGCATATGCCTGATCCGGGACCTGCATCGGCACCGTTCGTCCTTCGACAAGCTCAGGATGAGGAGATCGTTAGTTGCAGCGGCGCTGGTGGCAATCACGTTCCCCCTCATGCTGAGCCTGTCGAAGCACGACAAGCTCAGGATGAGGAGATTTGTACCTGCATCGGCAGTGATGGCACCAAGATACCCCTCATGCTGAGCCTGTCGAAGCACGCCTGACATTTCCCCAGAGCGCGTTTCTACGTCAGGAACAATCCGATGGATGCGGCCAGCATCGCCCCAGTGGCGACCAGCCCACCAGGCGCAGCCGCCACGAAATCACGAGCCGGCCCATGATGCGCGGATTCGATGAAATCAGCATCATCACCACCATGAGAGGACCGGCGAGCACGCCGTTGACGACTGCCGTCCAGTAGAGCGCCTTCATCGGATCGATCGGTGAGAACGCGAGGATCACGCCCATCACCGTGGCGCCCGCGATGACGCCGTAGAAGGCGCGCGCGGAATTGGGTTTGCGGTTAAGTCCGATGTTCCAGCGGAAGGTCTCGCACACCGCATAGGCAGCCGACCCCGCAAGCACCGGGAGCGCCAGCAATCCGGTCCCGATGATGCCTGCCGCGAAGATCACGCTCGCGAATCGCCCGGCGATCGGCGCCAGCGCCTGCGCCGCCTGCACGCTGGTGTTGATCTTGCGGATGCCGTGCGTGTGCAGCGTCGCTGCGACCGCTAAGATGATGAAAAGTGCGATCAGATCGGAGAAGCCCATGCCGACCAGCGTGTCGATGCGGATGCGCCTGCAGCTCGGGGCCGGCGCTGCGCGGCGCAACGCAGAGCGGCCTTTGCTGTGCCGCCGCTCAAGCTCCTCCACTTCCTGCGAAGACTGCCAGAAGAAGAGATAGGGGCTGATGGTCGTGCCGAGCACCGCGACAAGCGCCGTCGCCGCTGGCGCCGGTGAAGGCAAGCTCGCGGCAACGACGCGCCGGTGAGCGCCGCCGGCCAATCGACATGTGCGCCACGATCACGGTCGCCACATAGGCGAACAGCGACAGCGTCAGTCCATTTCAGGATCGACGCGTAGCGCGCATAGCTGAGCCACGCTTCCGCCGAACAGCGACAGCGACCGTAATGACCACGGCCCATAGCTGCATGTGGCCGGGCCGAAGAAGCGTGGCGGCGTCGCCCATCGCGGCGATATCGGCGCCGAGATTGATGGTGTTGGCGACGAGGAGCGAGATGACGAGCACGTCGAGCAGCCAGCGCGGATAGTGACGGCGCAGATTGGTGGCGATGCCGTGGCCCGTGGTCGAGCCGATGCGCGCGGCGATCTCCTGGATGGCCGACCATCAGCGGATAGCTGAACAGCATCGTCCAGCGCCATGCCGTAGCCGAACTGCGCGCCGACCTGGCTGTAGGTGGCGATGCCGCTCGGATCGTCGTCGGCCGCGCCGGTGACGAGGCCCGGGCCCCAGAACGGAAAGGAATCGCAGCGCTGGCGTTGCGCGGACGGGCGTCTCGCCGTCGGGGTCGGCACATCATTCATGGCGCGGTCATACCTCAGCGCCGTCCGAACAGCCGCTCGATATCGGCAAGCTTCAGTTCGACATAGGTGGGACGGCCGTGATTGCACTGGCCGGAATGGGGCGTCGCTCTCCATCTCGCGCAGCAGCGCATTCATCTCCTCGGCAGTTCAACCGTCGTCCGGCGCGCACGCTCATGTGGCAGGCAAGCGTGCCGGAGACTTCTTCCAGCCGTTCCTTCAGCGACAGCGCGGTGCCGGTTTCGGCGATGTCGTCCGCCAGATCGCGAACAAGCCCTTTCACATCCAGCTGGCCCAGCATGGCGGGCGACTTCGCGCACCATCACGGCGTCGGGCCCGAACGGCTCGATCACCAGCCCGAGCTCGGCCAGTTCGTCGGCGCGCTCCGAGATCCGCGTTCGACATCGGCACGGATCGAGATCGACGACTTCCGGAATCAGCAGCGGCTGGCGTCGCGACGCCGCCTTTGGCGAGCTTCGGCCTTCATCCGCTCATAGACCAGCCGCTCATGTGCGGCATGCTGGTCGACGATGACGATGCCGTCGGCGGTCTGGGCGACGACATAGGTTTCGTGCAGCTGGCCGCGCGCCACGCCCGAGCGGAAGGCGCTCGTATGCGCTGCCTTCGGCGGTTGTTCCACGCGCGCAGAAAACGAAGGAGCACCCGAGGGATCGAGAAGCGGCGCGTGAAATTCATGTGCGGATTCCGCAACGCCGCGCGGTGCCGAACTTGGGCGCCACGCCAAGGGTCGGGGTACCTCGCGGGCCCTGCAGCGCGGAGAGTGCCGCACCCGGCACGGTGGTGGAGGCGCGATGCGCTGCAGTCGCCAGCGCGTGCTTTAAGCGCGCCCACGATCAGCCCGCGCACCAGACCGGCATCGCGGAACCGCACTTCCGTCTTGGCGGGATGGACATTCACATCCACGAAGGCGGGATCGCATTCGACGAACAGCGCCAGCGCGGGATGGCGGTCGCGCGCCAGGAAATCGGCATAGGCGCCGCGCACCGCGCCAAACAGAAGCTTGTCGCGCACCGGTCGACCATTGACGAACAGAAACTGCATCTGGGCATGGGCGCGATTGTAGGTGGGAAGTCCGGCATAGCCGGCGATGCGCACGCCTTCGCGCTGCCGCGTCGACCGGCATCGCATTGTCGCCGAAATTCCCGGCCCATGATACGCGCCAGTCGCTTGCAGGCGGCCACCGAAGAGATCGCCCTCGCCCGGAAGATCGAACACGCGCCTGCGCCGTCCAGCGTCAGCGTGAAACCCACTATCGGGCCGCGCCATCGCCAGACGCTTGACGATGTCGCCGTGGCCAGATCTTCCGATCGCGCCGATTTGAGAAATTTGAGCCGTGCCGGTGTGGCAAAGAACAATTCGCGCACTTCGACCCGCGTGCCCGACTGTCCCGGCGCACGAAATCCCGCCGGCCCCACCGCCTGCATGCGGCCGCCATCGAGCCGAATGGTGTGCGCGGCGCCGTCGACGGTGCGGCTCGTGATCAGGAGACGCCGCGACCGCGCCGATCGATGGCAATGCTTCGCCGCGAAAGCCCAGCGTCGCGATGTGCGAGAGATCGTCGCCGCCGTCCGCGGTCACGGGCAATTTCGACGTCGCGTGGCGAAGGATGGCGAGCGCGAGATCGTGGGCGCTCATTCCCCCGCCGTCATCCTCGACCACGATGAGATCGGCGCCGCCCCCCGCCGTGGCGACATCGATTCGGGTTGCACCCGCGTCGAGCGCGTTTTCGATCAGCTCCTTCACGGCACTTGCCGGGCGCTCGACCACTTCGCCCGCCGCAATCCGGTTGATTGTGCCTTCGGCAAGTTGCCGGATGCCGGCCGGATCGCCGCCGGCCCGGCCGACGCGTTCTCGTGAGACTTCTATCCGAACCAATTCGCCGCCCATGTCGTACCGTAGAACAATGTGGGCAGCCCGGAAATCGTCGGGAGTTCTTTCTCGATGTCAGCGGTTAGGAAATCTGGCAATCAGTGCGTCGCCGACGCGGCCGTGGCGCCCTGATGACCCGCGCTTGCCGCAGCACCGAGGCTACCGGCCACGACGACGGTCAGCTTTGATGGATTGAACAGACAATTCGCTGCGCGCTTCACCTGATCGAGCGTGACGGCGTTGATGAGTCCGTTCCGCCGTTGCACGTATTCCACCGGGAGACCCAGGCGCTGAAGTACGTTTAGCTGATCGGCAGTGCCGACATTCGCGCTGAAAGACAGAGGATATGAGCCGGTAAGGTAGGTCTTCGCATCCGCCAGCTCCTTGTCGGTCGGGCCGGTCGCGGCGAAATCGCGCAGCGCGGCGCGAACGACCGCGAGTGTCTCCTTCATGGCACCGCGCCGCGTCGCGACCTCGCCCAGCACAAACCCTGCCTTGCGATACAATTCGAGCGACGTGGATACATCGTAGGTGAGACCGCGCTTTTCACGCAGCTCGGTGGTGAGGCGCGACGACGATCCGTCGCCGCCCAGGATGTAGTTCGCAACGAAGCCCGAAATGTAGTCCGGATCGCTGCGAAGCATGCCGGGCAGCCCGAACACGGCGCTCGACTGCAGCGCAGACATCTCGATTGTCGAGGCGCCAGGCTGTCCGGTATGCAGCACCGGGGGCGGAGGCGAGGCAGGAGCTCTGTTCGGGAGGTCTCCAAACGCGCTCCGCAGGAGCGCGGCGAGCGTGTCCTCATCCACGTCACCCGACACAGCTACTTTCAGGCCCCGCGACACCCAATGGCTGGCGGCAAAGCGCCGCAAATCGGCGGCGCCTGTCGACGCCACGCTCGCCGGATTGCCGGCAAGCGGGTGCGCGTAAGGATGATTCTGGAAATAGGCCTGGAAGAAACCCTTCTCGGCGACGAAGTCCGGCTCCTCGTCCTGCTCGGACAGGGTGGCCAGGATCTGCGCACGCGCACGTCCAATTGCATCGCTATCGAAACGCGGGCGCGCGAGCGCGAGGCCGAGCAGCTGAAAAGCGTCTTTCGCATTTCCCGCGAGCGTGACGATGGAAACGATCAGATAGTCGCGATCGGGACTCACCGACAGCCGGATGGCGCGATTGCTGAGCGCGGTCTGGAACGCAGTCGCGTTCAGCGAACCGGCGCCCTCATCCAGCAACTCGGCGGCGAAGTTCGCCAGCCCGGGTTTCCCCGGAGGGTCATAGGCCGAGCCGGCCGGCAGAGCCGCGGTGAGTGCGATCATCGGCAGCGTGTGATCGCTGACGTACCAGACCTCCTCGCCCTTCGGCGAGGCAAGCGATTTGACCTCCAGGGCATGCGCGGCCGCAGGGAGGGCAAAGCAGAACAATGCAGCGACTACGACGCGCTTTGACTCGCGCACAACTTTCCTCCCCCAGCGTGGGGGAGGTGGCGCGCGCAAGCGCGCCGGAGGGGGCAGTGACATTCGCGCCATTCCCCCCTCCGTCTCGCGTCGCTGCGCTACGCTCGACACCTCCCCCATGCTGGGGGAGGAAAATCGAGTGCAGGGCTTCACGGTTTTTTGGCCGGCAACAAATATCCCGTCACGGCCTCCTGCAATGTCAGATCGCCTTCGGCTGCGTCGCGCACCGCGTCGCCGGTTACGGCGCGGATGCGAGCCGGCCACTCGTGGACATCGTCAACGGTAAGGCCGATTGCCAGCGCCTGCCCGTATGCCGACGCCAGTTCGAGCTGATTGTCACGCTGGTAGGTGGCCCCGGCGACCAACTGCGTCTTGGCCCGTTCGAGATCGGTGCTCTTCGGCGCAAACACGGAATACCGTTTGAGAATGTCATCGATCGCCTGTTCGATCGCTTCCATCCGCACGCCCGGGCGAGGCATCGCATAAATCTCGAACTCGCCGGCGTCGCGCGCATAGCCTGCGTAGGAAGCGCCGGCGTCGGAGGCGAGTCTCCGTGTTATCACCAGCTCGCGATAGATCGTCGATGTCGGGTCGCCGCCCAGAAGCTGCGCCAGCACGTCGAGCGCCTCGGCTTCGCCCGGGTGCGCCTCCGTGTAGCTCACCACGCGGTAAAGACGCATCAGCGCCGGTACCTTCACGTCGTTGCGATAAAGCGTCAGTTTCGTTTCGCCCAGGCGCGGCGGCTGCGCATAATCGGCGCGTGGAACAAGCTCGCGCGCCGGCAATTTGCCGTAGGTCGCCTCCGCATCGAGGCGCGCCTCGTCAGGCGCTACGTCGCCGGCGATCACAAGGATCGCGTTGTTCGGCGCATAGTGGCGATTGTAGAAGGCTTGCGCCTCGATCCGGCCGATACGGCGAATTTCCTCGGGCCAGCCGATGACCGGCCGGCCGTAGGGATGAGAGAGATGAAGCGCTGCCTGCATTTGCTCGCGCAGAAGCGCCTGGGGATCGTTGTCGATGCGCGTCCGGCGCTCTTCGAGCACGACGTCGCGCTCGGTGTGGACCCCGGAATCTGAGAGATCGAGATTGACCATCCGGTCGGCGTCGAGGCCCATCACAAGGCGCAGACGGTCTTTCGCAATCTGTTCGTAGAACACGGTATAGTCATGCGTGGTGAAAGCGTTGTCTTCGCCGCCATTGCGCGCCACCGTGCGCGCGAATTGATCGCCGGGCGCACTTGTGGTTCCACGAAACATCATATGCTCGAAGAAATGCGCAAGACCTGATTGTCCTGGTGGATCGTCCGTCGCGCCCACCCGGTACCAGAGCATCTGGGTTACGACTGGAGCGCGATGATCGGGAACGACCAGCACCGCCAGACCATTCTGCAACGCGAACTGGAAGATCCTGGCATCTTGTCCGTTCGCCGGCGCACCGAGCCCGGTCGAGACGACCAGGGCTCCAAGCCACGCCCTAAAATATCCCATCAAACCAGCCGCCGCTGTCCTTCTTGATCGTCGCTGAATCGGCGGGCTTGCTCGGGGGAGAAGCATTGGTGGCAGTGGCGTTGGTGCTGCCAGCGATCGGCTGGCCCTGTGCCTTGGCGCTCTGGATGCGCTGCGCCTCTGCGTCGGCGTTCAAGGGCGCGCCCTTGTCGGGATCGGGCGAACTGAAGAGGAGTTCGTTGGTGAAGCTGTCATCGGTCGCCTCCATCGCCTTGGCGTCGGAGACAATCTGCTTGCGGATCGCCGGGTCCGCATTGGCACCCCCCGAACTCGCCAGCACGATGCGTTCCTCCTGGCTGAAATTACCGGGCAGGGCAGCTGCGGCTGCGCCTGGATCGTCGCCAAATAGCGCGGCCTGGGCGGCCTGTGTGGGCGAGGACTGATTGGTCGGCGCCGCGCCCGGTTTGGGCGGCCTCAGGTTGAAATCCGGCGGGATCACAAGAGGTGATTTCGTCACCACCGCGAATTCGTCGGGAGGCTCTTTTGTGACACCGGCTGCTTCGCGGATGCTTTCGCAACCGATCAACGAAAGCGCCAGTCCCCCCACTGTCGTCAGGCGCAGGACGGTTCCCATTCGGCTCATTCGGATCTCCCGCTTTGGCGGCTCGCGGCCTCGGGGTTGGGCCGCACCAGCGCATCGTACAGCAGCGCGGCCACGCCCAGCGTGATCGCGCAATCGGCAACGTTGAACACATACCAATCGTAGCCGTGAAGGTAAAAGTGAAAAAAATCGGCGACCCTGCCGTAGATCAGCCGATCGATCAGATTCCCGATGGCGCCGCCGATCACGAGCCCCAGCGCTACCGCGTGAAGTGTGCGTCCGGAATGCCAGAGCCACCAGCCCAGGCCGGCCACCGCGGCCAGCGAAAAAATGGCCAGGATGGCGGTTCCGGCCAGGCCATGGGCCGGCAGCAACCCGTAGCTGATCCCCGGATTCCACACCATCACGAGGTCGAAGAAGGGCAGGAGCGGAATGCGGTCACCGGGTGCCATCGCGACAAAATGGAGGCCGTAAAGGAGGACGAGCTTGGACCCTTGATCGAGCGCGAGCGCTGCGGCCGCGCTGGCAAGCCCCAGATCGCGTGGGCTCATGCTGCTGTTCCCTCAATTCGTGCAACGGCATCGCTGCAGCGGCGGCACAAATCGGCATGGTCCGCTACCGTGCCCACCTCCGGCAGGATCATCCAGCAGCGCGCGCATTTGCTTCCCCGGGCCGGTTGAAAACGGACCGCGGCGCCAGAAACGTCCGCCAGCCGAAACGCATCGGCCGGACCCTCGCCGAGCGCGACTGTTGCGGCGGATGTGATCGCGATTTCGGCAAGATCGACGGTATCGAACAGCGCGGCATCCTTTTTCTCCGTCAGGTAGAGCACCGGTGCGGCTTCAAGGCTCGAACCGATGAGCTTGTCGCGGCGGGCGACTTCCAGCGCGCCCGTTACGACGCGGCGCAAAGTCCGGACTCGCTCCCAGGTCGCAATGATGCCGGTATTGGCCCACGCTTGGGGAGTTTCGGGAAACTGCGCCAGATGCACGCTCGAATCCGGATCCGCGAAGCGGCAGGTCCAGGCTTCTTCGGCGGTGAAGCTGAGAATCGGCGCGAGCCAGGTCACGATACGCCGGAACGCCTCGTCCATCACCGTGCGGGCGGCGCGTCGTCTCGGTGCGTCCGCCCGGTCGCAATAAAGCGAGTCCTTGCGAATATCGAAATAGAACGCGGAAAGCTCGTTGGTGCAGAAGTTGAAGAGCTGCGTGTAGACGCGGTTGAAGTCGAATTCCGCATATCCCGCGCGCACGCTCGCGTGGAGTTCGGCCAACCGGGCAAGAAGGTAGCGTTCGAGTCCCGGCATCGCTTCGGCGCCGATACGCTCGCGCTCCTCAAAGCCCGCGAGATTGGCGAGCATGAAGCGGATGGTGTTGCGCAGGCGACGGTAGGCATCGACATTGGCTTTGACGATGTCCGTCCCGATGCGCAGATCTTCGGTGAAATCCGAGCTGGCCGCCCACAGCCTCAAAATCTCGGCGCCGTTGCGGTCCGCAATCGTCTGCGGCAGAAGTGTATTGCCGAGCGATTTCGACATCTTATGGCCCTGCTCGTCGAGCACGAAGCCGTGGGTCAGCACCGCTGCATACGGCGCGCGGCCGCGCGTGCCGCAGCTTTCGAGCAAGGAAGACTGGAACCAGCCGCGATGCTGATCCGAGCCCTCCAGATAGAGATCGGCCCGCGCCGCTTTGGGCCAGGACGGCTCGATCGGATTCTCCACGGTGAAGACGTAGGTCGACCCTGAATCGAACCAGACGTCGAGAATGTCTTTCACCTGCTCGTAATCGTCAGGGTTGCGGTGATTGCCGAGAAAGCGCTGCGGCGGCGAATTGAACCACGCATCGGCGCCTTCCTTGGTGAAGGCGTCGATGATTTGCGCATTCACGCCGGCGTCGTCGAGAATGTCGCCGGTCTCTTTGCTCACGAAGATGGCAATCGGAACGCCCCAGGCACGCTGGCGCGACAGAACCCAGTCGGGCCGCGTCTCCACCATCGATGCCATGCGGTTCTCCGCTTGCCGGGGATACCAGCGCGTGGCCCGAATCGATTCCATCGCGCGTTGGCGCAGCGTCTCGCCCGCGAATGGCGGCATCGCCTTGTCGATCGCCGCGAACCATTGCGGCGTGGCGCGGTAGATCACCGGCGCCTTCGATCGCCAACTGTGCGGATATTGATGACGCAACGAGCCTTTTGCGAGCAGCGCATGGGCAGCGATCAATTCCCTGATCACCGCCCCATTGGCATCTCCCTCCTTGCCGTCGGCGGTGAGAATGCGCCTGGCGGCGAAAAGCGGAATGTCGGGGTAGAACTTTCCCTCTTCGTCGACTGTGCGAGGAACTTCCAGGCCGTGGCTGCGGCCGAGCTCGAAATCCTCCTCGCCATGACCGGGCGCGGTGTGCACGAAACCGGTTCCTGCCTCGGCGGTGACGTGGCTGGCGGCGAGGAGCGGCACCTCGAAATCAAATCCCCTGCCGCGGAACGGATGCGCGCAGAGCAGAGTCCGGCCGGATCGAGATCCCGCAATCGTTTGAGTTGGACCCTGGCGTGAGCGGCTACCTTGTCGGCAAGCACATCCGCCAACGCAAGCCGCTCGCCTGGGGCACCATACGCGCCCTCGCCGGTCTCGACGATCTCATACAAGCCGTATTGCATGTCGGGCGAATAGGCGATCGCGCGATTGCCCGGTATCGTCCATGGTGTTGTTGTCCAGATGACGACGCAGACATCCCCAAGCACTGCGCGGCCGCCAACAACCGGAAACTTCACATAGATCGCGGGCGATGATTTCTCGCGATATTCGACTTCTGCCTCCGCGAGAGCCGTCTTCTCGACGGGCGACCACATTACCGGCCGAAAACCGCGGTACAACAGCTTGTTGTGTACGAACTTGTGCAGCTCGCCGGCGATCGCCGCCTCCGCACGAAAATCCATCGTCGTGTACGGCTTGTCCCATTCGCCGATGCAGCCCAGCCGCTCGAACTGCGCGCGCTGCACGCCGATCCAGTGCATGGCGAATTCGCGGCAGTCGCGCCGCAGCTGGTCGATCGGGACGTCGTCCTTGGTCTTGCCTTGCGCGCGGTATCTCTCTTCGATTTTCCATTCGATCGGCAATCCGTGGCAGTCCCAGCCGGGAACGTACGGCGCGTCGCGGCCCATCATGCCCTGGCTGCGCACCACGAAATCCTTGAGAATTTTGTTCAGCCCGGTCCCCGAATGGATTTCGCCATTGGCATAGGGCGGCCCGTCATGCAGCACGAAAAGCGGGCGGCCTTTCGACTGCGCGCGGATTCGTCCGTAGAGGTCCATCGCTTTCCAGCGCGCGAGCAGAAGCGGCTCGGCCTGCGGCAGTCCGGCTTTCATGGCAAACGTTGTCGCGGGAAGGAAGACCGTCGCGCGATAGTCGCGCGGCAGGCAAACATTCGTTGAGGTATCGGTCATGTCACTCTGGCCTTCAGGGATTGCGGAAGCGTCAACCCGGCTTGCCGCGCGATCGAAGCGTTATGCTCCCCGGCGCGCCGCCGAGCGTCGAATCCGCAATATTTCCCGAGCACCCAGGTGGTTCATGACGAGAATTGTCCTTCAGAGGGCTGAGCTTCTACCAGCGCGCTCGCGGCTCGTCCAGCAATCCCATCCACCAGTGGCCGGCTTCGATGGGTCCTGACCTCCTTTGCACTTACCTGCGACAAGACTTTATGTTGTGACTAGGGTCGAAACTCAATAAATCGGTTGCTGCGTGGATCAGTTGCTGATTTGACCGCAAGACATACAAACTGCGACACCGCGTCGAGAACATTTTCTGTTCGCTCAAGAACTTCCGCGGCATCGCCACGCGTTACGACAGGCTCGCCAGAAACTTCCTGACTTGAATCCGCCTCGTAGCTGCTATCGTGTGGTGGGTCTTATGAGTCCGGGCCCTGGCCAGGGCGGATGCAGTGCAAGCTGAAATTTGGACGCCCTGAACGATACGTGTGAGTCAGTTCCCGGCCTGGTGCGCTCTCAGCTCGAAAGAGACCCCCGCTCCATCTTTCCCGTTCTTGCCGCCGGTTTCCGTTGTTCCAAAGACGTTTCCATGCGAATCCAATGTCACGGTGATAGGCAAGTAACCGTCCGCGCACTTAGGGCGGCTGCAAAACGCGTAGAGCACGGAAAGCTTCCATTTCAAACCATCTGGAATCAGCTCAAACGCCGTACCGCCGTTGACGCCTCCGGGCAATGATCCGGCTACGCCGTAAAAATCTCCGGACCTGTCCATGACGACATCCTGAGCCCCGGCTCCGTCGGCACAGTCCTCGCGGGCACAGAAGGAATACAGAGTCCGCAATTTCCACTTCGAGCCCCGGACGAGTTCGAAGAAAACGCCCTCGCCGTGTTTGCCTCCTCCCGCCGCATCGTAAAGATCACCCGAGGCATCCAACAGCGGACTCCCGAAGGATCCGACGCCGTACTGGAAATTATGGAGAACCGTTTCGGCCCACGCTTTCCCCGGCAACCTGGAACTGAGTTCGTAGACAATTCCTCGACCGTATGTCCCGCCCTCGGCTGTTGAGCCGTAGACATTTCCGGCAAAATCGGCAGTCGGTGTCTCTGCGGGAAGCGAACCGTCCTTGCAATAGGCTTGAGAGCAAAAACTGTAGAGCACGCGCTCGCTCCATTTTTCGCCCTGTTCCGGGGGATCGAGCTCGAACACGGTGCCGTAATTGTTGGCACCGCCGGACTGTGTCGTGCCATAGAGCGGCGCCGTTCCATCATAGGCCTGGCCCGCTGCGGCGCCGGGATAGGTGAGGCCGGTGAACGGGCCCTTGCCATCCGCACAGCCGTTGCCATGCATACAGAAATCATAGAGCGTCGTGATCTTCCACTTCGTACGACCCATGTCGGGACTCAATTTGAACACTGTTCCCTCGTTTGCTTCTCCGCCGTAGGCTGTCGTGCCGTACAGATTGCCATTGCTGTCGATGATGAGGTTGCCGGCCGGCGCGGCCCCCGTTCTGCAATTGCGGTTTGCGCAAAACCGGTAGATGACCTGGAATCTTCTCCTCTGCTGTTCGAGTTTCGACTCGTAGACGCCACCTCCGTTCAGAGTCGTTCCGTAGAGATTCCCCGAAGGATCCATCACCAGAGCCGTTTGCGGATCGGACCCGTCCCGACAATTGTCCTTTGAGCAAAAACTGTGGAGTCTGCGATACGCGTATGCCTGATCGAATGCAGCCGCGGATGACGAGTAAGCTGCAGCAATCGAAATGAAGCTGATGGCGCCAAACAGCGATGCGAGGATCCTATGAGAAAGTCTGACCATCGCACGCAAAACGAGCAGACGATCAATCTTGGTCATCACCGTATTCGTCCGCGGTAATCCATCTGTGATACCGCAGAGACTTCCGATCGAGCTGATCGCGCATCAATTTTTCGACGAGGCGCTCTTGTGCGGCCGGGCGGCGAAGGGCGAGCTGCAGACCCGGAAGGGGCATGCTGTCTGCCACTCTGCCAAGGTCATTTTCGGGCCGCGCTTCAGGCGGCGTGCTTCCGTACAGAGTTACCAGGTGCGTTTCGTCGACACGCGAATTGATTTGTGGTGGCGAGACAACGGTGTCGGCCGCACACGCCGAACTGATCTGGGCTGAAGTCAGAAGTCCGACGAACAAGGTAGTTCGGAGAAACATTGCCCCTTCTGCGACCCGAAACTGCCTCAAACATGCCATAGATGAGGCATCGAAACCACCTTGTTCTCAGCATCCAGCGGCTAGAGCCGGCGGCCCCCTCCGTGGCAGGCACGATGGTACCGTCGCATCGAAGTTGGCATTTGGATTTCCTGGCTCGTCCTCGCCGCTTCATGCGGTCGATACAATTTTCCGTTGCGAAACAATTGGATCACCCGGACAAGCCGTGTGATGACGACCATTCGCGAGTGGGCGCGCATCCAGCACAGGCGATCCGGCGTGATCGCGCAAGATGCGATGATCGCTGCAACTGCCGAAGTTCATGGATTGGTCGTTGTGACCCACAATGTGCGGGACTTCGAAAGTCTCGGCGCCAGAACCCTGAAATCCGTTTAACCGCCCCGCCTAGCGGCTTCGCCACGCGTCCTTCAGCGCCTGGCGCGCTGCCTTGGCGTCCGCTTCGATCTGCGTCTTGAGGGCTTCCAGACCGGACAGCTTCGCCTCTGGACGCAGATACTCGACGAGCTCAACCGCGAGATGTTTGCCGTACAGATCACCCGAGAAATCGAAGAGGAATGTTTCAAGCAGCGGTGCCGGCGCGGCGAACATGGGGCGAATACCTAAATTCGCCACGCCGTCGTAGCGGCCGGCGGGTTTGTCGTCCTCCAAAATGGTCGCGCGCACGGCGTAAACGCCGAAAGCAGGAGCGAGATAGTCCGCGACGCGCATGTTCGCGGTGGGAACGCCGATCATCCGCCCGCGCTTGTCGCCGTGTTCGACCCGCGATTCGACTGTCCAGAAATGCCCGAGCAGCTGCGCTGCTTCCTTTGGGCGGCCGGCCTTCAGCGCTTCGCGGATGCGCGATGAGGAAATCTTTCCGTGCCGCTCATCCTCAACGGGCGGGAATATATTGACGCCCAGTCCCTCCATTTCTCCCATATAGGCGAGCACCGTCGTGTTTCCCGCCCGCCCCTTTCCGAATTGAAAATCCGCGCCGACCACGACCGCGCCCGCGCCGAGGCCGTCGATCAGCACATCCAGGATGAAATCCTGTGCGCTTTTGGACGCCATCGCTGCATCGAAGGCGAGCGCGAACATTGCATCTGCGCCCTGCTCGGCAATAAGGCGCGCCTTGGTCCGGAACGGTGTCAGGCGGAAGCATTCCGTATCGGGACGAAAGAATTCCTGGGGATGCGGCTCGAACGCCAGCACGCCGAAAATCGCGTTGCGCTCACCGGCCAGCCGTCGCGCCTCCGCCATCAGCGCCTGATGTCCAAGGTGCACGCCATCGAAATTTCCGACAGCCACCACCCCGCCCTTGAAAGAATCAGGGATGTCCCGGTAGTGGCGGAAGACACGCATGCCGCGCGATTCAGGCATTGCGCGGAGGCGGAATGACGGTGGCTTCTCCTTCGACGACGACAGTCTCGCCAACGCTGCAGGCGCAATCGAAGACAACGCGGCGTTTCTCCGCAACAATTTCGCGCACCGTGCACACGGCCGTCACCGTGTCGCCCATTCGAACCGGCGCCTTGAAACGAATGTTGAGGCCAAGAAAGATCGTGCCCGGTCCGGGCATCTGCATGCCGAGCACGGTTGAAATGTAGCTCGCGGTCAGCACGCCATGCGCAATGCGGCCCTTGAACGGCGTCGCGCGGGCAAACGCCTCGTCGAAATGCACTGGATTGACATCGCCGCTGATCTCGCCAAAAAGCGCCACGTCATGCTCCGTCACCGTCTTCGCAAAGCGCGCGGACATTCCGGGTTGAAGCTCTTCGATGGAATAGCTCATTCGCCTGCTCCTGAATTCAGGCCCGTCTTATCCGCCGCCCTCTCACCATACAAGCGCAGGCATGGCGGCTTGCGCGAAGACACCGGCCTGCGCGAACAGGGCGGCAAGAGCTGCCGTGCTCATCTCGCGGATTTCTTCGCCGTGAATGCCGTCGGCGATGAACAGCGCATCTATCCCGACGGCGTTCGCGCCGCGGATATCTGTTCGCAGTCCGTCTCCGATTACGAGTGCCCGCAGACTCGTCCTGTCCGGCCAACGCGCGAGCGAACGCCAGTGCCGCCGTGTAAATCGGCGCGTGCGGCTTGCCGTAGTAAACTGAGACGCCGCCAAGTTCCTGGTAGAGCCGCGCCAGTGCGCCAGCACAATAGACGAGGCGGCTTCCCCTCTGCACGACAATGTCGGGGTTGGCACAGAGAAGCGTCAGTCCGCGGCGGTGCAGATCGGATAATCTCTCCCGATAGTCGTCAGGGGTCTCCCGATCATCATCGATAAGTCCCGTGCAGACGACCAATTCGGCCTCATCGGACTCGACGCAGGCGATCGACAGCCCGGCAAAGATGCCCCGATCGCGCGCGGGGCCCAGATGCAGGAGCTTCAGTTCCCTGCCCGCGGCGCGCCGGGCCAGCTCCTCGCGCACCAGCACGCCGGACGTCAGGATCCGGTCGTAGCAATCCTGGGGCACTCCGAAGCGCACGAACTGCTCCATGACATCTTCCACCGGACGGGGCGCATTCGACAGAAGAATCACGGGACCGCGCCGCCGCCGGAAGTGACGCAACGCCTCCACAGCGCCAGTACGGGCGCGGCGGCCATCGTGCAGCACGCCCCACACGTCGCAGAGCAGCACCTCGTAACGATCCGCAATCTCGCCCAGACCGGCAACAATGGCGGGCCGGCCGGACAAATCCGAAGTGACCGAATTCAAGTCCATCCCCAAACGAATGCCTTGCCGCCCGCACGACGCCGTGCCTAGGCTTCTCAAAGCCATAACCGAGGATGTCCCATGACTGCAAAGAGCGCTTATGACTTTGTTTTTCGCGGCATCGACGGGAGCGAGCTGCCCGTCGCGAAGTTCAAGGGAAATGCGCTTCTGGTGGTCAACGTAGCGAGTCGGTGCGGATTGACGCCGCAATATGCCGGATCTGGAAAAACTGTGGAAGACGCGGCGGGATGACGGCCTGGTTGTGCTTGGCGTGCCGGCCAACGATTTCGGCGCGCAGGAACCGGGAACCGAAGCCGAGATCAAGAGCTTTTGCGACTCGCGTTACGGCGTGGATTTTCCCATGACGGCGAAGGAGCATGTGATCGGACCAGACGCCCATCCGCTCTACAAATGGGTGGCCACAGAACTGGGCGAGGATGCGGCGCCGAAATGGAACTTTCACAAATATCTGTTCGGGCGCGACGGGATGATTGCGGGCACGTTCGGTTCGCGCACTGCGCCAGACGCTGCGGAGCTAACAGCGGCCATCGACGCGGTGCTGGCAAACTGATCGGCCGGGTTCAGACACGGCAACCGGAACTAAGGATCTGCAGGGATGATTCGAAGATGAGTCTTTTCGATCTGGCGGGCAGGATCGCCCTCGTGACCGGTTCCACGCGCGGTATCGGCGAGGCCATCGTACATCGGCTGGCGGAGCACGGCGCCAGGGTCGTGGTTTCAAGCCGCAAGGCGGACGCGTGCGAGCGCGTCGCGCGCGCGATCAACGAGACGCGCGGCGCCGAGGTTGCCCTGCCGGTGCCCTGCAACATCAATTACAAGGAACAACTCGAGGCGCTTGTCTTGGCCGTTCGCGCCAAATGGGGCCGTATCGACGTGCTCGTCTGCAATGCCGCGATCAATCCGTATTTCGGACCGCAGCTGGAAATGCCCGACGAAGCATTCGACAAGATTATGGGCACCAACGTCCGCTCCAATCATTGGCTGTGCCAATTGGTGATGCCTGAAATGGCAGAGCGCCGCGACGGTTGCGTGATCATCGTCTCCTCGATCGGCGGCTTGCGCGGCTCCGCGGTGCTTGGAGCCTATTGCATTTCGAAAGCCGCCGATTTCCAGCTGGCGCGTAACCTGGCCGTCGAATTCGGGCCGAGGAACGTGCGCGTGAACTGCATCGCGCCGGGACTCTATCAAGACGGACTTCGCGCGCGCGCTGTGGGACAATCCCGAGATCCTGAAAGCTTCCACGTCCGGCGCGCCGCTGCGCCGCATCGGCGAACCCGACGAGATCGCGGGCGCCGCGGTGTTCCTCGCCTCGAAAGCGGGCGCGTTCATGACCGGTCAGACGATCGTCATCGACGGCGGCGCGACGATCAGCTGAGCGTCCGGCTTTCCTTCCCCAGCATGAGGCGGAAAGTGAAGGTGCTACGACGCGAGCACGTCTTGCGCGCTGCAGTAGGGCAGGTTCTGCGCCTCGGCGACGGCCTTGTAGGTGAGCATGTGCTCGTACACGTTAAGACCGGCGCGCAGATGGGGATTCTTGCGCATCGCGTCCCGGGGGCCAAGATCCGCAAGCGCCAGCGTGAAGGGCAAGGTCGCGTTGGTGAGCGCGAAAGTCGAGGTGCGCGCGACACCGCCCGGCATATTGGCGACACAATAATGCACCACGTCGTGCACCAGATAGGTCGGCGCATCGTGCGTGGTCGCATGGGAGGTTTCGGCGCAGCCTCCCTGGTCGATCGCCACATCGACGATCACCGAGCCTTTCTTCATCTGCTTGACCATCTTCTCGGTGATCAGCTTCGGTGCAGCCGCGCCCGGCAGAAGGACGCCGCCGATGACGAGATCGGCCGCCACGACCTGCTCCTCGATGGAATCGATCGTCGAATAGATCGTACTCAGCCGTGAGCCGAACTGCAGGTCGAGTTCGTTGAGGCGGGGCAACGAGACGTCGAGGATGGTGACGTGCGCCTCGAGCCCCATTGCCATACGCGCGGCATTGGTGCCGACCACGCCGCCTCCCAGGATCACCACCTTGGCCGCCGCCACGCCCGGCACGCCGCCGAGCAGCATGCCGCGGCCGCCCTGCGCGATCTCGAGGCTGTGCGCGCCGGCCTGGATCGACATCCGCCCGGCCACTTCGCTCATCGGCGCGAGAAGCGGCAACCCGCCGCGCGCATCGGTCACGGTCTCGTAAGCGATGGCGATCGCGCCCGAATCCAGGAGCCCGCGCGTCTGTTCGGGATCGGGCGCCAGATGAAGATAGGTGAAGAGCGTCTGTCCCGGCCGCAGCCGCTTTATCTCGACCGGCTGCGGTTCCTTGACTTTCACGATCATGTCGGACGAAGCGAACACCTCCGCCGCGTCGCCAAGCAGCTTCGCACCTGCGCGCGCGTACATGTCGTCGGTCAGACCGATGGCGTCGCCGGCCATCGTCTCCACGAAAACTTCGTGACCGTGTGTGGCAAGCTCGCGCGCCGCTGCCGGCGTCAGTCCGACACGATATTCGCGATTTTTGATTTCCTTGGGAACACCGATGCGCATGGGCGCCTCTCGACAGGAAAGAAGTTGATTACCAGCGGCTCTTCGCTTCAAGCACCGCAACCAGCAGGAAGATTGGCAGTTCGACGACGGCTGCATACCACAGAAATTGCGGCGCAATGATGCGGTGGCTCGCCTGAAGCAGCAATTGGGTGCCCATGTAGAGGAGCGCGCACACGAAAGGCGGCGCGATCAGAACGAATGCGGCCAACGATAGTCTGCGAACAATGCACATTTTCCCTAGCCCAGCTGCTGCAACACCGCGCGCAAGCCGTCCACCATGCGCACGATCTCGGCCTCGGATGCGATGAGCGCTGGCGCCAGCGCGACGGTGTCGCCCGCAACCCGCAACACCAGATTCTCCTCGGCGAAGGCTCGCGTGAGCACCTCATAGCCCCTGCGCCCCGGCTCGCTCAAGTCGGGCTCGAGATCGATGCCGGCCGCGAGGCCGACATTGCGAATATCCACGACATGAGGCGCGCCTCTCAGACCGTGGACGGAGTCCTCCAGCACCGTTTCCAGCATCTTCGCCCGTTCGAAGAGCCCCTCTTCGCGATACAGATCCAGGCTCGCCAGCGCGGCCGCACAGGCGAGCGGATGTGCGGAGCACGTGTGTCCGTGGAACAATTCGATGGCCTGCAGCGGACCCTCCATGAAAGCATCGTGGATTCTGCCGGACGCGATCACTCCGCCCATCGGTACGGCACCGTTGGTAATGCCTTTTGCAAAGGTGATCATGTCGGGCACGACCTGATAGCGTTCGGCGGCGAAAGCGCAGCCCAACCGGCCGAAGGCGGTGATCACTTCGTCGAAGATGAGAAGAATACCGTGCGCGTCGCACAGCGTGCGCAGGCGCTGGAGATAGCCGTTCGGCGATGCAAAGACGCCGGCCGACCCTGCGATCGGCTCGACGATCACGGCGGCAATCGTTTCCGCGCCGTGCAGCGCCACACGTCCCTCCAGCGCATCGGCGAACTCCATACCCTCTGGCGGTTCGCCGCGCGTGAATCTCATGCGCGCGCGGTCGTAGGGAAGCGGCAAATGATCGTCCGTACCCGGAAGAAGTGGGCCGAACAGCCGGCGGTTGTTGACGATGCCCCCAACGGATATGCCGGCGAGCGTCGCGCCGTGGTAGCCCTTCTCGCGCCCGATCAGCCTGAATCGTTCGCCCTGACCGATTTTCTGGAAGTAGCCGCGCGCGATCTTGAGCGCGGTATCGACCGCCTCCGACCCGGAATTGACGAAGAACACATGATCGAGCCCCACGGGCGCCAGCTCCGCGAGGCGCGCCGCCAATTCGAATGCGCCGGAATGACCGAACTGAAAACTCGGCGCGTAATCGAGCTCCCGCGCACCCGCACAGATCGCCTCCGTAATCCGCTCTCGCCCATGGCCCGCGTTTACGCACCACAGGCCGGAGCAGGCATCGAGAAGCGCCCGGCCGGTGTCATCGTAAAAATACATTCCCTGCGCGCGGGCAAGGATGCGCGGATGCCGCTTGAATTGCCGATTCGGCGTGAATGGCAGCCAGAAGGCGGAAAGATCGTTGCGCGCCCAGGCGTTTCGCTCTGCCCATCGGCCAATGACATGCCTGCTGTTTACGTGGACCAGGCGAGACTACCAATCGCACCGTGCGCCAGGAAAGCTTCGGCCCCGGCGAGGACGCCGAGGCCGCGAGCGCTTCACGGTGCGATGGCCTGTTAGCGGCGCCACCCGTGCCAGCCGTGCCACCCGGCCCATCCGCCATGCCAGCCCCAGCCGTGCCAGCCACCTCCGAATCCGGTGCGCCAGCCGCCATGCCACCAGACCCATGGATGGCCGCCCCACCAACGGTAATAGTGAGGCCCGTAGACCCATGTGCCGCCGATGTAGACGGGATAATTATACGCGTAGTAGCCGCAGGCAGCGTAGCTATACGCGCAGGGTGGGGCGGCATAGTAGGGGGCCGGTACGCCTATTCCCACGCCCACCGTAACGCCGGCGTTTGCAGGGGCCGGCGCCGCGAGTGCAGCTCCTGCCATCATCAAGGCGCCCAGCGGCAGTTTTCCGAGATGTCTCATCGCTCCTGATCCTTTGTCCGAACGGATCTTCCGTTCATCGAAAAGCATGTTGCCCAATCGGTTGTGAACCCGCGATGAATGTCGCGACTGATCGCGACGCTGATCCACAAAGCACGCAAAAACTTTCCGGCCCCGGCGGATCATCGCCGGGACCGGATGTGCACAAACCCAAATGGCTGTCGGCCCTACGGCTTATCGGTGTCCGCCGAAGCTCGTGTGCCCAGCGCTGAAGCCCGGGTGCCCGAAGCTGCCGCCATGCCAGCCGCCATATCCGCCGTGCCAGCCACCCCAGCCGCCGTGCCAGCCGCCCCAGCCGCCGCGCCAGCCGCCCCAACCGCCACGCCAGCCCCAACCGGGGCCCCAACCGCCACGCCAGCCCCAACCCCACCCCACATACGGTCCGCCGTAGCCGTAATAGGCGGGGTAGCCGCAATATCCATAGTAGCCACAGGGATAACCGTAGTACGCCTGGTACGCCGACCCCTACGCCAACGACTACGCCGGCATCCGCCGGGGTGCTCAGCGCAGCGGTCGTGCCAATTGCGGTGCCCGCCATCAGCAAGGCACCGAACGCCAATTTCTTGAGATTTTTCATCGCTCCTAGTTCCTTCCTTGAACGGACCCCTCCGTTCCTGGCGCGACAATGAGCCCCGCGGCCTGAACCGGCGATGAACACGGTTGTCAGTCAGTAAACAGCTTACGCCGAGCGGCCCCGGGCGTCGATCGGCCAGATTGCTTCGAGCCGGTCGCCGCGCACCAAATGATAACAATCGTAGAGATTGACCGTGGGATCGCAATGCGGCACTGCGCAGGTGATGATGTCGCCCGGCACAAGCGTGCGTTCCGCCGCCGAATACAGAATTCCCCCCTGCTCGTCGCCGAAGAAGAAATAGCCGGCGCCGGGCGGCCCCCCGCTGACAATGGCGGGCGGACCTGCATCCGTCGCAAAGGCCTTAAATCCCGCATCGGTCGTGGCAAGGCCCTGGCGATTGGCGCTGATCACCGTTGTCTGCACGAACAGTGACGTTTCGAACGGCGGGCGCCCGCCCGGTTTCTCCCACACTTCGTTGTATTGGCGATCCATGAAGACGTAGGAGCCGACTTGCAGTTCCGTGAGCACGTTTGCGTCGGGATCGATGTCGAACGTGCCCGTGCCGCCGCCGGTAAGGATATCGACGGCGATGCCCTGGCTTCGCAAACGACGGCAAAAGCTGCCCAGATCGGCAAGAGCGGCCAGCGATTTCTCGCGCCGCTCGTTCGGCGATTCGAGGTGCTGAAGATCCCCGGCATAGCATTGCAGACCCTTGAATGCGAATGCCGGATTGCCTGAAATCGCGTGCACCAGCGCTGCGGCTTCATCTCCCGGGCGCACTCCCGTGCGTCCCATTCCCGGATCGATATCTACAAGCAGCCTGAGCGGCTTTCCGCTCGGTGTCGCTGCGGCCGACAGGCGCTCGGCGATGGCCGGGTTGTCACAAACCGCAATCAGCTCGCCCATCCGCGCATTCAGCAAGACAAGCCGCTCGATCCCGCGATCGCTCACGACGGGCGAGGTGACGAGAATCGAATCGATCCCCTGCTCCGCCAGCGCTTCCGCTTCACCGAGCTTGGCCACGCACACCCCCGGCGCGCCTGCCGCGATCTGGCGTCTGGCGATCTCGGCGCATTTGTGGGTCTTGGCATGCGGTCGCAGCCCAATTCCTGCCGCGCGCGCAAATGCCGCCATGCGCGCGATGTTGGCTTCGAAGCGGTCGAGGTCGATGACGAGCGCCGGAGTCGCTAGACGTTGTTTGCCCCCCGGCTGACCCAGCAAATCAGCATTCAGGTCTTGCGCGCGCATTTCCCGTCTCGCCAACATCGCGGCCGATGACCGCCCTTCTGCTCATTCTTCTTTCCGCCGCCGTCCACGCCGTCGTCAATATCCTGACCAAGGCCGCGCGCGACAAATATGCGATGCGGCTTCTGATCGGAGTGTGTTCCGCCCTCATCGTCGCGCCGGCGCTCGTCTTCGTGCCGCTGCCGCGCGGGCTGGCCGTCTGGCTGCTTGTGGCGACGGCTTTTGTCCACGCGCTTTACGAGCTTCTGCTCGTGAAGTCGTACGAGAGCGCTGCTTTTTCGGCCGTCTATCCGGTGGCGCGCGGAACCGGACCGCTCTTCACCGCAGTCGGCGCGATCCTGCTTCTGCATGAGCATCCGTTGCCCTTGCAAAGTTTCGGCATCCTGTGCGTTTGCGGCGGCGTCGTCGCAATCGGCATGTCGCATCGGGCGAGCACAGGGGTGTCGCAAGGCCTCGCCTACGCGGTAGGGACCGGTTTCACCATTGGCTGCTATACGCTGATCGACGCTTCCGGCGTGCGTGCGGTCGCCAATCCCTTGTCCTATGTTCTGTGGTTTTTCGTGGCCCATGGCGCCTGCGTGCTCGCAACCGCGCCTGGCATTCGCGGTCGACGCGTGATCGTCGAGGCGCGTCGGCAGTGGAAGCTGGGTCTGCTGCTCGGTTTTTTGTCGATCGCGACTTACGGCGCGGCGATGCTTGCATACCGCTTCGGCGCCACCGCGAAACTCGCTGCCCTGCGCGAAACCAGCGTTCTCTTCGGCACCGCGCTCGCCATGCGCTTCCTGGGGGAACGCATGACGCTGCGCCGCTGGGCCGCGGCCGCCGCCATCGCCCTCGGCGCCCTCCTTCTGCAGGCGGGATGATTTCAATTCCCCTCCACCTTCTTTCCCCGTCATGGCGAGAAAATGCGGGTGGGCGCAATGCGTTCGGCTACGCTAGATTGCCTCCATGATTCAGGAAAACGAGTTCATCGATCCCCTCGAAGCCGCGTTCGGCGAGCAGGCACAGAGGCGCGTCCTCGCCTCGGAGCCGCCTTATCTGGCAGGGCCTGAACGCGGAGCAGCGCGAGGCGGTGATGACGCTCGACGGTCCCGTGCTGGTGCTGGCCGGCGCCGGCACCGGCAAGACCCGTGTGCTGACGACACGGCTCGCCCATATCCTCGCCACGCGCCGCGCCTGGCCCGGGCAGATCCTCGCCGTCACCTTCACCAACAAGGCCGCGCGCGAGATGAAAGAGCGCATCGGCGCGCTGATCGGCGGCGTGGTCGAAGGCATGCAATGGCTGGGCACCTTCCATTCCATCGGCGCCGCGCATGCTGCGCCGCCATGCGGAACTGGCCGGCCTCAAATCCAATTTCACCATCCTCGATGCCGACGACCAGCTGCGCCTGATGAAGCAGGTGATCGACGCCGACGAATATCGACGAGAAACGCTGGCCGGCGCGCACGCTGGCGTCCATTCATCGACGGCTGGAAAAATCGCGGCCTTTCGCCGGCGGATGTGTCCGAAGGCGAATCGCAAGGCTTATGCCTTCGGCAAGGGCCGCACGCTCTATCGCCAATATCAGGAGCGCCTGCAAATCGCTCAACGCCACCGATTTCGGCGATCTCCTGCTCGACACCCTCAATCTCCTCAAGTCGCAGCCGGAAATCCTCGCCGATTATCGCGACCGGTTCCGCTACATGCTGGTCGACGAATATCAGGACACCAATGTCGTCCAGTATCTGTGGCTGAAATTGCTGGCCGGCATGCCTCCGGCAATGTCTGCGTGGTGGGCGACGACGATCAGTCGATCTATGGCTGGCGCGGCGCGGAGATCGAAAACATCCTGCGCTTCGAACGCGATTTCCCCGGCGCCAAGGTGATCCGGCTCGAACGCAATTACCGATCGACCCCGGCCATTCTCGGCGCAGCGTCGGGCCTCATCGCCGCCAACAAGGGCCGGCTCGGCAAGACGTTGTGGACCGAAGGCGATGCGGGCGACCGCATCCGCGTGCAGGGCGTGTGGGACGCGGAAGAGGAAGCGCGCGCGGTCGCCACGGACGCCGAGCAGTTGCACAAGGGCGGACACCATTTCGCGCAGATGGCCGTGCTCGTGCGCGCGAGCTTCCAGATGCGCGAATTCGAAGACCGGTTTCTTTCGCTTGGCATTCCCTACCGGGTGATCGGCGGCCCGCGCTTCTACGAACGCGCTGAAATCCGCGACGCGATGGCTTATTTCAGGCTGATCGCACAGGGTGACGACGATCTCGCCTTCGAGCGCATCGTCAACCGTCCCAAGCGTGGCATCGGCGAAGCGAGCGTGGCCGCGCTGCACGCCTTCGCGCGCGCGCATTCAATTCCCCTCCTCGCCGCGGCGCGCGAAATCGCCGAGACCGACGAAGTTCCGCCCAAGGCGCGGCGCGCGCTCGGCGATCTCGCGACGACCTTCACGCGCTGGAACGACGCCTCGCGCCATATCGGGCATGTCGAGCTGGCCGAGATCGTGCTCGAGGAATTGGGCTATACCGACATGTTGACGAATGACAAATCCGCCGAAGCGCCTGGCCGTCTCGATAACCTGAAGGAACTCGTGCGCTCGATGGAGCAGTTCGAATCATTGGCGGCCTTTCTCGAACACGTATCGCTGGTGATGGAACTCGAACAGAACGGGACGGAAGACCGGTTGAGCCTGATGACGCTGCACGCCGCCAAGGGACTGGAATTCGACACCGTGTTCCTGCCCGGCTGGGAGGAAGGTTTGTTTCCCTCGCAGCGGACGATGGACGAGAATGGACTGGCGGGCCTCGAGGAAGAGCGCCGGCTCGCCTATGTGGGCCTTACGCGCGCGAAGAAGCGGGTGCGTGTCAGCTTTGCCGCCAATCGGCGGATTCACGGCAATTGGCAGAGCGCCCTTCCCTCGCGCTTCATTACCGAGCTGCCGGAGCAGCATGTCGACGCGGTTGTCGACGAAGGATTCTACGGCGGCTATGTCGGCTTCCGCGACAACGCGGCGAGTGCGGGTTTTGCGAGCGCCTATGAGAGCCCCGGCTGGCGCCGCGCCCAGGCCAACCGTGCAGCGAGCGCAGAGCGCACGAGGCCGCCGCTCATCGAGGCGCAAGCGCACGTGGTGCAGACCACGGATCCCCACTCGGCGGCGTACGTGCGCGGCGACCGCGTCTTCCACCAGAAATTCGGTTACGGCCGGGTCAGCGTGGTGGAAGGCAATAAACTGACGGTCGATTTCGACAAGGCCGGCGCGAAACGCGTCATCGACAATTTCGTAACGAGGGCCTGAGGCGACGAATATCGCTCTTGCCTGTTGAACAAACACGTATATATGATATCGATATCATATATGGGATTGGCGATGCGCACATTGATCGACATACCGGAGCGGATGGCCCAGGCGCTTGCCGAGATCGGGGCGCGGCGCAAGGCTTCGCGCGCAAGCCTCGTGCGCGAAGCTCTGAGCGAATATCTGTTGCGGCACTGCGCGCACGATCAGGATGCCGAGTTTGGGATTTGGGGCAAGCGCGCGGGCGACGGGCTCGCCTGGCAGCGCAAAATCCGCGCCGAATGGTAAAAGCACTTTTCGATACCAACGTGCTCGTCGATTTTCTGGGCGGTGTGCCGCAGGCGCGCGCCGAGATCAGGCGTTACGACGATGCCGCCATCAGCATCGTGACGTGGATGGAAGTCGTGATCGGAGCTCCCGACGACACGCAAGACGCGACGCGGGCGTTTCTCGCCCGCTTCGAACTCATCGGGCTCGATCAGGAAGTGGCAGAAGCCGCCGTCGCGCTTCGTCGCGAACATCGCATGAAGTTGCCTGACGCAATCATCTGGGCCTCCGCCCGCCGGCACGGCCGACTTCTGGTGACGCGGGACACCAAAAATTTTCCGGCCGGCGACCCCGGCGTGCGCGTGCCCTATACGTTGCGCAGCCGCTAGCGGTGTCGGCAGCAGTCAATCGGAGCCTCGAAGCCCTTGCACGAACCAAAGCCCGGCCGTCGCCTGGATGAAACAGTAGAGCGCGTCACCGGGCGGTGTCTTTGCGGGACAGTGGAGATCGAGATCGATGTGCCCGCTTTCTGGGCGTGGCACGATCACGGCAGACCGAGCCGGCTGGCGCACGGCGCGGCGTACGCGACCTATGTGGGCTGCTGGCGCAAGCATTTTCGCGTCAGCAAGGGGGCGAAGAAAATCACCCGCTACGAGGACAAGACGACCGGCACGGCCAGAAGCTTCTGCGCGTGCTGCGGCACGCCTCTCGCTTATGAGAAGACGCGATCGCCGCACGCCGTGAACATTCCGCGCGCGCTGTTCGCGGGCCGCACCGGCCGCGAGCCGCGTTATCATCTGAATTTCGCCGAGCGGCAGGACTGGACGTGGTCAGGTGAAAAGCTTGTGCCCCTGAAGGCCTATCCCGGCGTTGTCTGGGAACGCCCGAAGACAAAGAAGCGCATGAAGCCGCACGAATTCGATTGAGTTGTCGATGCAGCGGCGCAAACCCCAAGGCCCGGTGCGCACTCTTGCAGACAGCCACGAGGCCGATTACCTCGTGACGGTCCACTGCCAGACCTGCGATGCCCGTACGCAGATGCACCCATACAAACTTCTCTCGCGCCATGAAAAGCTGGCGTGTGCCGCTCTCGATGCGCCGCTCCCCGGCTTCTGGTGCAAAGCCTGCCGTCGCCGTGTTAGCGTCGTGATATCCTGCACCTACACGCATCCGGGAGGATTGTGATGTGCGGCAAGTTCACCGCAATGATGAGCTGGCGCGAGTATTGCGCGCTTGCAGGCGTGAACCCAGGCGCCGGCGATCATGGCGCGTCGGCGGTGGACGCCGACAAATCGCTCGGAATCTTCACGCCGATGAGCGCCGTACCGGTGCTGCATCGGGGGCCGATCGGCCAGCGGCGCATCACGCCGATGCGCTGGGGCTGGTACAAGCACAAGCTTCCCGATCCGCGGCGCGGCTTCAGCCACCTGCACGCCCGCGCCGAAGACATCGACCGTACGCCGACCTGGATCGAGCCCTTTCACGAAGCGCGCGGCGTCGTGTTCACGCATGCGTTCAACATCGGCGAGGAACTTCCGGGTGGCAAGGTGAAGCAATGGATCTGCAGCCGCGCCGACGGCGCACCGATTGCCATCGCGATGCTCTATTCCGTGTGGGAGCACGCGACCTTCGGTACGCTGCGAACCTGCGTGATGGTCACCACCGCCGCTTGCCCTCCCCTCTCGTCCCGCGACAGCCGCATGCCCGCACTCTTGGCGGGCGAGGACGAGATCGAGAATCTGGCTTGGCGAAACCGCAGCGCAACCTGCTGCCGTCAAGTCCGTGCTGCGGCCTTATGCAGGCGTGCTCGTCATGCGCGAGCAGGCGGCCAGTCCGGGTTCGCCGACCGGCGCGAAGCGGCCCAAGGCTCACGAACGGGGGTCACAAGATTCGCTATTTTGAGTACAGAAGGTGTGGCGCTCGCTCGTTCACCCACGCCTGCTCGTCCGCTGAAGCCCAGGCGTCGAGGTCCTGCGGTGTCGTGGAGGAATCGTCCACCCACTCGCGCAGCAATGTTCCGCCGTTGATGACATCGATGGCGCGTTTGCCGTGCTCGTATTCGTATGCGAAATCGCGCCATAGCGGATAATCAGGATAAAGACGCCGGATCGCTTTGAAGGCCAGCGCCTGCATGCGCCAGGGCTGGAAAAGATCGTGGTCGTAGCCCGGGCCTTCGGTGTGAATCTGCACGCCATTGCAGATCCGGCCCACACGCTTGTGAAATGTCGGTTCGAACCAGCAGTCGCGTAAGCTACACCCACGCAGCCAGTGCGGCGCGAGCGCATGCATTTCCGCGATGAGACGCCTCGCGTCGATGTCGGGGGCGCCGAACAGTTCGAGCGGCCGCGTCGTGCCCCGACCTTCGGAAAGAGTGGTGCCCTCGACCATCACCGTGCCTGCGTAGGCGCGCGCCATCCACAAATTCGGCGCGTTGGGACTGGGATTGATCCAGACGCGCGCGCCGAGCGGCCAGCCGAATCCCGGCGCTGCGTCGGGCCGCCATCCCTCCATTTCGATCACGCGATATTCGACATCGAGATATCGCGTCGCGATGAACCAGAAGCCCAGTTCGCCAAGCGTCATCCCATGACGCATCGGCAAAGGCCCCGCGCCGACGAAACTCTCCCAGCCTGATCTGAGCCTCAGGCCCTCGACGGGTCGGCCGACGGGATTGGGCCGATCGAGAACCCAGACAGCTTTGCGATGGCGCGCCGCCGCTTCCAGAAGGTACAGCAGGGTGGTGACAAACGTGTAGATGCGGCAGCCGAGATCCTGCAGATCGACCAGAGCGATGTCGAATGTGTCCATCATCGCGTCGGTCGGCCTTCGCACCTGCCCGTAAAGACTGAAGATCGGGATGTGATGCAGCGGATCGTTGAAATCGGCGAACTCGATCATGTTGTCCTGCTTGTCGCCGCGCAGGCCGTGCTGGGGGCCGAACGCTGCGGTCACCTTGAGTCCGCTATCCGCCAGAGCATCGAGCGAATGGGTGAGACGATGCGTGACTGACGCGGGATGCGCGAGCAAGGCGATGCGCCGACCCTGCAGCGGCGCGCGCAATTCGGTTTCCGAGAGCAGCCGGTCGATGCCGAATTTCATGGTCCCTGCCTTGCCCCGCAAGCAATCGCGAACTCGAAACAGTCCGGGTGATGGAAATCAGGTTTACCTGGCGGATGGCGGAGCGCCCACCAGGATTTGCGCCCATTGGTTTCCTTGACGACAGCCGAGAGGCCGGCCTCCCACGCCGCGACATCGGACAGTTCACACAATCCACCCGGCGTCAGCGAGGCCCGCAATTCCAGAACTCGAAGGGCCCGCGCGAATATCGATGCCGGGATCGCTCACTCCGCATGCGTCGCGCATGCCGCTGCGATAGCGGTCGAACCGGTATGCCGCCCACTGTCCCGAGGGCGCAAAATTGAATTCGTAGTACGGACTCTCCGGCGACGCCCGTAGAAAGACTTCGAAGCAGGTGTCCTGCCAGAGATCGTCGGCGCGACCGCAAGCCCCGATCTGCGGCAGGTGCAGATCGCCGATTTTTCCCGTCACCAAATAATGCAGCACCAGACCGCCGGCCGGCAGTCGCGCGATGCGGACGTCTATTCCGCTGACTGCGTCGCAGCGCGAATCCGGATGAAGGGTCAGCGACCGGTGCATGAAGCCGGTGGATGGGCGAAATAAAATTGATGATGGGCCCGGCAGCCGGGATTGAAAGACGAACGACAGACGGGACACGCATTCTTGTCGAGATAATGCCGGATGCTCATCTCGCCTCCGCACGCGCCACATAGGACCGCGCGCTCCTCCCACTCGCCGCACGGCCAAATCTCGATGAGATGTCCGGCAAGCGCGTCATGACAATCCTTGCAGGCGTAATACACGCCGCAGCACTTCATCTTGATGGCAACGATATCCAGCGCCGTGCGATCATGCGCGCAGCGGGTCGCCCCATCGAGGTCGAGGCCGCGAACCAGCGGGCGCATCGCGCGGTTGCCGCACGATTCCTCTATTCGCCGCCGAGATAGTCGCGCTTCCCGATCTCGATGCCCTTGTGGCGCAGCAACCCGTAGGCGGTCGTGACGTGGAAATAGAAATTGGGGAGCGCGAAGTTTGTCAGGAAATCCTTACCGCTGAAGCTCATCTCGCCCTGCGGAAACTTGATTGTCACCGTGCGATCCTCGGCGCCCCGGAGTTTCTCTGGTGTAACGCTCTTCAGGAATTTTACCGTGTTCGCGATGCGGGCCTGCAGCTCGGGAAAAGTCGTCTCGGTATCCGGAAAGCTCGGCGGCTCGATGCCGGCAAGCCGCGCCGCCGCGCCTTTCGCCCCGTCACTCGCAATCTGGATTTGCCGTGGAAAGGGATGCATGTCGGGCGCGAAGTCGGGAATCGAGCAGCTCGGACAGCGACAGCCTGCGCGCTTCGGCTTGTTGCACCGCCTTGTCGAGGATCTTCGACAGGCTTTCGAGCATGCGGATCATGGGCGGAATGGAAGCATCGTAGATGGAAAAGGACATGTGTCTCACCGTTGGATTGCGGTGCGAACAGAACGGCCAAATGCGCCGCGGATCAAGTGCCGTCACCATCCTGCTGGCGAACCGCAGTATTTTCTCCGCGCGGACCAGGGATGAATCCTTCTACCGGCGCCATCGCAGTCGAACTTTTCGTGATATGCCGGCGGATCACGCGTTGACAAGAATCCGGTGACCCCGCAAATCGCCCCGCTTTGGAAAGCCAGTGTCACGCTGGCGAAGGAGCGCGCCGGTGACGCGGCCGCATTGTTCGAGATCACGCCGCCGGCGCCGCAGGCCGTGCTGATCGACGAGGAACCGTTCGGCAGGAACGCCACCGTTGAAGCGCTGTATGCGCACATTCCCGACGGCGCGTTCCTCGCACGGCTGCTCGGCGCCGAGGTCCAGGTGGCACTCATCCCTGATCAGGATTGGATCAAACTTTCGCAGGAGGGCTTGCCGCCCGTGCGCGCGGGACGCTTCTTCGTGTATGGCGCGCATGATCGCGGCGCGGTGCCGCACGCGGTCATTCCCTTGCGCATCGAAGCCGGGCTCGCTTTCGGAACGGGGCACCATGAGTCGACGGCGCTGTGCCTCGCGCTGCTTTCCGATCTTGCGAAGCGCCGCCGCTTTCTTCGCATGCTCGATCTTGGCTGCGGCACCGGCGTGCTCGCGATCGCCATGGCGCGCCTGTGGAAGACACGCGTCCTCGCGGCCGACATCGACCCGATCGCGGTTGCCGTCGCACGCGACAATGCGACACTAAACGGCGAGGCACCCTTTGTCCGCGCGCTTTCGGCGGATGGCCTCTGGCATCCCGCGCTCCGCGGCGCGGCGTCGTTCGATCTCGTCGTCGCCAATATCCTGGCCGGGCCGTTGACGAAACTGGCGCCACAGATCGCCGGTGCGCTGGCCCCGCGCGGTGTGCTCGTCCTGTCGGGCCTGCTTCGCTGGCAGGAATATCTCGTGCTCGGCTTTTATCGCCCGCGCGGATTGATCCTGCGCGAACGAGACGCGACGGTCCATGGACGGCGCTGCTGCTTGAGAGGCCGCCGCGGGCGGGCTAACGTCGCCGCATGGACAAGACGCCTCCCCTCCAGAGTTTCGAAGACCAGTCGGACGCCGCAACCTGCGCGCCCCGTCTGGCCGCTCTGCGCGCCGAGCTGGCAAAGCGTGGGCTTGACGGATTTCTGTGTGCCGCACGCCGACGAGCATCAAGGGGAATACGTGCCCGGCGGGCCGAACGGCTGGCCTGGCTGACTGCGTTCACCGGTTCGGCCGGCGCCGCGGTCGTGCTGAAGGACAAGGCCGCGATCTTCGTCGATGGCCGCTATACGCTCCAGGTCCGCGCGCAGACCGACACGCGCCTGTTCGAACCGCGCGACCTTGTGGGCGAAGGACCGGCGGCCTGGATCGCCCTGAACGCAGCGCAGCGGCGCGCGGATCGGCTACGATCCCTGGCTCCATACCGCGAGCGGCGTGGAGGGCTTGCGTGCAGCGGCCGCCAAGGCCGGCGCCAGTCTGGTTGCCTGCGACTCCAATCCCATCGACGCGGTTTGGACCGACCAGCCCGGCCCGCCGCTCGCCAAAGCCGTGCCGCATGCGCTCGCGCTCGCAGGCGAATCGGCCGAATCCAAGCGTCTGCGCATTGCCGAAGAGCTCAAGAAACTCCAGGCGGACGCGGCCGTCATCACGCTTGCGGATTCGATCTGCTGGCTGCTCAACATCCGCGGCGGCGACATTCCGCACACGCCCGTTTGTCCTCTCCTTCGCCATCCTGCATGCCGACGGCTCGACCGATCTCTTCATGGACGGGCGCAAGACGCTCGACCGAACTGGTCCAGCATCTGGGCAACGCGGTGCGGCTGAAAGACCCGGCCGAATTTCCATCCGCGCTGGAAGCGCTCAAGGACAAGATCGTGCTCGCCGATCCGGCCAATTGCGCGGCGGCGGTGTTCGACCGGCTGGCACACGCAGGCGCACGCGTGCAGCGCGGTGCCGATCCCTGCCAATTGCCCAAGGCCTGCAAGAACGCGGTGGAGATCGAAGGCATGCGCAAGGCGCATGTCCGCGACGGCGCGGCGCTGACACGCTTCCTTGCCTGGGTTTGCGCGCGAAGCGCCAGGCGGCCATCTGACCGAGATCGAAGCGGCGGAAGCGCTCGAAGGCTATCGCCGCGCGACCGACTTCCTCGTCGATCTGAGCTTCGATTCCATTTCCGGCGCGGCCCCGCACGCGCGCCATTCCGCACTATCGCGTGACACGCTCGAGCAACCGCGACGATCGCAGCGCGACGAGATCTTCCTGATCGATTCCGGCGGCCAATATCCCGACGGCACCACCGATGTCACCCGCACCATGATCGTGGGCAAGCCCACCGCCGAAATGCGCGACCGCTTCACCCGCGTGCTCAAAGGCCATATCGCGCTCGCCACGGTGCGCTTCCCCGAGGGCACCACCGGCGCGGCGCTCGACGCCTTTGCGCGCAAGCCGCTTTGGGAAGCCGGCCTCGATTACGATCACGGCACCGGCCACGGCGTGGGCTCGTATCTGTCCGTGCATGAAGGGCCGCAGAACATTTCCAAGAAGCCGATCAGCTCAGGTGCTGAAGCCGGGCATGATCTGCTCCAACGAGCCCGGTTACTACAAGGCCGGCGAATACGGCATCCGGATCGAGAATCTGGTCGTGGTCACGGAACCGCAGAGCACGTCCCGGCGGCGATCGCGGCCATGATGCAGTTTCGAGACCATCACGCTTGCGCCCATCGATCTCGAACTCGTCGACACCGTGCTGCTCACGGAGGATGAGCGCGACTGGCTGAACGCCTATCACGCACGCGTTCGCAAATCGCTTTCGCCGGTGGTGGATACGGAAACGCGGACGTGGCTGCACCATGCGACGCGTGCGGTATGAGGCGCGATCCCGTCACACCGGCAGGCCAGGTGCAGCGCCTGATGCTCGACGGCCGTTCATTGCAGGACAATCTTCTTGGCGATCCCACGCTGCGCATCATTGATGTTTATGTTCCTGCGGACACGAAGCCCGAGGGCCTGCCGCTGCTTGTCGATCTGGTCGGCTTCACCGCGGGCGGTCCGGCGCACACAAACTGGAAGAATTTCACCGAAAACGTGCCCGAGCGGCTTGATCGTCTGATTGCCGCCGGCGCCATGCCGCCGGTGGTCGTCGCATTTCCCGACTGCTTCACGAAGCTCGGCGGCAATCAGTACATCAACAGCGCCGGCACCGGCCGCTGGGCGGATTTCCTGCTCGAGGAAGCCGTGCCTCTCGTGGAACACCGCTTCCGCTGCGGCGGCACGGGGCGGCGCGGAGTCTTCGGCAAGAGTTCCGGCGGCTATGGCGCCATCGCGCACGCGCTGCTGCATCCGGATTACTGGAGCGCTGCAGCCTGCCATTCCGGAGATATGGCATTCGAGCTGTGCTATCTGCCCGAATTTCCGCGCCTTCTGCGCGCGCTCGCCAAGGCTGGCGGATCGATCGAGAAATGGGTGAAGGATCTGCATGCGGCGCCGAAGATCAAGGATGGCGATCTGCACGATCTGATGACGCTTGCCATGTGCGCGACCTACGATCCCGATCCGCGGGCGCCGTTCGCGATCCGCCTGCCCGTCGATCCGCATACGTGCGAGCTGATCCCCGAGCGCTGGAAGAAATGGGTGGCGTGGGACCCGATTGCGATGGTGGAGACCCGCGGCCCCGGTCTCGCCCAGCTGAAGGCGCTCTATATCGATTGCGGCGAGCTCGACCAATACGATCTCGTCTACGGCGCGCGGCGCTTGCACCGGACGCTCGAGCGGCTCGGGATCGCTCACGTCTACGAGGAATTTCCCGACGATCATACGGCAGTGGATTACCGCATGGACAATAGCCTGCCGCTCCTGGCCAAAGCGCTGAGCTGATGGGCGTGATGTTTGCACGTCGCACTTTATTCTCACGTCATGTCGCAGAACTCCCTCGCGTGCGCCGCAGCCGAATGCAGCGTGCGCACCTGCAGCCCTCCCCCGCGAGGGCAGAGGGGCAATCTTGTGCGCCGTCACGCTCGATTCTCGCGACAATCCTCGTCGGCGCCTCTCTTGCCGCATGTTCGGTCTATCCGGTCGCGCAGGACCCCGACGGACTCGCTCTGCGCCGCGATGCCAACAAGGTGTTGATGGCACTGCAAGCCTGGCATCACGACAAGGGAGGCTTTCCGGCGCGGCTCGCAGAACTGGTGCCGGTCTATCTGCCAGCTCTTCCGGACGCACCGCCGCTTCGCTATCGCGCGAACGATGGGTCGCTGTCTTTCCGCTATATTCCGACCTGGCCACAGCTTCGGCCGGTGTGGTGCAGCTCCGTCGGCGACACCACCAACTGGGTATGCGCGGAGCACCTTCTCGTCTCTTGAGGAACGCCTTGTCTGCGGACGGCTGCCCTATTTAGGCCCGAAAGTTGGGCCAGTGCGTTCTGGTTGGCGAGGAGGAGCGTGCCGCTGCTCCGGCGAGGGTCGAGGAGATTCGATAACGATGTCTGCATGGAAGATCGGGGCTATTGTGGTTGCTCTTGCGCTTGGCTTCGCGGCACCTGCCAGGGCGGCAGATCCGGCAGCGGAGCGGATCCAGGCTTTCTACGACACGCTGCTCACCACGATGAAACAAGGTCCGCAGCTCGGCATGCAGGGCCGCTATCGCGCGCTGGAACCCGCAGTCGACGCCTCCTTCGACCTGCCCGCCATGATGCAGTTCATCGTCGGGCCCGGCTGGACCAACATGAGCGATCAGGACAAGGCAGCGCTCGTCGCGGCGTTCCGGCGCATGACGATCGCCAACTACGCCGCCAATTTTGCGAAATTCGACGGCGAACAGTTCACGGTCGATCCCAATGTGCAGCAAAGGGGCCCCGATAAAATCGTCCAGACGACGCTGGTGCCAAGGGGCAGTAAACCGGTGCCCCTGATCTATCGCATGCGGGACAGTTCCGGTAGCTGGAAGATCATCGACGTGTTTCTCGAGGGCTACGTCAGCGAGTTGGCGACCCGCCGCTCGGATTTCGCCGCCACTCTGGCAAGCGGCGGTGCAGCCGCCCTGGTGGCGAAAATGAACGAGCTTTCGACGGGTCTTCTGAACGGCACGATGAGGGCCGGTCCGCAGTGAGTTTCTGTCTTCAGACCGTTTCGGGCATTCCGCCCGTGTGCGTCGCTTGCGCGAGAAGCGCAGGCAACAGAAACAGGACGGTCGCCAGAATCCAGCCCAGGGAAATGGCGAGCAACTCGCCCATGCTGGCAAGTCCAGGATGGCTCGATAGCCACAGTGTGCCGAAGGCAGAAGCGGTCGTTCCGGCACTGAGGATGACCGCACGCGTAAGCGGCGACGGCAGGAGATGCCGCATGCCCGAGCGCCACGCCATCACAAAATAAATGTCGAAGGCAACGCCGATGCCGAAAATAAGCGGCAGGGCAATGATGTTGGCGAAGTTGAGCGGGAGCCCGATGAAAACGCAGGTGCCGAGCGTGAGAACGCCGGCAAGCACGAGCGGGCCGAGCGCGATCGCTACGTCGGCAAGTTGCCGCAGCGCGAGCCACAGCAGCGCGGTAATCGAGAGGAAGGAGAGCACGCCCGCCTGGACAAACGCGCGTACGATCGTGCGGCCGGACTCCTGGATCGAAATTGGTGTGCCAACCAATTCCGGCGCGATGATTCGGACTTCGCGCGTGAATTCTTCAAGGACCGAATTGTTATTCGCATTCCCTCTGGGGAACACCTGCAGCCGGTACTTGCCGTCAGGCGTGAGCCAGTCGCGCGCAAATGATTTGGGAAGGGAAGCCAGCGTGACGGGCTGCGGCGTCAAGGCGGCGCGTACCTGATCGAGCATCGTCTGCAGTCCGGGGACCAGGGCGGCTTGCGCGCGACGACGCAGGACCGGCGTACCGCGGGCGATCTGATCGAACACAAGCGCGAGACGTTCGACCTGGTCTGCGTCCGCGCCCGGCGCACGCGCCGCCACGGATCTCAACGCAGCTGCGGCGTTTTCAAAACTGGCAACGATCTCCCGATCCGAGGGCGGCGGCCTGACCATGAAGGGATTGAGCGTGGGATCGAGCAGATTGTCGGCGTCCCTGATGAGTGCCAGCTTCGGCTTCTGGTCGCCCGGGATGAAGCTGTCGATGCTCACAACCTGCGAGACTGCCGGCAGCGCGGAAAGCGACAGGGAAAGCCGGCGCGCGGCGTCGGGCGAAGATGCAAGAACGTTGATGGTGTTGGGTGAGGTCTGCGGATCCTTCATCAGATCAAGAGCGGTCGCAACCGCCTCGCCTTTGGGGCTGCGAAGATCGAGTGGATTGAAATCGAAGGTGAGCCTGGGCAGCGCGGCAATGCATACGGCACCCAGAATGGCGGCTGACAGCAGTACGATGCGCCGGCGCTCACCCAAGAAACGGTCGAGTGGTGCGAGCGCGCGGTAGCCGATTGCATCGGGTTCCCCGCCCGGCCGCGACAGTTTCACGAATGCTGGCAAAAGAGTGATGCTGAGAGAGAATGTAACCAGCATGCCGGTACCCGCGATCAGGCCCAGTTCCGCGACGCCGGAGTAACTCGTCGGCAAGAACGAATAGAAGCCGGCCGCAGTCGCGCCGGCCGCCAGAGTCAAGGCATTGCCGACGCCGCCGCCCGCATGACCGAGGGCGCGATCGAGGTCGTCCTCGATGTGGCGTTCGGCGCGGTAGCGCACGCAGAACTGGATGCCGAAATCCACGCCCAGGCCGACGAAAAGCGTCACGAAGGCGACCGAGATGATATTGAACGACCCGACGACGAGGAGGCCGATCGCCGTTGTCGCGGCAAGGCCAATGAACACTGTCAGAAGAATTGCAAGAATGAGCCGGAACGAGCGTAATGCCAGCCACAGCATGGCAAAAACCCCGAGCATCATCAGAGAAAGCATCAGGCTCGCGCGTTCCTTGATAGTGCTGAACTCTTCGTCCGCCAGCGGAACCGGACCGGTCAGTCGGACCCGCACGCCGGTTTCGGGGGTCAATTGAAGCTCGCCGACCTGGGCGCGGATGGCATCCGTCGCGCGCTTGCCCGGTGTCAGCAATTCGTAGTCGAGGCGCGGCTGCGCCTCGATGAATTGTCGTATCTCGAGCGGATCGGGCCTGGCGCCCGTGATCAGCGACCGCCAGGCGAGGAAGGCGGGCCTGCCCGCGACCACGTCGCTCAGCGTCTTCGAAAAAGCCCTGATCGGTCCGCCCAGCGACTGCAGCTGCGCCTGGCCGCGCCGGACACCTTCCAGTGCTGTCGACAGGCTGTCCATGATCCCGCGCAGGCTTGGATCCGCCGACAGCGCGCCCAGGAATGGCTGCGCCGCGATCAACTGCCGCGTGGTGGCCCTGACCTGATCGAGAGGCAGGAAGAGCAGACCTTCGTGTGCAAAGAACGGACCTGCTCCGGGTCTGCGAATACTGCGGAAGATATCCGTGCGTCTTGCGATTGCCGCAGATAACGCGTCCGCCCCGCGCGCCGCAAGTTCTGGTGTGGCGCCGTCGATCACGATATCGATGTTGCTCGCCAGCTGCGGAAATTCGGCATCGTAAGCCGCCAGCCGCTTGCGCCAGGTGGTTTGCGGCGAAATAAGCGATTCTGCATCGCTGTTCATGGCGAAATGCGAGGCGCTGTAGAACCCTGCGAGGATGCCTGCGAGAAGAGCGATCGCCACGACTACTCCGGCATGACGCGCGCAGTAGGCGACGATGCGTTCAACGATGGGTCCGGGCATGCGCTCCCCTTGCAGTCGCAGCGCCGTCACTGGCCGGTGCTCGCCGCCGCCTCTCAGCCTGGCGATGATGGACGGGAAACCGACACGAAGCGAGGGAGGCGAACCCTAGAAATTGGGGAGGTTTTCCATGTTGGTCTTGCCGTGATTGATCTCGGCCTCGCGGTGCTGACGGTAAAGGCTGCGCAGCGTGGCATAGAGATCGACGGATGTGCGCTCGATCTCGTCGAGCGTGTCGATGTTGCGGGCCCGCTCGTCGACGATCTTCATGACGCCGCGGCCCAGCTTGAAGTAGACGCTGCTGCGCCAGCTGATCCAGGTGGAGGGGTCAAGTGCGATATCCACGCCATAGCCCAGCGCGTCCCGCGGATTGCTTGGCCCGAGCAGCGGCAAGACCAGATACGGTCCCTCGCCGACGCCGTAAACGGCAAGTGTCTCCCCGAAATCGGAATCGTGTTCGGGAATGCCGACCTTTTGCGCCACGTCGACCAAACCGCCGATTCCGAGCGTCGAGTTGACGACGAAGCGCCCCAGTGAATCTGTCGCGCGATCTGCCGCACCCTGCAAGACGTCGTTCGCAAAGGTCACCGGCACATCGAGATTGACCAGGAAATTATGGATGCCCTCGCGCGCAGGCTCCGGCACCGTCTCGACATAGAAGGTGGCGACGGGGAGCGCGACATATTTGTCGAGTTTCTGGTTAAAGGCGAACACTTGGCGGTTTTGCGCTTCGTAGGGGTCGTTCTGGTCAAGCGCTGCTTGGGACGGAGGCGTGCTGGTGGCGCAGCCGGTCGCGCCCAGGGCGACGAGCGCCACCACGAGGTTCCGGACAAACGGAGCCATGCGAATTTCCCTTTGGTCCATGTCACAACGAACGAGGCGCAAGCCGGTAACGGAATTCCCCACCTCACAACGAACGAAGTTCAAACTGGTATCGAATTAACATATGGTGCGGAGAAGTGTTGGCCAAGGGGCAAAAATCCGACCATCGACGCACGACCGTGAGGGTGCGACGGAGTTCTCAGCCCCGCCGACTGCGAAACCAGAACTCGACCTCGAGCACGACCCAGGTAAGCGTCCCGCCGGCGGCGCCGGTCGCGAGAGCGATGAAAAGGTCGGAATCTCCCGTCACCGAATAAACCGCGAAGTAGGCGGCGATCGCGAGCGCAACCGCGGCGACGTGGGGAATGGCCCAATGGCGCCGACCCGGCTGCGGCGGTGTTTCGGTGCGGCGTTCTGGCACGGTTTGCGGTCTGCAGCGAAGGCGATGGGCGAAGTGCGTGGTGCGAGGTTAGCGTCGCGCTGCGCCGGAAGCCAGCGCTCATCCGCACGGCGTTCGTCCCCGAGCAACCCTTGTTGAACGATTGCATTCTATGCTGGGCGACGGCGGTGGGTCGCGGTAGGCGGCTGCTTGGAAAAATCGCGCCCACGCATGCTATAAGGCGGCGCGCCAGAGGAGATGAACGATGTCTGCGACCGAATCGGATGTTGAAGCGCTGTCCGGCGAGATGAGGCAGCTGCGCGCGGAATTCGCGAAGCTGGGCCAACTCCTGGAATCCGCGGCGCGCAACGTTGGCAACGAAGCCGCGCAGGCGGCCCGCGCCACCGGCGAGCGGGCGTGGAACGAAGTCAGAAAAAGCGCCGACGAACTCGCCAGCCGCATCGAAACCCGTCCGGTGACGGCCGCGGCGACCGCGTTCATTATCGGCGTCGTGCTCGGTCTGCTGTTCGGCGGCCGGCGCTCCTAGAATCTGCATCGATGGGCGGTATCATGCTCCGCGGCATCGTCATCGTCGCGGTCGTCCTGGCCTGCGCGATCGGAGCGACGGCGGCGTTCGCCTTTCTTCTGGCCGCAGATTACTTCGCCTTTGCGACCATCCTCTCCCGGCCTTTGGCGGCGTTGGCGGCCGCGGGCACGGCGTTGCTGTTCTGTCTGATCGCCATGCTTGCCGGGAAGCTGGTCCTTTCCAGAACGAAGAAACAGACGCGCCGAAGCGCGCGCATGCGCATTGCTGCGATCGCGGGAGAGATGTTGGGCAAGGAGCTTGCCGACGTCGCGGACCGCTACCCGGTGCGTTCCATCGGCCTGGCCGTCGCTGCCGGATTCGTGCTGGGTTTCAGCCCCAGGCTGCGCGCTGCGCTTCGCCGTTTCGTGGCGCGCTAGCTCGCGGCTGGTGCGCGCTATTCCTTCGGCGCCACGCCGCTAAGAGGGTCGATAGCCGGATCGTTGCTGGCAAGATGCGGCAAATCCGCGGTCGTCCAGCCGCCGCCGATCGCCTTGACGAGCCGAATCGACGCAGCGAGACGGCGCGTGTCGATGTCGAGAGCGGTTTGCCTGGCCTGGAGCGCAGCCGTCTGCGCCGTCACGACGTCGAGATAATTAACCGCGCCGAGCCGATAGCGCGCCAGCGTCAGGTATTCGGTCCGGTTCGCCGCCGTCACGGCGGCGGACTGGTTAGCCGACGCCTGCGCGAGATGATTGAGCAAGGCGAGATTGTCCTCCACGTCCTGAAACGCCTGGAGAACCTGCGCCCGATAGATGTCGGCGGCCTCGTTCTTCTCGGCCTTCGTGAGATCGAGCTGGGCGTGACGGAGCCCTCCCTCGAACAGAGTCATCGCGACGTTCGGCCCGATGGACCAGAAAAGATTGGGTGCCGTCAGCAATCCCGGTCCGCCGGTGTTCTGAACCCCCAGCGCGCCTGCGAGCGTGATATTGGGAAAGAATGCCGCCCGGGCGACGCCGATTTCCGCGTTGGCCGCCGCAACGTTTCGCTCGGCTGCCGCGACGTCCGGCCGGCGCTCCAGCAGCGTGGACGGCAATCCCACCGGCACGTTCGGTACCTTCATTGCGGCCGTGGACGCGGCGACGAAAAAACTCGAGGCAGGCTCTCCGACCAAAGTCGCGATCGCGTGCTCGTAGAGAGCGCGCTGTGCGGTCACGGTCGAGGCCTGCGCGCGCGCATCGTCGAGCTGCGTCGCTGCTCGTGCCAAGATCGAGACCCGAGGCAACACCGCCGCTGTGGCGCACCGCGATCAACTGGAACGCGCGCTCATAGGCGGAGACGGTGTCGTTCAGAAGCTGCAGCTGCGCGTCGCAGTCCCGGAGATCCGACATAGTCGTCCGCGAGATCTGTCTCGAGGCTGAGACGGATTGCTGCGAGATTGGCCGCCTGGGCTTCGGCCCTCGCCTTGCCTGCCGCCACCGTGTTGCGGACTGCGCCCCACAGATCCAGCTCGTAATTGACCGTCCCGCCGAGCGTGTCGGACGTGTAGACATCAGGCTCGTTGGCGCCGCGCAGGGGCCGGTTATTCGATTGCCGGTTTCGCGTGGGATTCCAGTCGGCACCGATGACAGGCCACATGCCGGCCTGCGCCTCCGCGACGTAGGCGCGCGCCTCGTCGTAACGTTGCAGCGCGGCATCGAGCGTGGGACTTGCTGTATCGAGACGGGTTTCCAGATCGTCCAGCGTCGGATCGTCATAAATTTTCCACCACGCGCCTTTGGGAATCGAATCTTGGGGCGTTGCCGGGCACCCACACTCCGGCCTCCTTGAACGCCGTCGGCGTCGGCGTGACGGGCACATGATAATCCGGCGCGAAGGAGCAGGCCCGCGAGCACCAGGCTCGCGCAGACCGCAGCGAGTGCTGTGTGCCCGCGCATCCCGATCATTCCGCCGGCGCTTCGCCCACGTCCGCGTTTCCGATCTTGTCCGCCTTGGCGACGCGAACAAGGTCGCCCGACGCGATCGAATCGGGCGGATTGTCGACCACGCGATCGCGGCGGCTCAATCCGGTGCCGATTTCCACCTTCGTCCCCAGATCGCACGCGATCGTGACCGATTTCATCAGCACCCGATTGTTCGGCAGCACGGTTGCGACCTGCAGTCCTTGCCGGCGAAAGATCAGCGCGCTCGCCGGAACCTCGAGCGTACCGTCGACCCGGAGGGAAGCTTGAACGTCACCTTGCGCATACTCGCCGGGCTTGAGCGCACCGTCCGGCATTGTCCGCGAGAAGTTCGACCAGCAGCGCGTTCGATTGTTCGCTGATGGCGTTGCGACGTGGAATCGAGCGTCGCGGCGAAGGTCCGTGCCGGGATATTCCGGCAAGCGTCAGCGTCGCGGTCAGACCGGGACGGATCTCGCGCCGAATAGTTCTGCGGAACGTCTGACATAGACGCGGATCTGGTGAACATCGGCGACCGTGAAGAGCGGCGTACGCGGACGAGTCCGCGCCGGCATTGATCAGCGCGCCGATATCGACCGAGCGGCTGGTCACCATGCCGTCGAACGGCGCGGTGATCCGCGCGAAATCCTTCAGCGCCTCGAGCCGGTCGAGATTGGCCTTCGCGGCGGTGACGAGCGCCGTCTTGGCCGGCGAGATCGCTCGTCTTCTCTTCGGCTTCCTGTTTGGAGACGGCATCGAGCGTCGAGCAGGCTGGTCCAGCGTTTGGCGGTCGTCTGCGACAGCTGTCTCGGCGGCGACCGCGTTGGCAAGATCGCCCTTTGCCTGCTCGATCTGCTGATCGAGCTCGGGCGTATCGATAACGCCGAGCACATCGCCCTTGTGCACCTGCGCGCCGATGTCCTTGTACCAGATCATGCAGATAGCCGGGCACGCGCGCATAGATCGGTGCGTTGTAAAAGGCCTGCAGCGTTGCCGGGCAGAACGAGCGCGTTTGCGACCATTCGTCGCGAGCGACGGCTGATCACGCTGACGGTCGGGATCGGCTTGTGCTGTCTGTCCATTGCGCCGACGGCCCGGCTCGCCATAAAGCCGCGTAGCGATCCGCCGATCACGATCACCGGCCGACGCACGCCCGCCGACGATGCCGGCGAGCTTCAGCCGTCGCAGAAGCCGCGGGCTGAATCGGCTTCGGATCAATGGGCATAGGCTTCTCCACTCGTCGGGTGGCCGGATCGCGTCCCGCCGTCCGGGACTTCCGCGTTCGCCATGCACGAGACTGAACACGACGGGCACGAACAACAGCGTCGCGCAGGTGGCGAACAGCAAGCCGCCGATCACGGCGCGGCCGAGCGGCGCGTTCTGCTCGCCGCCTTCGCCCAGTCCGAGCGCCATGGGCGCCATGCCGATGATCATGGCGAGCGCGGTCATCAGAACCGGCCGGAAGCGCGTGTACGCCAGCTTCGAGCGCGGCCTCGACCGCATCGCCAGTTGCCGCAAGCTGCTCGCGCGCGAAACTGACCACCAGAACGCTGTTGGCGGTGGCGACGCCCATGCACATGATCGCGCCCGTCAGCGCCGGAACGCTGAGCGGCGTGTCGCGTCGCGAACAGCGTCCAGACGATGCCCGCCAGCGCCGCCGGGCAGCGCGGTGATGATCACGAACGGATCGGTCCAGGACTGGAAATTCACCACGATCAGCAGATAGATCAGCACGATCGCTTCGGCGAGGCCGAAGAACAGGCCGGAGAAGGCCGTGTTCATGGTCTCGACCTGGCCGCGCATCGTGACGGTCGCTCCCTCGCGGGCGGTCGCTTTGCGGCCGCATCGATCACGATCTTCTGAATGTCGCCTGCCGACCGCGCCCAGATCGCGATCCTGGGTGGTCGCGTAGACGTCGAAGGCCGGCTGGATCGCGTAGTGCGAGACGACCGCGTCGCTGTTCTCGCGGCTGATGGTGCTGAGGCCGCCCAGCATCTGCGGCGTTCCCGGCTGCGCGCCGGTGACCGGAATGTTTTCCATGCGTCGGACAGCGAATCCAGATCGATATTGCGGCGTCTGGGTCACGATCGGATAGGAAACGCCGGTCCGCGGATTGAGCCAGAACAGCGGGCGCCACCTGAATGCTGCCGCGCAAGATTGACCACCAGACTGTTGGTGACGTCGCGTTCGGTGATGCCCACTTCGTCGGCGCGCGTGCGATCCACGTCCACCGCGAATTCCGGATAGCGCGAGGATTGCTGCAGGCGGACGTCGGCGGCGCCGGGAATGTCGGCGATGCGGCGCATCAGCGCGCGCGCATAGTGCTCGTTCGCCGCCTTGTCTGGGCCGGCCACCATGCACGTCGATCGGCGCCGGTGCGCCGAAATTGAGGATCTGGCTGACGATATCGGCGGGCAGAAACGCGAAGGTCGAGCCCGGAAAGCTTCGTGGGCAGCACCGTGCGCAATGTCTTCACATAGCCGGCGGTCGGATCGTGATCTCGCTGTCAGCGTGACGAGGATGTCGCCGTCTTCCGGGCCGACGCCGCCATCGTTGGAATAGGCGCGGTTGATGCCGCTGACGGGCAAGCCGATATTGTCGACGATCGAGTCGAGCTGATCGGGCGGGATGACCGAGCGGATGTGTTCTTCGATATGATCGAACAGCGCCGCGGTCTCCTCGATGCGCGTGCCGATCGGCGCGCGCACATGCAGGTAGATCTCGCCGGAATCGACGGTCGGGAAGAAATTGTCGCCCAGGAAGAAGCCAAGTGCGAAGGAGGCAACGACGAAAGCCATGAAACCGATGATGAAAGCGCCGCGGTGCCGCAGCGCCAGAGCCAAGCACGTCCGCGATAGACCGCCCGGACGTTCTCGAACCGCTGCTCGAATGCGTGCTGGAAGCGGACCAGCGGATTGCGGGTCGTTCGCAACGCCGACTTCCGAATCATGGCTGCGCATCACATCGACCGCATGCTTCGATGGCCATGTTCCGCAAGCAGATAGTTCGCCATCACCGGCACGAGCGTGCGCGACAGCACGAAGGACGAGATCATCGCGAACACGACCGCCTCGGCCATCGGCGCGAACAGAAAGCCGGCGACACGCCGGGCAGGAAGAACATCGGCACGAAGGCGATGCAGATGCAGAGCAGCGAGACGAAGGCCGGCGTCACGATCTGCTCCGCGCCGTCGAGGATCGCGGCCTGGATCGTCTTGCCGCGCTCCAGATGCCAGTTGATGTTCTCGATCGTGACGGTGGCGTCGTCGACCAGAATGCCGACCGCCAGCGCCAGCCCGCCCAGCGTCATGATGTTCAGCGTCTGGCCCAGCGCGGACAGCAGCGCGATCGAGGAAAGGACCGCCAGCGGAATCGAGATCGCGATGATCAGGGTCGAGCGCCAGCTTCCGAGGAACAGCAGGATCATCAGGCTGGTCAGCGCGGCGGCGATGACGCCTTCGCGGATCACGCCGGAGATGGCGGCGCTTGACGAAGATCGACTGATCGCGCGAGCGGCGGCGAGATGCAGCGACGACGGCAGCGTCTCCTTCAGCCGCGGCAGCAGCGCCTTGACGCCGTCGATGATGTCGAGCGTCGAGGCCGAGCCGCTCTTCAGGATCGTCATCAGCACGGCGCGCCGGCCGTCCATGCGCACGATGTTGCGTCTGCGGCGGATAGCCGTCGCGCACATGGGCCACGTCGCGGATGTAGATCGTCGTGCCGTTGACGGTCTTGATCGGCAGATCGTTCAGCTCGTCGACGGTGACCGGGCTGTTGTTGAGCTTCACGTTGTATTCGAACTGGCCGATCTTCGTCGTGCCGGCGGGAATGATCTGGTTCTGCGCGGCGAGCGCGTTTTCCACGTCCTGCGCCGAGAGATCCTTGGCCTGCAGCGCTTGCGGATCGAGATCGATCTGGATCTGGCGCTCCTTGCCGCCATAGGGCGAGGGAACGGCCGAGCCCTGGCACGGTCGCCAGCGACGGCCGGATGAAGTTCTGGCCGAGATCGAAGAGCTTCTGTTCGGGCAGCTTGCGGCTCGAAAGCGCCAGCTGCAGGATCGGCACGGTCGAGGCGTTGTAGTTCAGGATCAGCGGCGGCGTGATGCCCGGCGGCATCTGCTTCAGCACGGTCTGCGAGAACGACGTCACCTGCGCGGTCGCGGTGCGGATATCGACGCCGGGGCTGAAAGAAAATCTTGACGATGCCGATGCCGGTCAGCGACTGGCTTTCGATATGCTCGATGTCGTTGACCGCGGTGGAGAGCTGGCGCTCGTAGTAATAGATGACGCGTCCGGCCATGTCGTCCGGCGACAGGCCCGCGATAGGTCCAGACCACCGCGATCACGGGAATCTTGATGTCGGGAAAGATGTCGGTCGGCGTGCGCAACGCCGCCAAGCGCGCCGAAAATCACGATCAGAATCGCGAGCACGATGAAGGTGTAGGGCCGCGTCAAGCGCCAGACGGACGATTGCGACCATGGGATACGGCCTCCGTTATCGGCCGTGGCGCTGCGTCCTTCCCCAAGGGGACCATCGCGACGGAAACTGTAGGGCAGCCACGCCGGAACGCTCCGGGGGCGGCCTCATCCTCCCCGTACATGAATGGGCCTTGTCCGCCCCGTGAAAGCTTGTTCACCGGGGCCAGCTCCAAGGAGACCAAGCCGGTCTACAGCGCCTACACGCCGCCTGCTCCGAAGAAGAAAAAGAAGGTGGAGCGGACGCGCTTCCGGGAGACCGCGCGGAATTTCCGGCAGAAGGGTTCGGCTCCCGCGGGCGTGGAAGAAGTGTCGGCTTCGGTGCCGGCAAAAGGCTCCAGAAAGAGCGCCAAGGCCGATGCGACGGCAATGAAGCCGGGCAAGAAGGAAAAGATTCGCTACGGCCAGGCGCCCACCAAGACGCTGCCTGCTGCGGCCGGTGAAACCAAGACGGAAGACGCTGGCGGGGCGCAGGAAGCTGCCAATGGCGCAACCGAGACCGAGAATCCGCTGGAGAGTGCAGCCAAGCCGGTGCAGAAGACCCGCTTCAGCGCGCGCGCCAAAGAGCCGAAGCAGCCCAAGGTCAGCGGCCCGCAGCCTGACAAACTCGCGCCTGCCGCTGCCGACGCCGCCGATCTTGGGATTCTCGTCGACCGTGCCGAGGGCAAGCCGGTATTCATGGCATCGGCCGCGGGCGGCATGGAGATTGAGCAGGTAGCGGCGGAAAATCCCGATGCAATCTTGAAGCAACACATCGATCCCGGCATGGGGCTGGAAGCGTTTCAGGCGCGCAAGATGGCGTTTCGTTGGGACTAAAGCGCAGCAGATCAGTCCCGCAGTGCAGTTTCTCAGCAATCTCTACAAAGCATTTCTTGACACGGACGCATCGCTGGTCGAAATCAATCCGTTTATTACGACCACCGACGGACGACTGTTCGCGCTCGATGCCAAGCTGACCTTTGACGACAACGCGCTATTTCGCCATCCCGATATTCGCGAACTGCGCGACATCACCGAGGAAGATCCGCTCGAAGTGGAAGCCTCGAAATACAACCTGAACTACATCAAACTCGATGGCAGCGTAGGTTGCATGGTGAATGGCGCGGGTTTGGCCATGGCCACGATGGATATCATCAAATATGCGGGCGGCATGCCGGCGAATTTTCTCGACGTCGGCGGCGGCGCGAACGCTGAGCAGGTTGCCCACGCGTTTGAAATCCTGCTGAGCGACAAGAGTGTGAAAGCCGTGCTGATTAACATTTTCGGCGGAATCCTGCGTGTCGACACGCTGGCCACTGGCGTGGTCGAAGCGGCGAAGAAAACAAATATCCAGCTCCCGGTCGTGTTGCGGTTAGAAGGCACAAATGTGGACGAGGGCAAAAAGATTTTGATGAACTCCGGATTTAATTTCGTGGTTTGCGGCACCATGAAAGACGCTGCCGACAAAGTTGTGGCTGCAGCACGATAACTCAACCGCGGCAATGGAATCGACGTAAAGGACTTTTGGTTATGGCAATTCTGGTAAATAAACGAACGCGATTACTCGTGCAAGGCCTAACCGGGCGGGAAGGCACCTTCCACGCCAAAGCCTGCGCGGCTTACGGAACGCAGGTGGTTGGCGGAGTGACGCCGGGCAAGGGCGGCACAATCCACGAGGGCTGGCCGATTTTCAACACGGTGCAGGAAGCGGTGGACAAAACCGGGGCCGACACGACCATTATTTTTGTGCCTCCGCCGTTCGCCGCCGATGCCATCATGGAAGCTGCCGACGCCGAACTCGATCTCATCGTCTGCATCACCGAAGGCATTCCTACGCTGGACATGGTCCGGGCGTGGGAGTTCCTGCAGAACCGACGCTCGCGCCTGATCGGTCCAAACTGCCCCGGCATCATCTCGCCGGGCAAATGCAAAATCGGCATCATGCCGGCATCGATTCACAAAGAAGGTTCCATCGGAATTGTCTCGCGCTCCGGCACGCTGACCTATGAAGCTGTGCATCAACTGACGCAACGCGGAATAGGGCAATCCACTGCGATCGGCATTGGTGGCGATCCGATCATTGGAACCAACTTCGTCGACGCGCTCGATCTATTCAATCGCGATCCTGAAACCGAAGCCGTGATCATGATCGGCGAGATCGGCGGCGACGCCGAGGAAACGGCCGCGCACTTTGTCAAAAACCAGATGAAGAAGCCTGTCGTCGGTTTCATCGCCGGGCAAACGGCGCCTCCCGGCCGGCGCATGGGTCATGCCGGAGCTATCATTTCCGGCGGCAAAGGAACGGCGGCGGAAAAAATCAGCGCCATGGAAGCGGCAGGCATTCGCGTCGCGAAATCGCCGGCGGCCATCGGAGAAACGCTGGTCGCGGCGCTGGGAGTAAAAGTATAGTGAAGCCTTCCCTCGTGAAACCTCGTGTCCTTCGTGGTTCAAAAACAAGAATCACAAAGGCCACAATGGTCACTGAGGCAGACACCGAATCTCTCCAGACACCGAATCTCTAAGGACGATTAAGAACGATCAATTATGAAGACTCTGCAACGCACTCTCACCATCGTGAAACCAGACGCCGTCGCCAAGAATGCGGTCGGCGACATCATCGAGCAATTCGAGAAGAATGGCTTTCGCATCCTCGCAATCAAGATGCTGGAAATCTCCAAGCATCAGGCGGAACAATTCTATGCTGTCCATGCCAGCCGACCGTTCTACGACTCGCTCACCGATTTCATGTCGAGCGGCCCCATCGTCACGCTTGCGCTGGAAAAGGAAAACGCCATCACCGATCTGCGCAAGCTGATGGGCGCTACCAACCCAGCCAATGCGGAAGAAGGTACGATCCGCAAGAAGTGGGCCTCGAGCATCGAGCATAATGCGATTCACGGTTCCGATGCTGAGGACACCGCACGGTTCGAGTTAAGCTTTTTCTTTTCGGGTTACGAACTGGCGAAGTGATTGCATCTGGCGGGCGTCCGAGCCCGCTGCAGTCATCCTGAGCGTTAGCCGGCCGTGATCGCCAAACACCTGCCTCTAACCTAGCGGCTCGAACAAATGTCCTTCGGTCCGGTCGGCAATTTTCGGCAGATCTTTGCGGGCAAATTGCAGGAAGTGCGGAGCGGTGCGGTGATTTTCCAGTGCGGCATCGTCTTTATACTGCTCATAGATGAAGAAACGCCGCGGCTCAGTCTTGTGACGATGGACCTGATACATCAGGCAGCCGGCCTCCTTTCGGGACTCTTCGGTCAGCTTCGAAAACAGCGCAGTCACTTCTGCTTCACGGCCAGCCTTCGCCATCCACGTTACGGCCAGAACCACCATTGCGGCGCTCCTAACGTTCAGGTGCTTATCGCCTGCGATATGGCAACATATTCTACTAGACTTTTCCAGACGAGCTTGCCTGCATCTGGCGCGTGAATTCGTCGGCAAAAATGATCTGCTCGCGGTCCGGGCCGGTGGAAATCATGCCGATCTTGGCGCCGGTTTCTTTTTCCACAAACGCCAGGTATTCGCGCGCGGCCTTGGGCAACTTCTCGAATTCCGTTATGCCCTGGGTGGATGTCTGCCAGCCCGGCATTTTGCGATAAACGCACTCGATTTTGTCGTAGCCGCTGGCCTGCGCCGGGATCTCTGCGGTTTCCTTGCCGTTGATTTTGTAGCTCACGCAAACCGGAATCTCCTGCAGTTCATCGAGCACGTCAAGTTTAGTGACCACCAGCCACGAGATTCCATTAATCATGCCAGCGTAACGCAGCAGCGGCAAGTCGAGCCACCCGGTGCGGCGTGGACGTCCAGTAACTGCCCCAAATTCGTTGCCGCGCACGCGTATCTGCTGCCCCGCATCGCCTTTTTCTTCGGTGGGGAACGGCCCCTCGCCAACTCGGGTGCAGTAGGCCTTGGTAAGTCCGATGACAGAGTCGATGGCGTTCGGAGCCACGCCCGTGCCCGTCGCCGCGCCTCCTGAAGTTGCACTGGAAGACGTGACAAACGGATATGTCCCGTGATCGATGTCGAGCATCGTTCCCTGGGCGCCTTCAAATAAAATCGACTCACCTGCATCGAGCGACTGGTTCAACAGCACAGCCGTATCGCGTACAAATGGCGCAATTTTCTCGGCTGCCGCAGCGTATTCCGAATACATTTTGTCGGCATCGAGCGGCTCGGAATTGAACAGAGCGTGGGCGATCATGTTCTTTTCGCGCACCGCATTTTCGATGTGCTTTCTTCAGCAGCTCCAGATCAAGCAGATCGGCAACCCGTAACCCGCGGCGACCCATTTTGTCTTCATACGCGGGTCCGATGCCGCGCGAGGTGGTGCCGATCTTGACGCGTCCGGGTGCGTTTTCGGACGCCAGTTCGATCATGCGATGGTAGGGCAGGATCACCTGCGCGCGGTTGGAAACAAAAAGATTCCCGTCGACTCTCACTCCGGCCTCGCGCAGCGCGCCCACTTCCTTCAGAAACGCCATTGGGTCGAGGACCACGCCGTTCCCGATGACGCTGCAGCAACGCTCTCGCAACACTCCGCAGGGAACAAGCTGCAGGACGAATTTCTTTCCGTGAATGATGACGGTATGGCCGGCATTATGGCCGCCGGCGTAGCGCGCGACCACGGAGAAGTTCTCCGAGAGCACGTCGACAATTTTGCCTTTGCCTTCGTCGCCCCACTGGGCGCCGACAATTACCGCAGTCTTGCCTCGTTTCAATGCACAACTCCGTAACAGGGATTCGCGCGCAACTGCGTCCGCGCGTGCCGCAGACAGTCTTATCAGCACCGGGGTCGCACACGCCTTGCCGCGGCAAAGCTCAATAGCTTATGGGATGAAAGCGGAGAAGATGTGTACGGAGTATCTTATCGTGCAGGCGGACGGAATGGCAACGAGACCTCTGTACGGTGCTGAAAGCAGCCGAGAGCTGGGCCTTAGAGTTTAGAAGTTCAAGTTTGAATCGCTAGTCCACAACCCCTGTTCTTCGCTTTTCTGGTAGGCGCGGCAGGGATCGAACCTGCAACCACCGGATTAGAAATCCGGTGCTCTATCCAATTGAGCTACGCGCCCACGACCACCGCCGATGCTCACCAGCGATAGCCAAAATTTATCATAAACGCGCGGTACGGTATGATGTCGCGTGGCACTGACCAC
>CAWEXK010000016.1:0-13576 GCA_963812975.1 uncultured Alphaproteobacteria bacterium | reverse complement strand
AAGAAAAGACTCAGTATAAATCAGGGCGATACTCCTGGGAAGACTATCAATAATTTAGATGCGTGGTGGCTTTCGGAAGGTTCGGACGACGAATACTCGCAGTGGTCTATTCAACTTCAAGAATGGAATTTGCGGAAATCAGCGCTCGTAAAGTTCATCGCGACATCGAAGCGGAGTCCAGCCCAGGTTCATCTCATCACGCAGTTGCGGAAGGCACGTCGCCGGGAACGGTCATAGCTCTTGTATTCGCGCACGCAGACAAGCTGGACGGCGGCGCTCTTCGGAGCTGCTCAAGGCAGGTGGACTGGCCCGCACGCTCGGACGGCTGGACACGGTGGCGCGGCGCGATCTGCTCGCATTGTTCGGCCAATCGGCGGGCGATCTGCTCGACAGCTGGTTCGAGAGCGATCCGATCAAGGCCGCTTTCGGCTTCGATGCCATTGTCGGGAATTATGCCAGCCCCTACGGCCCCGGCACCGGCTATGTCCTGCTGCACCACGCCATCGGCGAGGTGAACGGGATGAGGGGAACCTGGGGCCATGCCATCGGCGGCATGGGCGCGATCGCGCAGGCGATCGGCCGCGGCGTGCCGCGGCGTGGGCGTGGAAATTCAGACGCTTGCGGAGGTGCGCGAAGTCATCGTCGAGCGTGGGCGCGCGGCCGCCGTTGTGACGCTGTCGGGCGAGACGCGACGGGCCCGCGCGATCGTCTCCAATCTCAATCCCAAACTGCTGTTTGGTTCGCTCGTCGACCCAACCTTGTTGCCCGCCGATTTCCGCGAGCGCATCGGGCGCTATCGTTGCGCGTCAGGTAGCTTCCGGATGAATGTTGCCCTGGCGGAATTGCCGCGATTTTCGTGCCTGCGCGAACGGGGCGACCATCTGACGGCGGGGATCGTCATGGCGCCCAGCCTTGCCTATATGGATCGCGCCTATAACGACGCGCGCGCCCATGGCTGGTCGCGAGATCCGATCGTCGAGATGCTGATCCCTTCGGTGATCGACGACAGCCTGGCGCCTGTCGGCAAACATGTGGCGAGTCTTTTCTGCCAGCACGTCGCGCCGCAGCTCCCCGATGGCGGCGCGTGGGATGCGCACAAGGAACAGGTCGCGGATTTGATGGTCGAAACAGTCGAGCGTTATGCGCCGGGCTTCAAGGCCTCGATCATCGCGCGTCAGTCTCTGAGCCCGCTCGACCTGGAGCGCACCTTCGGTCTTGTCGGCGGAGACATCATGCACGGCGCGCTGAGCCTCGATCAGCTCTTTTCGGCGCGGCCGGTGCTCGGGCACGGCAACTATCGCAGCCCCATACCCGGGCTCTACATGTGCGGCGCCGGCACCCATCCCGGCGGCGGCGTCAGCGGAATTCCCGGCCACAATGCCGCGCGGGAAATACTGAAGGACTGGCGGCGTCACTGAAGTGAAATACGGCAATGCCGTATCCACCTCTTGACTCTTTATACGGCAATGCTGTAGCCTTTCTCATGCAAACGGTCGTCGAAACCTCTGTCTATCTGCGGGAAGCCGGGAAGGCCGGCATGACAAAGGCGGAGATGGCCGCGCTGGTGGATTTCATCGCTTCGAATCCCGCGGCGGGCGATGTGATCAGGGGTTCCGGCGGTTGCCGAAAAGCTCCGTTTCGCGGCGAAAGGGAAGGGCAAGAGCGGCGGCTATCGGATTATCACGTTCTACACGGGCGACGATATCCCGGTGTTCCTGCTCACCGTGTATTCCAAGGGCCGGCTCGCCAATCTGACCGACGCCCAGACCAACGCGCTGAAGGTTCTGACGAAGGAGCTGGAGCGCCAATATTGCAAGTGGGATCAAGGAGCATCGCACCTATGGCCCGTAACGCATCTGTCAAGACGCACGACCGGATTTTTGGAGAGATGGTGGAGGCTCTCGGCGAAGCGATCAACATCGCAAAGCGCGAGGCCGATCCGGCCACCTATCGCGTGCACCCACCCGACGACATCGACGTGAGAGCCGTGAGGCGGAAGACCGGGCTTTCACAGAATGCGTTCGCCGGGGCCTACGGGCTTGCTCCGGGCACAGTACGCGATTGGGAGCAGCGCCGCCGCGCACCGGACCAGGCCGCGCGCATGTACCTCCATGCGATCGGGAAAAATCCTGAAGGCGTTTACACGATTATCGCCGGGGACAAGCGCCGCAAAGCGGAACGCGAGACGTCGCGAGTGGAAAAGAAGACGATTCGCGTTTCCGCGGCGCCAACGCGCAAGCCGTTTCCGGTTCGCGACGCAGTCAGGCCCGGCACACGACGGCCGCGGGCGCACTGAGAGGCGACGTCGCGCACGGCGCGCCGAGCCTCGATCAGCTTTTTTCTGCGCGCCAGGCGCCTGGGCACGGCAACTATCGAAGCCCGATATCACGACTCTACATGTGCGGCGCCGGCACGCATGGGGCCCCGCGACGCAGGTCATGTATTCTTGGCTTGCCCGGCAAAAAGCCCGAGATTGGCTTTCCGGGGACAGCATTGAATCCTTAACTCGCAACCAACCAAAGCTTATAGGCGGCGATGTCACGGTCCATCATATTTTCCCGCGAGCAACAGCCGGCAAGCTCGTACCGAATCCCAAGGACGTGAATTGCGCGGCAAACTTTGCGTTTATCAGCAGGGAAACGAATGCAGAGTTCGGCGAAGCGCCTCCAGAGGATGTTCTGAACCAATTGAATCCCGATCAAAGGAAAATTGCTTCCCTCCAATTCTTCGGAGCGGAAGCCGGGGATATGTTGAAATTAGAACGGTTTCGCGAGTTTTGGAACTGGCGCGCAGGCAGATTAGCTGCCGCTCTTAATACAGATTTGGGATTTTGAAGTGAGAACGAACGCATCGAAAGCAGCGTCCTTTCTGCAGGAGGATGTCATGCAATGGGAGCGCAGCCCGGGCGAAGCTTAATAAGCGCTCCGGCAGCGATGGTGCCGCCTGGGTGACTCGAACACCCGACCCACGCATTACGAATGCGTTGCTCTACCGGCTGAGCTAAGGCGGCCCCTGAGGCATCTCAAATACTGAGGTGCGGCGAGATTGGCAAGCAGATCAAGATTCCGCCAGCTTGCCAGCCAACGAATCCCGGGTGCGTTCGTCCGTATCCATTCTGCGAGTACGCGCTTCAAACCTGCCGGCCGGTCGATCTGGGCCGGAAAGCGGCTCGAGCCTGGTTGGCTCTGTCGCGCCGCTCCGCATTGTGCGACCGTTCCGGCGCCGTGATCCGAAGGGAATAAATATGTTGGACGTCCAACAGCAAATGCTGATCGAACAGCGCGTCGCGAATCTGAAGCCGAGCACCGGCGCTGCCTATCTCCTGGACATTTTTCTCGGCGTGTTCGGCGCCCACCGCTTCTATCTGAAGCGGACCGGCTCCGCCGTCGCAATGCTGGTGTTGACGATCACGGTCGTGGGGCTGGCGGTTACAAGTATTTGGGCATTCGTAGACCTGTTCTTGATCCCGGGAATGATCCAGGAGGAGGTCGACAAGCTGCGGCAACGGCTGACGCGCGAAGCCGAGGCCAGTGCGCAAAGCGTGAGAGCTGGAGGCGTGCATTTGCCAGCTGCGGCGGCGGGAGACGCGGCACCCGGCTAGCGTCTGACCGGAAAGCCATTGGTTGACGGGATCGTTTGATCCTTAATTTGGCGAGGCCAGAAAATTTGTGGTCGCACGCGGCGTGGGGATGCTGCTAAGAATGGGACGTGGCGAGCACGAAGGGGCGCCGTGAGAAACATCGAAGGACGGTTTTCGAGCCGAGCGGCGCGGGTCGCGGCGGCGGCAGTTTGCGCGCTGGGATGCGCGGCGGGTGGGAGTGGTTCCGCGCGCGCGGGCGCAAAATACACCACCATCGATCCTTCGGGCGCGGACGGCACCTACGCCTATGGCATCAGCAATGGCGCAGTGACGGGTTATTACTACGACGCAAGCCGGAACTACCACGGCTTCGTGCGCGCGGCCGACGGCACGATCACGAGCTTCGATGTGTCCGGCGCCAGCGAAACCTACGGCCTTGCCATCAACGTCAAGGGCGCGGTGACGGGAGATTACCAGGGCGAGAGTTACGACGGGGGTTTCGTGCGGGCGGCCGACGGCACGATCACGACATTCGACGCGCCAGACTCGCTCAACACCATTCCGGCCGCCATCAACGACAAGGACCGGATCGCCGGGAGCTATCAGGACGAAAGCGAGGTATCGCACGGTTTTGTGCGTGCCGCGAACGGCAAGATCACCGCCTTCGATCCGACCGGCTCGATTGCAAGCTATCCCTTCGGCATCAATGACGAGGGCACGATCGCAGGCGAATATCTCGACAAGAATTATATCTATCACGGCTTCGTGCGCGCGGCCGACGGTACAATCACCGCTTTCGACCCTTCAGGATCAGTCTACACGTCGCCGACTGCCATCAACCGCACGGGCACGATCACCGGCTGCTACGCCGATTCGGGAGACGTGTTTCACGGGTTCGCACGCGCGAGCGACGCCACGATCACCAGCTTCGATCCGGCGGGCTCCGCCGGCACCTTCGCGACCGGCATCAACGACAAGGGCGAGATCACGGGCTATTACATCGACGCAAGCCGCGTGACGCATGGCTTCGTGCGCACGAGCAGCGGAACGATCAGGAGCTTCGACCCGCCGGGCTCCGCCTACTCCCGGCCGGAGGGCATCGACAGCAAGGACGAGATCGCGGGCTATTATGCCGACACGAGCGGCGTCTATCACGGCTTCCTTCGCAGCCCATGAAGACCGGCGCCGGAATGGCTCTGCGTGCAGATTCAGATCGGCAGCGCGGATCGCCCGTTCCTATTTCCCGAGCGTGAAGGCCGTGCCGTCGCCGTATTTTCCGCCTCCCGAGGTCGTGCCGTAGACGTTGCCGGCTTTGTCCACCATCGGTCCCGCCTCCGGCCACCCGCCGTCCCTGCAATTCTGTCTCTGACAAAAAGAGCGGAGAACCGTCACGGTGCCGTCCGGCGCCAGCCTGAAGACTGCGCCGTCACTTTTCGCGCCGCCAAAGTAGGTGGAACCGTAGAGATTGCCCGCCTTGTCCATGACAAGGCCGCCAACAGGATTCTGCCCATCGCCGGCGACGCCGGGAAAGGAATGGAGAATCGTCTCGCTGCCGTCCGGCGACAGCCTGAAGACGATGCCGCGCGCGTTCACGCCGCCGCTCCAGGTCGAGCCGTAGAGATTGCCGGCCCAGTCCATGATCAGGCCGGGGTTGGGGTGGGCGCCATCGCCGGAAGAGTCCGTGAAGGAATGAAGCAGCGCAAAGCCATTCGGCGTCAGCCGGAAAACCGTGCCCAAATCATCCGCGCCTCCGATTGGGGTCGTGCCATAAAGATTGCCGGACTTGTCGGCAATGAGGCTGCCAACCGGCGCATTGCCGTCATCTGGCGAATTCGTAAAGGAATGGAGCACTGTTTCGGTGCCGTCCGGCGCCAGCTTGAAGACGGTGCCGTCATTATCCGGGCCGCCCCCGACGGTGGTGCCGTAGAGATTGCCCGTCCTGTCCATCAAGAGGCCGCCATAGGGGTATTGGCCGTCGTCGGGAGAACCCTTGAAGGCATACAAAATTTTCTCGGTACCGTCTGTCGCCAGCCTGAAGACAACGCCCTGACCGGTTGCGTCCCCCCCGTAAGTCGCCGTGCCGTAGAGATTGCCTGATTGGTCCATGATGAGGCCGTCGTGGGGAAGCTGGCCGTCGCTGCATTTCCCTTTTTCGCAAAAACTGTAAAGCACGGTCTCGGTGCCGCCTGGAGCGATCTTGAACACGGTGCCCCAGTTGTTTGCGCCACCGGCCACCGTGGTTCCGTAGACGTTTCCCGCGCCGTCCTCGATGAGGCCAGCCCATGGTTCTGCACCATCGCCGTCTGTGTGGCCCGAGAAAGCATGGAGGACATTGTACCCTCCCGCCTGTGCGCCACCCGCCGGCGCAAGGCACGCCAGAACGAGTCCGCAAGAAGCGACCGATTTGCCGAGCGAGTTGACGATGGCATTCATGGCATCCTCCTGATGTAGCCGCCGATTTCGTGGGGTGTCCGGACAGCATGCTCATTTCAGAGCTGTCCGCCGATCGCGGCTTGCCCAATGACAGGGACGCGCCAGCGCCATCGCTTATTCCCCTCAACCGACGCAGCGTGGGTATAGAGAGCCCCGGATCAAACTGCCCAAACGCAGCATGCCGCACGCGGAGATCGCCGCGGGACCCATCACGCAATGGCTGGCTCGCGCTACGCTCTTTTTGTTGCACGGTCGTCGTCTTCGTCTCACGCTGGCCGTCGCGGCCGCCTTTACACGTTGCTCCGGCCCCTGGGCTCCGCCATTCTGGACTCGGCCGAAGGGGCCATGCGGGCATGCTCACCAAGGCCGACGATTATCCGGTGCACCAGAGGCCCGAGCCGATCGCCACGGCGGGCACCGACCGCAATTTCTACGACCGCTATTTCTTCAACGGCTACACGCCGGACGGCGAGGTTTTCTTCGCGGCGGCACTCGGTGTCTATCCGCATCTGAACGTGATGGATGCGGCATTCTCGATCATCGCCGGCGGCGTGCAGCACAATCTCCGCGCTTCCCGCCTGCTCATGAGCGAGCGCATGGACACGGTGGTGGGGCCGCTCGGCGTCGAGGTGATCGAGCCGCTGCAGCGGCTGCGCGTCCGCGTCGCCGACAATGCGCACGGCATTGCCGCCGATCTCGTCTTCGCCGCGCGGGCGCGCGCGGTGGAGGAGCCGCGCTTTGTGTTGCGCCGTGGCCCGCGCACGATCATGGACTACACGCGCCTGACGCAAAACGGCAGCTACGAAGGGTTCATCGAATTGCGCGGCCGTCGCATCGAGCTCGCGCCGGAGAGGGTCCTGGGCACGCGCGACCGCTCGTGGGGCGTGCGTCCGGTCGGCCTTGCCGATCCGCAAGCGCCGGCGCCGCCCGAGCCGCCGCAATTCTACTGGCTGTGGTCGCCGCTCAATTTCGCCGACCGCTTCCTGCTCTATCACAACAATGCGGACGGCGTAGGCCGGTCGTGGAACACGGCCGCCGTGATCGGCGAACTGGGCGCGGCGGAGCCGCGGCCGATGACGTCGTGCGAGTCCCGTCTCGTCTACAAATCGGGCACGCGCCACGCGAAGAGCGCCGTCATCGACATGCGCGACGCGCGCGGGGACGCGTGGCGCGCGGAGCTCGTGCCGCATTTTCAGTTCTACATGTCGGGCATCGGCTACCTGCATCCCGAATGGGGGCACGGCCATTGGAAGGGTGAAAATGCGCTCGGCTACGACACCTATGAACCGGACAGCATCAACGAGAACGATCCGCGCTTTCTGCATGTGCAGGCCTTCGTGACGGCGCGGCTTGAGGGGCCCGGCAGCGTGCGCGACGGCGCGGGCGTGCTGGAGCAGCTTATCATCGGTCCCCACGCGCCTTCCGGCTTCAAACACCTGCTCGATCCCGCCCCATGAGCACAGCCTGTGTTGCGCGACGCTATTCTCGCCCGGGGACCGCACGGCGTTGTACGAAAGGGTTGCACGCGGAGACGCGGAGTCGCGGAGACGAAAGGTTGAAACGCCAGGAGCCAAAAGCGTTACTTATTCTTTGCGCGCATTCGCGCGCCACTCATTTTTGGCCTTGTAGCCGCGCGTCGCTTTTCCACCGCGTCTCCGCGCCTCCGCGTGCAAACCTTTCGGGTTGGCGATGAGCGACGAACTTTCTCTTGGCCTTCAGCGCTATCTCGCGGCGCAGCTCGATGCGCCCGATCTGATGGTGAGCGGGCTTTCGCGCATTCCCGGTGGCGCGAGCCGGGAAACGTATCGTTTTCGCGCCGCTTATGCGCGGGGCGGTGCGCGCATCGAGCGGTGCTTGATCCTGCGTCGCGATCCTCCCGCGAGTCTGATCGAGACCGAGCGCGCGAGCGAATTCCGCGCCTGCCGCGCCTTTCACGCGGCGGGGTTTCCAGTGCCCGATGTGCTTGTGCTCGAGACCGACGGTGCGGCACTCGAGCGGCCCTTCTTCATCATGGAGGAGATCGCGGATTGCCAGGTCGCGTCCGTACTCGCGCCAGATCCCTATGGCGACCATCGCGAACGAATCGGTACGCAGTTCTTCTCCCTGCTGGGCCGGATCGCCAGGGCGGACCCTGAACGGATCGGCCTGTCCGATCTCGACGGTGCGCGCGATCCCGCCGCGTGCTGGCGCCACGAGCTCTCGCGCTGGCAGCGGGTAATCGAAGACGACGAGCGCGAGCCACAGCCGATCGCCCATGCGGCGCTGCGTCGGCTCGCGCGCCATCCGCCGCCGCCGGCGCAGAAAATTTCCGTGGTGCATGGCGACTTCCGCAGCGGAAACTTTCTCTTCGATGGCGATGGAAAGATTCGCGCGATTCTCGACTGGGAGATGACGCATCTGGGCGATCCGCTGGAAGATCTGGCCTGGGCGCTCGATCCTCTGTGGTCGCACAACGATCCGTCGCGTCCGGCGGGCACCATCGCGCGCGACCGCGCGATAGCGATCTGGCAAGAAGCGAGCGGTCTCGGCGCTGACGCAGACGCGCTGCGCTGGTGGGAAATTTTTGCCAGTCTGAAAGGGCTCGCCATCTGGATTTCCGCGGCGCGCGAATATGCGGAAGGCCGCAACAGCGATCCCGTCAACGCGTTCTCGGGCTGGTATTGCCTGGCTTTTCACAACAGGGTGCTGGCCGAGCGGCTGAGCGCGGAAATCACCACGTGAAACCGGAAGCCGACCAGATTTTGCGAAATTCGGCAGCGCAATGCATGGGCGGCCTCGCGCCGCTGCTGCCGGCCGGCTACGAGCAGGGCACCGCGATGCTGCAGGCGATCCTGATGTTGTTCGCCGCGCAGGAATACGAGCGCGGCGCCGAAATCCGCGCCGCCGAGAATCGGGACATGCGGGCGCTGTTTCAGGAGTCGGCGCCGTTGGTCGCCGACGCTGCCCTTCGCACGCAACTCGCCCGCGCCAGCGAAACATCGGATGCGTCGCTCGCAATATCCACATTGAACGAATCGAACGCTGCCTTGCGCCGGCTGCTGATCGCGCTGCACGAACATGTCGAGAGCTGCGAAGGCCGCGCCGCCCGCGATTGGGAAATGCGCATCTGGAACGTCCTGCGCAGATCCGCCGAGCGGCGACTTCTCAAGCTTTAGGAGAAGCTACGGACATACTCTCAATTGTCATTCCCGCGACAGCGGGAACCCAGCATGTCCGCGTTTGCGGGCAAATGAATCTCTCTTGCCGGCGGAAGATTTGAATGACGTCGATGGGCACTTGTCGACGCTCGCGCTCCGGGTACCCGCTTTCGCGGGATTGACAATGTTTGTTGTCGGAGCATTACCGCCCGCGCGGGTGGGCCTGTTTGTAGACGGCGAGCAATCGCCTGGTGTCGATCTCGGTGTAGGTCTGCGTGGTGGAAAGCGAGGCGTGACCGAGCAGCTCCTGCACCGAGCGCAGATCGCCGCCGTTGGCGAGCAGGTGCGAGGCGAAGGAATGACGCAGCGCATGCGGCGTGGCACGGTCGGATAGTCCGAGCGCGCCGCGCAGACGCTGCATCAGCGCCTGGGCCTCGCGCGCGCTCATGGGCTTGCCGCGTCGCGAGAGAAACAGCGGCCCTTGCGGAGCATCGGCGAAGGGAATCTGCGCGACGTATCGCGTGACCGCTTCGCGCATGACCGGAAGCACGGGAAGGGAGCGCTCCTTGTTGCGCTTGCCGAGCACGGTCAGCCATTCGCCGAACGGCGCGTCACCGCGTTTGAGCGCCAACGCTTCGGAAATCCTCAGACCCGCGCCGTAGAGCAGGGTCAGCAGCGCCGCGTCGCGCGCGGCGATCCAGGCAATATCTCCGTTCGCGGCCTGCGCCAGCGTGCGCGCGGCGTCCGCTTCGCTGAGCGGCCGCGGCAAAGTCCGCGCCAGTTTCGGCGTGCGCGTGGCATGCGCGGCCGGATTTTCCAGGATCTTCTCGCGCGCAAGGTGGCGGTAGAAGCTGCGCACGGCCGACATCGCCCGGCGGATACCGCGCACGCCCAGCCCCTCGTTTCGCCGCCGCGTGATGAAGGCGCGAAAATCCGCGGGCGACAGCGCGGCGAGCGCGCGCGTATCGGGCGCACCGCCCACATGCTCCTGCGTAAAGCAAAGCAGGCGCGCCACGTCGTCGCCATAGGCGCGCAGCGTGTGCGGGCTCATGCGGCGCTCATGTGCGAGCGCCGCCAGCCATTCGATCTTCAAAGCCTCGGCAGGTCGAGCCATGCGCGAATGGCGCGTTCGAGCGCGCGCGCAAAGAAAGCGAGATCCGCAATCAGCGCCTCGCCTTCGAAGAGTCGCTCCTTGCGCGCACCCAGCACGTAGAGCGCCGCCGGGCCGCCGATCTTCAGACGGAACACGGCGATGCTTCTGAACTCGCTGCCACCGGCGCCCAGCAACAGGTTCCCGCCACCCGAGAGAACGGCGGTCAAGCCGTCGCGGCCGAGAACTGCTGCCGCCACGCCCGGTGCGATCAGCCGCACGCCCGTGCAGCCTTTGGGCCGCGTGCCCTCTTCCCCTTCGACGCACAAACCCGCGCGGTCCGCGCCGAATGCGGGTGCGGCCGATTTCGCCACTGCGATCACGTCGTCGAAGCCGCGCGCATCGACGAGTTCGAGCACGGCGTGGCGAATGCCTTCGCCGAGCCGCATCGCCCGTTCGCGCGCGCCCCGCAAGCCGTCGCGCTCGGCACGCAAGGCGACATTCTCGGCCGCGAGCCGATCGATCGCATAGCGCTGCAGATCGCGCACATCCGTGCATGCGAAGCGGTCGGGCAAAAGCAGAGCCAACAATTCGGCGTCGCGCGCCAGACGCGCGCGATTGGTGCGGATATAGGCCTTGACGGCCTCCGCTGCCGCTTCGGCCGGTGCCCGCGATTGCGCCCGCTCCGTCGTCACGAGAATTGACCCCGCAAATTCGCCGGGCAAAGTGTAGCGATGAACGAGGCCGCCTTGAAGCCCCGCGCGCAGGCGCAGCCGGATTTTCGCGCCGGCGTGCTTTTGCCATTGCCGCTCGGCGGGGCGTATGATTACCGGCTCGACGAAGCGTTGCCGCGCGGCACGATCGTCGCCGCGCCACTCGGCGCGCGCACGGTTCTTGGAATCGTGTGGGGCGAGGCGGACGGCGCGGTCGCCGACGCGCGCCTGAAACACGCCGCGGCGCTGGATGGCAGGCCGCGTCTGCCCGCAAGCTCTTTGCGATTTCATCGAGTGGATGGCGCACTATACGCTCACTCCGCCGGAATCGTTCTGGCGATGGCGTTGCGTTCGCGCGACGCCTTCGAGCCCGAAGCGACGCGCATTGCTTTTGTGCGCGGCGCGGTCACGCCGCCCCGTCTCACCGACGCGCGCAGCCGCGTGCTGGCGGTGGCGGAAGACGGGCTGGCGCGCAGCGTCGCCGGCTTGGCGGAAGACGCCAATGTCACCCCGCCGTGGTGCGCGGCCTGATCGAGGCGGGCGCGCTGATCGCGACGAGCTGCCGGAATTCGCGCCGCTCCCCAGTCCGCAACCGGACTTCGCGCCTTCGCTCCTGAATCGACGAGCAGACGCGAGCCGCGCGCGACTCGGCGCGAGGGTTGCGGCGGCGAATTTTCCGCCCCTCTGCTGGACGGCGTCACCGGCTCGGGCAAAACCGAAGTCTATTTCGAGGCGGTGGCCGAAGCGCTGCGCCGCAGAGCAAGCAGGTGCTGATCCTGTTGCCGGAGATCGCGCTGACGGTGCAGTTCCTGGAACGCTTTGCCGCGCGTTTCGGCTGCGCGCCGGCGGAATGGCACAGCGATCTGTCGCAGAAGGAACGCCGGCGCGCCTATCGCGCGGTGATGAAGCGGCGAAGCGCGCGTGGTGGTGGGCGCGCGCTCGTCGCTGTTCCTGCCCTTTGCCGAGCTGGGCCTGGTGATCGTGGACGAAGAGCACGAACAGGCTTTCAAGCAGCAGGACGGCGCCATCTATCACGCCCGCGACATGGCGGTGGTGCGCGGCCGCATCGAGGATTGCCCGGTGGTGCTGGCCAGCGCCACGCCGTCGCTGGAAAGCTTTCGTCAATGCCAAGAGCGGGCGCTATGCCCATCTGAAACTGACGGCGCGGCATGGCGTGGCGGAAATGCCGCAAGTCCGGCTGATCGATCTGCGCAGCGACACCGGATCGGAGCCGGGCATGCCAATGGCTGTCGCCGCCGCTGCGCGCCGCGCTGGAGAAACGCTCGGCGCGGGCGAACAGGCGATGCTGTTCCTCAACCGGCGCGGCTATGCGCCGCTGACGCTTGTGCGAAGCCTGCGGCCACAAATTCACCTGTCCGCATTGTTCGGCCTGGCTGGTGGAGCACCGCTACAAAAAGCGGCTGGCCTGTCATCAGTGCGGCTATGAAATGCCGATGCCGACGGATTGCCCCGATGCCAGCCGAGAAGCACGCTGATCGCCTGCGGTCCCGGGCGTGGAGCGGGTGGCGGAGGAATTCGCCGCTTTCTTTCCCAATGCGCGCTATGCCATCGCCTCGTCCGACATCCTGCACGGGCCCGCCGAAACCCAGGCCGCGATCCGCGCCTTCGCCAAGCGCGAGATCGATGTGCTGATCGGCACCCAGATCGTCGCCAAGGGCCATCATTTTCCGCAACTGACTCTGGTGGGCGTGATCGACGCCGATCTCGGCGGCAGCGACGGCGATCTGCGCGCCCGCGAGCGCACCTTCCAGCTGCTGCATCAGGTGTCGGGCCGCGCCGGCCGCGCCGAAAAGCCCGGGCTGGTGCTGCTGCAGACCCGCAATCCCGACGACGCGGTGATGCAGGCGCTTGGCCAGGGCGACCGCGACGGTTTCTATGAGCAGGAGCGCCGCGTTCCGCGAAGCGTCCGGCGCGCCGCCCTTCGGCCGCCTCGCCGCGATCATCCTGTCCGGCTATGACGGCGATGCTGTGCGCGATATCGCCGCGCGCTGGGCCGCGCCGCGCCGCGCGCGCGAGGACGTGAAAGTGTGGGGACCGACGCCGGCTTTCTATGCCCTGCTGCGCGGCCAGACGCGCGAACGGCTACTGGTGCAGGCGGCGCGAGCGTGGATGTGCAGGCCTATCTGCGCGCCTGGCTCGCGCTGGTGAAGCTGCCGGCCGCGGTGCGCGTCACCGTGGACGTCGATCCGGTCAGCTTTTTCTGAACTCGCTGATAATCGCTGATGAAATCGCTGTTATGCCGCTCGGAGAGTTCAATGCCCCTTGGCGAAATACAACACCGCCAGGACGATCAGGATGGCGACGAACTGGGCCAGAACGCGGTAGCGCATCAGCCGGTTCGACCAGCGGCGCTGCGGTTTCCCCGCCGACCCAGAGCGTGGAAAGTCCGGCCGCCAGGACGAGCACCACGGCGGCAAGCGCGATCCCGACCACGATGAAGCCGCTCATCACCAGGCGCCCACATTCGGCAGCGTGCTCCACGGCTCGGCCGGCGCTTTCGGCGCGCCCTGCTGAAGAAGCTCGATCGATACACCGTCCGGAGAACGCACGAACGCCATGTGTCCATCGCGGGGCGGACGATTGATCGTCACGCCGCCCTCCA
>CAWEXK010000015.1:0-15248 GCA_963812975.1 uncultured Alphaproteobacteria bacterium | reverse complement strand
AGCGAACCAAACAGCAGTTTGGGATTGAGATTGGAGACGATCGCGCGGGCCCGTCGCGTCTCGCCCGACAGCGTCACAACGGCGGCCGCGCGCCCACGCTCGACGATGACTTCGCGCACCTCCGCAAGCGTCTGAATTTCCACGCCCACGCCGCGGCACGCCGCGGCCATGGCCTGGGTGATTGACCCCATGCCGCCGATGGCATGGCCCCAGGCACCCCTCTCCCGTTCATCTCGCCGATGGCATGGTGCAGCAGGACATAGCCGCTGCCGGCCGTACGGGCTGGCAACCCGACAATGGCATCGAACCCGAAAGCGCCTTGATCGGATCACTCTCAAACCAGCTATCGAGCAGATCGCCCGCCGATTGGCCGAACAATGCGAGCAGATCGCGCCGCGCCACCGTGTCCAGCCGTCCGAGCGTGCGGGCCAGTCCACCTGCCTTGAGCAGCTCCAAGAGCGCCGCCGTCCAGCTTGTCTGCGCGACATTGGGCGGCGTCTTCAGCAGCGTGTCGCGCACGGCATCGGCGAGGACTGCGAGCCGCGTGGTGAATTCGGCAAGGCGCGCGGCGTCGCGCGGCGAATATTTCGCGACTTCGGCCTCAGTGCGGCCGGCACCCACCGCCAAATAGTCACGCTCGTTCAACGGCAGAAAATTCTGCAGCTCGCGTTCGACGAGGCGCAGACCATGCTCCGCCAACGACAATTCGGCGATGATCTTCGGATTGAGCAGGGAAACCGCGTAGCTTGCGGTCGAATTGCGAAACCCCGGCGCAAACGTCTCGGTGACGGCGGCGCCTCCGACAATGCCGCGTCGTTCAAGCACGGTGACGCGCAAGCCCGCCCGCGCAAGATAGAAGGCGCAGACCAGCCCGTTGTGGCCTCCGCCGATGACGAGAATGTCGATCAATGCAATGCCCGATAGCGCTCAATCAGAGCCGGATTCCCGCGTGCACGTCAGCTTATGCTCTGCCTCGCCCCATCTCACCATGGCCGACCTCGAGCATCGCGTTCAATTTCAGCCCCCAACGTTTCGGTCCTATGTTATTCCTGGTATCGGGGTGCCGCAATTTCTGCCGCGGACCCCGGCGCGCCGTGAATGGGGACCCGGCATGAATGACGATCCGCAGGATTCAGGCTCCGAGCCGATCGAACCGGTAACGGCGGGTTTCATCAATTTCGGAACCGCCGACTCAAAAACCAGAGGCCGCGCCGCCGTTCTGGTCGACGAACAAATCCGCCTCGCGCGACTTCAGCGCGAACATCTCCACACCCAGCACATCCGCGACCGGTTCCTGGTCGCCTTCGACCTCGCACTTGCGGTCGCCGGAGTGATCGTCATTGCCATCACCGCCACCCTGTTATGGGAAGCGTGGACGTCGCGGTCCGTGATCATCGATCCGTTCGACGTGCCGAACAGCTTCGCAAGCGAAGGCCGTTCGGGGAAAGTGGTCGCGTCCGAACTTCTGGATCGATTGAGAGCGTACCAATACGCGACCCGCACCAGTCAATCGAAGCGCTCGGTGCGGGATGCCTGGAGCAACCAGGTGCTCATCCAGATCCCGGAAGCAGGGATATCCATCGCCGATCTGCAAAATCTGCTGCACCGATGGCTCGGACGTGACGAGCACATTTCGGGGAGCATCGTTCAGGAGGGACCCAGCATCGCGCTTACCATTCGCGGCGACGAGTTCGCGGCCAGAACCTTTCGGGGGACGGCAAACGATTTCGAGGCTCTCGTCACCAAGGCCGCGGAATACGTTTATGGCAGCAGCGAACCTTATTTGTTCGCGGTTTACCTCAGCAATCAGGGACGGGATACGGAGGCAATCGCGCTTTCGAAAAACGCGTTCGCCACGGCCTCCGAATCGGACAAACCGCTGCTGCTCAATCTCTGGGGCAATGCGCTCGACGATCTCGGCCGCTTTCGCGAGGCGAAGGAAAAGATTCTCGCGGCATTGCGCGCCAGACCCCGCTTCTGGATGGCCTATGACAGCTTGATGGGAATTGAAACTTCCCTGGGAGACGAAGAGGCCGTCATCCGCACCGGCCGCGAAATGGAACGCACCGCGCTTCGCGATAGCTGGCTCGGGGCAAACGTTCCCGCGGTCTATTGGGGAAACCTGGACTATCACCTGAACGACTGGCAGGGGTTCGGGAACGACATAGCGCAGGACATGGCGCAAAACGGCGGACATGGGACCGAAGCCGCCGAAGAGGCACCGATCCACGCCGAATCGCTCGCGCATATGCACGAATGGCGGCACTCCGAGTTGGAGCTCGAAACCTCGCCGGGAAGCGAAAAAGATTCGTTCGTCATTGCCGAGAGCGCGCTGGTGCGCGGCATCGTTGCCCTGGACCAGAAAGAGTTTGCGCGCGCTGCGGCGGCGCTCAGGACCGGAGATAAAATTGCCTCCGCCGATCCAAGCGTGGCGGGCAATCTCGAAACTTCCATACCGTGCTGGCTCGGGCTTGCGGAAGGTCTTTCCGGCAACATGGTCGGAGCACGCGCCGACTTCGCACGTGGCGGACATTTCGTCGATTGCCTGCGCTTCAAGGGCGACATCGACGACCGGCAGGGCGCGTGGGCGCTGGCCCAGAAGGACTACGGGGCGGCGGTTGCGCGCGCTCCCTCGATGCCAACACCTTACGAAAGCTGGGGAGAGGCACTGGCGCGACATGGATTGCCCGATGCGGCAATCGCGAAGTTCGCGCTTGCCAACGAGAAAGGTCCTCATTGGGCGGACCCGCTCAAGAATTGGGGCGATGTACTTCTGAGGCAGGGCAGACAGGCCCTGGCGATCAAGAAATATGCGTTGGCGGCGCGCTATGCGGCGAACTGGGGGGCGCTGCATCTTGCCTGGGGGCGCGCCCTCGACCGGCTGCAACATCACGCCGCTGCGCTTCAGCAATACCGTCTCGCCTGGGAGCTCGACCTGACGGCGACCGACCGCGCCTCGATCTACGGGTGTTGCGGCTGAGCCGCGCAAAAGCAGGAAGAAACAGCGGCCCGCCGCTCATAGTTAATAGTTGGTATATTTTGCGCGGGCGGGATTAACCGACGTGCAATTCGATTTTGATAGAGCTTGCGGCGGGACCCAGTGGATCTCGATTTCCGCCCCATGCCGACCACGCCCCGCCACCTCCGGCCCATCGCGATCATCGCGGCGAGCATTCTCTTTCTCGGCGTCGCGATCTATGGCGTGCTGCTGACCATAGCGCGGGTGGGCGATGCGCATCAGCGCGACATGGAGCAACGCATCGTTCGCTCGGCGCTGAACGCGGAGCGAGCGAGACTGAGCGCCATGCTCGTGCAGCAGGCATACTGGGATATCGCTTACGACGCGGTGGGTGAAACTCTGAATGTCAAATGGGTCGACGCAAATCTCGGCTACTCGGCCGAGGCGGCCGGCGTTCCCATCACCGCCATCCTGAATGCGCACGCGCGGGTTGTTTACCGCTACAGCGCTCACGCCGCGGCGGCCGATGCGCGAGTCCTGCAGACGAGCGCGTCTCTGACCGCTCTGGGCCGGCGCGCGCTCGCGACCGCGGCGCTTCCCGCGACCGCGATGACCGCGTTCGTACGTCTGGGAAATACCGTTTATTTCGGCGCGGCCGAGCGCATCGTTCCAAACGACGCCCGCGCAGCGCAGCCGCTGTCCCGGCACTATCTCCTCGCCTATCTCGTGCCACTGGATTTGGCGGCGCTGGGCAGTCTCCAATCCGGTTTCGGAATTGCTCCGCTGGCGCTATCGAACGTGCCGCCTTCCGACAGGGCCCAGGTTCCCCTTGACGATACGAAAGGGACGCCGCTCGGCTATCTGGTCTGGCGCTCGGCCAGACCGGGCGCCGATTTCGCCGACGCCGCCGCCCCTCTCGCAGTTGGGTGCTTCATCATTCTCGCGGTGCTTCAGCTGATCGTGCTACGCGGCTGGACCCAGCTTGCGCAGCGGTTGCACGATGATGGCGTGGCACGAGGCGTGTTTCTGGCGAACGCCAGCCACGAACTGCGCACGCCGCTGAATGCCATCATCGGCTTCTCGGACTCCATGGCGGGCGAATTGTTCGGGCCGCTCAGCGCACGCTACCGCGAATATGCCCAAGACATCGGGACCAGCGGTCGATTGCTGCTGAATATCGTCAACGACGTGCTGGACCTTTCGCAATTGAACGGCGGCGCGGACATTCCCACAGAACCGATCCGGCCGGGCGAAGCGCTGACCGGCGCGATTCGCATGTTGCGCGAATATGCGAAGGGCGACTGCATCTCGATCGATTATGTCGACCGCTCGGATGGCGCCGAGGTCGCTGCCAACGAAAAGACGCTCAGTCAGATCGTGCTCAATCTGGGCTCCAATGCGGTCAAGTTCAGTCCGGAGAACTCGTCCGTCGATGTGGTGCTGCAACGCGGCGCGGATTGCGTCGAGCTGGTGGTGCGCGATCGCGGCGTGGGCATTCCCGAAGACAAGCTGCAATTCATCGGCCAGCCTTTCTTCCAGGCGCATCCTTGCGCCGGGCGAAAGCAGGGCAGCGGACTGGGGCTTACGATTGTCAAGAAGCTCACGGCGCGGCTGGGCGGCGAATTCGACATCTCAAGCGCCGTCGGCGCCGGCACCACGGTCACCGTGCGGCTGCCGCAGCTTCGCGCTTCGCGGGAATCCATCCGCGCCAGCGCCGCATAGGACTGTTTCACGCTGTAGTGCTGTCCATTGCCGAACTCGAGGAGGCCATTCGCCGCTACACCCGCGAAAACACCGTCAGGCCAAGCCGTTCGTCTGGACAAGACCACCGAGGTCATCTTCGAACAACTCTCGCGCCTTTCTGCGCACAACTAGGGTAATCGACGTACTGCGCCGATGACACCGATACGGCCGTTCGCGACCCATTGCGGACCTCGCCAACTGTTCTAACTTCGCCGTCCAAAAGATCGGGGAAGGGTGGCGTGGACAAAATCAATCCGGGGATGCTGATACGCCTTTGCAAGGCAAGCCTGGTAGCGGCTATGGCGCTGCTCCTGGGACTCGTCGCGTTCAACAACATCGTAGACTACGGCGACAACTGGACCTTCGTGCAGCACGTCATGGGGATGGACACCGTCTTCCCCAACTCTACCCAGCAGTGGCGGGCGATCCATTCGGCGCCGGTGCAGCAACTCTTCTATCTGGCGATCATCGCAACCGAGGCGCTGAGCGGCGGCCTGCTCTTGCTCGGCGCGGCGGCCCTGTTCCGCCAGGCGCGCAGCGAGAGCGGCTTTGATCGGGCCCTTGCGCTGCCTGTCGCGGGGCTCACCGTCGCGATGCTCCTTTACGGTGGGGGCTTCGTAGCTGTCGGTGGCGAATGGTTCCTGATGTGGCAATCGCGGTCCTGGGGCGGTTCCGACGCCGCCGCCCGGATTCTTTCTTCTAAACGCCACTGTTTTGATCGTCCTGCTCGCGGGTCGAGCACCAGCGGGCGCGGAGCCGTGAATTTGGGCGCTGATGATTTCGACGTCTGCAAGACCACCCATAGAGTTGTTAAACGGTGCATCTGCCACCTCTAAACGTAGTAGGGGCGCGACTTACCGCGTGCACCATCTGAATGATTCTGAGCACTAACAGGTCAAGCGTCATGTTGTGGCGCGACAGGCGTTCCTTCGCCGCGCCCGGCTTGCCGGTGACGGCGCGCGAACTTCAGGAACGATCGCTTACGCCGTAGTGGCGAACCTCTGATCAATATCCACGCCAATAGGCGAGCCGCGCATCCGTGATCGCCCCATCCGCTTTCACCATCGCGTTGCTGATCGCAGATTTGTAGCAGGGCGTGGCGCTCGTCATCTCATAGACGGGATATGCTTCGGCGATCCGGTCGCAAACTTCCACAGCCTCGCGATAGACGCGCCGTCGCAAGGCGCGGGCGCCCTCGCGCGTGGTGAGATCGAGATCGTCGTAGCGAACGGCCGACGAGAGCGAAATCTTTTCCAGCGGGCCGTTCAGAGGCGTGCTGTCGGCGCGAAAACGCGGGGCGATCACTTCCACCGATTCCGTCGGGCCGGCGCTGTAAGGCGTGCGCGGGTCGTAAGGCCCGTAGCCCTGCGCAGACGCAGAGGCGGCGACAACACCGAATGCACCGGCGAGCAGTGCGAGTCGTAGGGAGGATCTTGAGAAGGACGCATCGAGCATGGCGGAACTCCTTTGCGATTGTCCCCGGCAGTGGTTCAACCCCTGCGCGCCATGAGGGAACGGCTTGGTTGCAAGGCCGGTTCCGCGCCGGCAAAAGGGGGCGCTGGCGCCAGCACGATAGTTTACGGCGCGAGGGGGAGTTCGTCGCCGGGGGGCGCGGCGAAGCCTTGGGGATCCTGCCGGTAGCCCCGCGCGGCCATGCAGGGCACGAACACGCTGGAATCGAGAACATCGCGTTTGCCGGCATAGCGCGCGCCGCCAAGGATAAATGGCTCGGACTCCGCGCGCGCCTCCGTTACGCACGCGGCGCGATCCTGCACGAACTGGTCGTAGGTCGCGCCGGGCCTGGACCATCTGACGCTTGGCAGCTCGTCCGCGCAGCCCGCGAGCGCAAGGCCCGCGATCATCAACACAACGCTACTGGTCCGCATTCCTCGCCTCCGGCCTGCCCTTGCGCAAGCCTATCGATTTCGCGGTTGGGCTCCAATGCAATCGAAGGACGACGCTGGCGGTCGAACAGGTGCCGGCATCAGGTCGAGCGAAGGATACCGACGAAGACGACGGGGCCGGTGGGCTGTCGGGTCGGCGATCCGCCGGGCGGCTCGATGCTGATCGCGAGGGTGGCGCCGTTCTCGACCGCAGGGGGCGGGGTCGCAAGCCGGAGTGTGCCATTGGCCGGGATGATTCCCACCGGCTCGGGGCGCTTCGCATGGGGGGCGATGGCCCAGAGTTCGAAAACATGGGCGGGCGGGGCTGCCGCGCCTGCAATTTCGTACAGGCGCAGCCCGGACTTGTCGGCGACGGCGATCCAGTCCGCCGCGCGTGCCGTTGGTGCGTGCAGCGCCGCGACGAGCGGCGGCGCGGGAGTAACGGGCGCGAGCGCGACGTAGAGAAGAAGCGCTGCAGCCGCAGCCGTGCCGCCTGCAGTCGACCAGCGCCAGAGGGATGCGCGGTTCCACCGTCGAGGCGCGGCGGAATGCGGCGAGCTCCTGGTGAGCCGGGCCGCGATCGCCTCCCATGTTCCGGATGGCGGCGCCGCCGGCGACGCGAGCGCCGACAAAGGGTGAAGCTGCTGCTCCCAGAATGCGACGGCGTCTTGGAGCGCGGCATCGCTTGCGAGCGCTTCTGCAACTTCGCGCGACTGGTCCGCATCCAGTACGCCCAGGACAAATTCGCCGGCGAGGATTGCGAGCTGGTCGCGATCGGCGGGGATCATGGTTGCAGACAGAACTTCAACGCGATCAGGCCTCTTCGCACCCAGCTCTTGACACTGCCCAGAGGTGCGGCCAGCCGCGCCGCGATGGCGGCGTGCGAGAAACCGTCGACGAAGGCGAGCACCACGCAGCGCCGCTGATTGTCGTCGAGCAACTGCAGGCAGCGGCGGAGCGCGGCGGTTTGCGCCGTCGCGTCGATCTTTGCCAGCACATCGGGCTCTACCGCCGCGTCGCCCAGCGCGGGATCGCCCGACAGCACCTCGCGCCCGAACTTGCGCACGGCGTCGAGCGCGCGGAAACGCGCGATGCCGGTGAGCCACGCAGCGCCCGCGCCGCGCGTCGGCGTGAAGGAGCCGGCATTCTGCCAGACCTGCACGAAGGCGTCCTGCAAAACTTCGGCCGCGATCTCCGGACGCCGCACGATCCGCAGGGCGATTCCATAGAGGCGGGGCGACTCGAGTGCATAGAGTCGCTTCAGCGCCAATTGGCTGCCGCGCGCGACGGCCTCGATCAATACGTCGGCGGAGGAAAGCGAAGCAGGCTCGTCCATGACCCCTGCGCGGAACGCGGCGTTCGCGCCGGACGGTCGCCCGAAAGTGGGGCGTTGTCCATCCCGCCCCGGCATCACCGCGGTTTGATGCCCGCGCGTTTCGACGTGGCGCAGCAGCGTGGTGGCTCTGCGATTGCGCGCGCCGCCTCCCCCATCTCGGGGGAGCAAGATCGTTCGAGCGGCGCCCGCGGTCTTCATAAAGTCACTACGCGCCACGCCGGCATCGGGATGCGAGGGGCGTGCATCCGGCGGGGATCCTGCTCCGTAGAAGGAGCAGATGACCGCGTCGACCGAGGAGAGGCCGAAGTCCGCGGCACCAGGAGCAGAAAGAAAAGACCATGCACAAACTCAACTTTTTCGGCGCCGCCGCGATCGCAGTGCTCGCGCTTGGCGGAAGCGCGCTTGCCACCAGCTATCCGATGGTGGGCGGTGCGGCGATGTACCCGAGCCGTAACATCATCGAAAATGCCGTGAATTCGAAGGATCACACGACGCTGGTTGCAGCCGTGAAAGCCGGCGGACTGGTGGCGACGCTGGAAGGCCCGGGGCCGTTCACGGTGTTCGCGCCCACCAACGAGGCGTTTGCCGCGCTGCCTGCGGGGACAGTCGATTCGCTGCTGAAGCCGGAGAACAAAGCGACGCTCGACAAGATCCTGACCTATCACGTCGTCCCCGGCCGCTTCGACGCGATGGCGCTCGATCGCCAGATCAGCGCGGGCGGCGGCAAAGCCGTGTTGAAGACGGTGGAAGGCGACACCCTGACCGTCACTGGACATGGCGATGCACTCGCGGTGACGGACGACAAGGGCAACATGGCCAACGTCACCATCTCCAATGTCTACCAGAGCAACGGCGTGATCCTCGTCGTCGACAAGGTGCTGATGCCGAACTAAGTAATTATGGGGACATGATACATATTTCGGGGACCTGCGCCATGCAAGGAGCGGCGCAGGTCCATCCGTCGCCCGGACCATAGGGCCGCAACAGCGTTAGACCGATCGCCGGGCGCCGCCGCGCCCGCATCGCGTCCGCGCTGTTTCACGTGAAACAGATTGCGTCGGCGCGCGATCGTTCGTAAGCAACCTCCATGCGTGGACACGATGTGATCGTGATCGGGGGCGGACACGCCGGCTGCGAGGCCGCGGCGGCGGCGGCGCGGTTCGGTGCCCGGACGCTGTTGGTCACGCACAAGCGTGCCACCATCGGCGAGATGTCGTGCAATCCGGCCATCGGCGGGCTCGGCAAGGGACATCTGGTCAGGGAAATCGACGCGCTCGATGGGCTGATGGGCCGGGTCGCGGACGCAGCGGGCATCCAGTTCCGACTTCTGAACCGGCGCAAGGGGCCGGCGGTCCGGGGACCGCGCGCCCAAGCCGATCGCAGTCTCTACCGCGCGGCGATGCAGGAGGCGCTGGCCGGTACGCCCAACCTCGACATCGCGGAATGCGCGGTGGAAGACCTCGTGATCCGGGAGGGGCGGGTGGCGGGCGTCGTGACCGCGGATGGGCGCGAGATCGCGTGTGGCGCGGTGGTGATGACGACGGGCACGTTTCTGCGCGGGCTGATCCATATCGGCGCCAGCAAGATTCCTGCCGGCCGCGTTGGAGAAGCGCCGGCCGTCGGACTGGCGCGGAAGCTCTATGGCTTGGGCCTCTGCATGGGCCGCCTGAAGACTGGCACGCCGCCCCGGCTAGACGGCGCCAGCATCGATTTCGGCTCGCTCGAGGTGCAGCCGGGCGACGACCCGCCGGTCGCCTTCTCGTTTCTGACGCGGCGGATCGAGACGCCTCAGATCGTCTGCCACATCACGCGTACCACGCCCGCGACGCACGACGTCATCCGGCGCAACCTGGACAGGTCGCCAATGTATTCCGGCCAGATCGAAAGCACCGGGCCGCGCTACTGCCCCTCGATCGAGGACAAGGTGGTGCGCTTCGCCGCCCGCGATAGTCATCAGATTTTCCTGGAACCAGAGGGGCTCGGCGACGACACCATCTATCCGAACGGGATCTCGACTTCGTTGCCCGAGGCAGTGCAGCGGGAGTTTCTAGCGACCATTCCGGGTCTGAAGGGCGCGCAAATGCTCCGGCCGGGCTATGCCATCGAATACGATTACGTCGACCCCCGGGAGCTCCAGCGTTCGCTGGAAACAAAGCGGATCGCTGGCCTTTATCTGGCGGGTCAGATCAACGGCACCACCGGCTACGAAGAAGCAGCCGCGCAGGGACTGATGGCCGGATGGAACGCCGCGCGCGCTGCTTCCGGCGCCGAGCCGATGATCCTCGACCGGGCTGCCGCCTATGTCGGCGTCCTTATCGATGATCTGGCAACGAAGGGCGTCAGCGAGCCCTATCGGATGTTCACATCGCGCGCGGAATATCGGCTGACGCTGCGCGCAGACAACGCGGACCGGCGTTTGACATCGTTGGGGGTGGAATGTGGCCTTGTCGCCCGGGACCGCAGGCAGCAGTTCTCGGCGAAGCTCGAGCGGCTGGAAGCGGCGCGGCGTGAGCTCACAGCGCTTATGCTGACGCCCAGCCAGGCGCGGCAGGCGGGCATTGCGGTGCGTCTGGACGGAGACCGCCGCAACGGCCACGAGCTGCTGGGCCTGCCGGGCGTGGGCCTTTCCGATCTTGCCCGTGTATGGCCGCAGCTTGCCGGATTGGATGCGGATGTCGTCGAGCAAATCGAGAACGACGCGCAGTATGCCGTCTATCTGGACCGGCAAGAGGCGGACATCCAAGCCTTTCGAAGGGACGAGGCGCTCGGTCTTGCCGTCGATCTCGATTACCGCGCGGTGCGCGGTCTCGACCGAGGCGGTGCAGAAACTCAGCGCGATCCGCCCCGCGACCCTCGGTCAGGCCGGCCGCATCGACGGGGTCACGCCAGCCGCTCTCACCTTGGTGCTCGCGCATTCCCGGGCGCGCGCGAAGGATCTACGTGAATTTCCCTTCCCGCGCGGCCGGAGAACGAAACACCAGGCCGATGAACGCTGATGGTTGCGGCGCCGTTCGGTCCCGTCGCGTTTCAGAATGCCGCCAATGTTTCACGTGAAACACTCGAACGGCTAAAACTCTTCGTAGCATTGCTCGAGGAGTGCGGATCGCGTCACAACCTTGTCTCGAAGCAATCATTGACAGACGTCTGGCGTCGGCACATCTGGGACAGCGCCCAGCTACGCGATCTCATTCCCCCGTCGGCCGTGAGCCTCGTCGATCTGGGAGCTGGCGCCGGATTCCCGGGCCTGATTCTCGCCCTCTTGCTCGAGGAAGAACGCCCGGACTTTCGCGCCGTGCTATTCGAAGCCACCCGTAAAAAGGCCGAATTTCTGAGCATGGCGGCCGAGAGACTGCGCATCCGGGTAGAAATTCGGAACAGGCGCCTGGAGGATGCCGGGCGGGAACCCTTCGACGTCGTAACGGCACGCGCCTGCGCCCCATTACCCCGTCTCCTGCTATATGCACAACCTTTTCAGGGCAAAAACACCGTCAACCTGTTTTTGAAGGGCCAATCGGTAGCGGGCGAATTGACCGAATCCCACAAATCCTGGAAGATGCAGGTGAAGGAAGTGAAAAGCCGCTCCGACCCTTCCGGCACCGTCCTCATCATCGAAAGTCTGCGCCATGCCTGAGGCGAACGCGCCCCGTGTGTTGGTGGTCGCCAACCAGAAGGGGGGGGTCGGCAAGACGACGACCGCCATCAATCTGGGGACGGCTCTGGCGGCAGTCGGCGAACCGACATTGGTGATCGATCTGGACCCGCAGGGGAATGCGTCGACAGGTTTGGGAGTCCCGAAGGCAGAGCGACACATTACGTCCTACAGTGTCCTGATGGGAGATGTGACGCTCGCCCAAGCGGTGATGCCGACGCGCATTCCCGCTCTTTCGGTCGTTCCATCAACGGTGGACCTTTCTGGCGCGGAGCTGGAACTCATTAACGTCGCGCGGCGAAATTATCGGCTGAAGGACGCCCTGGCGGAATTCTGCGCTCGCGAGCCCACGCGCTTCTCCTATATCCTGATCGACTGCCCTCCCTCGCTCACACTCCTGACCGTCAATGCGATGGCTGCGGCGGACGCGGTCGTGGTGCCGTTGCAATGCGAATTCTTCGCGCTCGAAGGGCTGAGCCAGCTTCTGCGGACGATCGAACGGGTGCGCGCCAATCTCAACCCTTCGCTCGAAATCCAGGGAATCGTGCTCACGATGTTCGACAAGCGCAACCGCCTGTCCGACCAGGTGGCAGCCGACGTGCGCCAACATATGGGGGAGAAGGTCTACGACACCATGATTCCTCGCAACGTACGCATCTCGGAAGCACCGAGCTTTGGTCTGCCTGCCCTGGTTTATGACCTGCGCTGTCCAGGAAGCCAGGCTTACATCAAGCTCGCCGGCGAACTGATCCAGCGTGAACGCATGCGGTCGGCGGCGTGACCAACTCCGAACCGAAGAAGGCGGACGAGGGTCGGCACCGGGGACTGGGACGCGGCCTGTCTGCGCTGATCGGGGAGGAGGGGGCAGCCAGTTCCCCGAAGGGCGACGCGACCAGCCGCGTGCCTCGCACTCTTCCGGTCGGTTGGCTTCATCCCAACCCCCTCCAGCCGCGGAAGAATTTCGGCGCGGAGGAACTCGGCGAGCTTGCGAACTCGATCCGCGAAAAGGGCGTGTTGCAGCCCATTCTGGTGCGGCCGACCGCGCGAGGGCCGGAGATCTTCGAAATCGTCGCTGGCGAGCGGCGCTGGCGTGCTGCCCAGCTCGCCCATCTGCACGACGTGCCCGTGGTGGTGCGGGAACTATCCGACGCCGAATCGCTGGAATTGGCGATCATCGAGAACGTTCAGCGCGCAGATCTCAACGCCATGGAGGAAGCGAACGCGTATCAGGAACTGATCGATCGCTTCGATTACACGCAAGAACGGCTGGCCCAAGAAATGGGCAAAAGCCGCAGTCACATCGCGAACAGTGTTCGGCTTCTGAAACTTCCCGCCGCAGTGCAGGTCCTTGTTCGCGAAGGCAAACTGAGCGCGGGTCATGCGCGAACTCTAATCGGCGCAGCGAATGCCGAGGCGCGTGCGAAGGAGATCATAGCTAAGTTCCTCACTGTTCGCCAGGCAGAACAGCGTTCAGAGAAGAAACCGAGATCACCGCCCTCTCAAAGCAGCGCGGACGTGAGAGCGCTGGAATCGAGTCTCTCCGATCTCCTGGGTCTGAAAGTCGAAATCATCCACAAAGCACTCACAGGCGGCGAGGTGCGCATCACGTACAAAACGCTCGAACAACTCGACGATGTGATCCAGCGCCTGAGCGGCGGAAAGTAGGCTCGCCGCAGGGATCAAAGCGTCGCCGAGCGGCGTAAGTCTTGAATTGTCCGCGCCGCCCTGCAACAGTTCAATTCGGAGGGGCGATCTCCCAACATGCGGGAATCGCCATGCGTCGATTACTGGTTCCAGTACTCATTCTCGGCCTTACCGTCGGTCTCTCCGGCTGCGTCTATGGCGGCGGCCCCGGCTGGTGCTACTGGCATCCGCATCGCTGCTGAAACAGGCATCCATAATTAGACCGTCATTACCGCGCCGAGCCCCCCGCACGGGGAGAGCCGAGCTCGCGCGCCGTCGCGTGCGCAGAGAATTCTACCCCACGCGTCCCGGCGTCCCTGCCCTCGCGGAGGGGCGAGCAAAGTTGCTCAGTCCGCGTCCATCTTGAGCGCGGCGATGAACGCTTCCTGGGGGATGTCGACCTTGCCGAACTGGCGCATCTTCTTCTTGCCCTCCTTCTGCTTGTCGAGGAGCTTGCGCTTGCGCGTGATGTCGCCTCCGTAGCACTTTGCTGTAACGTCCTTGCGCAGGGCCTTGATCGTCTCGCGCGCAATGATGCGGCCGCCGATTGCCGCCTGAACGGGAATCTGGAACAGGTGCCGCGGGATGAGCTCGCTCAGCTTCTCGCACATGGCGCGGCCGCGCGCCTCGGCGCGCAGGCGGTTGACGATGATCGACAGCGCATCGACCGGCTCGGCGTTGACGAGGATCGACATTTTCACCAAATCGCCCTCCTCGTAGCCTTCGATGTGATAGTCGAAGCTCGCATAGCCGCGGCTCACCGATTTCAGCCGGTCGTAAAAATCGAACACCACTTCGTTGAGCGGCAGGCGGTAGACCACCATGGCGCGGCTGCCGGCATAGGTGAGCTCGATCTGCCGCCCGCGGCGGTCCTCGCACAGTTTCAGCACCGCACCCAGATGCTCGTCGGGAACCAGTATCGTCGCCTTGATCCACGGTTCTTCGATGCGATCGATATAGACGGGATCGGGCAGGTCGGCGGGATTGTGCAGTTCCTTCACGCTGCCGTCCGTCAGATGGATGCGATAGATGACCGAGGGCGCGGTCGTGATCAGCTCGAGCGCAAATTCGCGTGTCAGCCGCTCGCGCACGATTTCGAGATGCAGCAGGCCCAGAAATCCGCACCTGAAGCCGAAGCCCAGCGCGGCAGACGTTTCCGTCTCGTAGGTGAAGCTCGCATCGTTGAGGTGCAGCTTGCCCAGCGCCTCCCGCAAATCCTCGAACAGCGCCGCATCGACGGGGAACAGACCGCAGAACACGACCTGCTGCGCGGGCTTGAAGCCAGGTAGCGGCACGTTTGTTCCGTTGCGCTCATCCGTCAGCGTGTCGCCGACCTGCGTGTCCGCCACTTCCTTGATCGCCGCAGTGATGAATCCGATCTCGCCCGGCCCCAGCGTGTCGACTGCGACCTGCTTGGGCGTAAACACGCCGACGCGGTCAACCTGATAGGCGGCATCCGCCGCCATCATGCGCACGCGCTGGCCCTTCTTCAGCTCGCCGTCCACGACGCGCACCAGAACCACGACGCCCAGATAGGAATCGTACCAGCTGTCCACGAGCAGGGCCTTGAGAGGCGCGTCGCGATCGCCTCTGGGTGGTGGCAGGCGGTGGACGATCGCTTCCAGCACCGCATCGATGTTCAGACCCGTTTTCGCCGAGATCGGAATGGCGTTCGAGGCATCGAGGCCGATCACGTCTTCGATCTGCTGGCGCACGCGTTCGGGCTCCGCCGCCGGCAGATCGATCTTGTTGAGCACGGGCACGATCTCGAGATCGGCCTCGATGGCCTGGTAGACATTGGCGAGCGTTTGCGCCTCCACGCCCTGGCTCGCGTCGACGACAAGCAGCGCCCCCTCGCAGGCGGCGAGACAGCGTGAGACTTCGTAGGCGAAGTCGACATGCCCGGGCGTGTCCATCAGATTGAGTGTGTAATTCTCGCCGTTCTTCGCAACATATTCGAGGCGCACCGTTTGCGCCTTGATGGTGATGCCGCGC
>CAWEXK010000014.1:0-298106 GCA_963812975.1 uncultured Alphaproteobacteria bacterium | reverse complement strand
CCATCAGCGCCTCACCCCACATCTCCAGCGGATCGGCGAAGTGCGGGCCTTGCTCATGAGCCTTCGCGAACTTCGCGATGGCGCCGTCGTAGTCGCCTTCGGCGAGCAGCATCGCGCCCCATTCGGCATGGGCGAAAGGCATCGAGGGTGCGACGAAGGCAGCGCGCGCGAACCAGAACGCGGCGCCGCTCCAGATGCGTTGCGCTGCGTCGATGTTGCCGCGCATGCGCAGACAAAAGTCGCAATCGAGCGGGGTCTGGTCGATCAGCGCATGCGCGGCGCCAAAATCACCGAGCTTCGCTTCGGCAAAGGCGAGGCGCGGCCAGGACAGAACGGGCAGCAATGGCCGCACGGCTGCAGTCTGGGCAGCTTCGGACCGATTTTGGGACGCGAGGTCGTCGCGTGCCGCCCGCCAATCTTCCAGCGCCGCGGCGCGCTGAAAGCCCGGAAGAGGCTGCAGGTCGAAGCTGCCGCCCGCGCCCAATTGCATGCTCGATGTCTCGGCGTCGGGCGTGCCCCGATCGGATTTGCGCGACGCCGAGACATCGTGATCGCTTGCGAGATCGGCGGCCAGCATGATCGGCGCCGATTGGTGGGAATCGCCGTAATTGGCAATCGCCTCCACTTTCGGCGCCTGTGCAATGGCGGTGCGATAGTCGCCGACAGCTTCAGCGGTCAGCATTTTCAAAATCGGAATGTCGACTGCGACAGCGGAGGGCGCGAGCTGGCTTGCTGCCGGACTCTGCAGGAGCTTCAGCGCGGTGAGATTATCCTGGAGCGCCGCCTCCTCATGACCGCCCGAAGCCTCGACGGCGCCCAGATTGTACCAGGTATGGGGCAGCGTCGGCCCGAACACCGTGGCGAGGCGCTGCTTTTCGAGCGCACCTTTCAGGTCGCCGAGACTTTGCAGCGTCACTCCCCAGCGCGTATAGGCCCACGGCTTTTCCGCCGGCGGCCCGTCGAGTGCGAGCGCGCGCGCGGCGACCAGTTCCTCGGGGATGCGGCCCTGACGGTCGAGCCAGGCGATGTAACGGTAAGGCTGCGTCTGCCGGTATATCTGCTCCGCCGCCTTCACGATGAGCGCATCGAGATCGGCTTCAGGTCCGCTCAGAATGGGCGCGGGATTGTTGCCGGCACGCGTAGCGAGAGCGATTCCCGTTTGCGTGCGCCAGATTTCGCCGGCGATGTGAGTTTGGCTGCCGAGCCACCCCGCGAGATAGCGATAGAGCTCGCCGATCGAAATTCCGGTCTCGGGAATTTGCACCTTGATGTCATTGCCCCAATCGCGAAGGTAGGTGTTTGCCGGACGCGACGTAATCGTATGTGCCTGCATCCACGAGAGCCTGTCTTCGATGCGGGCGGCAATCACCTGGCCGCTCAGACCGCGCACCACGAGATCGGGCGGCACGTCGAAGGCATCGATGACGAGGCTGCGGTCGTGCGTCGCACTCCAGATGGCGCCGCCAAGGAAAACCGCCGCGGCCAGCAGGATGAACGCCGCTGCGAACTCGAAGGCGAGCTTCATGACATCGCTGATATGGCGCACGCGCAGCGACCAGTGGCGCAGCCTGTCCTCGCGCCTCAGATCGCCGATCTGAAGATCGGTCAGGCGGCTCTGCTTTTCGAGAAATACCGCCGCGCGCGGATCGAGCGATTTGCCGTCGCCAATGGCCAGCGCAGCCGGAAAGAGATTGGCGGCGGGTTCCTTTCCGGGTTCCGGGCTTTGCTCGTTCATGCCCGCTTTGCCTTCCAGCGCAACAATGCCGCAGCATCCTGCGCACTCAGATCGAGACGCGAAGCGGTTTCGAATTGTTTCTTCGCCTCCTCGCGATTGCCCGCGTAGAGCAGCGCCTGCCCCCATTTCAGATGCAGGCGGCCCCAGTTGGGCGCGTATTTGTCTGCTTCTTCGAACTTCGCCAGCGCGAGATCGGAGCGGTTCTTCTCGATCAGCGCTTCGCCCCACATCTCCAGCGGGTCAGCGAAGTGCGGTCCTTTCGCGTGCGCCAGCGCAAACTTCCCGATCGCCGCGTCGTAGTCGCTCTTTGCAAGCAGCATCGCGCCCCAATTCGCATAGGCGAGAGGAATCGACGGCGCCTGACGCACCGCTTCCGCGTACAGCACTTCGGCACGCGGCCAGTCGTGCGCTTCGGCTTCGACACCAGCGCGGGATTCGACACAGGCATAGCAGTCGGGGGGAAGCGTCGCGCCTTGCCAGCGTGCGCCGGCGATGTCGCCGGTTTTCGCCTGCATCAGCGGAAGGTAAGCCTTCAGCGGCAGCGACAGGTTCGCGTCGTGCAGCGCCCGTATACCGGCCTCGAGGTCCGTCTTCGCCGAGGCCCAATCGCTTGCCGCCATGTCGATTTGCGCCAGTGCCTCGCCTCGTACGAGGATCTGCCCTCTCACCGCGGACGCATTGGCGCCCGGGACCGGAGGGATCGAGGAAAGCAACGCCCGCGCCGCGGCCGTATCGTGCGTCGCCGCCAGGTCACGAACGAGGAATGCCTGGCTGCGGCCTCTGAACGTGCTCCAGTCGGTCGCAAGCTCCGCGCGCATTTCGTTGATCGCGCTCTGATAGTCGCCGAGGTTCGCGTCGGCCTCTTCGGCCATGGTTCTCTTCTGAATGCCTGCCGCTCGCGGGTCGATCTCGCCGCCCGCTCCGCTTTCCGCAAGCCTTGCCGCGATGGACGCCTCGCGCCACGCGAGCTCCGAATGGCCAAGCCGGGAGGCCACGGCTGCGAGGTTGTTATGTGCGAGCATCAAGTCGGGATTGAGCGCGATTGCCGCGCGCCCGTATCGCTCGGACGATGGATCGCCTGCGCTGCCGTAGATGAGCCCGGCATAGGCCCAAGCGCGCTCGCTTGCCGGTGCGCCGCTCTGGGCGAGCGCAAGCAGCACTGTCCTGGCCTCCGGGTTGCGGCCGTGACTGAAGAGATAGATGCCGTACCGATAGGGCTGCGTTTGGGCAAAGATGCTCTCGGCCGTCCGGTCGACCAGCGCATCGAGATCGATCCCGGCGAAGGTGCGGCCAGGCGCGGCGCCCGCGCGCGCGGTAAGCGCAAGGCCGTTGCCGCTGTGTACAATCTCCCCGGAGATGTGCGTCTGATGGCCAAGCCAGTGCGTCAGATACCGATAGGCCTCGCCGAGCGAGACACCAGTATCCGGGATCTGCACCCTGAGGTCGTCGCCCCAATTGTTGGTGTAGGTATGTGCGGCGCGCAGCGAAATCGTGTCCGCTTGCAGCGCCGCGATGCGGTCCAGCACGTGCTGGGCGACCACCGCGCCGCTCTGCCCGCGCGCCGCTAGATCGCCGGGCACCGAGAAGCTCTCCACTACGAGGCCATTGTCATGCGCGGCCGACCACATGGCTGCGCACACGACCGCAACCAGGGCGAAGCCCGCCAGCGTCAAGATCGCGTAACCGGCGCCGCGAATGCGATCTGTGACGCGCCGCCAGCGCAGATGAGAAAGTTCGAAGGCGTTCTGTTCGACCAAGTTCTCGCTTTGCAGGCGGGCGAGCCGCGTCTGCTCGCGCAGATAGGCGCGCGCGTCTTCCACGGCGGATGGATCGGCGTTCATCGCCACGCCCAGAGCAGCCGCGTCGCCGGCGCCGCGCGCAGATACACCTTGATCCTCCTCAGCCATGCAGCCCCCTCATTGCTCCCTCTCCCCGAAAGGGCATCTACACATCTCCGTGGTGGAATTTCGTGTTCTGCCTTGTCTTTTCATCTCCCCCTTGCGGGGAGGTCGAAATTCGCGAGCGCATTTCGCGCGAGCAAATTTCGGGTGGGGGTCGCGGTACCGCAGCGAAAACAGCATTAAGGTTGGGGTGAGGGGGCGCCGCCACGCAGGAGATGATGAAAACGGGCTACCGCATCGAAGCGAATCCTCAGCCGTGACGCGGCGGAGAGGCCCCCTCACCCTAACCCTCTCCCCCGGAAATGGGGGCGACGGAAATTGCGCGCAGCGCCTACGCATGTATCGTTCGCGAGCGCGCGCGCGACCCCGGACCGTCCCCTTGCTGAATCATCTGACCGCCCCGGCTCCCGCGCGCAGTATAGCGGCACGCGACAGCGACAGGAAATCCGCTTTGCGCAGGGCGGCGCGTTCATGTCGAATATCTGTGCTGCACATGGACGAAGGGCCCGGCGAACCGGGCCCTTCTGCGTTCGAACCGCGCTGGCGGCGACGAACTACTGCTTTGTTTCCATGTACGTCGTGGTGCGGTCGTGAAGCTTGTCGTCGTAAGCGACCGTCATCGACTTGCCGTCCTTGCTGACGGTCGAGCGCATGGTGTCGATGATCTTGCTGCCGCGTTTGTCGATCTCGACCATTGTGTGCTTGCCGATCTTTTTCACCGAGACCGTCGTGACACCAGGATCGCCTTTATAGGGTGCTTCGGTGCCGTCCATTTTCGCGGTGTATGTCTGTCCTGTGAGATCGGTCATGGTGAGCATGTCGCCGTCGGTCTTGTACGTGACGGTCGTGCCGTTATCCGACAGGCTCGCCAAGGCGGTCGTCACCCATGAGCCGGAAGTGGCGTGCGAACCAGCCGGGCCTTTGGCGACCTGCTTTTGGGTGCCCTTGCCCGTCACCGGCGCGGCATTGGTATTGCTGCTGTCGGTGAACTCGAAGGTGGCGGTCTTGCCGTCGGGCGCCACGGTCACGGTCGAGGTGGTGACCGTTTTTCCGTTCTTCTTGTCGGTCTCCTGGATGGTGTGATCGTCGACAACCTTGATCGCAACGGTGTCGAAGTAGGGATGGCCGGTGACCGGTTGATCGCTTCCGTCCGCCTTGATCGTGAAGGGCGGCGTGCAGGTCTTGCAATCATACATGCCGTCCTTGAGCACATAGATGTCGGGCTTCGTCGGCATTTTCACGGAACTCATATCCGCTTTCCACGTGCCGTCGAACGGGCTGTCCGCCATTGCCTGCGCAGGCAGAACGGCGACAGATAGAAATGCAGCAGCAATCAGAGTCTTCATCGTGTGCCCTCCTCAGGGATTGCCGGACTCGCTCGCGCGCGAAACCGGAAGCAGTACCTGGCGGCGCATGACGCGAACGCGTATGCACCCGCTTGAACCGCCCCATCCGGAGGCTAGCATATGCTAAGTCGCCGAACCAGTTGTCGGTTGCGGGCCGAAATGCTTGGCTCGGCACGATGGGGAAGTGCGAAGGAACAGGCGTGGGCAAAGCTGGTTTGGGTCGTGTTATCAGCACGTTGGCGATTGCGGCACTTGCCATTCTTGCCCTGCCGGCGTCAGCGGGTTCCGATATCGCTTCTGCCACGAGCAGCGGCCTGACATGGCGCCAGCTTGGGCCGTTTCGCGGCGGCTGGGCGACGATGGTCGCGGGCGTGCCCAACCAGCCCGATGTCTTCTATTTCGGAGCAGCGGGCGGCGGTGTTTGGCGGACAGAGAATGCAGGCCGCACCTGGTCGCCGCTGTTTCAGCACGGTCCGGCCGCTACCATCGGCGCCATCGCGATTGCGCCTTCCAATTCGAGTGTCATTTACATCGGCACCGGCCAGCCCGAGCCGCGCTACGACATCGCCGCAGGTCTCGGTGTCTTCAAATCGACGGATGGCGGCGCGAGCTGGAAGTCACTTGGCCTCGCCGATACGCGCTATATCGGCAGCATCTGGATCGATCCGCATAATCCCGACATCGTGCTTGTCGGCGCGCAGGGTCACTTCTTCGGGCCGAGCGCAGCGCGCGGTCTTTACCGCTCGAACGACGGCGGCAAGACCTGGTCGCATGTGCTCGCGATCAACGACTGGACCGGTGTGGTCGACATCGCGAGCGACCCCAGGGATTCGCGCCTCGTATTCGCCTCCGCCTGGGAAGCACACCAATATCCGTGGCAGAGCTATTTCACGCCTGTCGCGGGCCCGGGAAGCGCCATCTACAAATCGACCGATGGCGGCCTCGGCTGGACGCGGCTTGCGGGCGGTGGCTGGCCGCAAGGGTCGCTCGGTCGCATCGGGATTGCGGTAACGCGCGCAGCCCATGGAACGCGCATCTACGCAGATGTGGATTCGAGAACCTCTGCGGGGCTGTACCGGTCAGATGATGGTGGAGCGCACTGGCTGCGCGTCAACAAGGAAAAAGCGTTCACAAGCTGGTATGCGAGCCGTCTCACCGTTGCGCCGGACGATCCGGACACGGTGTACACCGTCGGCCAATCGATCCGCCGCTGCACGGCGGGCGGAAAGACCTGCGAGATTATCAAGGGCGCGCCAGGCGGCGACGATTACCATTCGGTGTGGATCAATCCGCTCCATCCCGATCACATGATTACCGGCAGCGACCAGGGCGCCGTCGTCAGCGTGGATGGCGCAGAGAGCTGGAGCAGCTGGTACAATCAGCCGACGGGGCAATTCTATCATCTCGCCGCCGACAACCGCTTTCCCTACTGGATTTACTCCGGCCAGCAGGATTCGGGCACGGTCGGGATCGCGAGCCGCAGCGATTACGGCGCGATCACCACGCGCGACTGGCATCCCGTCGGGGGCGACGAACGCGACTACGATATTCCCGATCCCGCCGATCCGATGATCGTCTACGGCTCGGGACTCGGCGGCCGCGTGAGCAAATGGAACGGGCGGACCGGCGAGGTCGAGAACATCTCGCCCTGGCCGGAATCCAGCTACGGCAAACGGCCGACGCGCGTTCGCTACCACTATCTGTGGACGACGCCTCTGATTGCTTCGCGCGCCGGTCTCTCATCGCTCTATCTGGGCGCCCAGCTGCTGTTCCGTACGCAGGATCGGGGCGCGCATTGGACCGCGATCAGCGGCGATCTCACGGGCAAGCGCCCGGATGCGAAGAACTGCAACGGCGACGTCACGCCCGCAAATGCGAAGCCGTGCGGCTATGGGAGCATTTCCGCCATCGCGCCATCGCCGCTCAATGCCGGCGAGATCTGGATCGGCACCGACGATGGAGTGATTGAGCTCACCAGTGACGGCGGCGCACATTGGGCCGAAGTGACGCCGAAAGGGCTGGCGCTGTGGGCGAAGGTTGCGGCGATCGATGTCTCGGCGTTGCAGCAAGGCATTGCGTACGCTGCGGTCGATGGCCATCGCATCGACGATTTCCAGCCGCATATCCTGCGCACGCGCGATTGGGGAAGAAGCTGGCAGGATATCTCGCCCGGTCTGCCGCGCGATCACTTCGTCAGTGTGGTGCGTGCCGATCCGGTCAGGGCCGGGCTTCTCTATGCGGGCACGGATGCCGGCGTGTTTATCTCCTTCGACGATGGCGGACATTGGGCGCCGCTTGGCCAAAATCTCCCGACGGCGTGGATCACCGATCTCCTCGTGCATGGCGACGATCTTATCGCAGCGACCGAAGGGCGCGCGCTCTGGGTGCTCGACGACGTGGCGCCGCTGCGGCAGATCGTTCCGCAATCCGGCGATGCACATCTTTTCACCCCTGCCCTCGCCTGGCGCGTGCATTCCGACAACAGTGTGGACACGCCGCTGCCGCCCGAAACTCCCATCGGTCAAAATCCGCCCGCCGGCGCGGTGATCGACTACTGGCTGGGCGCGACGCCGCGGGGACCGGTGACGCTGGAAATTCGCGACGCGAACGGCTGGGTGGTGCGTCGCTTTGCAAGCAATGCGAAACCGGAGCAGCCCCAAGCGGAGCGCTATTTCGCGGCCGGCTGGACGAAACCGCCGCAACCGCTGGAGACCGCCGCCGGCCTGCACCGCTTCGTCTGGGATCTGCGAACCGAGCGGCCGGGGGCGATCGGGTATTCCTACAGTATCGGCGCAGTGTGGGGCCGCGGCACGCCCATCGCGCCGCAAGGACCTTATGTCGTGCCCGGCAACTACGAAGTCGTTCTCGGCGTGAACGGCAAGACCTACACCGCGCCGTTGCGCGTCGCCGAAGATCCCCGCGTCAAGGTGACGATCGCGGATCTGAAAGCTTCCTTCGATCTGTCGCAGCACATCGCGCAGGCACTGGCCCAGGCGCGCAAAGGCTACGGCGAGCGAAGAGCCGTCTGGAAACAGCTCGACGCGCTGTTTCCGGAACAAGCGCATTCCCACGATGCGGACGATGCTGACGATTCCGCATCGTCGCTCATGCAGAAATCACCAAAAACGAGCCTGTCCGATGCGCCGCAAGTGCTGGCCGGTCGCATTCCGCGAAAACCCACCACCGGCGAACCCACCTTCGAGTCCGTCGATTCAATCCTCACCGGAATCGAATCGGATCTGGAAGCCGTCGACGCCGCTCCCACGGCGGCGCAACGCCTCGCCGTCGCCGATGCCGTGTCGAAACTCGCCGACGCCCAACGGCGCTGGGCTGGCGTCAAGTCAGGCCCCCTCGCCGCTCTCAACGCGGCGCTCGCGCGCGCCGGCCACAAGCCGGTCGTCATTCCCCCCGCCAACGCCCTCGACACCGAACCACCCGACGATGGCGAGGATCTTCCCTGACCAATAGCCCCGGACCAACGTCGTGCGTGCTTCGACAGGCTCAGCATGAGGGGTATCTTGTTGCCATCAGCGCTTATGCAATTGCAAACCTCCTCATCCTTGTGCTTCGACAGGCTCAGCATGAGGGGAGATTTTATTGCCAACAGCGCTTATGCAATTGCAAACCTCCTCATCCTTGTGCTTCGGCAGGCTCAGCATGAGGGAGGATTTTACTGCCACCAGCGCTTATGCAAATCCGCATCCTCCTCATCCTGAGCTTGTCGAAGGACGTGGTGCGTTGATGCAAATCCACGAAACCGAGCTGGAAATCGCGCGCATGAGCCCGGCGCGCTTCGCGCAACGGACCTCAGGTGCTATCCTCGCCGCCATGAACCGCGCATCCCTCCTTGCCCGCATCGCGCCCGAGCCCGGGAAAATGGGCGGTAAGCCCGTGATCCGCGGCCGCCGCATCACGCCTGCGATGGTCTTGACCATGCTTTCCAACGGCGCCAGCCGGGAAGCCGTACTGGAAGCTTATCCCGCGCTTGAGCCGGAAGACATCGACGCCTGCCTGCTCTATGCCGCGCGCTTGAGTGAAGTCGCTGCAGCCGAAGGCCTTACGATTGCCGGCGAGTAGCGTGCGTATCCTGGCCGATTACAAATCTCCTCATCCTGAGCCTGTCGAAGGACGCGATCTCCCAGATCACGCCGTAATTGTCGGCGCCGCCGAGGACGGCGGTGCCGAACAGGTGGCCTTTGGCGTCGAGAGTCACGCCGCCGCCCGGATAGCCGCCGTCGGCGCCGCCGGTGAAATCGTGCAAATCCTTGTAGGTCCAGGTATCGCCGGACGGCGTCAGTTGAAACACCGAACCATAACCGTCCGCACCGTCGCGGTAGTTGGTTCCGTAGATCGTGCCGGCCGGGTCGAGGGTGAGCGACACCACGGGCCCGGCGTTGCCGGTGAGGCTGGCCAGCAGGTTGAATGTCCAGGAACCGTTCGACGGCGAAAGCTCGAACACCGTGCCGCCGCCATTGTCTCCGAAGGATTCGGCCGCGCCGTAGAGATTTCCCGCCTTGTCGAAGATCAGCCCGGCTACCGGCTGTCCGCCGTCGCTGCCGCCCTCGAAGGAATAGAGCACATTGAACGTCCAGCCCCCTTGCGACGGGCTCAACTCGAACACGGTGCCGTAGCCGCCGGCGCCGCGCGCCGTTGCCGTCCCGTAGAGATTGCCCGCCTTGTCGAAGATCAGGCCGGAATAGGGCGCGCCGCCGTCATTGCCACCCTGGAAGGTGTACAGAATGGTTTCGGTCCAGTTCGCGCCGGAAGGAGTGAGTTCGAAAATCGAGCCCCAGCCGCCTGCCCCGCCGTCCTGCGTGACGCCGTACACATTGCCGGCGCGGTCGAGCAGCAGATTGCCGGTCGGACAACCGTCCTCATCCTTCGTGTAGGTGCGCATCAACACGCTCTGCCAGCCGCCCTGCGCGCGATTGAGTTGCAGCGCGCTGCCGCACGGCCCGCCGAACACGCCGGCGTACAAGGCGTTGGTATAGATGCTTCCCTTCGCCTGCGTGACACCCCAGCCAGGCTGGCCCTGCGTGCCCGTGAAGTTGTAGAGCGGCGTGACCTGCCAATCGCCCTTCTTGCGCTGCAGGCTGAATACAATTCCGGCATTGTTCGCGCCACCCTGGTTCGCGGTGCCGATGAAGCGATCCTGTTTGTCGAGCACCAGCGTGTAGGGCGGCGTGCCGCCATCCGCGCCGTCGGTGAAATTGTGGATGACCTGGAATCCGTGCGCGGAAGCCGGCGCGGTCGCCGACAAAATTGCAAACAGCGCCGAGGCACACCAGATCGAAACCGGATTGAATTGTCGAGTCATTTTCGAAGCACCTCATTCCCGTCGCGCATCACGAAGCGGATTTTCCGCAATTCGCCCACATCATCAAGCGGACTGCGCGCCGTGGCGACGATGTCGGCGGCTTTGCCCGGCTCGATCGAGCCGAGATGGCGCTCCTGCCCGATATGCATGGCCGCAGTCAGAGTGGCCGCCACGACGCATTCCATCGGACTCATGCCGGCCTGCACCATCAGTTCGAACTCGCGGGCGTTTTCGCCATGCGGGGATACGGCCGTGTCGGTGCCGAAGGCGATGCGCAGCCCCGCATCATGGCCGCGCCGCAAGGTTTCGATGATCTGGGGACCGACGGCGAGTGCTTTCTCGCGGATGGCGGGCGGCATGAAGTCCTGGTTGGTCGCGTATTCGGCGACGGTCACGCCGGCGAGCGTGGTGGGAACGTAGAACGTGCCGCGGCGGCGCATCGTGTCCATCACCTCTTCGTCCATGAAGGTGCCGTGCTCGATGCCGTCGACCCCGGCCTTGAGCGCAGCCTTCATGCCGTCGGCGCCGTGCGCGTGCGCCGTCGTCTTGCGGCCCAGCATGTGCGCCGTCGCCACGATGGCCTCGTATTCGTCGTCGAAGAATTGCTGGCCGGTTCCCGTGTCGGTGTCGGTTAGCACGCCCCCGGTGGCGACGAATTTGATGAAATCCGCGCCGCGCGAAACCTGACGGCGCACCGCGGCGCGGCAGCCATCCGCGCCGTCGCTGCGCCCGTTCGAATCGAGCAGGAGATTGATGTCGTCACGATAGCCGCAGGTGACTCCATGTCCGCCGGTGGGCGAGATGATCGAGCCGGCCGCGAAGATGCGCGGGCCCGGCACGTAACCTTTCATCACCGCCTTGCGCAGCGAGAAGATCGCATCGCCCGCGCCGCCGATCTCTCCGAGATCTCGCACGGTCGTGAAGCCGGCTTCGAGCGTCACCCGTGCATGGCGCGCCGCATGCAGCGCGATTGCGGTTGGCGATTCCTCGACGACGTCCAGCTTGGCGCGCGGCCCGAACTCGCCAGTGAGATGCACATGGCAATCGATGAGGCCCGGCAATACGAAATGATCGGACAGATCGACAACGACATCGCCCGATTGCGGCGCGGTAAATCCCGGCGTGACGGAGACCACCCGCCCCTTGTCGACGGCGATCGTCTGCCGCATCAAAGGCTCCTCGCCCGGCCTCGCCAGCACCGTCCCCGCATGGATGTAGGTGGTCACTCAACGCCTCTCTTTCGCAAGCACACGACCATAATCAACTTGTCATTCCCGCGAAACTGGGGACGCATGCTTCCATAGGCTCACGATGAGATGTTTTGCCCCAAAACGTGTCATCCCCGCGAATGCGGGGACCCAGGTCCGTAGAGGTTGTGAGTACCGGTCTGCCATGCCGACAAGCGTTAGACATCTGGGTTCCCGCTTGCGCGGGAATGACAATCATTTTGGGCGCGGACTCGCCGCAAACCGCGTCTTCATCAGCTCTTGAGCCGGTAGCCGGTCTTGAACATCCAGCTCACGATGGCGAGGCAGATGCACGAAGAAGGCGAGCGTGCGCGCCAAGGCTGACGCCCACCGCGACGTCGGCGTTGCCGTAGAAGCTCCAGCGGAAGCCGCTGATCAGATAGACGACCGGGATTGAAAAGGCGACCGTGCGCCATGCGGGCGGCAGCATGTCGATCGAGTAGAAGGCGCCGCCCAGAAACGTCAGCGGCGTGACGATCAGCATCGGGCATGATCTGCAGCTGCTCGAAGCTCTTCGCCCAGATGCCGAGGATGAAGCCGAACAGGCTGAACGTCACCGAGGTCAGCACCAGAAAGGCGATCATCCAGAGCGGATGCAGGATGTGGATGGGCACGAACAGCGACGCCGTGGCCAGGATCACGAGGCCCAGCACGATCGATTTCGTCGCCGCGGCGCCGACATAGGCGAGCACGATCTCCGGCGAGCGAGATCGGCGCGGACAGCAGCTCGTAGATCGTGCCGATGAACTTGCGGCATGTAGATCCCGAACGAGCCGTTGAAGATGCTCTGCTGAAAGCAGCGACAGCATGATGAGCCCGGGCACGATGAAGGCGCCGTAGGACACGCCGCTCACATGCGTCATGCGCGAGCCGATCGCCGCGCCGAACACGACAAAGTAAAGCGACGTCGTGATGACCGGCGTGACCAGGCTCTGCCAGATGGTGCGGAACGCGCGCGCCATCTCGAATTTGTAGATCGCCCAGACGCCGTGGCGAGTTGAAGAGGCGACGCGCTCATGACGCGCGCCTTCTCCCGCGATCGCTGCACCAGGCTCACGAAAATCTCCTCGAGCGAGCTCTGGCTGCGTGTTGAGATCCTTGAAGCGCGATGCCGAGATCGCTGAGCCGGCGCAGCAGCGACGGCACGCCCGTGTGCTCGGCAGTTGACGTCGAAACTGTATTCCAGCTCGTTGCCGCCGCGCCTTCAGCGTCAGATGCCAGTCGGCGAGCGCCTCGGGGATGCGCGTCATCGGCTCCTGCAGGACGAGCGTCAGCCGCTTGCTGCCGAGCTTCTTCATCAGCGTCGACTTGCTCCTCGACCACGATCAGCTCGCCCTTGTTGATGACGCCGATGCGGTCGGCCATCTCCTCGGCTTCGTCGATGTAATGCGTCGTCAGAATGATGGTGACGCCGCCTTCGCGCAGGCCGCGCACCAGCGCCCACATGTCGCGGCGCAGCTCGACGTCGACGCCGGCCGTCGGCTCGTCGAGGAACAGGATGCTCGGCTCGTGCGCCAGCGCCTTGGCGATCATCACGCGCCGCTTCATGCCGCCCGAGAGAGTCTGGATCGGATCCTTGCGCTTCTCCCACAGCGAAAGATCGCGCAGCACCTTCTCGACGTAGGCCGCGGTCGGGCGCGCGCGCGAACAGCCCGCGGCTGAAGGTAACGGTCGTCCAGACGCGACTCGAATCTGTCGGTGGTCAGTTCCTGCGGGCACCAGACCGATCCGCATGCGCGCGGCGCGATAGTCGCGCGCGATGTCGATGCCCGTCGGCAATGATCTCTCCGGTGCTGGCGGTGACGATGCCGCAGACGATGTTGATGAGCGTCGTCTTGCCGGCGCCGTTCGGTCCCAGCAGCGCGAAAATCTCGCCCTTGCGGATGTCCAGATCGATCGGCTTCAGCGCCTGCAGCCCCGAGGCGTAGGTCTTGGTGAGATTGCGGATGCTGACGATCGGCGGGGCGGCGTCTGCGTGCGAACCTGCACCGTCCCCCGCCCTTACCGCGCGTGGCCGTTCGGCCGCAATGTTCCTCCGCTCCGCAATTTCAGACTGAGACACGCACGAACTCCCGCCAAACCGACAGCCTCGCCCGATTCGGTTAGATGGTACAGCCGATCACGTTCCGCAATGCGCAACAGCGGTGGACGCATCCCTCTCCCCCACCTTCATGGGGGAGAAGCCAGGTGAGGGGGCCCTTCCACCAGCTCGTCCCTCACCAGCGCCCCCTCACCCCGACCCTCTCCACCGATTCCGGGGGCGAGGGAGCGAGGGAATGGATTGAGACTATTTCCCCGGCGCATTCGCGATGAGATACGGGAGTCCGCTATTGATATCGGCGTCTTCGCTCCAAATCCTCGGACTGAATCCCTTGGGCAGACCGGACTGCAGCTGCGCGTTGCTCAATCCCTTGATGCCGGGATCGTTCGTGCCGGAAGGGTTTTTGAAACTGATGCGACCTTTATCGCCGCACCAGAACACGCCGCCGCTGCCGCCGTCATTCGTGACGAGCGACACGCCACCCGAACCGCTCACCGTCACCGGCCGATTGATCGCGATGGATTTGTAGGCGTCGAGCGCCAGTGTGGCGGCGCCGGGCCAGCCGAGCGCTGCATCGGCGCGAATGTTATCCGCCTGCACGCCCGAACCCGTCGTCGTGACCTTCGCATTTCCGGACGCCAGCAACTAAGAGGTCGTTCGCATTGAGCACCGCATTGGCAGAGGTCGGCGCACAAACGCCTGCGGAGCAGGTCATGTTCTGCGTCGCGGCGGCCGATATCGTCACATCGGCTCTTGCCGAAACGGCGCTGCCCATCACTGCGATTGCCGCAGCACCCACAAATCCAAACAGTCGCCCCATGTTCCATCCCCGCGGTCCTGGACAGAAATAAGATGCGCGCAGTTAATGAAACCTGATTGGCCTCTGGCCTTCCTGCCCCACGTTGGGGGAGGAAAACCCGTACTAAGCGCTGCTTAACGCGGCTGCGCTAGGTTTCCTTCATGACGAAGGATGCAGCCCGACCGAGCGCTGCGGCGGAAACCCCGCCGGACGGCTGGAAGCATTTCGATCTCGCCGAACGCGCCGCGCGTTTCGGCTATTGGCGCGCGACGCTGCCCGACAGGCGAATGTTCTGGTCGGCAGGCATGTATCGCCTGCTCGGTGTCGATCCGGGCCGGCAGGCTCCCGACCTGAAATGGCTGCTCGGGCAATTCGAACCGGACGATGTGGCGAAGCTGCTGCGCGAGATCAGGTTGGCGGTCGCGAACCGCAGCGCGTTTTTCTGTCGGATGCGGACGAGGTCGCAAATTTCCGGCGTCCGGATCATCGACACGCACGGGGAAATGGAACTTGGTCCCGACGGCGACGTCATAGCGGTTGCCGGCGTTTGCACCGACATCAGTGCGCAGGTCACCGCCGAGGCCGAGCGCGAGATCGCGCAGGAGCGCTATCGTCTGATGGCGGAGGAATCCTCCGACATCATTGTTCTCTACGAGAACCGACATGCCGTCTGTGCGTCGCAGGCGCTGAAGCGCATCCTCAGTCTGGAGCCCCAACAGCTTGAGGCCGGGCATTATCTGGACGTCGTCCATCCGGACGACAGAGACGAGGCGGGCAAACTGCGCGGCGCACCGAAGCCTGGAGAAATCTGGACGGCCACATACCGCGCCCGTCACGCCGACGGCCATTATGTGTGGCTGGAGGCGGCCACGCGGGGAATTTCCGATGCGGACGGTCTGTCGCGTGAGGTCACCGTGGCGCGCGACGTCACCGAGCGCAAGGAACAGGAATTGAAAATACGCGCCGCCCAGGAGCGCGCCGAAGCGGCGAGCCGGGCCAAATCGCTGTTCCTCGCCAATATGAGCCACGAACTGCGCACGCCGCTCAACGCCATCATCGGCTTCGCCGAGATCATGCAGAACCACGTGTTCGGTGCGCTGGGCAACAGCCGCTACGAAGACTATGCTACGCAAATCTACAATTCCGGACGCATGCTGCTCAATCAGTTCTGCGACATCCTGGAGATGGCCCAAGTCGAGGCGGGGATGCTCGAACTGAAGCTCGAGCCGTTCGACCTGGCCGAAACGTTGCGCGACTGCGCCCGCCAGATGAGCGGGATGGCGGAAGAACGCGGTCTCGCGCTCGCCGTGAATGTCCCGCGCAGCGGCGTGATTCTGACGGCGGACTGCCGTGCCATCCGCCAGATCGTTCTCAATCTGCTTTCGAATGCGCTGAAATTCACGACGCGCGGCGGCCATGTCTCGATCGAGGCGGCGAGCACCGGGAACCGGATCGGGCTTGTGGTGCGCGACGACGGCGTGGGCATTCCCGCGAGCGCGCTCGATCGCCTGGGCCGTCCCTTCGAGCAGGTCTGCTCCGACCCCTACCTCGCAAAGGGAGGCCAGGGCCTCGGGCTCGCACTCGTGCACGCGCTCGCCGGAAAGCACGGCGCGACCGTAGCGATCGAGAGCAAGGAAGGCGAAGGCACGCTGGTTCGCGTCGAATTTCCGGCAGAGCCCGCCCGCGCCGCCGCGTGAGTGCCGCGCAAACGATTTGTTCACGCGGAGCCGCGGAGCTTCGCGAGGGAATGCACAAACAATATTGTCATCCCGGCCGAAGCGAAGCGGAGAGCCGGGACCCAGTTAGCGCGCGTCGGCGCGCGCAAAGAGTGATTTCGCTGCGCCGACCCGCTGCGCGCCGAGCGCACGGCGACTGGGTTCCCGCTTTCGCGGGAATGACAGTGAATTTGTTGCGTCTCCGCGACTCCGCGTGCCCGTTCTGCCCCGAGGTACCGCACAAGTCCTGCCGAGGTCGCACCAATCTCGTGCAGCAGTTTGCTACTTCGTCGTCTGCGCCTCCACGATCCGGATATGCAGTTCGCGCAGCTGCTTTGCGGAAACCTCGGACGGCGCGTCCATCATCAGGTCCTGCGCCTGCTGGTTCATCGGGAACATCGTCACTTCGCGCAGATTTTCCTCGCCCGCGATCAGCATGACGATGCGGTCGATGCCCGGCGCGGTGCCGCCATGGGGCGGCGCGCCGTAGCGGAAGCGCATTGAGCATGCCCGAGAAGCGCGCCTCGGTTTCCTCGCGCGTGTAGCCCGCGATCTCGAAGGCTTTCAGCATCACGTCGGGATCGTGATTGCGGATGGCGCCCGATGACAGCTCCATGCCATTGCAGACGATGTCGTACTGGAAGGCCTTGATGCCCAGGATCGTGTCCGCGATCGCGATGCATCGAGCGCGAGAAACTTCGTGCACGGTCGAAATTCGGCATGGAGAAGGGATTGTGCGAGAAGTCGATGCGCTTGTCGTCCTCGTTCCATTCGTACATCGGGAAATCGACGATCCAGCAGAACTCGAAGCTGTCCTCCGGCGATCGAGCGAGATCGCGCCCGAGCCGCGTGCGCGCTGCGCCGGCCAGCGCGGCCGCGCGATCTTTCCTGTCGGCCGCGAAGAAGAGCGCATCGCCGGCGTTCGACGCCGGCGCGCCTGCGCCATCTCTGCGAGTGCGGCCACGGGAATGAATTTCGCGATCGGGCCCTTGCCCGTGAGCGCGCCGGCCTCCTTCTCGAACACGATGTAGCCGAGCCCCGCCGCGCCGAGCTCGCCGCGCGCCCACTCGTTCAGCTTGTCGAAGAAGGAACGCGGCTGCGCCGCCGGCGCCCGGAGCGGGTATGGCGCGCACGATCTTGTCCTTGAACGCCCTGAACGTAACGTCCGCACGGCCGAAGACATCGCTCACATCCACGATTTCGAGCGGGTTGCGCAGGTCCGGCTTGTCCGAGCCGTACTTCAGCATCGCCTCTTCATAGGGAAATGCGCCGGAACGGCGCGGCCGATACGGTGCGGCCGTCAGCGAACTCCTCGAACACGCCCGCCGAGCACCGGTTCGACCGCCGCAAACACGTCGTCCTGGGTGACGAAGCTCATCTCGAGATCGAGCTGATAGAACTCGCCGGGGCTGCGGTCGGCGCGCGCATCCTCGTCGCGGAAGCACGGCGCGATCTGGAAATAACGGTCGAACCCCGCCACCATGATGAGCTGCTTGAACTGCTGCGGCGCCTGCGGCAGCGCGTAGAACTTGCCCGGATGCAGCCGCGACGGCACCAGAAAATCGCGCGCGCCCTCGGGCGAGGACGCGGTCAGGATCGGCGTCTGGAATTCCGTGAAGCCCTGCTCGATCATCCGTCTGCGGATGGATTGGATGACCTGCGAACGCAGCGTGATATTCTTGTGCAGTCGCTCGCGCCGCAGATCGAGAAAGCGGTATTTGAGCCGCGTCTCTTCGGGATAGTCGACATCGCCGAACACGGGCAGCGGCAACTCCTGCGCCGCCGACTGGATGCGTATCTCCTCGATGCGGACTTCCACCTCTCCCGTCGGCATCTCGGGGTTGATGGTCTCGGGCGTGCGCGCGACGACGGGCCCGGTGACCGTTACCACCCATTCCGCGCGGGCCCGGTCGGCCTCCGCAAACGCCGGCGCATCGGGCTCGATCACGCATTGGGTGACCCCGTAATGATCGCGCAAATCGAGAAACAGCAGACCGCCATGATCGCGACGGCGGTTCACCCAGCCGGATAGCCGCACGCGTTCGCCCACGCTGCCGAGCCGGAGCGATCCGCAATCATGCGTGCGATAGGCGTGCATGCCGAGTCCTGCCGGAAAACGGCGGTATGTGGAGGGTTATGCCCGTACGGTCAAGCAGGACGCCCCGGAACTCCATCGTGCGTGCTTCGACAAGCTCAGCATGAGGGGTATCTTGTTGCCATCAATGCCGATGCAGTTACAAATCTCCTCATCCTGAGCTTGTCGAAGGATCATCCTTAGCTTGCCGAAGGACGTATGGCGTCGATGCAGGCCCGCGAGGCGGGCAGCCTTCGCGCCAGTCGAATATCGCATCGTCCCCAAATCGGCTATGAGCAGCGCATGGCCATTGTCGACACAACCGGGGCGCTCGCGGCGCTCGTCGCAGAGCTCGAGACTGCGCCTTACGTGGCGCTCGACACCGAATTCATGCGCGACCAGACCTATTGGCCGAAGCTCTGCCTGATGCAGGTCGCCGCGCCCGGTATCGAAGCCATCATCGATCCGATGGCGGAAGGCATCGATCTCGCGCCCTTCTACGCTTTGCTGCGCGCACCCATCCTGAAGGTGCTTCACGCCGCGCGGCAGGACATCGAAATCTTCCACATCCAGGGCAGCGTCATTCCCGATCCGCTGTTCGACACCCAGATCGCGGCGATGGTGTGCGGTTTCGGGGAATCCGCCTCCTACGAAACGCTGGCGCGTCGTCTCGCCCATGCCGATATCGACAAATCGGCGCGCTTCACCGACTGGAGCCGGCGTCCCCTGACCAAGCGCCAGCTCGAATACGCACTGGCCGACGTGACCCATTTGCGCGTCGTGTACGAGGCTCTGGCACGGCAGCTGGAACGCACGGGCCGCGCGGCCTGGGTCGAGGAGGAGATTACCGCGCTCCAGCAGCCGGCGCTCTACCGGCTCGATCCGACGCTGGCGTGGAAGCGCCTCAAGCCGCGCACCACGAACAAGCGGTTCCTGGCGATGTTGTCGGCGATCGCCGCATGGCGCGAGCGCGAGGCGCAGGCGCGCGACCTGCCGCGCAATCGCATCCTGAAGGATGAGGCGGTCCTGGAAATTGCCGCCCATCCGCCGGAGACGGCGCAGGCGCTCGACCATATCCGCACCGTGCCGAAGGGTTTCGCGGCATCGCGCATGGGAAAGGCGCTGCTCGACGAAATCGCCGGCGGCCACGCCGGCGAGCCTCCGAAGGGATGGGAACCCGAACGCCCGCGGCGCAAGCGCGAGCCCTCGGCCGCGGCGGTCGATCTCCTGAAAACATTGCTCAGGCAGCGCGCCGAGGCCGCGGGGGTGGCGCCGCGCCTGATCGCCGACGCCGAGGATATCGAGAAGCTGGCTGCGCACGAGGACGTGCCTGCCCTGCACGGCTGGCGGGCCGAACTGTTCGGAAACGATGCGGTGGCGCTGCGCGACGGCAAGCTCGCGCTGGCATTGCAGGACGGCGCTGCCCTGCTCGTGAAAATGAACGGTTAGCTGCGCGATCAAAAATTGTCATCCCCGCGCAAGCGGGGACCCAGATCGCCGCCCTCTCCGGATAAAATCTCGCTGCTGAGTTCCCGCTTTCGCGGGAATGACAACGTCACTCCATCGGATCGGAATCACCTGTCGCAGGCGCGGGGTCGAAAGGCTCCTCATCGGGAGCCAGCTCATCGGAGGGAATGGGCACGTCGAAACCGGACGGTGGCGCCGCCTCCAGGAAGCCGGCGGCTTTCAGCTCGTCCATCCCCGGCAGGTGGCTGACGTTTTCCAGCCCGAAATGGACGAGGAACGATTCCGTCGTGCCGTAGGTTACGGGGCGCCCGGGCGTGCGCTTGCGGCCGCGAATCTTGACCCAGCCGATCTCCATCAGCGCGTCGACCGTGCCTTTCGACAGCGCCACGCCCCTTATATCCTCGATTTCGGCGCGCGTGACCGGCTGGTGATAGGCGATGATGGCGAGCGTCTCGATGGCCGCGCGCGACAGCCGTTTCTGCTCCGGCTGCTCCCGGCGCAGCAGGAAGGCCAGGTCCGGCGCTGTCCGGAACTGCCATTTTTCCGCAACCCTGACAAGGTTTACGCCTCGACCTTCATAAAGGGTGCGAAGTTCGGAAAGGAGCGCCGGCACGTCCGCACCCTGCGGCAGGGAAGTCGACAGCGCCTTCTCGTCGAGAGGCGCGGCCGCCGCGAACAGGATCGCTTCGGCCATGCGCAGATGTTCGGGGTTCAGGTCGGAGGCGCGGTGACGGCCGCTTGCCGAATGCGATTCGCTCTCCTTTTCGGCCATGACGGGGGCCAGCCGAATGACCTGGTTCATTACACGGTCTCCTGGGTGCGCGGCGTCCCGCGGTCCCGAACGTATATTTCATCGAACGCCTTGAGCTGGCGCATCTCCAGTTTTCCGTCCCGCGCCAGTTCGAGGCACGCGAGCAGCGTGCTCGCAAGGCCGGAGCGGCGGTGGGCGCCCCCCGACCATTCGAACGGCAGGAGCCGCGACAGTCCGCTCCAATTGCCAATGCGTCCGAGCATGCGCTCCAGTCTCTCCCGCGCCTCCTCGATGAGCAGAACGGGTGCATGCACCGGCCTGTAGGTGCCGCCCCCCATACGCGAGAGCCGCTGCGTCGAATATGCGGTCAGCAGATCATAGAGTGAGTCGGTTCGCTCCGGGAGGCGGACGACGTTGACGGGTTCCGGCATGCCGCGAATGAAAACTTCGCGTCCCAGACGGTCCCGCGCCATCAGCCGCGCCGCCGCTTCGCGCATCGTTTGCAGTCTCTGCAGACGCCAGCGAAGGCGGGTAGCCATTTCGTCCGCTGTTGGTTCCCCGGCCTCGGCAGCGAGCTGCGGCAACAACAGACGGGACTTGAGATAGGCGAGCCAGGCGGCCATCACCAGATAATCGGCTGCCAGCTCGAGATTGCGGTGCCGCATCGATTCGATGAAGGCCAGATACTGGTCCGCCAGCTCCAGCACCGAAATCCGCGTGAGATCCACCTTCTGGTTGCGCGCCAGCGCCAGCAGCATATCGAGTGGACCCTCGAATCCATCGACGGCAACCACCAGGGCATCGTCGGGCGACGGCGCCGCGCTCAATTCGGCGAAAGTCTCGTCAAATCCGCTCAAGCGGCGCTCCTCAGAAGCTGTTCAAGCCGCGCCGCGCCAGCTTGCGCGTCAAGCGGTTCGGGCGGCGCCAGATGCGACAATGCCGCTTCGCATCGCCTCAGCGAATGGTCCTGCAGGGGCTTTGCCTCGCCGGCGACTTCGCGCATTTCCTCCATCCGGCCGTTGCAATGAAGAACGATGTCGCAGCCGGCGAACAGGGCCGCCTTGGTGCGAACGGAGAGCGGCCCTTTGAGGGCGCTCATCGAAAGATCGTCGGAGATCAACACGCCTTCGAATCCGATCTCGCCGCGAATGACATCGCGAATGATCTTGGGGCTCGTGGTAGCGGGCCGCTGCGCATCGATCTGATCGAAGACGACATGTGCGGTCATGGCCATCGGGCAATGGTTGAGGCTGCGGAAGGTGACGAAATCGGTGGCGCTCAGCTCTTCCACCGGAACCGTGACATGGGGCAGCGCCTTGTGCGTGTCGGCCGTGGCGCGGCCGTGACCTGGAATATGTTTCATGACCGGCAGCACGCCGCCGTCGAGCATCCCGTCGATGACGGCGCGGCCAAGATCGATGATGACCGCCGGATCGTGGGCAAATGCGCGATCGCCGATCACCGCGTCCGCGCCGTCCACCGGAACGTCGAGCACGGGAGCGCAATCGACGTTCATGCCCACTTCCGCCAAATCATTCGCGATCAGCCGCGCATTCAAATAAACGGCTTCGCGCGCTGTTTCCGGAGAAACGGCATGCAAGGCGCCAAACTGCGCGGCGCTGGAGCGTGCTTGCCAAAGCGGCGGGCTGAGCCGTGCAATCCGGCCGCCTTCCTGGTCGATGAGGATGGGCGCCCGTTCGTCGCCAATGCATTCGCGCAAGGAGTCGATCAGCCGGCGAAGCTGATTGCGGTCAAGAACATTGCGTCCGAAGATGATGAATCCCCAGGGCTGGGCCTCGGCGAAGAATTGTCGCTCGTCGGAGGTCAACTCCAGGCCGCCACAGCCATAAATCGCCCGCGTGCGCATGCCGTTTTTCATCGCGCGATGAGGCAGCTGGCTCCATCGGCCTTGAGCTTTTCGCAGGCCGCGATCGCGGAATCCTTGTCCGAAAAGCCCGCCATGCGCAGCCGATACCAGATCCCCTTCGCACCCAGATCGACCTGCTTCACATCGGCCAGGTATGCGGCCGCAATTCCGTGACTTGCCTGAAATGCCTTCCAGGCCGCTCGCGCTTCCGCGTCGGATTTGTAGGAGCCGATTTGCAGCAGCACGCCGTTCGACACAGCGTGCGAGGCGGCGGCCGACGCCGGCACGGTCGGGGGCGACACGGCGGCGACTGCGGTGGCAGGCGCCCCGAGCCTGGTGGGTGGACGCGTCGCGGTCCGGGGGACAGTTGGCGAAGCGGCCGGTGCCGCCGGGACCGTCGTAGTCTGCGGCATCAAGGGAGCGGTTTGCCGCGACGACGCGCTCGCGGATTGGGGCAAGGCAGACACGCTTTCCGGCGCGCCGACGGCCGACGGGCGCAACGAGGGCGCGGAACTCGGTGCAGCAACCGACGAACGCGGCTTGCTGGGTGTCGGCCGCGCAGCGACCGCAGAGGCAGTGCGCGCTTCCTGCCGCGCGGGCGCCGCTGGCTGGTAGATTTTCAAACCGGTGTAGGGCGGCGGGACAGGTTTCTCGGGAGCGCTCCTCGCAATGATTACGCGCGGCGCCTCGGCGCGTCCCCGCTCCACACCCTGCGTGTAGGCCAGCCAGACCACGCCGGCAAAGGCCGTCAGCACGACCAAAGCGATAGCGACAAGCAGGGGCAATCGGGAGACTTCGTCCTGATCGGCGTCTTCGTCATTCGGATCGAACGGCCGGATAGTCTCCACCCGCGGCTCATAAGTGCCCCGTTCCGGATTTGTCATTGCTTCCGTCCGAATCTGAAACCGCTCGAACCTAGCATTCCCCCGACGACGAATCACGGCTCGCAAGGATCACAGGATGATTTCCGTATGGAATATCCGCCGGTGTTCCAAGAGGGCAAACCGGTCCGTCATCCCGGCGATGTAGTCGCGCACGACGCGCAAGGTTTGGAGATCTCCCGGGCCCGCGCAACCTGAATACCATTCTTCGGGCAGGAGCTTTGGTTCATCGCTGAAAGCCGCGAAAAGCTCGGCAACGACACGCTTTGCCGCCGACATCGGACCCGCCACGCGAGGATGGCGATACATGCGCGCGAACAGAAATGCCTTCAATACCGCAACGTTTTGCGCCGCGCCGGAAGAAAATGCGACGACGGGTCCGCCAAGCGCGCGCACCGCCGCCGCCGAATGCGGTTTGGCCCGGGCAAGGCGGGAGCGCGTCTCGGTCAACAGGTCATCGATCAGGTTGCTCACCAGTCGGTGGACCACCTCGCCGATGAAGCGCCCCAGTTCAAGCGACCCGTATCGCTCGGCAACTCCCCGTGCCAGCGGCCCGACAAGCGGGGCCGCAATCAAGTCGTCCACAGAAAAAAGGCCGGCCCGCAGCGCATCGTCGATGTCGTGATTGACATACGCAATATCGTCGGCAAGTGCGGCGACCTGGGCTTCCACGCCCGGCCAGCTTCCGAGCTCCAGCGACCAGCGTGCATCGAACGCCGCAATCGGCGCGGGAACGATCGCCGAGGTCGCATGCAACAGCGGCCCGTTATGCTTGACGAGCCCTTCCAGCGTCTCCCAGGTGAGATTGAGCCCATCGAAATCCGCGTAGCGATGCTCGAGGCGGGTGACGAGGCGAAGCGCGTGCGCGTTGTGATCGAACCCGCCGATCCTGTCGGACGCGGCGTTGAGAGCGTCCTCTCCGGCATGTCCGAATGGCGTATGGCCAAGATCGTGTGCGAGGCTGAGAGCCTCCGCCAGGTCCTCGTCGAGAGCGAGCACCCGCGCGATCGAACGTGCGATCTGCGCCACCTCCAGTGAATGGGTCAGCCGCGTCCGGTAATAATCGCCTTCGTGCTGAACAAAGACCTGGGTCTTGTGCTTGAGGCGGCGGAAGGCGGCGGAGTGGATGATGCGATCGCGGTCGCGCTGATAACAGCTGCGCGTGGGGCTCTCGGCCTCGGGATAAAGCCGGCCGCGGCTGGATTCGGGCAGCGCGGCCCAGGCCGCGCGCCCGGCCGGCGGCTGGAAAAAGGGGGGCAGAAGGTGGCCGGCCGGCGTAGGGGCGGCATTCACGGGCTTTGCTCCGGAGTTGCGGCAGCTTACATAAGACCAGAAGTCCTTGGCCGGAAAAACAGGATGGACATGGAAGTGACCGCGCCGGTGACCGTTTCCGCCCGGGCGGCGAAACGGATCGCCGAAATTCTCGGCGGCGAACCGGCGCCCTCCATGCTGCGCGTTGCGGTGACCGGGGGCGGCTGCTCAGGCTTTCAGTACAATTTCGCGCTCGACGACAACCGGCTCGAGGATGACCTCGTGATCGAGCGGGATGGCGCGGTGGTGCTGGTCGATCCCGTTTCGCTCGATTTTCTGAAGGGCGCCGAGATCGATTTCGTGGACGACCTGATCGGCGCCGCCTTCAAGATCAACAATCCCAACGCGACATCGTCCTGCGGCTGCGGCACCAGCTTTTCGGTCTGATCCGGCAACCCTCTTCTTGGGCACCAGTTCGAAATGAACATTGAGCCCGGGCACCACCACGAGCCGCGCAGCATCGGCCACAAATGGTTCGATGCTGGGATGACGATCGCGATTCTGCTGGTCTCCGTTTCGTCGCTCATCGTCGCTATCGTCCACAGCCGCACGCTCGAGAAAATGGCGGACGCGAACGCGCATCTTGTCGAAGCGAATTCCTGGCCGTTTCTTTCCTACGACACGTCTAACGGCGAGACGATCGGCATGTCGGTGGTCAACGACGGCATCGGCCCTGCGAAAATCGAAGGGGTCGAGATCAGGTGGAAGGGGCGCGCGCAACGCAACGCCACCGATTTCCTGAAAGCATGCTGCGACTTTGTGTCCGGGACGGGAAATGTCGGATACCAATTCATTGCCGGCAAAGTCTTGCGCGCCGGACAGTCGCTGAACATCCTTACGCTGGCTCATACCGCTGCCGATACCGCAGCGTGGAAGGCGCTTGATCGCGCGCGTCTCAGCCGGAACGTCTCTGTCAACGTCTGTTATTGCTCGATTTTCGACCAGTGCTGGTTGAACGATGTGGCGCGGATATCATTGACGCCGCACCCCGTGCACGTTTGTACGGCGCCCGCGGTGCCATACGGACTCCCCGACTGAAATGAAGCTCGCAACCTGGAACGTCAATTCTGTCAAGGCCCGGCTTGAGGCGGCCTGCACCTGGCTCAAGGAGGCGGAGCCGGACGTGGTCTGTCTGCAGGAGATCAAGACGACGGACGAGTCGTTTCCGGCAGAGGCGTTCGAATCGCTGGGCTATAATTGCGCCGTACACGGACAGAAATCCTACAATGGCGTGGCAATCCTGTCGAAACGCCCGCTCGAGGACGTGACGCCGCGGCTTCCCGGCGGCGATGGCGACGACCATGCGCGCTACATCGAGGCGGTGGTCGCGGGCGAGCACGGCATCGTGCGGGTGGCTTCGATCTACGCCCCCAACGGCAATCCGATCGGCACCGACAAGTTCAAATACAAGCTCGCGTGGCTGGAGCGGCTTGCCCGCCGTACCCAGGACCTGCTCGCCTTCGAAGAACCGTTGGCTCTAATGGGCGACATCAATGTGATTCCAATCCCTGACGACTGCCACGATCCCAAAGCCTGGGAGATGGATGCGCTCTTTCAGCCCGAATCCCGCGCCGCGCTTCGCCGCATCGAATTTCTTGGCCTCGTCGATGCCTTTCGCGCCTGCCACGCGCAAACGCATCAATACACCTTCTGGGATTATCAGGCGGGGTCATGGCAGAAGGATCACGGCATCCGCATCGATCACATCCTGCTGTCGGCCCAGGCAGCCGACCGCCTGCGCGGCTGCGGCATCGACAAGCACGTGCGCGGCCGCGAACGGCCCTCCGATCACGTCCCCGTCTGGTGCGAGCTGGCGATTTAGCCAGGACTTCGCAGAGCACCGGACTGCCGTGGTGCGTGCTTCGGCAAGCTCAGCATGAGGGAGGATCTCGTTGCCATAAGGGATAATCTTGTTGCCATCAGGGCTGATGCAAATACGAACCTCCTCATCCTTGTAACGTGAATCGGCGCGTATCGGTTAAGCTGACCGGTGCGGTGGCGGACGGAAAGCCGACTCGTCCTGGGGCTTATAAGCCCGTAGCTCAGCGCGGTGTTCCGTCCGCCGTTCCATCGAACCCGAACAGTCGCTGGGGCCGCCAAGCGAGCCCGATTGAGCAAGGATGGGACAAGATGGACGCGCTCTATGTTGGCATCGACGTTTCGAAGGATCGGCTGGATGTGTACGTGCGCCCGACAGGAGAATCCTGTGCGGTCGCACGCGACGGCAAAGGTCTGGAGGAACTTGTTAAACGCCTGCGCGCTCTGGCGCCGGCGCTCATCGCGGTGGAGGCGACCGGAGGCTACGAAACCGTGGTCGCTGCAGCCCTGGCGGGGGCGGCTCTTCCGCTGGCGATCGTCAATCCCGCCCAGGTGCGCCACTTCGCGCGTGCGATTGGCAAGCGCGCCAAGACCGATCCGATCGATGCGCAGGTGATTGCGCATTTTGCGGAAGCGGCAAAGCCCGAGCCGCGCGCGGTCCCCGACGAACAGGCGCAGATGCTGTGCGACCTTGTTGCCAGACGGCGCCAGATCATCGAGATGATCGTCGCCGAAAAGCAGCGGGAAAAGCGTGCCGTCAACCGGCGTTTGCGCAAAAGCATCACCCGTCTGATCGCCGTTCTGGAGAAGGAGATCTCCGCCGTCGACAGCGATATCGACGATCTGCTGCGGGGGTCGCCGGTGTGGCGGGAGAAGGAGGATCTGCTGGCTTCGGTTCCCGGCATCGGAGCGAAGACGATTCCCACCCTCCTCGCCGAGCTCCCCGAACTGGGAACGCTCGATCGCAGACGCATCGCAAGCCTGGCCGGTCTTGCTCCCTTCACCAGGCAATCGGGCGCCTGGAAGGGCAAGAGCATGATCGGCGGCGGGCGCGCACCCGTGCGTTCTGCACTCTTCATCTGCACCATGGTGGGCGTGCGTCACAATCCGCTTCTCAAAGCCTTCTACCAACGCCTCCTCGCCGCCGGAAAACCAAAAATGGTCGCGCTCATCGCCGCAGCCAGAAAACTCCTCACCATCCTCAACGCCGTTCTCAGGGACAAACAACCGTGGAATCCAAAAAGCATTGGCGCCTGACCATCCTCTCGGAGCCGCAGATCGGTCGCCCACAGGGCAAGCGACCGAGATGTGGCGACGAGAGGATGGTCCCATCCGCTTGGTGAGCAGTGAGGGAGCTTCAGCATGAAAAATCATTTGACTCGCAAGACAGTCGCTGAGCTTGTCGAAGGACGCGCCGAGCTGATGCAACGCTGCCGCTATATCGCGGCGGCGGCGGCGAGCGCGTCGATTTCGCCGGCGGAAAATCCCCACTGGGCGAGAATGGAGGCGGTTTCAGGCGCTTGCGCCGATCTCTGCACCTCCGGCGTCGTACGGCTGAAGCGCGGCGCGGGCGCGGGCTGCACCACCCCGTCGAGCTCGATGAACGTCCGGCGCGCCGCGTTGTGGGGGTGATCGGGAGCTTCGGCGAGCGAGAGCACCGGCGCGTAGCAGACCTCGCTGCCGAGCATAATCGCATCCCACTCGTCGCGCGTCTTCTCCTTGATGCGTGCGGCGAGCTTGCGTTTAAGCTCCGGCCAGCGTTCGCGATTCCTGCCCGCCTGGGCTTCGGCCTCGGCAAGACCCGTCTTCTCGAGCAGTTCGCGGTAGAATTGTGGTTCGAGCGCGCCGATCGCAATCCACTTTCCGTCGCTCGTCTCGTAGGTGTCGTAGAACGGCGCGCCCGAATCGAGCAGGTTCACGCCGCGCGCATCCTGCCACAGACCCGCGGCAAACATGCCGTAAAACATTGACATCAACGATGCCGCGCCGTCGACCATCGCGGCATCGACCACCTGCCCTTTTCCCGAGCGACGGACCTCGAGCAGCGCGCACACGATTCCGAATGCGAGATAGAGAGCTCCGCCGCCGAAATCGCCCGCGAGGTTGAGCGGCGGCACGGGTTTCGCTCCCGCCGGACCGATCGCGTGTAACGCGCCCGACAGCGCAATGTAGTTGATATCGTGGCCGGCCGCCTGCGCGAGCGGTCCGCTTTGGCCCCAACCGGTCATCCGCCCGTACACCAGCCTTTGATTGCGCTGCAGGCAAATCTCCGGCCCCACTCCAAGGCGCTCCATCACGCCCGGACGGAAACCTTCGACCAGCGCGTCGGCCCGGTCGATCAGTTTCAACACGGCCTGCACCGCTTCCGGTTTCTTCATGTCCAGCGCGAGGGCGGAACGGCCGCGCAAGGTGATGTCGGTCTTGTGGGGCGCGCGACCGCCTTTGCGGTCGATGCGGATCACGTCGGCGCCCATGTCGGACAGCAGCATCGCCGCGAATGGTCCCGGTCCGATGCCGGCGAATTCCAGGATGCGAATTCCCGCCAGCGGACCCATTTCCGAAGCTCCATTCAACCGGCGCCAATTGGCGCAATATCATTGTTGCCTCGACCCATTCGATCGGCAATCATTCTTTTCGATCGATGTTCCTGCTCGCCGTGGTCGCTTCAACCGAACTTCGTCAAACACAGAGCCATGGGCGTCCGTCTCGATAAGCGCATTGGCGCCCTCGACTGGGAAGCGGTGTGCCGTCGGCTCGAAGCGGAGGGGTGCGCCACGACGGGTGCGCTGCTCGACGGCAGCGAGTGCATCGCCCTCAGCGCCCTTTATGCGAAGGAGTCGCTGTTCCGGAATCGGATTGAAATGGCGCGGCACAATTTCGGCCGCGGCGAATACAAGTATTTCGGCTATCCGTTGCCACTCATTGTGGCGACGTTGCGCGAGCAGCTCTATCCGCGCCTCGCGGCCATCGCCAACCGGTGGGCCGCAATGCTGGCCGGGAAAACGTCGTTTCCGTCGAATCTTGCGGCCTATCTCGCCCGCTGCCACGAGGCGGGGCAGACACGTCCCACGCCGCTGCTGCTCTCTTACGGCGCCGGCGACTACAATTGTCTGCACCAGGATCTGTATGGCGAACTGGTCTTTCCCTTACAGCTGACATTCCTGCTTTCGCATCCTGGCCACGATTTCGACGGCGGCGAGTTCGTGATCACCGAACAGCGCCCGCGCATGCAGTCGCGCGCGCAGGTGGTGCCGCTGGCCCAGGGCGAGGCTGTCATATTTCCCGTGCGCCACCGGCCGATCGCCGGCGCGCGCGGATATTATCGCGCAAAAATGCGCCACGGAGTGAGCAGGATCAGGCGCGGCCGACGCATGACGCTCGGCATCATCTTTCACGATGCAAAATAGGGGATGTGGGGGCGAACGTCCGATGCGCGCCTTCGCAGCGCGTCGCGCGATCCTTACGCCGCGTCGGCGACGACGCGGTTGCGCCCTTCGCCCTTGGCCCGGTAGAGCGCCTGGTCGGCGCGATGCAGAAGCGCCTCGGCGGTATCGGCTACCCCTTCGGAACCGGCGATGCCGATGCTGATGGTAATGCTCAGCTCGCCCGGCGCCCGGCTGATCCGGAACGGCGTGGCTTCAACGCTCTTGCGCAGGCGCTCGGCCACCGTGCAGGCCAGCGACATCTCGGTGTCGGGCATCACGACCACGAACTCCTCGCCTCCGAAGCGGCAGGCGAGATCGACCCCGCGAATATTCGCCGATATGCGCCTCGCGAACTCCCGGAGCACTTCGTCGCCCATGTCATGGCCGGCAGGAATCGTTGACCGCCTTGAAGTGATCCACGTCGATGATCAGGAACGCCAGGCGCCGCGCGGAGCGTACGGCGTCCGATAGCAGGGTCTCGAGGTGGCGGGTCATGTAGTGGCGGTTGTAAAGCCCGGTGAGCTGGTCGGTAATCGCCATCTCGACGGACAAATGTACGTTCTGCCTCAATCGATCCGCATAGTGCTTCCTGCGCAGCTGCGTGCGCACCCGCGCGAGAAGTTCATTGCGGTCAACCGGGCGGGTCAAATAGTCGTTCACGCCCATTTCGAGCGCCTGGTTCAGTTTTCGCCGATCGCCCTCGCCGGCGAGGATCAGAATGGGAACGTTGCGCCCTTCGGGAAGCGAGCGCAGAAGCGAGCACAGGCGCAGCCCATCGAAGCCCCGAAGGCCAAGGCTCGCCACGATGAGATCGAAATTGCCGCCGCGCACGCGCGCCAGCACTTCCTCGAACGTGTCGGTGGCCACCAGATCGTTGGCCGGCGCCAACGCGCCGGTCAGCCATGCCACCGAATCGGGCCGATCCTCGACAAGGAGAATTCGCCCAGTCGGAGAGCGCTCGGAAAGGGTTTCCGCCGGATCGAGCAGGCCCATGGCGTGGCCGGTCGCTTCGCGCATGCGAAGCTCGTCAGTCAGCATCTTCAGGCGCACGAGGCTGCGCACCCGCGCGAACAGCGCCGCATCGTCTACCGGTTTGGTCAGAAAATCGTCGGCGCCCGCCTCCAGGCCGGTGACCCGGTCGCTCGTCTGATCCAGTGCCGTGACCATGACGACCGGTATATGGGCAGTGGCGGAGTTGGTCTTGATGCGGCGGCACACTTCGAAGCCGTCCATGCCCGGCATCATCACGTCGAGCAACACGATATCGGGCTGGTGCTCTGCGATGCGCGCCAGGGCCTCTGCGCCGCTGAACGCCGTTACCACTTCGAAATATTCGGCGGTGAGCCTGGCCTCGAGCAGCTTGACGTTTGACAGGATGTCATCAACGACGAGAACTCTTGCGGTCATGGATCACTAGCCGATAAAGCGGCGAACGGTATCGAGGAAGCCGGTGACCGAGATCGGCTTGGATATGTAGGCCTCGCAGCCGCCCTGCCGGATGACTTCTTCATCGCCCTTCATCGCGAAGGCCGTGACCGCAACAACCGGAATGGCTTTCAGCGAATCGTCCTCTTTCAGCCATTTCGTCACTTCCAGGCCGGAGACTTCGGGAAGCTGGATATCCATCAGGATGAGGTCGGGATGGTGCTCGCGGGCGATATCGAGCGCTTCCATGCCGTCCTTGGTCTGCAGGGTATTATAGCCGTGAGCGTCGAGAAGATCGTGGAAGAGCTTCATGTTGAGTTCATTGTCCTCTACGATGAGGACCGTCTTGGCCTTGACATCCATGCTTGACTCTCCCGACCGGCGAGACCGAACGCGGCCCCCCATGCTGCCCCGAAACCGCGAGGTCACAGCGATGGCAAATAGTAAGTGGCATCCCTTAACGCTCTCTTGACGATGCTCGCTCGGACCACACGGCAGGACGCTGAAATGCTGGCTCTCAAAGCCCTGATATTTCTTGCCGATTGCCCCGGCGACCTCGAGCGTTTTCTCGCCCTGTCCGGCGTTGTTCGCGGGGATATTCGCGCGTTGGCGGCAGAACGGGCGTTTCTGTCGGGAGTCCTCGATTTTGTGCTGAGCGAGGATGCTCTTCTGACGCGTTTCTGCGCGTGCGAATCTGTCGATCCCAAGACGGTTCATCTGGTGCGGGCACAGCTTTCCGCCGTCCCGGCGACGGGGAAATAGGCAATGCGGCTTGGCGTCGACCTCGGCGGCACCAAAATCGAAATCATCGCCATCGACGAGAAGGGCAGCGAGGCTTTGCGGGAGCGGATCGCAACGCCGTCAACCGGGTACCGCGACGTGATTCGCGCGATTTGCGACCTTGTGCTATCGGCGGAGGCAAGGCTGGCCTGTCGCGGAACTCTGGGCGTGGCCATACCTGGCGTCCTCAGCGCCCGTACCGGCCTGGTGAAGAACGCCAATTCGATTTCCCTCATCGGCCACCCGATGGACCGCGACCTGGGGGAGATTCTTGGACGCCCGGTGCGCATCGCCAATGATGCCAATTGCTTTACGCTCTCGGAGGCCGCGGACGGCGCAGCCGCCGACTGCAAAGTCGTGTTCGGCATCATCGCCGGCACGGGAATCGGTGGAGGCATCTGCATCGATGGCCGCCTCGTCGAAGGGGCACATCTCATCGCCGGCGAGTGGGGACACAATCCACTTCCCGTGCGCCGCGTCGACGAAATCCCCGGACCGCACTGCTATTGCGGACAGCGCGGCTGCATCGAAAGCTGGATCAGCGGCCCCGCACTTGCCCGTCAATTCGCCTTGCGCACCGGCCGCACGCTCTCGGCCCCGGATATCGCGCAAGCTGCGGCCGCGGGCGACGGGGACGCCGAAGTCGCGATGGAGGATTTTATCGATCGCTTCGCGCGCTCCATCGCACTGATCGTCAACATTCTCGATCCGGACGCGATCGTGCTGGGCGGCGGGCTCTCCAATATCTCCAGGTTGGCTGACGAACTGCCCCGCCGCGTGGAAGCCAACGCCTTCCAGCCGGAGACGCCCACCCGCATCGTGAAAAATCTGCACGGAGATTCGAGCGGCGTGCGGGGGGCGGCCTGGTTGTGGCGCCCGGAAGAGATCGACGACGGATTGTCGCCGTGAACAGGTGGAATCACGCCGCGCGGCCGTCATGTCCGTGCAGGAGGCGATAGAGATCCGGTCGCCGGTCGCGAAAAATGCCCCATGACGCGCGCGCGCGCGCAAGTTCGTCGAGATCGAAGGTCGCGACCGCGACACCTTCCGCGTCGCGGGCGAGCTCGGCCACGAGAGCACCGGTGGCGTCCGCGACAAAAGACGAGCCGTAGAACGTCATCTCGCCGGTTTCGCCGCGCTCGGCGCCGATTCGATTCGACGCCACCACGGGCATGCAATTCGCTGCTGCATGTCCCTGCATGACCCGTCGCCAATGATCGCGGCTGTCGATGGGTGGCGCCGGCGGCGGCTCGGAGCCGATGGCGGTTGGATAGAAAAGCGCCTCGGCTCCCTGCAGCGCCATGGCGCGCGCCGCCTCCGGAAACCACTGATCCCAGCAGATGCCGCAACCGAATGTGCCGAAGCGCGTCGGCCAGACGCGGAAGCCGGTGTCGCCGGGCGTGAAATAGAATTTCTCCTGATAGCCGGGTCCGGCGGGAATATGCGACTTGCGATAAAGCCCCAGCACGCGTCCGTCTGCATCCACGATGGCGAGCGAATTGAAATACGCGTGTCCGGCACGCTCGAAGAAGCTGACCGGCAGCACGACACCGAGCTCCCCGGCCAGCGCCGCCATTTCGCCGATCAGCGCGTTGCCCTCGAATGCGGAGGCCAGCGCAAAATGCCCGGCATTCTGGTCCTGGCAGAAGTAGGGCGTCTCGAACAGTTCGGGAAGGAGGACAATGTTGGCGCCGCGCGCCGACGCCAGGCGCACCATGTCCCTGCCTCGGGCCACATTGGCTGCCCGGTCCCAGGAGCTGGCGAACTGCGTTGCCGCGAAGGTCACTTTTCTCATGCAGGTTCCTGTTGCGTGATGCAGTGGATGCCGCCGCCGCCCTGCACGATATCGAGCGCGTCGACCTGCACGATGTCGCGGCCGGGAAAGCAATCCGCAAGCACGGCACGCGCCGGCAGGTCCGCCGGATCATCAAATCCGGGCATGACCAGCCCGCCATTGACGAAATAGAAATTGACGTAGCTCGAGACAAGCAGCCGGCCGCGCCAGTCTGCTCGCGTCTTCCGGGGCTGGGGCAGCTCGACAATTTGCAACGTCCGTCCGCGGGCGTCGCGTGTCTCCGCGAGTTGCCGTCTCGCAGCGCCGACCACCTCCCAGTCGGGGTGGGATCTCGACGCGGGAATGCCGACGATCACCCGACCGGGGGCTGCGAAGCAGGCAAGGTTATCGACATGGCCGTCGGTTTCATCGTCCGCGAAGATGCCGCCCAGCCACACGATCCGTTCGGCGCCCGTAAACCCTGCAAGCGTTTCCTCGACCCGATGGCGATCAAGTTTCGGATTGCGATTGGGATTGAGCAGACATTGTTCCGTGGTGATCAAGGTCCCTTCGCCATCGACATGAATCGCCCCGCCCTCGCAGACCATCGGCGCGCGGTACACCCGGGTACGCGCGCGTTCCAGCACGCCCGCGGCGAACGCCGCGTCGTTTTCGAACGGCCGATACTTGCCGCCCCAGGCGTTGAACCTCCAGGCGACGCCGGCTTGGGCCCCGCCCCCGAGAAAGGTCGGACCGATATCGCGCGCCCAGGAATCATCGAGAGGGATTTCGAATATCTCAGCGGTTCCCCCGCATGCGTCCCCGGCTTCGCTGGCATCCTGTGGCCGCGCCGCCATCACGACCGGTTCGAATGTCGAAACCGCGGCCGCCACGCGCGCCGTCGCCGCTTTGGCGCGCGCCAGCCCCTCGGGACTGCCCCAGGCCGAAATCCGGCACGGCCAGCACATCCATGTTCGCCGATGCATGGCCCATTCCGCCGGCATGCGGTAGCCGTCGCGAGAGGGGCAATTCGGCCGGGACGGCAAAAGTTCGCTCACGGCGCTGTATAGCCGTTCGGGAGCGCGTGGGGGAGACGGCGCATAACCGTTCCTGGTCTCGCGTGTCCGCACTTTTCGGCCCCGGCAAGAAAAATGTCAGGCTTGCCCGGGCGCCCGCCGCGCGGGCACATTAGAGGGTGCAGCATACGCTCGAAGCCAGGGAGTCATTCATGCCCGGACGCATTGACGGCCGATTGCGCGCGCTCGGTATCGATCTGCCAACTCCTCCCGCACCCGTCGCAAGCTACGTTCCGTTCGTGGCGGCGGGAAACCTCGTCTTCATTTCGGGTCAGGTGACGTCGGCGCCCGAGGGATTGAAATATGTGGGGGCGGTCGGAAAAGACCTGTCGCTCGAGGACGGACGAGCCGCGGCGCGGCTGTGCGCGATCAACGTGCTGGCGCAGCTGAAGACGGCGCTGGACGGCGACCTCGATCGCGTCAAGCGCTGCGTGAAGCTGGGGGTGTTCGTCAATGCGGTGCCTGGCTTCACCCAGCATCCGGAAGTGGCCAATGGCGCCTCCGATCTGATCGTCGAGATCTTCGGCGAGCCCGGCCGCCACGCGCGCGCCGCGGTTGGCGCCGGCTCTCTGCCGCGCAACGTAGCCGCAGAAGTCGAGGCGATATTCGAAATCGCATGACGGATGTGCCCGGCACCGCCCGGCTTGCCGGTGGTGCCGCCGAGATCGGCGCCGCTGCGTGGAATGCCTGCGCAAACCCCGACGGTTCGCGGGACAGTCATCCCTTCACGCGTTACGAGTTCTTCGCGGCACTCGAGCAATCGGGGTCGGCCACCCCGCGAACCGGCTGGCGCCCCTGCCATCTGGCGCTCGAGCGTGGCGGCCGCATCGAGGGTCTGCTGCCGCTCTATCTGAAAAGTCACAGTCAGGGCGAATACGTCTTCGACCAGGGCTGGGCCGACGGGTTCGAGCGCGCGGGCGGCCGCTATTATCCCAAGCTGCAGGCCTGTGTGCCGTTCACGCCCGTGACCGGGCCGCGATTGTTCGCTGCCGCGGGCACGGATGCACACGCCACGAGGCGGGCGCTGCTTTCGGCAGGCGCCGAGACGGCGGAGGCGCTGGGCGCTTCATCGCTGCACGTCACGTTCATGACCGAGGCGGAATGGGCCCAGGCCGCCGCCTGCGGATATTTGCAGCGGACGGATTGCCAGTTTCACTGGACCAATCACCGCTATTCCTCGTTCGATGATTTTCTCGGCGCGCTGTCCTCCTCCCGGCGCAAGAACTCTTCGTAAGGAGCGCGACGCGATCCGCAAGGAGGGTATTGCCTTCGACTGGCTGAGCGGCAGCGACCTGACGGAGGCGCATTGGGATTCCTTCTTCACCTTCTATATCGAGACGGGCAACAGCAAATGGGGCCGTCCCTATCTCACGCGCGAATTCTTCAGCCGTGTCGGCGCGGCGATGGGTGATTCAATCCTTCTGATCCTGGCGCGTCGCGGGGGCCGGGCGATCGCAGGAGCGCTGAATTTCTTTGGCGACGGTGTGCTGTTCGGGCGCAATTGGGGCGCCGGCGAGTACGTGCCGTTCCTTCACTTCGAGACCTGCTATTATCAAGCCATCGATTTCGCGATCGCCCGTGGATTGCGCAAGGTGGAGGCGGGCGCCCAGGGGGCGCACAAGCTTCTGCGCGGTTACGAACCCGCACCGACCTGGAGCGCGCATTTCATCGTGCATGCGGGTTTGCGCCACGCCGTCGCAACCTATCTCTCGCGCGAGCGCCAGGCCGTCGCGCAGGAAGCTGCCGACCTCGCCGAACATGTGCCGTTTCGCAAGGAAGGATGACCGATGGCCTATGACTTCGAACAACGTGTTCGCGCGCATTCTCCGCATGGAACTGCCGAGCGTCAGAGTCTACGAAGACGCGCATACGCTTGCCTTCATGGATATCATGCCCTCGGCGCATGGCCACACGCTGGTGATCCCGAAGGAGCCGGCCGAAACCATCTTCGATCTCTCCCCTGCCGCCGCGGGCGCGCTGTTCGCGACGACGCAGCGCGTGGCTGCCGCCGTCAAGTGCGCGCTCGACTGCCCCGGCCTAATGCTGGTCCAGCTGAACGGCGCCGCGGCGGGCCAGAGCGTGGGACACGTTCATTTTCACGTTCTGCCGCGCGCGGCGGGCCTCGATCTCAAACTTCATGGCCGCAGCAAGGCGGATCTGGACGAATTGGAGGCGGTGGCGGCACAAATACGCGCCAAACTCTGAGCGCCGCCCACGGCGCTCGACGATTTCAACCTGTCGTCACCCAACATGCGCTTGCGCGAACCTTGCTCACCTTGTAACGTCCCCGGCCATAGGCAGGAGATAATTCCTGTCCTCCAACCCTGGGGGTTTTCATGAGTAAGACTGTACTTTTGGCGGGCGCAGCGGCTTTTGCGCTGACCGCTGGTAGTGCTTCAGCGGCCGAGTCCCATCCAAACCTCGGCATCTCGGGCGCCAAGATCGCGCACGTTTTCCAGGTCCCGAAGGGCGCAAAAGTGCTCTACAACCAGAACAGCAATCCGACGGGCAACGCCATCGTTTCCGACAACTTCACCTCGGGCTCGTTCGCGAGCTATGATGACGCCGGCGCGGACGATTTCATCGTTCCGGCTGGATCGACCTGGACGGTTACCGAAGTCGACGTGACGGGCCAGTATTCCACCGGCGGTCCCGCGACCAACGAGGACGTGTATTTCTATAAAGACAAGAAAGGCATGCCCGGCAAGGGCGTCAAGGGCGGCGCGTTCACCGGTATCTCCGGCACGGACAACGCCGGATCCTTCACCATCTCGCTCGGCAAGAAGGGTGTGAAGCTGAAGGCTGGGCACTACTGGGTCTCGGTCGTGGCCAATATGGACTTCGGGACGCACGGCGAATGGTATTGGGGCGAAAACGCCACGATCCAGAACGATGATGCCATGTGGGAAAACCCGGAAGGCGCCTTCGGCGTTGGATGCACGACGTGGGGCACGCTTAATTCATGCCTCGGTGTGACTGCCGGCGATTTCGAGTTCGAGCTGCTGGGTAAGTCGAAGTAGACTGCAACCGGCCGCTGGCGTGTCTGACAAAGGGCACGTTCAAAGTTCTGGAAGAGGGCGGCCGCGTGCCGCCCTCTTTTGTTTCGCGGGCTCCAGCCGGGCTGCACGATCCCGTCACTGTCCGACAAAGCCTTCGATGACCACGCGATCCGGGCCGCCTCAGTCCCGTGCTGCGCGCAGTTCGGACCCGGGCCGCGCAGACGCCTTTGCGCGCGCGGCAGCCGGCCTTCGCGCCGAGAGGGTCCCGCGCAAACCGCGCCTGCGGCGCATCGCGATCGAACTGCGCGAGAACGGCGTCGATGCGGCGACGACGGCGCTGCGCGACTATCTTGCGACCCATCCTACCGATGCGGAAGCGCTTTATCTGATGGCGCAGGCGACAGCGCGCCTTGGGCACCGCAGCCAAGCCCAATCGCTGCTCGAGCGGTGTCTCGATCTCGCGCCGGATTTCGCCGTGGCCCGCTACGACTACGCGAGCTTGCTCAATCGATGGCACGAATACGGCCAGGCGCTTTGCGAGGTCGAGCGGCTGCTGATTATCGATCACCGCAATCCCCTGTTCCGGCAGCTGAAGGCCGCCGTCCTCGCGGCTGTGGGCGAGGACGAACAATCGCTGGCCATTCGCGAGCAGTTGGCAGCGGAAAACCCCGGGAGGGCCGAGTGCTGGATCGCTTGCGGCGATGCGCTGCGGGCGCTGGGTCGCCAGGAGGAGAGCATCAAGGCCTACCGCAATGCGATCGAATGCCGTCCCTATTTTGGCGCGGCCTGGTGGAGCCTCGCCAATATGAAAACGGTTCGTTTCGGCGACGCCGACGTCGGCGCGATGAAGGCCGAGCTGGAATGCAGGAACATTCGCCCCGATGATCGCGTCGATCTGCTGTTTTCACTGGGAAAGGCATTCGAAGACCTCGGCGCCTGGTCCACGGCATTCGAACATTACGCCAAGGCCAATGCGGCGCGCCGGCTTCGCATCGATTACGATTGGGGCGATATCGCCAGGCAGGTTGCGGTCAACAGATCGCTGTTCACGCCCGAATTCCTGAGACACCGGAATGGAGTCGGCTGTCGGGCGCCCGATCCCATCTTTATTCTGGGGCGGCCGCGCTCCGGATCGACCCTGATCGAGCAGATACTTTGCAGCCATTCGGCAGTGGAGGGCACGGCCGAACTTCCCTACATCGCGGATTTTGCGCGCCGTCTGGCGGAGGCGCATACCGGATTCCGGCTATCCGCAGGTACTCGGGCAGCTGGAACCGGCGGCGCTGACGGCGCTGGGCGAGGAATATCTCGAGCGCACGCGAGCGCACCGAAAGCTGGGGCGGCCATTCTTCATCGACAAGGCGCCGGCCAACTACCATCATGTCGGCATGATCCACCTCATCCTGCCGAACGCCAGGATCATCGACGCGCGCCGAAATCCCGCGGCCTGCTGCTTCTCCATGTTCAAGCATAACTATACAGATACAAATCTTCGCCTGAACGAACTGGGTCGCGTCTACCGCGACTATGTCGCGCTGCTGGAACATTTCGACCGCGTGCTGCCGGCGCGCGTTCACCGCGTGATCTATGAGAACATGATCGCCGATCCGGAGGCGGAGGTTCGCGGATTGCTCGACTATCTCGGTCTGCCGTTCGAGGAACAGTGCCTGCGGTTTTACGAGACGAAACGAACGATCCGGACACCGAGCTCCGAACAGGTGCGCCGGCCCATATCGGCCGAAGCCGTCGAACACTGGCGGCATTTCGAGCCCTGGCTGGCGCCTCTGGTCCACAGTCTCGGCGCGGTGCTCGCGGATTACCCCGCCGTACCCGAGGAGCTGCGTTGAACCTCCAGCGGCGACGCCCGAGAGCGCAGGGACGGGAATTTCGATGAACAAACGCCATCCAGCGCCGGCGTCCTCGCACACGGAAGACGTTTTCGAGCGTGAAGCTGCCCGGCTCGGCGCATCGAGACCGCTGCGCAATCCACGCCTCCGGCAAATTGCAGCCCGATCGGCTGAAGGCCGCGCCGAACTTGCAGAAGTTCCGAATTGAATCGGCATCTCGCCAATTATCCCGACGATGCCGATGCGATGATGCTTCTGGCGCAGGCGTGCGATCGCGTTGGGCAGCGCGGAAAGGCCGCATCGCTGCTGGCGCGCTGTGTGGAAATGGCGCCGGATTTTATCCGCGCGCGTGTCGAATATGCGAAATTGCTCCGGCGATTGCACCGATACGGCGCGGCACTTGAACAAGCCGACCTGCTATTGAAGCAGGATCGCCGCAACCCTTTGTTCCGGCAGCTCAAGGCAGGCCTTCTCGATTCCATGGAAGAGAGCGAACAATCGCTCGTCATCTGGCAGGAACTGGCGGTGGAGAATCCGCAGCGCGCGCTATGCTGGATCAATTATGGCAATGCACTGCGCGCGGTGGGCTCACAGCAGAAGTGCGTCGAGGCCTACCGTACTGCAATCGAATGCCAGCCCTCTCTCGGCCTGGCGTGGTGGAGCCTGGCCTATTTGAAGACGTTCCGCTTCGGCGAGGACGATATCGAAATCATGCGAGAACTGCTCAAGGGCGATAGTCTGACGGCCGACGATCGCATCAACCTCTTGTTCGCTCTCGGCAAGGCATACGAGGATATCGCGGCGTACGACCGGTCTTTCGAGCACTACGCCAAGGGCAATGCGGCGAGGCGGCTTCGCGTCGGGCATGACCCTGACTCGCTGGCGCGCGCGTTCTCCAACGAGGAATTGTTCACGCCCGCGTTCCTGCAGGCCCGCGAGAGTACGGGATGCACCGCCCGGGATCCGATCTTTATTTTAGGCCAGCCGCGCTCCGGATCGACCTTGATCGAACAGATTCTGTCCAGTCACCCACTTGTCGAGGGCACTGCCGAATTGCCCTATATCGGCGATCTCGTCCGCCGCCTCAGGGAAGGCGAATGCGCCGCCTCTGCAACCGATTATCCGCAAATCCTGGCAAAACTCGAACCGGACGTTTTCCGGTCCATGGGCGAGGAGTATCTCGAGCGCTCACGCGCGCATCGAAAGACCAGCCGGCCGTTTTTTGTCGACAAGAGTCCGCAAAATTATTTTCATCTCGGGCTGATCCATTTGATACTTCCGAACGCGAAGATCATCGATGCGCGGCGGCATCCGGCCGCCTGCTGCCTGTCGATATTCAAACACAATCGCATCAAGAACAATCTGCGCCTGGGCGAGCTCGGCCATGTCTATCGCGACTATGTCGCGCTCATGGAACATTTCGATCGGGTGCTGCCGGGCCGCGTTCATCGTCTTCTCTATGAAGCCATGGTCGCCGATCCCGAGACGGAAATACGGCGTTTGCTCGACTATCTCGGTCTGCCGTTCGAGGAAAAGTGCCTGCGCTTTTACGATACGGCACGAACGATCCGAACACCGAGCTCCGAACAGGTCCGCAGACCCATATCCGCCGAAGGCGTCGACCACTGGCGGCATTTCGAGCCGTGGCTGGCGCCGCTCCTCAAGAGCCTGGGACCCGTCCTGAGCGAATATCCATCGGTGCCGGGGAACCTGCTCTAAACTGATTGACCGCTCACGGTTGTTTCACGACCAATCCGGCACGTCGGGATATTTGTCCAGCACGTCGCCCAGAGCAGATTTGAGCGGGCCCAGCCAGGTTTCATAGGGCAGCCACTGTCCGACGCCGCTCCTGTAGAGAGGCAGGCGCACCTGCTCGGAACTCTGCGTGGCGACGGCACGCTCGTTTTCGTAGAAGCGCAGACATTGTTCTTCAAACGGAAGCTGCAGATAGTCGAACAGGCGTCCCAGTTCCGCGCGGGGATTTGCGACCAGATCCTCGTAGATCACGCGGTGGATCCTGCCCGGCAGTACCCTGTCGAAATGGGCCATCAGCCGCACGTAATTGGCGTAGTCGTGGCCGATGTCGCCGAGACTGAGCGAAAAGGAATTGCCCGGGAGCTGGCTTTTGAAACAGGACCAGCCGCAGTCGAGCGGATGCCGCCGCGCGTCGATGATCTTTGCATGCGGAAGGATGAGCGCAATCAGACCCACATACAAAAAATTTCGCAGCGTCTTGTCCGTAAAGAACGGGCGCGCGCTTTTCCGTCGGCGGCCGGTCAATTGCAAATAGTGTTCTCCCGGCAATCTAAACCGGTCCGCGTCCAATCGATCGCGCAATTGAAGATACGCCTGCACCAGAGCGGTCTTCTCGATTTGACCGCCCAGGGCGAACCGCTCGTGAATTTCTTGCGTGGCGCCGGCAAGCGGCCGGGCCAGGGCGTTGTCGAGGTCGGCAAGCTCTCCCAGTCCCTCGATGGCGGTGTGGCTCGACAGGATTTGCTCGAGCAGAGTGGAGCCGCAGCGCGGTATTCCAACGATGAAGATGGGAGCGGGCGATCCGCAGCCCCAACCCTCGCGCTCACGAAAGAATGCGTCGGTAAAGAAATTCTCGCAGGCAGACCTGTGCGCGGCCAGCTTCTCCCGATCGAAATGGACACCAATGCGCCGCAGGGCATTGGCCTTCGCATAGTTTTCGAACGATTTCGCATAGATTTTTGCGTCCTCGTAAGCCTTCCCCAGCGCGTGATGCAGGTCCGCGCGGACCTCCGCCGAGGCACCGGGAAGTCCCAGCGCCGCTTCCATGCTGTCGATCTCGGCCGCGGTAAAGCGATACACTTTCAGATCGGCGAGACTCCCGTAGGCTGGGCTCAGCGCGGGCGCCAGTTCGATCGCCTTGCGATAGGCGGCGATGCATTCCGTTCGCAATCCCGCGTTTCTCAACGCATGGCCGTAATGCAGCCACGCGTCGGGCGAGGTGGGATATTCCTCCGACAATTCGCGGCGGTAGACGAGCGCTTCGCCGTGCCTGTCCAACAGGCGCAGAACAGCCGCCTTCTGGTCGCGGTATAATGGGTTTCGTGGATCCCTCCGCAGCAACTCGTCAAGCTGCGCAAGCGCCTGCTCGTATTTCTCCAGGCGACGTAGAATGACCGCATGGTTGAATTTGTAGCCGAAATGTTCAGGAGAGTGTTCGACGCAGCGGGCGAGTAGTTGCTCCGCTTCATCGAATTGCTTCAGGCGCCGTGCAATGTCGGCCTGGAGGTTGAGCGCGTCGGGATCGCCCGGCCGCTTCGCAAGAACTCTCGCCACCAGCGCGCCGGCGCTCTCCAAGCGCTTGTCGGCGAGAGCGTCTGCAGCTTCCGCCAGGGCACGATTTCGCAACGGTGGAAATAACTTCCGCCTTGCGTCCGCAAGCGGATCGACGACCGCGTCCGGCGCGGCGCGACGCGCGGCGATAGTTTCGTGCGTCATCCCGTCAGGCTATTCGCGCCCGGCGTCGCACGGTGTCATCAGCTGCTGCCAAAGGGCACCTGCCCCACCGCGTTGACGAAAGCGAAACGACGACCCGCAAGCCCCACCCCCTGGGGGCTGCTCGAGATGGCCGGCGGGCCGGAAAAGAACGTCGGCACGGCCGGGTAAACATCGAGAACGCTTCCCAATGCCTGCTTCAGAGGGTCCAGCCATTGCTCGTAATGGCGCCAATGTTCGATCCCTGTCTTGTAGAGGGGCATGCTCACCTGATCCGCGCTCGGCGTCAGCACGAGGCGCTCGTTCTCGTGAAAACGCAGGCACTCTTCCTCGAACGGCAGGCCCAGATAATCGAGCAGCCGGCGCACCACCTCTTCGAAGTTGGCGACCAGGTTCTCGTAGATAATGCGATGGACCTTGCCGGGCAGAACAGCGTCGAAATGCGCCATGAGCTCAACGTAGTTGGCGTAAAAGCGCCCGACGTCGGACAAATCGCGGGCATAGGCATGTCCCGCGGGGAAGTAATGTTTGAAGGAAGAAAAGCAGCAATCGAGCGGATGCCTGCGCACATCGATGATCCTGGCACCAGGCAGGGCAAGGTGAATCAATCCGACGTGAAAAAAATTACCCGGCATCTTGTCGGTGAAAAAAGGTTTCCCGGAGTTGCGCCGGAACCGCGTCGCCTTCACGTACTCCTCGCCGAGCAAGCGGAAGTCTTCCGCGCTCAAATCCTTCAGCACATAAGGATATCCACCCTGCGGATCGCCCGGCCGGTCGGGAGCGATGCGCTGTCCGGCCTCGCTCAGATCGTTCAGCTCGCCAAGCGCCTCCACTGCGGAGTGACTGGAAATTATCTGTTCCACCAACGTCGATCCCGACCGCGGCATTCCCACGATGAAAATGGGACCCCTTTCCCTGTATCCATAGCCGGCGCGGGCCTGAAAAAATTCCCGGGAAAAGAATGGTTTTGCATGCCGCAAAAAAACATTGCTGCCCGCGAAGGCGGGAGTGCCCGGCGGCCGCAGGATTTCGTTGCTCGACCGGTAGCTCTCGAAGGACTCCGGATAGCGTGCCAAATCCTCCAAAGCCTTCCCCAGCACGTAGTGCAGCTTCGCGCGATCTTCGCTCGGCAGATCTGCGCGCGCGAGCTGGGCGCGCACCTTGCCGATCAGGGTTTCGTCCATCTGGAATGACTTGACGTTCGCAAGTCTGACATAAGCCTCCACACAGGATTCTCCTGAATCTGGATCGCTTTCTGGTAGGCCGTGACCGCGAGGCCGCTGCGGGCGCCGCGCAGTGCACGCCCATATGCGAGCCATACGCCCGGCGCGCTCCCGGTGCGATCGATGAACGCCTCGAACGCGGCGACCGCGTCCCGGTATTGCTGGCTGCCCGACAGTGTCAGGGCCCTGAGCAGGCGATACAGAGCGTTGTCGGGGTCGCGTCTCAGCAGTTCGTCGATATGCGGCAATAGCTGCCGAAGATCCTTGCGCACGAAACGCAGGGTGACGAAGCGGAACCGGGCGGCGGCGAAGTCGGGCGCGCGTTCAAGGCATCGTTCGAGAAGATCCTCGGCTTCGCCCCAACGGTGCTTCTGAATTGCGGCATCGGCCAGCAGTTTGATCGCTTCGGCTTCCTGCAGTCCAACGCTTGCTGCATTCGCCGGACCGCCATCCGGGAAATCCAGCAGGTCGCCCAGCAGGTACCACGCACCCTGATGCAGGCAGTCCAGGTCGACGGTTCGCAGCAGCGCCGCGATGGCCTCAGCGCGTTCGCCGCGGCTGGCGAGCGCCTCGGCCAGCTCGTACCAGACCAGCGCCATTTGCGGTTGCGACCTGGTGAGTGGTTCCAGGATTGCGACCGCCTCGTCCCAGTGTCCCTGTCGCCGCAGCGCCGCTCCCAGCAGATAGGACGCGTCGGAATTCAGCGGAATTCCTTTCAAGGCTCGCACGCGCGCGCGCTTCGGCTGCCGGAATATTTGAGTTGAGCAGACTCTTTGCTTCGATCGCGGAAATCGGCGGCTTCGCAAGCTGCGCCGGGACCGATTCTATTTTCCTGGATTGTGGTGAAACGGCCCCGGGCTCCTGGACCTTCCACTCGATAGAACCATACCGCACGCCAGGCCTCTCTCTGTAGAAGCGCATCCCTTCGCTCAGTTCGATAACAAATCCATGGCTCCGCACCAAGCACCGTCCGACGTTTCCCGCAACAGCGGCCCGAGCGCACCCTTCAGGGGCTGAAGCCATGTCTCATAAGGGCGCCATTGCGCCATACCGTTCTGGTAAAGAGGCATGCGCACCTGTTCCGAGCTCAGAGTACGGCTGGCGCGCGGCGTCTCATGAAAGCGCAGACATTGTTCTTCGAAGGGGAGCCCCAGATAGTCAAGCAGCCGGCCGATCTCGCCCTTCGGATCGGAAACCAGCTTCTCGTATATCACGCGGTGAATCCTGCCCGGCAGGACGCGGTCGAAATGCGACATCAGCCCGGCGTAATTGGCATAGTGGCGACCGATATCGCTGAGCCTGTTCGCAAACGGCTGCCCCCCGGGAAATTGACTCTTGAAACAGGACCATCCGCAGTCGAGCGGATGCCTGCGCACGTCGATGATCTTCGCATGGGGCAGGATCAGGTGGATCAGGCCGACATATCCGAAGTTCCGAAGCCCCTTGTCGGTGAAGAACGGCCTGCCGAAGTCCGCGGCGGGTGCGCGTCGAGTTCAGATAGGCTTCGCCCAGCGCGCGAAATTCATTCGCGCTTGTGCGGTCGAGGACCTTGGGAAGCGCTTCGATGAGCCCGCTTCTGAATTCCAGCCTGCCGCCGATCCAGAATTCGCGCGGCGGTCGTCCGTCGTCGATGCCGGAGAGCCATTGCCCGACGACGAGGTCCAAATCGGCTAGCTCGCCCAGTCCCTCGATGGCGCTGTGGCTGGACAGAATCTGCTCGACCAGAGTCGAACCCGAGCGCGGCATGCCGACAATGAAGATCGGCGCCTCAGAACTGGCGCCCCATCCCGCTCGGTTGACAAAAAAAGACCTGGTGAAAAGGGATTCGCAGTTCTGCCGGTGCGCCGTCAACCTTTCCGGATCGAAGTCGACATTCAGGCGGAGAAGCGCGTTGCCCTTCGCATAATTGTCGAACGATCGCGCATAGGACGCCTGATCGCCATAGGCTTTTCCCAGCGCAAAATGAATATCGGCGCGGTCATCGGCGGACAGCCCCGACGTTGCCTGCAGAGTTTCCATGCGCGCGGTCTCCGCGGCGGTGAAGTGATAGATCTTCAGTTCGGCGAGGCCCGAATAGGCGGCCGCCAGCGAGGGCGCGAGTTCGAGCGCCTTGCGATAGGCGGCGATGCATGTCTCCTGGGCGCCGCTGCCCCTCAACGAATGCCCGTAGTCGAGCCAGACCTGCGGCGATTTGGGGTACTCCTGCGCCAGTTCGCGACGGTAGACCAGCGCGTCGTCGAGCCTGCCCATCATGCGCAATATCGCCGCTTTCTGGTCCCGATACAGAGGATTGCGCGGCTCTTTGCCCAGGAGCTCGTCCAGCTGCGCCAATGCCTCTCCAAATTTGTCGAGACGGCGAAGGATGACGACGAAATTGAACCGATAACCGGCGCAATCGGGCTCGAGCTCGATGCAGCGGGAAAGGTGCCGCGCGGCCGTGTCGAAGCGGCCCGCACGCCGCGCGATGTCGGCCATCAGGTTCAATGCGTGCGGATCGGCTGGATGTTTTTCCAGGAATTGCGACAACAGCGCTTCGGCGATATCGGTCCTGTTGTCGGCGAGCGCATCGGCAGCCTGCGCCAGTTTTCTGTTGCGCAGCGGCGGGAACAATCTCCGCCTCGCCTCGGCAAAACGATCGGTTGCGCCGACGGCCTCGTTTTCACCCATGCGAATTCGATGTGCGCCGCTAAACGGTCTCGGTTTCGTTGGGCTTGCGGCCCCGCGGCGGCGGAAGCGCTTTCAGCCGACCGTCGTCATTGGAGATGAACTCGAACGCCAGCTCATCCTTTTCCCGGTCGAGCAGGACTTGCACGGTCCCCCCGCCCTTCAGCCGTCCGAACAGGATTTCGTCGGCGAGCGGCTTCTTGATGTGATCCTGGATCACGCGCGCAAGCGGACGCGCGCCGAAATGGTTGTCGTAGCCCTTCTGTCCCAACCAGCGTGTCGCCTCCGGCGTGAGATCGAAGGTGACGTCGCGGTCGGAGAGCTGCGCCTCCAGCTCGAGAACGAACTTCTCGACGACCCGGTCGATTGTATCGCGCCCGAGCGGCGCGAACGCGATCGTGGCGTCGAGGCGGTTGCGGAATTCGGGCGTGAAGAGCCGCTTGATTGCTTCCTCGTCATCTCCTTCGCGCCTGCCGCGGCCGAAGCCGATCGCCTCGCGCGCCGCCTCCGAAGCGCCCGCGTTGGTCGTCATGATGAGCACGACGTTGCGGAAATCGATCTTTTTCCCGTTGTGGTCGGTCAGTTTGCCGTGATCCATGACCTGCAGGAGAATGTTGAACAGATCCGGATGCGCCTTCTCGATTTCGTCCAGCAGCAGCACGCAGTGCGGATGCTGGTCGACGCCGTCGGTCAAAAGGCCGCCCTGGTCGAATCCGACATAGCCCGGAGGCGCGCCGATCAATCTCGATACGGTGTGGCGCTCCATGTACTCCGACATGTCGAAGCGCAGCAGCTCCACGCCCATGATGTTGCCGAGCTGCCGCGCAACTTCGGTCTTGCCGACGCCGGTGGGCCCCGAGAACAGATAGCAGCCGATCGGCTTCTCGGGCTGGCGCAAACCCGCGCGGGCCAGCTTGATCGCAGAGGAGAGCGCGTGAATCGCGGCCTCCTGCCCGAACACGACCCGCTTGAGATCCTCTTCGAGGCTGCGCAGTGCCTCCGCGTCGGTTTTCGATACGGATTTGGGGGGTATGCGCGCCATCTTGGCGACGATCTCCTCCACCTCCCGCACGCCGATGACTTTCTTGCGCCGCGACTTCAGGCAGCAGCATCTGGGAGGCGCCGACTTCGTCGATGACGTCGATCGCCTTGTCCGGCAGCTTGCGGTCGTTGATGTATTTCGCGGCCAGCTCGACGGACGCCTTGATGGCTTCCGCCGTGTAACGAACCTTGTGGTAGTCCTCGAAATAGGGCTTCAGGCCTTTCAGAATCTTGATGGCGTCAGGCACGCTCGGCTCGCTCACGTCGATCTTCTGAAAACGGCGGACCAGCGCCCTGTCCTTCTCGAAATACTGCCGGTATTCCTTGTAGGTCGTCGAACCGATGCACCGCAGCGTTCCGGCCTGAAGCGCGGGCTTGAGAAGGTTCGATGCATCCATCGCGCCGCCGCTGGTGGCCCCGGCGCCGATAACGGTATGGATTTCGTCGATGAAGAGGATGGCGCCGGCGATCGCCTCCAGCTCCTTGACCACGGATTTCAGCCGCTCCTCGAAATCTCCGCGGTAGCGCGTTCCCGCGATGAGCGCGCCCATGTCGAGCGCGTAGATCGTGCTGGTGCGCAAAACCTCGGGCACGTCGGCCTTCACGATCTTGCGCGCCAGTCCCTCGGCGATTGCGGTCTTGCCGACTCCTGGATCGCCCACGAAGAGGGGATTGTTCTTTTGCCGGCGGCAGAGAATCTGGATCGTGCGCTCGACTTCGGCATCGCGCCCGATCAGCGGATCGATGCGGCCGGCCTTGGCCTTCTCGTTGAGATTGACGCAATACGCCTCGAGAGCGTCGCTGCCGTGCTTTGACGACTTCTCGCCGTCCTCGTCGTCGTCCGAGCCTCGCACGGATTTCTGCTGGCTCATGCCCGGACGCTTGGCGATGCCATGGCTGATGTAGCTCACGGCATCGAGGCGCGTCATGTTCTGTTCCTGGAGGAAATAGACGGCGTGACTTTCGCGCTCCGTGAACAGCGCCACGAGCACATTTGCGCCCGTCACTTCGTCCCGCCCCGAATTCTGCACGTGCAGGACAGCGCGCTGCACCACGCGCTGGAACCCCGTCGTCGGCTTGGCGTCCTCGCCGTCCTCGATGACGAGCGTCAGCAATTCATGATCGACATATTTCACCAGCGAGCGGCGCAACGCGTCCAGATCGACGTTACATGCCTTCATCACCTGCGCCGCGTCGGAATCGTCGAGCAGCGCCAGCAAGAGGTGTTCCAGAGTCGCGTATTCGTGATGGCGGTCGCTGGCAAGCTTGATCGCGCGATGCAGGACCTGTTCGAGGCTGCGGGATAGCGACGGCATCGCGGAAATCTACTCCTTTTCCATCGTGCACTGCAGCGGGTGCTGGTGGCGGCGCGAAAATTCGATCACCTGCGCAACCTTGGTTTCGGCGACTTCGTAGGTGAAGACGCCGCAAATACCCACCCCGTGGCGGTGCACGTGCAACATGATCTGAACCGCCTCGTCGCGCGCCTTGCTGAAGAAGCGCTCGAGGATGTGAACCACAAACTCCATCGGCGTGTAATCGTCGTTGAGCAGGAGCACCTTGTAAAGGCTGGGACGTTTGGTCTTCGCGCGGGTCTTCGTCCCGACGCCCGCCGTCGTCCCGCTGCGTCCGGAGTTGCCGCGCTGGTCCCTATCGCTCATGCCCGTCTCGAAAAACCGTTCCTCACTCTCGTCCCGTGTCGATGCTTGTGCAACTCCAGCCTAACCCAAAGCTCCTCGTTGCGCACACCAAAACGAGAGATGGTCATGCCGTCACAAACAAAAAGGCCCCGGCCTTGCGACCGGGACCTTTGTCACACGCTCCGCGGGGGAGGCGGAACGCGTAAGCGAGCCGTTCACGCGGCGCGCGTGCTCTCCACGACCTCGACCCAGGCCTGTACGCGACCCTGGATCGGTCCGATGGCATCTTTCGCCGTCGAAAAAGCAATCTCGCTGAGCTTCGTCACTTCGCCGACATAGGACTCGAATGCCGATTTCACGAAGTCGGTCTGCAGCTCCAACGCCTCATGAACCGACCTGCTTCCCAGGAGCGCCTTGGTCGCCGAGATCGAATCTTCGACGGACTGCTTCGAATAGGTGTAAATCTCGTTGTGGAGCGTCTCCACACCCTTGCCGGCCACGTTCGCCGCTTTCACATAGGCTTCGACCGTCTCGCGGCCGTAGCCGAAAAAGCGGTCATAGCTCCTGACTACCTTCTCGAAGCCCGTCTTGAACGCTTCCGAGCCGTTCTTCATCGCCGTCTCGATCGTTTCCGAGCCTGTAACTCGTTCACTCGTCTTCGTCCTGCTGTTGGCCATTGCATGAACTCCTTCACGTGGAGCGCCCGGATCGGCGCTTTATGTTGCGGTGCAGCATGACTTATATGCGTTGCAGCAATGCAGGTGTCAAGGGCGATTTTTTGGATAAAATGCGCGCGACCGGCAGTGTTTTTTTGCGGTGCCGAGCGCCGGCCTCGGCACTTAACTTATCCTAAGCGCCGGAGATTCAAGGTTGATTCGCGATTTTTGTTGCGCAAGCGAAGCGGATTTGCTCTTATCGCGTCGGCAGGAGTCGATTATCCACTGGAGAAATGATGTCAGGATGGCCGCGCGCCTCGGGCGGCGCCCTCAGGGTTGCCTTCTGGTATTTCGCCGTCCTGGGGACCGCTTGTGCCATAGCAGGGGCTGGTCCGGCAGCCGCATCGATACGCCGCCATCATTGGCAGGCCACCCGCACCGCTTTTCACGCCGCCCTCAGACTCACCGACCCTGAAAAGGATGCCGCCCTGATCGTGGACGGCGCCACCGGCAAGGTGCTTTACGCGCGCAATGCGGACGCGCGAGCGCCATCCCGCCTCGCTCACCAAGATGATGACCCTTTATCTGCTGTTCGACGCAGCTGAAGAGCGGGCAGATGACCATGCAGACTCCGCTGCCGGTGTCGGGCACGCGTCGATCCAGGCACCGCACCAAACTGTATCTGCGGCCCGGCTCAGACCATCCGACGTGGACACCGCCATCCGCGCCATCGTGATGCTGTCGCGCCAATGACGTGGCGGTGGTGATCGCCGAAGCGCTGGGCGGCACCGAAGTGCACATTTCGCCGAAATGATGACCGCAAAAGCGCGCCAGCTCGGCATGAAGGAAACCAATTTCCACAATGCCTCGGGCCTGCCCGATCCGCTGCAGATCACCACGGCGTCGACCTGGCGATCCTGGCGCGCCATCTCGCCTATGATTTTCCGCAATATTTCTCCTATTTCGCGACCTATTCGGCTTCAACTACAAAGGCGCTACCTTATTCCACCCACGACAATCTGATCGGCCGCTATGAAGGCGCCGACGGCATCAAGACCGGCTATACCGGCGCCTCCGGCTTCAATCTCGTTTCCTCGGTGATCCGCGACGGCATCCACATCATCGGCGTGGTGATGGGCGGACGCACCGCCGTGCGCCGCGACCTGGAAATGGTGCGGCTGCTGGACCAGACCTTCGCCCAGATCAGCGCCAATCCCGCCCTGGTGGCCAGCGCGAGACCGTGCCCTGGCAGGCTCTTGCGTCCAACGTCCAGACGAGGCCGGTGATTGCCGGTTTCCCGTTTGGTGGCGCCGCTACGTCGCCGCCCGCTTCCTCGGCGGCCCCCTCACCGCCCGCGCCGCACGCGACGCTCATCGATCCGGCCAGCGAAGACGAGGATGCGGCCGAATCGCGGCCAGATCCGACCTATGATCCCGCGCCCGCTTCCGTGGCGGCGGTCGCGGTCACCCCACCGCATCCTGCGCGGGTCCCTGTCGCTTCCAAGACAACTCAACGTCTGACCGTTGCGTCCACGATCCCGTTCGCTGCTCCTGCGGTCCCATCTCCCAATCTGGACGATTTGATCGCCAATGCCGGGACATCTTCGTCCTTTGTCCGCGGGAACCTGCCCATGCCGCAGCCCAAACCGCAGATGGAAATGGCCGCCTATGAACCGCCGCAGCGCGATGTCGTGATTTCCCGGACGCGCGGAGCGAAGCTCCGACGACCGGAAGCTTCTGCGGAGATGACGGTGGCGCCCGCTACGGCGTTGAACAATGCCGACTGGACCATCCAGATCGGCGCCTATGGCGATGTGACTTCGGCGAAGACCGAACTGGCGAGCTACGCGGAGCGGGCCACGGACGTGCTGGGCCAGGCGGCTCGCATCGTCTCTCCCATGCAATCGCCGCAGGGTCATGTGCTGTACCGCGCCCGGTTCGGACCGTTTGCCGAGCACGATGCGCGCGCCGTGTGCCAGATACTGACCGAGCGCGGACAGACCTGCTTCGCGGCGCTCGCTTCCCGCTAGAGCGGAATGAATGCAGTTTGTTCATAAGCGGCGTTTCGAAAGTAGTTCGCACATTCGAAATCCCAAACTCAACTCGTCACCGGACGAAAGTTCGGGGGAACGTCAAGGCGGATGAAAACCGCTTTCATATTTCTTCCCCAGTAGAAATAGTGCTGCCCAAACGCTCAGCCAAAAGCGGCGGGCATGCTCTTAGAGCAATAACCAGCGTATTCAGCTCAGCGTCACGGATACTCCCTTGGACGCAATTCCATTGACGATGACCTGAAGCGAGCTGGCGCCGGTTTCGCAGCTCGACGGAATGTCGAACTCGGCATTCGTGGTGCCCGTAGTGAACACGCCCATCGTCGAGAAGTCGTAGCTGCGCGCGTAGCAGACGTCGCCCGAACTGTTGTTCGTGATCCGCACGATCGGGAAGTTGGTCGCCTGCTGCGTGTCGTCGCCGAAGGCCCCGCCGAGCGAGAACCCATTGAAGTTGGTACCGGAGATTGGATTTCCGGTGCTGCCGACCGCGAGCGACGCGGACACACTCGTGACGACCGGCAGCCAGGCGCTATTCGGCCTTCCCTTGGGCGTGTAGACGGCAACCTCGTTGGGTTCGGTCTGGCTATTGTTCCAGATGACCTGTCCGCTGGGCAGATCGAGCAACGTGCCTTCGAATGAGCCTGTGTAGGGCGCCGCCTTCGGGTCATCGACCTGGGTGAGCGCCATCGTGCCCTTCTTGTTCAGGCTGAACTCGAAGAAATGCGAAGGCGCCTCGTTGGGAGGGCTCGCCTGCACAAGCACGTTGCCGTCCGGCAGGAGCGCGGCCGGAGCGTCGTAGCAGAGAAACTGGACGCCGTTGAATGTCGGGAAATCAGGAGCGGCGCTCCAGGTGCCGGTCGAAATGTCATATAGAGGTCATTGTGACCGGTGGCGCCGAACTGAATGACAGTTCCGTCCGGCCGCAACACCGCCGGTCCTATTTCGTCTCCCGTTGCGCTGACCAGTTGCTGCGCGGTCTTGCCAGGCGTGCTCCAGCTTCCCGACGCGGCGTCGTAAATCTCATAATAGTTGGGACCGTTGCCCACACCCCTGTAGGTGTCGACCGTCTCCACGTCACCGCCGGGCAGAATTGTCCAACCTTCCTCGTTGTTGGTATCGCCTTTACGCGTTCCCGTTGCCGTCCACGTCACGTTCGTGCCACTGATGGAGGCGATGGCTTCGGATTCGTCGCAGCAGTCTGCCAGCATGTAGTTGCCGCTCGCCAGAATGACGCTCGGTGCGTCGCCAATCTCTTCCCAGCCATAGGGCGGAGATACGCTCGTCCAGCTGTCCTGCACGGGATCGTAGAGTGCGCCTTGGTTGGCCCAGTTGGCCTTGCAGAAGTTGTATTCGCCGCCGTTGATGATCACGCGGCCATCGGGCAGAAGCGGCGTTTGCACGGGCGCAGCGTGACCCGGCATTGCCTCACGATCGTGTCGACCTGGAAAAGCTTGCACGGGCCGCCTTCATTCCATCGCTCGTCCGGCTCGAGGATGCGGATGGCGAACCGCGGCGCCGGGTCGAGCGCCTGGACGCGGTGCCGGAAGCAACCCTGCCTCTCGTGCGTCATCTGATCAACCAGCGTCTGCTCGTCAGCGACTGGAGCACGATCGACGGCATCGAGACCGCTTCGGTCGAAGTCGCGCATGAAGCAATGCTGCGCCGATGGCCGACATTGCGCGCGTGGATCGCCGAGGAACGCGGAGCGTTGTGCGCGCTCGACGGGGTCCGCGCCGCGGCAGCGGAATGGCGCAAACATGTAACCCCGGTCCATCCCGAACAGAACGAAAGCTGGCTGAGGCATCGCGGTGGCCGCCTGGAAGAAGCCGAACTATTGATCGCGCGGCCGGGTTTTGCGAAGGCGCACAGTGCCGGCGAACTTGAATACCTCTCCGACTGCCGCGCGCGCGAAAACGCGGAACAAAACCCTACGCGAAGTTGCGAGCCGGCCTTTGCGGATAGCGGCGCAGACGCGCTTGCACGTGTGGCTGCCGAGATTGTCCATGATCAAGACGTCGCGCGGGCGACGCGCATACGGTTCGACGCATTCCTGAGGGCAGCGCATCGCCGTCAAAGCGCAGATGAAAGTTTGGGCTCGACTGCGGATTGAACGGGCGGCGCGACCAGTCCGGGCAAGCTCAGCGTCGCGATCAGGGTGCGCACTTCCTGCCGGGCCGCGAGGTGCGACATGCTGAGCGAAATCCCCAGTTGCGGCTGTGGAAGATCCAGCATCGTCAGTCCCGCAGGAACAGTTCGCGGTAGATCACCCGCTCGCCGAACCCGGGCGCGACGCGAAAGCCGATCCGTCGCGCGAGCGCGTCCAGCGCGGCCGAGACCCGCCGCTTGTTGCGCGCTTCCGTCGCGGCGATGCGGTTGCGCATGACCACCCAGTCGAGTGCCGGCTTGCGCGCGAGGAGGCGCTGCTTGCGGCAGTCCCACACGAAGTCGCTGTAAACGCTGGGCCTCTGAACCTCGAAACTCTGCGGGTCGACGCGCGCCAGCAGATCGAAATCGACAAAGCTGTCGTTCATCGGGGTGACGAGAGTGTCGGCGGCGGCGTGGGCAAGTCGCGACAATTTCGTATCGGCGCCTGGCGTGTCGATAACGACGAAATCGAAAGCAGTTTCGGCCTGCGCGATGACGCGCGCGAAGGAGGCCGCATCTTCCTCCGCGGCCGCATCGAGAGAAGCAGCGCCCGAGCGCGCGACCGGCAAGACCTCCGGCTGCGCCAACTCAACCGCGTGGCGCGCGCGCCAGGCAGCGCGATGCTCGAGCTGCTGCGCCAGGCTCCGCTGCCGCGTGTCGAGATCGACCACGGCGACGCGCTTTTGCAGGCGCGCGAGCGCGACGGCGACGTGCATGGCCGCCGTCGTCTTGCCGGAGCCGCCTTTTTCGTTGCCGAACACTATCAGATGCGCGCGTGGCACAGTCATGGTTGCCGTACACGTTGCGCACGCCGCTCATCGCTACGGCAGGCAGGCTTTGGGTGGGAGCAGTCGCAAATCATTCCGTCACGATAGGCCCTGGACCGACACCAGCGTGCTTCGACAGGCTCAGCATGAGGGGCGATCTTGGTGACAACAGCGCTGGTGCGATTATGAAATGTCCTCATCCTTGTAACGTAAATCGGCGCGTATCGGTTAAGCTGACCGGTGCGGTGGCGGACGGAAAGCCAACTCATCCTGGGGCTTATAAGCCCGTAGCTCAGCGCGGTGTTCCGTCCGCCGTTCCATCGAACCCGAACAGTCGCTGGGGCCGCCAAGCGAGCCCGATTGAGCAAGGATGGGACAAGATGGACGCGCTCTATGTTGGCATCGACGTTTCGAAGGATCGGCTGGATGTGTACGTGCGCCCGACAGGAAAATCCTGTGCGGTCGCACGCGACGGCAAAGGTCTGGAGGAACTTGTTAAACGCCTGCGCGCTCTGGCGCCGGCGCTCATCGCGGTGGAGGCGACCGGAGGCTACGAAACCGTGGTCGCTGCAGCCCTGGCGGGGGCGGCTCTTCCGCTGGCGATCGTCAATCCCGCCCAGGTGCGCCACTTCGCGCGTGCGATTGGCAAGCGCGCCAAGACCGATCCGATCGATGCGCAGGTGATTGCGCATTTTGCGGAAGCGGCAAAGCCCGAGCCGCGCGCGGTCCCCGACGAACAGGCGCAGATGCTGTGCGACCTTGTTGCCAGACGGCGCCAGATCATCGAGATGATCGTCGCCGAAAAGCAGCGGGAAAAGCGTGCCGTCAACCGGCGTTTGCGCAAAAGCATCACCCGTCTGATCGCCGTTCTGGAGAAGGAAATATCCGCCGTCGACAGCGATATCGACGATCTGCTGCGGGGGTCGCCGGTGTGGCGGGAGAAGGAGGATCTGCTGGCTTCGGTTCCCGGCATCGGAGCGAAGACGATTCCCACCCTCCTCGCCGAGCTCCCCGAACTGGGAACGCTCGATCGCAGACGCATCGCAAGCCTGGCCGGTCTTGCTCCCTTCACCAGGCAATCGGGCGCCTGGAAGGGCAAGAGCATGATCGGCGGCGGGCGCGCACCCGTGCGTTCTGCACTCTTCATCTGCACCATGGTGGGCGTGCGTCACAATCCGCTTCTCAAAGCCTTCTACCAACGCCTCCTCGCCGCCGGAAAACCAAAAATGGTCGCGCTCATCGCCGCAGCCAGAAAACTCCTCACCATCCTCAACGCCGTTCTCAGGGACAAACAACCGTGGAATCCAAAAAGCATTGGCGCCTGACCATCCTCTCGGAGCCGCAGATCGGTCGCCCACAGGGCAAGCGACCGAGATGTGGCGACGAGAGGATGGTCCCATCCGCTTGGTGAGCAGTGAGGGAGCTTCAGCATGAAAAATCATTTGACTCGCAAGACAGTCGCTGAGCCTGTCGAAGGACGCAGGGCGCTGATGCAGCGTATCAGGTCAGGGCCACGAAAAAAGGGGATGCATGCTGGCGCATACATCCCCTTGTCGATTTTCCGGACCGGGTGCGAGCTGAAAGCTCAATCCATCCGGACTGGTATTCCCGTTATTGACCCGGACAAACGTGGCTCATGTCGTCCTGCAATGCATACCATTGGTTGGCATCGTCGGACGTCGGCGCCCCGAAATAGTCCATATAAACCAGCGACTGAAGGTTATAGGTGAAGCCCTTGTCCTTATACGGATAGGCGCCGTAGTTCTTTCCGCCCTCCAGAGGATCGCCGACTTCCATTAGGCTGTTGTCGTCGCAGTTTACGTAGTTGTCGGTGAACGGATCGTCCGTCCACTCGCCCAGCTCGTGCGAAAAGGCCGAAACGTCCTGCGAGAACGCGCCGACACTGTCCACATAGGTGGCGTAGGAGTAGGTCTGGCCGCCCGGCTGGGCGCCATCGGCATTGTGATAGCCGCCGATGCAGCAACCGCCGGAGGTGAGATAGATGTCGTAGGTCACGAACAGCGGCAGAACGCCCGGATTGATCTGCTTCAACGCCTTCATGTAGCCCTGCAAGGCGCTGTCGAAGGCGTTGATGTCCATGGTGCCGACCACGCCGGTGCCGAACGGATTATTCATGACCTTGCCCTGCGCCGCCGTCACGACGATCTTCTGCTCTTTCAGTACGACGGGCGTGGCAAAGACGACGTGATAGTCGGTGTTCGTGCCGACGTCATTGCCCCACCAGGTTCCGCGCTGGAACGCGTCTTCGTACTGCGTCGTTCCGAGGTCCACGCAGCTCGGCGAGCAACTGCCGTATTGCGGATTGAAGTCGATATTCGACTGGAACAAGGGCAAGTCGATAATCGCCTTGGGCACCGACCGATTGTGATTGTTGGCCAGCTTCACCTTGTTCGGATCGAACGTCATGTTGCCGTTGGCCGATCCATAAACCATCTTGATCGGTATGATGTAGATCGTCGTTGTCGTCGTCGTGTTCGTCGTTGCCGGACTGGTTCCGATCTGGGTGAAGTTGATGGTCTTGCCCGTCAGATCGGTGAAACTTCCGTTCCATTGCGTCAAATTGCTGCCCGGCACCCTGTTCGTGAGTGGAGCCGCATGCTTGGGGCCGACCACAAACATCGGCTTGAATGTTCCCGGCTCGAGGCTCGGATATGTCGCTGCGCTCACCATGCCCGGCAGCGCAACAGCCGCCGCCAGCAGGGCTAGCGCCCCTAGGCGCTTCGTCACTTCGTTAGACCTTCTGATTGATTATCCGGATGGACCACCCATCGGAGCGCGCAGAATACCAGCGATTGGCCCAAGCGGGAAGGCATAGAATGTTGTCTTTTGAAGCCTTCAGGGCAACGCAACGCAATGGGAAGGTGCTGCACGGCGCAACATTTCAATTCGGTCGCGCTTTTCCCCGCAGAAGGAAATGTCCCCGCCCCGATCAGGTTCCGGCGCTCTCCGAACTCAACAACGCCGCGTTGCCGCCGGCGGCAGCCGTGTTGACCGTGTAGGTTCGCTCGAGTGCGAAGCGCAGCAGATAGTTGGGGCCGCCAGCCTTCGGCCCCGTTCCCGACAGGCCCTCGCCGCCAAAAGGTTGCTGCCCCACGACGGCGCCGATCTGATTGCGGTTCACATAGACGTTTCCGGCACGTACGTGGGCGCGAACAATGACGGCGCGTCTCCTCGATGCGCGTGCACGCCGAGCGTGAGGCCATAACCCGTCGCATTGATCGCTCGCAGACCTCTTCGCAGGCGTCGCCTGCAAAGCGGACGACATGCAGCACCGGGCCGAACACCTCGCGCGGCAGGACCGCGAGCGATGTAAATCTCGAACGCATGCGGCGCGAAGAAGATGCCCTTCTCGCATTCTGGCGGCAGCTTGAGCGCGCGCAGGAGCTTTGCCTCGCGCGTCATGCGCTCGGCATGTGCCTCCGAGCGTCCTGCGTGCATCCTCGTCGATGACGGGACCGATATCGGTTGAAAGCGCATCGGATCGCCGATGGCAAGCTCATCCATGGCGCCAAGAACGATCTCGAGCATCTTGTCGGCGACATCGTCCTGCAGGAACAGCACACGCAAGCGCCGAACAGCGCTGGCCTGCGCTGTCGAACGCGGACGTGACAGCGATCGCGCGCGACCTGCTCCGGCAACGCCGTCGAATCCACGATCATCGCGTTCTGCCCGCCGGTCTCCGCGATCAGCGTCGCGATCGGGCCCGAGCGCGCCGCGAACGCGCGGTTGATCGCAGTTGCGGCCTCCGTGGAGCCGGTGAATGCCACGCCGGAAAGTCTCGGATCGCCGAACAGTGCGTTGCCGATCCTCGGCCCGTCGCCCGGAAGAAGATGGAGCACATCCGTCGGTACGCCGGCCTGATGCAACAAGCGCGTCGCAGCGGCCGCGATGAGCGGCGTCTGCTCGGCCGGTTTGGCGAGCACGGCATTGCCGGCGGCCAGCGCGCCGGCAACCTGGCCCGCGAAAATCGAAAGCGGAAAATTCCACGGACTTATGCAGGCAAAGACGCCTTTACCGTGCAGCGTGAGCTCATTGTCTTCGCCTGTGGGTCCGGGAAGCCTGACCGGCCCCTCGAATTGCTCGCGCGCCTTCGCGGCGTAGAAGCGGAGAAAGTCGACTGTCTCGCGCAATTCGCCCAAAGCGATTGGGTAGTGTCTTGCCGGCTTCGCGCACCGCAAGCGCCATCAGCACGGGCGCGCTCGGCTCGAACAGATCGGCCGCGCGCTCGAGAACTGCGGCACGTGCGGCTCCGCCAAGCGCGTCCCATCCATCTTGCGCGCGATGCGCCAGCGCAAGCGCTTCAGCGCGTCGCGACTCGCTCGCTTCCACGGCTTCGCCGACGATGCGGCGCCGATCGGACGGATCGCGCACATGCCTGCGCTGTGCCTCACGCGCTTGCCCCGGACGATCGGCGCGGCACGTTGCGATGCTGCGAGCGCGATCTGCATCCCGGCATCACCGGCGCGCTGACTCCGGGTCGCTCCAGAGAAATCCACGCGAGTTCCGCGGTCCGCCAAGAAGTCTTCGGGCGGTTTCGGTATGCGCATGTTGCGATAAGGCCGCGGCGCCGAGAGCGCGACGGATCAGCAATGATGTCTTCGGAAACGGGAGTTCGCTGTCGGCGAGCCGATTGACGAAAGACGTATTGGCGCCGTTCTCGAGCAGCGGCGCACGAGATAGGCGAGGAGATCCTCATGGGTGCCGACCGGCGCATAGATGCGGTGCCGGCAGACGGCGGCCCGGCTTTTTGATCTCGCCGTACAGATCATAAAGGTCTTCGCCCATGCCGTGCAGACGCTGGATATTCGAAATCTGAGCGCCATCGCCGGCGCAGCACCTCGACGCCGCGAACGTATGCGCATTGTGGGTTGCGAATTGCGGAAAGAGCGCGTCTTGCTGGCCAACAACGTGCGCACACGGCGAGATAGGAGACGAATCCGTCGCAGCTTTGCGCGTGAAAACGGGTAATCGGCAAGCCCCTGTTCCTGGGCACGCTTGATCTCGGTGTCCCAATAGGCGCCCTTTACGAGACGCACAGGAATTCGCCGACGCTGCCGCGTTCGCGAGTTGGCCAAGCCAGGTGAGCACCGGCAATCGCGCGCTTCTGATATCCCTGCACCGCGAGACCCAGACCGTTCCAGGCGCGCAGCGAGTTCGCCGCCTCGCCCATCGCCTCGAAAATATCGAGCATCAAGATCGAGGCGGTCGGCTTCCTCCGCATCGATCGTGATGGCGATGTTTGCCGCGCGCGCCTGCGCCGCCAATGCGATGAGTTGCACCGGCAGCAACTCGGCCATGACGCGGGCATGCTTCACCCATTCGTAGCGGGGATGGAGCGCCGACAACTTTCACCGAGATGCTCGGCCGCTCGAAGATCGGCGTGCGCGCGTCTTCGCATGCGGACGCGCTATGCGGCCAACGCGTCGCGATAGGATTGGTAGTAGCGCGCGGCGTCGTCCCGGTGTAGGCCGCCTCGCCCAGCATGTCGAAAGAGAAGCGATAACCCTTTTCCATCGCGGACGCGCATTGCGCAGTGCCTCGCCGATCGTCCGACCAAGGACGAACTGCCGCCCCAGAATGCGCATCGCGAAGGTCACCGCCTGGCGGATCACCGGCTCGCCCGAACGCGCGACCAGGCGTTTCCATATGCCGTCAAAGTCCCACTTCGCCGCCTCATCCAGCGTTACCACGCGTCCGCTCAGCATCAGCGCCCAGGTGGACGCGTTGACGAACGCAGAGTGCGATTCGATTGAGATGGCTGCCCCAATCGCCGCTGCCGATCTTGTCGCGGATCAGCCTGTCCGCGGTCGCGGCGTCCGGCACCCGCAAGAGCGATTCGGCGAGGCACATGAGCACAACGCCCTCCTCGCTCGACAGCGCATATTCCTGGGTGAAAGCGTCCACGGCGCTTCGCCTGTCGCGCGCCTGCCGGATGCGGCCGACGAGATCGGTCGCGAGAGCCTCGATGGCGCTGCGTTCGCCGGACGAGAGTCGCGCCCGCGCAATCAGCTCATCCGAAAGCTTCTCCTCGTCGGCGAGCCACGCTTGCGAGATCGCCTTTCGCAATGGATCTGGTTTCATCGGTTGTAGGTAGGTGGAATCCGCGATTGTTTCTAGCGTACCTGCCGGCGCGGCCGCTAATCTGCCGGCATGACAACGCCGCCCCTCATTGCAACGGTCGCCGAATTGCGGTCGCGGCTGGCCGCCTGGCGGCGCTCCGGCCAGCGGATCGCCCTTGTTCCCACCATGGGGGCGCTCCATGCGGGCCATCTCTCGCTGGTGACAGACGCAAGAAACCGCGCGGAAAGGGTCATCGTCAGCATTTTCGTCAATCCGGCGCAATTTGCCCCGCACGAAGATTTCGACCGCTATCCCAGAAACCTGGACGCGGATTGTTCCAGGCTTGCAGCCGGCGGGGCGACGGACCTCGTATTCGCGCCGCCGCTGAGCGAATTCTATCCGGATCGGTTTCGCCACCCGCATCGAGATGGCCGGGCCGGCGCTGGGGCTGGAATCGGACTTTCGTCCCCATTTCTTCGCCGGAGTCGCCACCATTGTGACCAAGCTCCTGATTGCGGCGCTACCCGGCGTCGCCGTTTTCGGCGAGAAGGACTACCAGCAGCTGCTCGTGGTTCGCCAGCTGGCGCGCGACCTTGGCTTCGACGTCGAAATCGTGGGCAGCCCGATCGTGCGCGAAGCCGATGGCCTCGCGCTGTCCTCCCGCAATGCTTATCTGGGCGCGCGGGAGCGCCGCGTCGCAGGCGCGCTCAATCGTATTCTGGCGGAGGCGGCCGCACGAATTCGAGACGGGATGCCGATCGCCGCGGCAGAGCGAACCGGCGAGCAGGCGCTGCTGGAGGCCGGGTTTGATTCCGTCGATTACGTCGCCGTGCGTCATGGGGAAACGCTGGCGCGGCTCGAAGAGCGTGGCCCGAATATGCGCGTGCTGGCTGCCGCAACGATCGGCAAAACGCGCCTCATCGACAACGTGAAGGCATAAGCCAACGAGGATCGGTAGACGGAATCCGACGCTGGCGGCGAATCCCGTCTGGCACTACTCCTTGAGTTCGAAGACGGTGCCGCTGTAATAGGCGCCGCCATTCTCCGTCGTGCCGTAAAGATTGCCCGAACTGTCCATGATCAAATTGGCAACGGGGTTGGCGCCATCGGCACAGTCGCGCCGGGAGCAGAAGCTGTAGAGCGTGCTTTCGCTGCCGTTTGGCGCAATCCTGAAAACCGTGCCGCAATCAGTGGCGAACTTGCACTTGCCGCGCGCCGCTGTGGTTCCGTAGAGATTGCCGGCGCCGTCCATGATCAGGCCGGCCATCGGGTTGATGCCATCCGTGCAAGAAAGTTTGGAGCAGAAGCTGTAAAGCACTGTTTCAGTGCCATCCTGTGCCAGTTCGAAGGCGGCGCCGCAGCCGCTGCCAAATTGATTTTGGCAATGCCCGGCGCCGCCGGCCTCGGTGGTGCCGTACAGGTTGCCGGAACTGTCCATGATCAAGCCGGCAACGGGGGTGTCGCCATCGGCGCAATTCGCCTGCTCGCAGAAGCTGTAAAGCACCGTCTCCCGACCGGTCGGCGCGACCCTGAAGACGGCGCCATAGCCATACCCGCCGCCGTAAGGGGTCGTACCGTACAGATTGCCGGAGCTGTCCATGATCAGGCCGGCGACGGGGGATTCGCCATCGGCACAATTTGCCCGGGCGCAGAAGCTGTGAAGCACCGTCTCGGTACCATTCGGCGCGAGCTTGAATACGGCGCCATAATTGAGGTTCTCCCTGCCGCCGTATTCGGTCGTACCGTACAGATTGCCCGAGCTGTCCATAATCAGGCTGGCAACCGGATAGCCGCCATCGGCACAATTTCTCCGGGCGCAGAAGCTGTAGAGCACCGTCTCGGCGCCGCTCGGCGTGAGTTCGAAAACGGTGCCACCGCCGTATCCACCGCCGGATTCGGTCGTGCCATACAGATTGCCGGAGCTGTCAACGATCAGGCTGGCAGCGGGGTATTGGCCGTCGGCACAATTGGCCTGCGAGCAGAAGCTGTAAAGTGTCGTTTCGGTGCCGTCCGGCGCGAGCTTGAACACCACGCCGTCATAGTTGGTCCCGCCTCCTGACGCCGTACCGTACAAATTGCCCGACGCGCCCATGACCAGGGCGGCAAGTGGGTTCGCACCATCGATGCAATTGTCCTGGGAGCAGAAGCTGTACAGGTCGTCGAACACGGCGCCTTTTCCCTTCGCGTCGGCGCCGGTCGATGGAAGAAACATCGCCAGTGCTACTCCACAGACCAGTGCGCCTTTGCCGGACAGGCCACGAACACGAAACATCGAATCCTCCCCTTTGTCGGCGCGGTGGCATTTCTTGCGCCTGTTTTCGTCGACTATCATCTCAATCGCGACATTCCCCGGATGATCCGGGGTTCGAGCGGACAATGACATATTCGAAAGCCAAGTTCCCCGTGCGTCGCCCGGTCCGTCGACACAAAGACGGACCGACAGGGCAGAAGTCGCGCAACAACGGATTAATTCGAATATATGATTGTTGTGCGCGTTCCCGATGAGTCCCGGCCCTGACAGCAGTCCGAGCTCCGCCAGCTCGACGCAGAGAGCCTCGGGCAGGCGGACGTCCCGGTTGAGTGTACGCGCATCGGGTCGGCGCGTCCGTGGGGTCGAGATAGCGCCAGCCCTGGAAAGGTCGATGCGCACGGCGCAGCGTGGGGATCAGTTCGGATGCATAGACGAGCCCGCAACGCGGCGAGCCGTCCTTGCTCCGGACAGGTCGTATATCGAGCAGCTCCTGGCGCGCGGCGATTTGACCCTTGATCACCCAGTAGAGCGAACCACCGTCGAGAAGTTCGCTGGCCCGTTTGGGAGTTTGCCGCGTGACGTGCACGAGCTCGATTTTTGCGCGCCTTTTTTTGAGGGCGACGATTCGCGCCCGCTGCCACCGCGCCAGGCTCTCAAGCGATTCGGCTCCCACGCAAAGCTTGATGAGATGAAGCGTCATGGAGAAGAAGCGTCATCCTTCTTGAGGTGCAACAGCACCGCGCCCTCGTCGACCTGATCGCCGGGAGCGATGTGGATATTCGCCACCTCTGCGTTCATCTGGGCCGCCAGCGTGTGCTCCATTTTCATCGCTTCGAGCACCACGAGAGCCTGTCCGCGACTCACCTTCTCTCCGGCGCGCGCCAGTACGCGCACGATCTTGCCCGGCATGGGCGCCACGATGCGATCGGAATCGGCAGTCGCCGAATCTGACCTCCGCGAACGGATCATGCGGCGCAATAACCCAGGTCTCGCCGTTCTGCATCACTGCGATGTCGCCCGAGGCAAGTCGCACGGCGTCCGCATGCGCGGCGGCGCCGATTGGTGCGCCGTCGATTTCGAGCCTGCATCCGCCGCCCCGGTGGTGGACGACCAGAACAGAAGCGCGGGCGGAATCCGCCGCGAGCTCGATCGTCTCCCGTGCCTCGCCTGACAACCGGAACCCATCCTGGGCATTCCAGGGATCATTTGCACGCACCCTGTGTATGCGGTCTTCGATCGCGAACAGCGCCGCGCGCGCGTAGATATCGGCCGGTGGCTGCGCAATCACCAGTTCATCGAGGTGGCGTTCGATGAAGCCGGTATCGATCTCGCTTGCGAGAAATTCGGGATGGCGCAATGCGCGCACAAGAAATCCGGTATTGGTGCGGACACCCGCAATTTGCGTCTCGCTCAATGCCCGCGCGAGCTTTGTGGCAGCGGTCTCGCGCGTTTCGTCCCAGGCGATGACCTTGGCAATCATGGGATCGTAGAACACCGTTACCGCATCGCCCTCGCGCACGCCCGCATCGAGGCGCACGCCATTTGCGTTCGCCGGCAACCGCAGATGTTCCAGTCTGCCGATCGAGGGCAGAAAGCCCTTTCGCGGATCTTCGGCGTACACTCTGGCTTCGATGGCGTGCCCGCGCGACCGGATTTCATCCTGCCGTCTGGGCAGCGTCTCACCTGCGGCAACGCGCATCTGCCACTCGACCAGATCCTCTCCAGTGATCATTTCGGTGACAGGATGCTCGACCTGCAATCGCGTGTTCATTTCCATGAACCAGAACCGCTCGGGCTGCAGCCCGCTCGACGCGTCCGCGATGAATTCGACCGTACCGGCACCGATATAGCCGACAGCCTTTGCGGCTTTAACCGCGGCCGCGCCCATGGCCGCCCGCATCGGCTCGCGCATGCCCGGCGCGGTCGCTTCCTCGATCACTTTCTGATGGCGGCGTTGCAGCGAGCAGTCGCGTTCGAAGAGATGAACCGCATTTCCGTGAGCGTCTGCGAAGATTTGCACCTCGATATGGCGCGGTCGCGCGACATATTTCTCGACCAGCACGCGATCGTCGCCAAAAGCGGAGCTGGCTTCGCGCTTCGCCCCTTCCAGTGCAGCGACGAAGTCGCCTGCCCTGTCGACCCGCCGCATGCCCTTGCCGCCGCCGCCCGCGACCGCCTTGATGAGCACCGGGAAGCCCAGACGTCCGGCTTCGGCTGCGAGATGTTGCGGCGTTTGGTTCTCGCCCTGGTAGCCGGGCACGACCGCGACCCCGGCCGCTGTCATCAGCGACTTGGCGCGGTCCTTCAGTCCCATGGCGCGGATCGCGCTTGCCGGCGGTCCGACGAAGACGATCCCGGCGGCCGCGCAGGCCTCCGCGAAGTCTGCGTTCTCGGAGAGGAAACCGTAGCCTGGATGGATCGCGGCGGCGCCCGATTTCTTTGCTGCGGAAATGACGGCGCCGATGTCGAGGTAGCTCTCCCGAGCCGGCGCACGGCCGATGCGGATTGCCTCGTCGGCCATCGCCACATGCGCAGCTTTCGCGTCGGCGTCCGAATACACGGCAACCGTTGCGATGCCGAGGCGCCGCGCGGTGCGCATCACCCGGATGGCGATCTCGCCGCGATTGGCGATCAGAAGTTTTCCGAACAGTGGCGCCATTCCCGCGCGGCCTACATCCGGAAAATGCCGAATCGGGATTGCGGCACCTCGGCATTCAGGCAGGCCGACAGAGCCAGTCCGAGCACGCGCCGCGTATCGGCAGGCGCGATGATGCCGTCGTCCCACAAACGCGCCGTGGCGTAGTAAGGGTTGCCCTCCTCCTCGTAGCGCGCGCGAATGGGCGCCTTGAACGCTTCTTCCTCTTTCGCGCTCCAGCTCTCGCCGCGCGCCTCCATACCGTCCCGCTTGACGGTCGCAAGCACGCTCGCCGCCTGCTCGCCGCCCATGACGGAGATGCGCGAATTCGGCCAGGAAAAAAGAAAGCGCGGCGAATAGGCCCGGCCGCACATCCCGTAGTTTCCCGCGCCATAGGAGCCGCCGATGAGCACGGTGATTTTCGGCACCGCCGCGCACGCCACCGACATGACCATCTTGGCGCCGTCCTTGGCGATGCCGCCGGTTTCGTATTTCCGCCCCACCATGAACCCGGCGATATTCTGAAGAAACAAAAGCGGCACCCGTCGCTGGCAGCACAGCTCGACAAAGTGTGCCGCCTTGAGCGCCGATTCCGAAAAGAGGATTCCGTTGTTGGCCACGATTCCGACAGGCATGCCTTCGATATGGGCGAATCCCGTGACGAGCGTGGTACCGTAGAGACGTTTGAACTCGTCGAAGACGGAGCCGTCGACAAGGCGGGCGATCACCTCGTGGACGTCGTACTGGATCGAAAGCGACTGGGGGACGATGCCGTTGAGCTCGTCCGTGTCATACAGAGGGGGCTTCGGCGCTGCGAGCGGTATGTCGGGGGCCTTTGCAACATTCAGATTGGCGACGATGCGGCGCACGATGGCGAGGGCATGTCCGTCGTCGTTGGCGTAATGGTCCGCAACTCCCGAAATGCGCGCATGCACGTCCGCCCCGCCGAGATCCTCCGCGCTCACGATCTCGCCTGTGGCCGCTTTCACGAGAGGCGGTCCGCCCAGGAAAATCGTGCCCTGCCCTTTGACGATGATCGTTTCGTCGGACATCGCCGGCACATAGGCGCCGCCGGCCGTGCACGAACCCATCACGGCCGCGATTTGCGGAATTCCCGACGCGGACATGGTCGCCTGGTTGTAGAAGATGCGTCCGAAATGTTCGCGGTCGGGGAAAATTTCCGCCTGGTTCGGCAGATTGGCGCCGCCGGAATCCACGAGGTAGACGCAAGGCAGGCGGTTCTCGCGGGCGATCTCCTGCGCGCGCAAATGCTTCTTCACCGTGACCGGATAATAAGTACCGCCTTTGATGGTCGCGTCGTTGCAAACGATCATGCACTCGCGGCCGAGAATGCGCCCGATGCCGGTGATGATACCGCCCGCGTGAATATCGCCGTCATACATGCCGAACGCGGCAAGCGGCGACAATTCGAGGAACGGCGCGCCCGGATCGACCAGCCGCTCGACCCGTTCCCGCGGCAGGAACTTGCCGCGGCCGGTGTGGCGTTTGCGCGAGCGCTCATCGCCGCCTTGGGCGGCCTGTGCCAGGCGCGCTTTCAGTTCACCGCTGAGTTTCTCCATCGCCTGGGCATTGGCCCTGAAGCCGGCGTCACGCGGATTGATCGCCGATTTCAGAACGCTCATAGGCGCTCGACGGCAACGGCGGTGGCTTCTCCGCCGCCGATGCAGAGTGCGGCGATGCCACGCTTGAGCCCGCGCCGTTCGAGCGCGTTGAGCAGCGTGACGATGATGCGCGCGCCAGAGGCGCCGATCGGATGTCCAAGCGCGCAGGCGCCCCCATTCACGTTGACCTTCTCGTGCGGCAGGCCCAGATCGCGCATCGCAATCATGGCGACGCAGGCGAAGGCTTCGTTGATCTCGAACAGATCAACTTCGTTGCTGGTCCAGCCTGTCGCCGCCAGAACCTTTTCGATGGCGCCCACCGGCGCGGTGGTGAACCAGCGCGGCTCGGCCGCGTGGCTCGCCTGCGCCAGAATGCGCGCGATCGGCTTCAGGCCGTGTTCGGAGGCGAAATCTTTCCGCGTCAGCACCAGCGCCGCCGCGCCATCGGATATGGAGGACGAATTCGCTGCCGTCACCGTCCCGTCCTTCGCGAAGGCGGGCTTGAGTGTCGGAATTTTCGCAGGATCCGCGCGGCGCGGCTGCTCGTCCGTCGAGACCTCGCTCTCGCCACCCTTGCCCGACACTTTCACGCCCGCGATCTCGGCGGCGAAGGAACCGTCGGACTGGGCGCGTTTCGCGCGCTGCAGCGATTGGATTGCAAATGCGTCCTGATCGGCGCGCGTGAACTGGTAGTGGCGGGCCGAGTCTTCGGCATAGGTTCCCATGAGCCGATGCTCGTAAGCATCCTCGAGGCCGTCCAGAAACATGTGGTCCTTGATCTCGCCGTGGCCAAGGCGATAGCCGCTGCGCGCCTTGGGCAGCAGATAGGGCGCGTTCGACATCGACTCCATCCCGCCGGCAACGATGATGCTGGCGCGGCCGGTGGCGAGCTGGTCTGCCGCAATCATCACGGCCTTCATTCCCGATCCGCAGACTTTGCTGACGGTCGTGCAGGGAACGCGGTCGGGCAGCCCCGCGAGTCGCGATGCCTGCCGCGCTGGCGCCTGTCCGACACCGGCCGGCAGCACGCATCCCATCAACGTCTCCTCGATCTGCTCCGGCACCAGCTCGGCGCGCTCGACAGCGGCCGCGATCGCCGCGGCGCCGAGTTCGGGCGCCGCCTTCGATGACAACTCTCCCTGGAACGCGCCCATCGGCGTGCGCGCGCCAGACAGGATCATGATGTCGTTCGCCGCCATGATTGATGCCTATCTGATTAGTTGGATTGGAACGCCGGCGTTCAGGTTGTTCCACGAATGTTCGGCCGTCATCACCGGGATTCCTTCGCGGAGTGCTGCGGCGATACACGCTCGGTCGCCGAGCGAAAGCCCGAACGGCCGGGTCATCGCAACCATAAGGCCCGCGACTTCCGCCGTTTCGTAATCGAAATCGACGACATCAAGCAGCACCGTTGCAAGCCTGGCGCGCACGGCGACCGGATCAGCCCCTTTTCGCGTCAGAACCGAAACCGTTTCGGCATAATTGACTGCGGACATCGCCGCGTCACCTATGGTTAGAGGCACTTTTTCGCCACCGGGCTCTCCCTGTAGATGAGCAAGGAGCGCGGATGTATCAAGCATCACCCGGCTCACGCCTATGCCTCCGTCTTTTCGCGCTCGAACTCCCTCTGACGCTCCTCTCGCAATTCATCAACGAGATCTACCCCTTCGGGAACGAAGCTCCGAACCCACGCCTGAAGCTTGCGCGTGGTAGCTTCAGGCGTCACGAGCTTGATCTCATCGTCATCGAAGCGGACCAACAGATGCCGACCGGGGCCCGTTCCCGCGGCATCCATGATGTGCTGCGGTAGAGTGACCTCTCCATGAGCTCCAATATCGACCCTGCATGCGCGCTGGGGCGAAAACGCCGGTTTGACCGGGACGGCGGCGCTTCCTGGCGGTGCGGGGCGGGTACCTTGAGAGTTGGCGCAGCTGTTCCGCCTCTCCTCATCGACCAACACGTTACGGACGTGCTGGTAACGAATGCGCAAGAAATCTGCAATCTGTTGGCGGGTATAGCCCTCACGTCCGAGGCGGCGAATCTTGTCGGATTTTGTCCGCAGGCCCTCCGTCAAAATCTCCATTTTTTCAATCAATTCAGACGCTTGTATATCGCCCATGGGACTTTTCCCTTGAGTTCTCAAAAAAACCAGATATCCTTTACTGACCTATCTGTCAAGTAGATACATTTGATAGATATGTACAAAATATCAACCTGATAAACCAGTTCGTACAGCGCGCTAGGCCGAGCCCTCGAACAATTCGCGACCGATCAGCCAGCGGCGGATTTCCGACGTGCCGGCGCCGATGTCGTACAGCTTGGCGTCGCGCAAGAGGCGGCCCGTGGGGAAGTCGTTGATATAGCCGTTTCCGCCCAGACACTGGATCGCCTCCAATGCCATCCACACCCCTTTTTCGGCGGCATAGAGGATCGCGCCGGCCGCATCCTTGCGCGTGGTCTGGCCGCGATCGCAAGCCCTGGCGACGGCGTAGACATAGGCGCGCGCAGTAGAAAGCGTGACGTACATGTCCGCGAGCTTTCCCTGCATGAGCTGAAACGAACCGATCGGTTCCCCGAACTGTTTCCTGTCATGCAGATACGGAATAACGACATCCAGGCACGCCTGCATGATGCCGAGCGACCCCGCCGCCAGAACCGTCCGCTCGTAGTCGAGACCGCTCATCAGGATGCCGACGCCGCCGCCTTCGCGCCCAAGAACGTTCTCCGCAGCTACTTCGCAATCCTCGAAGACCAGTTCGCAGGTGTCGGAGCCGCGCATCCCGAGCTTGTCGAGTTTCTGCGCGGGCCTGAAATCCCTTGAAGCTCTTCTCGACAAGAAAGGCCGTAATACCGCGCGGGCCCGCGCCCGCATCCGTCTTCGCATAGACCACGAGCACATCGGCTTCGGGGCCGTTCGTGATCCACATCTTGGTACCGTTGAGCACATAGCGGTCGGCACGCCAGTCGGCGCGCAAGCGCATCGACACGACATCGGACCCCGAGCCGGTCTCGCTCATCGCCAATGCGCCGACGTGTTCGCCGGACAAGAGTTTGGGAAGGTAGCGGCGCTTCTGCGCGTCGTTGCCGTTGCGCCGGATCTGGTTCACGCAAAGATTGGAATGGGCGCCGTAAGACAGGCCCACCGCCGCCGAAGCGCGGCTCACCTCCTCCATCGCCACGCAATGTTCGAGATAGCCGAGGCCCGGGCCGCCGAATTCCTCCTCCACCGTGATGCCGAGCAATCCCAATGCACCAAGTTGCGGCCAAAGATGCCGCGGAAACTGGTTGGTACGGTCGATCTCCCCGGCGATGGGCGCAATATGGTCGTCGCTGAAGCTGCGGACGGTATCGCGCAGCAGATCGGCGGTCTCTCCCAGGCCGAAATCGAGAGTCGGATAGGAATTGCGGATCATGGCTACCCTTTTCCTCCCCTGTGCGCGGGGAGGAAAAACTGTGCGCGAGCGAAGGCTGGGGCGGTCGATAATTGTCCAATATTTCGCATTATTTCAACACCGGGAGGTTGCCGATGCATTGTCGCGCATCGATGCGGACGAAGCCGTTCGCGTTCTGCTGATCACCGGCGCCGGACGCGGCTTCTGCGCCGTGTCTGTCATTCCCGCGAAAGCGGGAACCCAGCGTCGTGCCGGCTGGTGTTCTGCCAAACATCTGGGTCCCCGCTTTCGCGGGGATGACAGTCACAATCAGTTTCATCGCGTGGCCTGCGAATGCGATCTGAACATTCTATGCCCTCACCCCAGAGGAAGGTGAGGGCCGAAATCCAAAAATCCCTCTCAGTCTAAAGAGCTGGATTTTTGGTGGTGCGGTCGAGAAGACTCGAACTTCCACGGGTTGCCCCACTAGCACCTCAAGCTAGCGCGTCTACCGTTCCGCCACGACCGCAAGACAGGCGGCGCGGGTCTAGCAAATCGATGTGCTCCTGTGAAGCTGACCCCGCACGGCGATGGCGAAGCCGCCCGGGAGCCCATATCTTAAGGAGGGCGGCCAATCCTGCCGGACCCGGTTTTCCGAGGAGTTAATGGACGCGTCGTCGCCGAGATCAGAAGCACCTGCCGCGCCGCTGGAATGGCGCGTCGAGCAAGATCTGCTGGCATACCCGGCGGCAGTCGCATTCATGGAACGCCGCGTCGCGAAAATCGCCGACGGCGGCGCGGCGGAACTGGTCTGGCTCGTGGAGCATCCGCCCATCTACACGGCGGGCACCAGCGCCAGGGCCTCCGACCTGCTGGAGGCGCGCTTCCCCGTATTCGATACGGGACGCGGCGGACAATTCACCTATCACGGACCGGGCCAGCGCGTGGCCTATGTGATGCTCGATCTGCGCCGCCGCAAGGCGGACGTGCGCGCTTTCGTGCGCGATCTCGAGGAATGGCTGATTCGCGCACTCGCCCATTTCGGTGTCGGGGGAGAGAGGCGCGACGGACGCGTGGGCATCTGGGTCGTTCGCGCCGACGGAAGCGAGTGCAAAATCGCCGCAATCGGCGTGCGGGTGCGCAGATGGGTGACCTTCCATGGCGTTGCTGTGAACGTGGCGCCCGATCTCGAACATTTCGAGGGCATCGTGCCGTGCGGGGTGCGCGGCCACGGCGTCACGAGCCTCGCGGATTTGCGAATCGCAGCAGCGATGGCGGATGTCGACGTGGCGTTACGGACGGAGTTCGAGAACGTATTCGGCTAACCCTGGAATTCCACTCTGCATGCTTCGACGGGCTCAGCATGAGGGACGATCTTGTTGCCATCAGTGCTGATGCAATCAAGAGCTCCAAAGCTGATGCACGCGCGGTTCAATCCATCAAACCGTCGCCCGGGAGCGAAAGCCGCGCTCGGAGGGCGGCTCGGCCGCATGCAAATCTACGTTGGTGACTTTGCCGCCTGGCGGCCCGCGCATGCACAATGCGACGAAGGCCTCGACCGCTCTGGTTTCGCCGGAGGCGAGCGCCTCGACCGTTCCGTCCGAGCGGTTGCGGATCCACCCGTCGAGGCCCAGCTTTCGCGCTTCGACGGTCGCAAAATGGCGAAAGCCAACCGCCTGCACGGTTCCTTCAATGCGAAGCCGCAGCGTCGTAAGCTCCTGTTCCTTGGACATGTATCGGCCCCGGGGCGCAGCCGTTACGCAAATTCCAAAATCACATCGTCAAGCGCCACGCTGCTTCCTTTTCCAGTGTTGATCTTTTTGACCGTGCCGTCGCGTTCGGCAACGAGCACGTTTTCCATCTTCATGGCTTCGACGACGGCAAGTGTTTCGCCCGCCTTTACCTCCTGTCCTTCCGAGACGTTGACCGAAATGACGAGTCCGGGCATCGGGCAGACGAGAAGCTTGGAGGTGTCGGCTACTTTCTTCCGCAGCATCAGCTCTGCGAGTTTCGCCGCCTCGGGGCGCCGCACCGAGGCGCGCACCGTGCTCCCGCCCTGCGACAGGACATATCCGCCCCGCTGCCGGAAAAACTGAACGACGCAGCGCGCCCCGTGCGCGACGATGGACATCGCCGGCTGGCCGGGAGTCCACGCGATCTCCGCCTCGAAAGGCACCTCATTGATGCGCGCCACCAGCGTGGCCTCGTGCAGCCGGGCGTCGGTCACGGAATATTCCGCGCCGTCCAGCAGCACGATGAACAACTCGTCGGCCACAAGCGGTCCATCGAGCGTGCCGGAAATGGCACTCGCCCGTCGGGCACGCATGATCCTGGCCGTGACGGCAGCGGCGACGAACAGCCGGGCGCGCGCCTCATCGAGCGTGCGGCCGTGGAATCCCTCCGGAAATTCCTCCGCGATGAAACCGGTGGAAAGCCGGCCATCCCGAAAGCGCGGGCTGTGCATGATCGCGGCGAGAAACGCGATGTTGTGATTGATGCCCTCGATCCGGAACTCGTCCAGGGCGTCGGCCATCGTCTCGATGGCAGCGCTTCGCGACGGCGCATGGGCGCAGAGCTTGGCGATCATCGGATCGTAATAGACCGAAATTTCTCCCCCCTCGCAGACGCCGGTATCGTTGCGCAGCGTGACGTCGCCATGACGACCCTCCGCGGGAGGCCGATAGCGCACAAGCCGTCCGGTCGAGGGCAGAAATCCGCGATAGGGATCTTCGGCGTAGATGCGCGCTTCGACGGCCCAGCCCGTGAGCGCGATATCCTGCTGGCGCAGAGAAAGGCGCTCGCCCGCGGCCGCGCGGATCATAAGTTCGACGAGGTCGATGCCTGTGATCAGTTCCGTGACCGGATGCTCGACCTGCAGGCGCGTATTCATTTCGAGGAAATAGAAATTCTTCTCGCGGTCGACGATGAATTCGACCGTGCCCGCGCTGTCGTAGCCAACCGCTTTCGCCAGCGCGACCGCCTGGGTCCCCATCGCCTTGCGCGTTGCCGGATCGAGAAGCGGAGACGGCGCTTCTTCGATCACCTTCTGGTGGCGGCGTTGAATGGAACATTCGCGTTCCCCCAGATGTATGACGTGTCCGTGCTTGTCGCCGAGCACCTGTATCTCGATGTGGCGCGGCTCGCTGACGTATTTCTCGATGAACACCCGGTCGTCGCCGAAGCTGGCCCTTGCTTCGTTCTGCGAGGATCGTATCGCCTGCACCAATTCGTTTTCGTGATGGACGATTCGGAGGCCCTTGCCGCCGCCTCCCGCCGAGGCCTTCACCATGACGGGAAATCCGATCTCGCGCGCCAGCAGATGCGCGTGCGCGTCGTCGCGTATTTCGCCGACGAAGCCCGGCACGATCGGAACGCCGGCCGCGAGCGCGATCTTCTTCGATTCGATCTTGTCGCCCATCGCGGCGATCGCCTGCATATTGGGTCCGATGAACGCCGCGCCGATTTCGCCGAGGGCACGGGTAAAAGCTTCGCGCTCGGACAGAAAGCCGTAGCCCGGATGGACGGCATCAGCGTCCGTTTCCTGGCAAACCTGCACGATCCGGTCGATCCGAAGATAGGATTGCGCGGAAGGCGCCGGGCCGATCTCCACCGCTTCATCGGCCATTTCGACATGAAGCGCGCCGGCGTCGGCCTCGGAATAAATCGCGACGGTCGCAATGCCCATGCGGCGTGCCGTCCTGATGATGCGGCAGGCAATCTCGCCGCGATTGGCAATCAATATTTTCCTGAACACGCGAGCCCCGGGGCAAGCAATCGTGGTCCCGTTTTAAGCGCTGGCGCGGCTTGCGTAAACGGCGGCGCTGGCACATTGCGAGGCGGTCTGCGACAACACAGGCGCGGGAGGCGACGACATGGAATTCCTGATTTCGCACGGCACGAAGAGCGCAGGATTGCCGTTCTCCGACGCCGTCCGGGTAGACGACATTCTCTATCTGTCCGGTCAGATCGGAAACCTGCCGGGCCGGCTGGAGCTGGTGCGCGGCGGCATCGAGGCCGAGACGCGCCAGATGATGGAAAACATCGCCCACGTCCTGAATGCGGCCGGGCTCTCCTTCGACGACGTGTTCAAATGCACGGTGATGCTGGCGGACATGGGCAGGTGGGCGGAATTCAACGCTGTCTACGTTCCTTATTTCAAGCCCGGCCGCCTGCCCGCGCGCTCCGCCTTTGGCGCCAGCGGTCTCGCGTTGGGTGCCGCCGTCGAAATGGAATGCTGGGCGTGGACAGGAGAGCGGCCGGGGACATAATACGCAATTGAAAGGCCGACTGCGCGACGGTGCACCCATGGCGAGATTGGCGAGAGTGGTCGCGGCGGGAGTGCCCCATCTGGTAACGCAGCGGGGCAACCGCGGCCAGAACGTGTTTTTTTCGGACGCGGATTACGAGCTCTACAAGTCCCTGCTCGCCGAGGGTTGCCGCGCTGCGCCCGCGTCGGTGTGGGCGTATTGCCTGCTGCCCGACCGCGTGTACCTGCTGATGGTGCCGCGCGACGAAGACGGATTGCGGGCGGCGCTGGGCGAATCCCACCGCCGCTACACCCGGGAGATCAACGCCCGCAAGGGCTGGCGCGGGTTTCTCTGGCAGGGCCGCTTCGCATCCTTTCCGATGGACGAGGCCCATCTGCTCCGCAGCGCCGGTTTTGTCGAGCTGGCCCCCGTGCGGGAAAAGCTCGTCAGGCGGGCCCGCGATTGGCGCTGGTCCAGCGCGCGCGCGCATCTGCTGGCGCGCGACGACGAACTGGTGCGGGTGCGGCCGCTGCTCGACCGAACCGAAGACTGGAAACGCGTTCTCGCCGAGGGCGTCAATGGCGACGCGCGCGAAGCCATCCGCTCGCACGAAAGCACCGGCCGACCACTCGGCGCCCCCGCCTTCATCAGCCGGCTGGAGAAGCAACTCGGCCGCACCCTCGCGCGACAGAAGCCCGGTCCGAAGCCAAAAACCCGGCGCCGTTCCTGATTGCGGTCCTGCATGGGACAAACGTCCTTGCGTGCTTCGACAAGCTCAGCATGAGGCGTGTTTTGTTGCCATCAATGCCGATGCAATTACAAATCTCCTCATCCTGAGCTCGTCGAGCTTCGACAGGCTCAGCATGAGGGGTACCTTGGTGCCATCAATGCCGATGCAGCTACAAATCTCCTCATCCTGAGCTTGTCGAAGGACGCACAATGCCGATGCAAGCCTCGGTTCGAAGCGCGGGCGCGTCTCACAGCGGGATATTGCCGTGTTTTTTCCAGATTTGCGGGACCTGCTTCTTGCGCAGCATGCGCAGCGCGCGAATGATTCGCCAGCGCGTGGAATGGGGGCGGATCACGTCGTCGATATAGCCGCGACTTGCCGCGATGAAGGGATTGAGAAACCGGTCTTCATATTCCTTCGTGCGCGCGGCAATCTTTTCCCTGTCGCCGATGTCCTGCCGGAAAATGATCTCGACCGCGCCTTTGGCGCCCATCACGGCGATCTGGGCGGTGGGCCAGGCGTAGTTCACGTCGGCCCGCATATGCTTGGACGCCATGACGTCATAGGCGCCGCCATAAGCCTTGCGGGTTATCACGGTGACCTTGGGCGACGTCGCCTCGGTGAACGCAAAGAGCAGCTTTGCGCCATGCTTGATGATGCCGCCGTGCTCCTGCGCGACGCCGGGAAGGAATCCCGGCACGTCCACGAAGGTCACGATCGGAATGTTGAAACAATCGCAGAAGCGAACGAAGCGCGCGGCCTTTCTGCTCGAATCGGAATCGAGCACGCCCGCCAGTACCATGGGCTGGTTGGCGACGAAGCCGACAGTCGAACCTTCGAGGCGGCCGAAGCCGGTGATCATGTTCTTTGCGAAATTCTCCTGTATCTCGAAGAAGTCGGCCTCGTCGGCGACTTTCAGGATGAGTTCGCGCATGTCGTAGGGCTTGTTCGGATTTTCCGGCACCAGCGTATCGAGCGAGAGTTCTTCGCGGCGCGGGTCGTCTTTCGTCGGCCAGGATGGCGGCTGGTCGCGGTTGTTGAGCGGCAGAAAATCGTAGAAGCGCCGCATCTCCTCGATCGCGATGACGTCGTTGTCATAGGCGCCGTCGGCGACCGCGGATTTCGTCGTATGTACGCGTGCGCCGCCGAGCTCCTCGGCCGTCACATCTTCCTGCGTGACCGTCTTCACCACTTCGGGCCCGGTGATGAACATGTACGAGCGTGTCACGCACCATGAAGATGAAATCGGTCATGGCGGGCGAATAGACGTCGCCGCCGGCACACGGTCCCATGATCACGGAAATCTGCGGCACCACGCCGGACGCGAGCACATTGCGTTTGAAGACTTCGCCATAGCCGGCGAGCGCTCGACACGCCTTCCTGGATGCGCGCGCCGCCGGCATCGAGCAGCCCGATGATCGGCGCCTGGTTCTGCATCGCCATGTCCTGAATCTTGCAGATCTTCTGCGCGTGCGTTTCGGAGAGCGAGCCGCCGAAGACGGTGAAGTCCTTGGCGAAGACATAGACCATGCGGCCGTTGATCGTGCCCCAGCCGGTGACCACCCCGTCGCCGGGAATGCGGTTTTTCTCGGCCCCGAAATCTGCGTTGCGGTGTTCGACGAACATGTCGAACTCTTCGAAGGAATTCGGATCGAGCAGAAGCTCCAGCCGCTCGCGCGCGGTGAGCTTGCCGCGGTCGTGCTGGGCCTTGATGCGGGCTTCGCCGCCGCCCAGACGCGCCCGATTGCGCCGCTCTTCGAGCTCCTGGAGAATGTGCTTCATCGAATCGTCCTCGACATCCTGCCCGAACGTGACACCTCGGCGGGCTGATTCCAACACGCCGCCGGCATCGGCCCGGCAGCTTTACGTCCTGGCGCAGCAGCTGCACAAAGCGCTCCGTGGCCGTTAGTTCGCTCGCAAGCCGATTGCGCCGCAGTTCTGCCTCGGCATCGCGGCCCCACTTCCCGGCCTGATACAGTTCGTCAAGCTGGGCGGCAGCGAATGCCTGTTCCGCGCCGACGAAGCCCTCGAGCAGGGCGAGCGCGAGGACGAACGACCCGCCAAGCGCCGCCACGGCCTCCATGGCTGCGATCCTGAAATCGTCGAGAGCGCAAACAATCTCCCGCATGCGCAGCAGCGCATCCACCGGCTGCTCGATGAAAGCGACGCCGGCGCCGGTTACCAGTCTGATGCCGTGCGTTGCCTGCGCCCAGGCGAGAAGCGGATCCCAAATCGCCTCTTGTCGTGCTTGCAACCCGGGAGGCGTCTCCGCCCGGTAGCACAGGAGATCCGTACGGCCGAAGCCGAGTATGCGTTCGATGATTTCGCCGCGTTGCGCGGACACGCAATCGCAGGCGAAGCTCGCCAGGGCCGTCAATTTCATGCTCGCGGTATCGAGCTCGTGGCTCTGCTCGCGCCATTCCTGCGCGATGGCTTCCGCGAGAGCAGCCGTGGGCACGCACAGCAGCGCGCCGCGCGGCGTCCGCGCGGTTTTGCCATCGAGCAGGACGAACCAGTTCTCGTTCTGATCCGACACCGTCACCTTGTCGTAGAATCGCCTGACCCTGCGCTTTGTCATCGACGTTTTCGGAACGGCGCCGATTTAAGAACATTTTCTGTGATGCCTGCTGCGCCCGATTCGAAACCCAGCAGCGACCAGGTCTGCAACATGTGCGGCGGCAGCGGTGCAATTGCCTTCAGCCGCCCACCGTCGGGATGGGCAATATCGATCGAGCGTGCGTGAAGATGAAGCTTGTTCTCGATCGCGCCGCGTGCGCGCGCCCCGGCGCCGCCATATTTGAAATCTCCGACCACGGGCGTTCCCAACGACGCGAGATGAACCCGGATTTGGTGCATGCGGCCGGTGATCGGCCTGACCGCCAGCCAGGCGAAATCCTGACCGGCCGCGTCGACCACCGCGTACTCGGTCACCGCCGCTTTTGCGCCTTCCGCATCGCCTGCGACTGCGGCCATTTTCTCAGCACGTCCGACCGCCTCCTTCGCAAGCGCGGATCTGATGGTCCCACGCGACGACTTGGGAACACCTTTCGTCAAAGCCCAGTAGACCTTCACGGCGTCGCGCCGACGCAAGGATTCGCTGAGCGCCGCCGCAGCCGGAACCGTGCGCGCCACGACCAGCACGCCCGACGTGTCACGGTCGAGCCGGTGGACAAGCCGCGGCCGCTGTTTCTTGCCGAACTTCAGGGATTCGAGCAGTCCATCGACATGTTCGCGGATCCCGCTTCCGCCCTGGGTCGCCAGCCCGCTTGGCTTGTTGATAACGAGAACCGAGGAATCCTTATGAATGACAAGGCTTTCTGCGAATGTCCTCGCCCGCTCACAGGCCTGTGGAGATGCGGATTGTGAATCAGTGGATGGAGAGTCCACAGCCATGGGGATCGCGTGAAGCTGGGGCGGCAAGCGGATGGTCTGGCCTGTGGATACCCGTTCGCCCGCCCTGGCGCGCTTGCCGTCCAGACGCACCTGCCCGGTGCGCAAGAGCTTCTCGAGGTGCGTATGACCGAGCGCGGGATAATGCCGTTTGAACCAACGGTCGAGGCGCGCGCCATCGTCTTCGGACTCGACGCGTGCATGCGATGCCGCGCCGGGCGGACCTGCGCTCACGCGATTGACGCCTGAAATCGAGTCACCTGGCGTGGCTCCCGGGGATGGAGTTCCCCTTTAACCGCCAGAAAGCCCCAAAAGCCAGACGGCTGATGGCTCCTGCCACGCAGATATTGCGGCAGGGCTATGGCTGCATCGTCCCTGCCCGATTGCTCCGCACAAGCAAAGTTTAGAAATGGGAGATCGGTTGTGGCGAACGTATGGGTCACCTCGGCGCTGTAGCTGGGCGTTGCTCAACCAGATGACATTGCCCGACCGCGCCCACCACCATTTCGACGAGCTCACCGCGGTCGTCCCCACGCTCATTGCGCAGACTGGTTCCAGCCGGAATTCAAGGCAATTGCCGATCTGCCCAGGTACTCGAGGCTGTCGCCAGAGAAGAGCCATAGGGATATTCGCTCTGCTTGGTCGCGCACTGCGCAGCGCATAAGCTACGGTCCTGTCTCCATCCGGAAATTGCAATGCCGATCCAAATGTATTTGCTTATCGCCGCAGGAGGCGCGTTGGGCACCGCGGCCCGATACTGGATATCCGGTGTGATCGCCAATGCATTCGGCCAGACATTTCCATGGGGCACCTTGATCATCAATGCGACGGGGTCCTTCGTGATCGGATTCTTTGCGACGCTCACCGAGTCCGGATGGCCGCTTTCTCGTCGGAGGCGGCACGCGGCAGTTCGTCATGATCGGATTGTGTGGTGGCTACACGACGTTTTCCTCGTTCAGCCTGCAAACCCTCAACCTCGCGAACGAGGGGCAGTGGCTATACGCGGGCGGCAATATCCTCGGGTCGGTCTCGTTGTGTCTGATTTTCGTGTGGCTGGGCGCGACCGCAGCCGCCGCGCTCAACCAACTGAAGGGAGCATGACATGCATGTGCCCAAAGACGCCGTTCTGCTGCGCATCTTCCTGGGCGAAGCGGACAAATTTCACGGCCGGCCGCTCTACGAAGCGATCGTCATGAAGGCGCGCGAGTTGCAGCTCGCGGGCGCGACCGTGCTGCGCGGTCCGATGGGTTTCGGCCCGTCGAGCCGCGTGCACACCGCGAAGATACTGCGCCTGTCCGAAGACCTTCCTTTCGTCATCGAGATCGTGGACAGCGGAAGAGAAGATCGATACCTTCCTGCCGATCCTCGACGGCATGTTGGGCAGCGGACTCGTCACACTCGAAAAGGTAAAGGTGCTGCGATACGGCAAGGCCGGTTCCCGCGACGCAGAGGAATTGCGCCACCAGGCCTGAGCTTCCGCCCTATCTGGTGCAGCAGCATTCGAAAACAACTCAGACCTTCGCCGCTCTTTCTCTCGCGCAGCTTCGCCCAGTATTCGAGCCGCTTGGCGATCTCGCGTTCGAAGCCGGTTTCCTTCGGCGGATAGTAGATTCTGCCGCGCCATGCCGTCGGGAAAATAGTTCTGGCCGGAGAACCCATCCTCCGCGTCGTGGTCGTATTCATAGCCCTTGCCGTAGCCGAGAGTTCTTCATCAGCTTGGTCGGCGCATTGAGGATATGCGCGGGCGGCATCAGCGAGCCGTGCTCGCCGGCCGCGCGCTTGGCCGCGCCCTGCGCCACATAGACCGCGTTCGATTTGGGCGCGCTCGCGAGATAGAGCACGCACTGCACCAGCGCGATCTCGCCTTCGGGGCTGCCCAGGAAATCGTACACATCCTTCGCGGCCAGCGCCTGCACGACGGCCTGCGGATCGGCGAGGCCGATATCCTCGACCGCGGCGCGCACCAGACGGCGGGCGATGTAGAGCGGCTGCTCGCCGCCTGCCAGCATGCGCGCGAGCCAGTAGAGCGCCGCATCGGGATCGGAACCGCGGATCGATTTGTGCAGCGCGGAGATGAGGTTGTAATGCTCCTCGCGGCTCTTGTCGTAGAGCGGCGCGCGTCGCTGCACCGCGCGACCAGCGCCGCGCGGAATCGAGCGGCTTCGCCGTCTTGACGGCCGCAACTTCTTCCGCGAGATTGAGCAGATAACGCCCGTCGCCATCGGCCATGGCGCGCAGCGCTCGCGCGCGCATCGTCGGTCAGCGGGAGCGGCTCGCCGTAATGCGCTTCGGCGCGCTCGAGCAACGTTTCGAGCGCCGCATCGTCGAGCCGGCGCAACACCAGCACCTGCGCGCGCGACAGCAGCGCGCCGTTCAGTTCGAAGGACGGATTTTCGGTCGTCGCGCCGACCAGCACGACCGTGCCGTCCTCGACCACCGGCAGGAAAGCTGTCCTGCTGGCTGCGGTTGAAGCGGTGGATCTCATCGACGAAGAGCAGCGTGCCCTGCCCCGCTGCGCCGGCGCTGACGCGCCGCCTCGAAGGTCTTCTTGAGATCGGCGACGCCGGAGAACACCGCCGACAACTGCTCGAAATGAAGTTGAAAGGCGCGCGAAAGCAGCCGCGCGATGGTCGTCTTGCCGGTGCCGGGCGGTCCCCAGAGGATGATCGAATGCGGGCGTTCCTCCGCGCACCATGCGCCCGATCGGTCCCGCGGGGCCGAGCAGATGGTCCTGCCCGACCACGTCGGAGAGCGTTTTCGGCCGCAGCCGGTCGGCCAGGGGACGCGGCGCGTCTTCCTGCAAGCCTCCGGCTTCGAAGAGATCGGACATGGGCGGATGCTACAGCGGAAGCGCCCCGGTATTCCGATCGACGGTTGCAGCGTCGGGACCTTTTCACGCCGAGCGCGAAGCACGCTGACGAAGACTCTGCGCGCGAAGCGCGCATGCTCCGCCTGCGACCTCATGCTAGCCTCCGCGCCCTCCGCACTGGACCCTTCTCTATCCGCTCACGGACAAGGAAAGTCTCTGATTGCCACGATCGACGACCATGTCCCAGCGCCCATTGGCGGATTCGAGAGCACGCTGCAGCTCATAGACCGATCGAATTTCGGCGCCATTGATGGAGCGCACGATGTCGCCCGGCTGAAATCCATACGAGGCGGAGGGCGTGTTCGCGCTGGTCGAGACGATGACCACGCCATGGGCGGTCAGATCGAGCTGCAGGTCGCGCGGCCACGGCGGGTGAAAGATTCTCCACCCGCGCGCCGGTCAGCGGATTGCGGCCGCGCGATCGTCGTCAGCTGGCGGGGCGGATTCTCGGGCGGCAGGGCGAGCGTGACCGTGACGTCGCGCGTCTGCCGGCCGGAGGCCACGCGCGCCTTCACGACCTCGCCCGGCCGTGTGCGTCGCGATGCGGTAATTGAGTCCCTGCATGTCCTCGACGTCGATCGCCGTCGATCTGAAGCACGACATCGCCGCTCTTGAGACCGGCGGCGGCCGCTGGACCCGCCGGGATAGACACTCTTCAAGAGCACGCCCGCCGGACGCGAAAGGCCCATGGCCTGCGCGATCTGCTCGGTCACGGCCTGACCATCGGCGCCGATCCAGGGCAGCTTCATGCCGCCGCCCAGGGCGCCTTCCACGACGCGCCGCACGAGATTGGCCGGCATGGCGAAGCCGATGCCGACGTAATCGCCGGTGCGCGAATAGATCGCCGTGTTGATGCCGGCGAGCTTGCCGTCGGTGGTCACCAGTGCACCGCCGGAATTGCCGGGATTGATGGCCGCGTCGGTCTGGATGAAGAACTGATAGTCGCTGGCGCCGATCTGCGTGCGCGCAAGCGCCGATACGATGCCCATCGTCACCGTCTGCCCGACGCCGAACGGATCGCCGATGGCGAGCACGAGGTCGCCGACGGAAAGCCTGTCGCTGTCGCCGAAATCGATGGTCGGCAGCCTCTCGCCCTTGGTGTCGATCTTGAGCACGGCGAGATCGGTGCGGCTGTCGGCCAGCAGCACGCGCGCCTTGAACTCGCGCCGGTCGGAGAGCGCCACGACGATGTTCTGTCCGCCCTCGCACGACGTGATTGTTGGTCACGATCACGCCGTCGGCGCGCACGATGACGCCCGAGCCCAGCGATTGCTGCACGCGCTGGCGCAATTCGGGAGAGCCGCCGAAGAATCGCTGAAACAAGCGGATCGGCAAAGAACGGGTTGACGGCCGTCTGCACGACCGACCGGGAGTAGACGTTCACCACCGCGGGCGCGACGCGCTTCACCACCGGCGCGAAGGTCAGCTGCACCTGCGGCATCGATTGCGGCTCGGCCGCAGGGGCCGTTTGGGCGAGGGCTAAAGCGAGACTGGCCGCAACAACGATCACTCTCAAGCTATTCATCGCGCGCTTCTCCTGAATTGTCATTCCCGCGCAAGCGGCGAACCCACCCTTCGACTAACTCAGGGTGAGGAAGAAAATAACCCTCATGCTGAGCTTGTCGAAGCATGGGTCCCCGCATTCGCGGGGATGACGAGATTTCAAGAGCGCTGGCGGGATTTTTCGATGGGTGCGAGTCGCGGAATATTTGAACGCTACGCTTTTCCGATTCTTCATCCGCCTCGGTTCGCCCGGAATCCAGTCCCTTGGCGCTCTCGTCGCGGTCGACGAACTCGATCAACGCCATCGGAGCATTGTCGCCGAAACGGAAGCCGGCCTTGAGCACCCGCGTATAACCGCCGGGACGTTCGGCGTAGCGCGGACCGATCACGTCGAACAGCTTGCGGACCTGTGTCGCGTCCTTCATCTGCGCCAGGGCCTGGCGGCGCGCATGCAGATCGGAAGCCCCGCGGCGGGACAGCGTCACGAGCTTCTCGACGATCGGCCGCAGCTCCTTCGCCTTGGGTAGCGTGGTCTTGATCTGCTCGTGCTTGATCAGCGCCGCGGTCATGTTGGCGAACATGGCCTCGCGATGTGCGCTGGTGCGGTTGAGCTTACGGCCCTGATTGCGGTGGCGCATGTCCCGTCTCGATCCTTGGGCTCCGTCAGCCCGTCAATACTGATCTTCGTAGCGTTTCGCGAGATCCTCGATGTTCTCCGGCGGCCATCCCGGCACTTCCATTCCCAGATGAAGGCCCATTTCCGCCAGCACCGCCTTGATCTCGTTCAGCGATTTGCGCCCGAAATTCGGCGTGCGCAGCATCTCCGCTTCGGTCTTCTGGATGAGATCGCCGATGTACACGATGTTGTCGTTCTTCAGACAGTTGGCCGAACGCACCGACAGCTCCAGCTCGTCCACCTTCTTGAGAAGCACCGGGTTGAAGGCGAGGTCGGGCTTTGCCTCTTCGGTCACGCGTTCGCGCGGCTCTTCGAAATTGATGAACACCTGCAGCTGGTCCTGCAGAATGCGCGCCGCGTAAGCGACGGCATTGTCGGGCGTGACCGCGCCGTTCGTCTCCACCGTCAGGGTGAGCTTGTCGTAATCGAGAATCTGTCCCTCGCGGGTGTTCTCGACCTTGTAGCTGACCTTCTTGACGGGGCTGAACAGGGAGTCGACGGGAATGAGGCCGATCGGCGCATCTTCCGGCCGGTTGCGGTCGGCGGGCACATAACCCTTTCCGGTCGCCACCGTCAGCTCCATCCGGAACTCCACCTTCTCGTCGAGCGTGCAGAGCACCAGACCCGGATTGAGGATCTCGATATCGGCAATGGAGGTGATCTGGCCGGCCGTCACTTCGCCTGGTCCGGTGGCGCGCAGCGACAGGCGCTTCGGCCCCTCCGCATGCATGCGCATCGCGATCTGCTTCACGTTGAGCACGACGTCGGTGACATCCTCGCGCACGCCGGCGATGGACGAGAATTCGTGCAGCACGCCCTCGATGTGAATCGAGGTGACCGCGGCGCCTTGCAGCGACGACAGCAGCACGCGCCGAAGCGCATTGCCCAATGTCAGTCCGAAGCCGCGTTCGAGCGGCTCCGCCACCAGGGTTGCGGAGCGGCCCGCGTCATGGCCGCTCTCGACTTTCAGCTTCTGCGGTTTGATCAGTTCTTGCCAATTTTTCTGGAACACGTCTGTCCTCATCGTTTCCCGGACGCGCTAGCCGCGTCCCATTCGTTCGACGGGTATGGAACCTAAATTACACGCGCCGCCGCTTGGGCGGCCGGCAGCCATTGTGCGGAATCGGCGTCACGTCGCGGATCGAGGTGACCTGCAGTCCCACCGCCTGAAGGGCGCGCAAAGCGGATTCGCGGCCGGAGCCGGGACCGCTGACTTCCACCTCGAGCGTCCGCATCCCGTGCTCGATGGCCTTCTTGCCGGCATCCTCGGCAGCGACCTGCGCCGCATACGGGGTTGATTTGCGCGACCCCTTGAAGCCCAGCGATCCTGCAGACGACCAGGAGATCGTGTTCCCCTGCCCGTCGCTGATCGTGATGATCGTGTTGTTGAAGCTGGCGGCGACATGCGCGACACCTGCGACCACGTTCTTCTTTTCCTTCTTGCGCGCCCGCGCCGCCGGCTTCGCCATTCTCGCTCAACTCCGTTATTTCGTCACTTTGCGCTTGCCCGCGATCGCCTTGGCCGGACCTTTGCGTGTGCGTGCATTGGTATGTGTGCGCTGCCCGCGCACCGGCAAGCCCTTGCGATGCCGCAGGCCCCGATAACAGCCGAGATCCATCAGGCGCTTGATGTTCATTGCCACTTCGCGCCTGAGATCGCCCTCCACCACGTAGTCGCGGTCGATGGCTTCGCGAATCTGGATGACTTCCGAATCGGTCAGCTCATGGACGCGGCGATTTTCCGCGATGCCGACCCGGCGGCAGATTTCCTTCGCCTTGGCAGGGCCGATGCCATGAATATAGCGCAGCCCGATCTCGACGCGCTTTTGGGTGGGAATGTTGACGCCAGCTATGCGCGCCACGGTTGTTCTCCTGTGCCCCAGAGCGTTCGCGCGCGCCGGGCTGAATGAGGACGCAAAAAGCGGTTTCCCGCCTGAGTACGGGCAGAAACCGCCGGATTTGGGAGGTCAGATAGCCGCAAGGGCGCGGATTATAAGGATCGACGCCTCCCAGTCAACCGGCGCGTCATCGGTTTGTCGGCGGCCCGCGACAAGGCAACCGCGCACCCAAGAAGTCACCGGCCCGTCCTCGGGTCAACACCGCGCTAACAAGAACTCTGAGCGAGAGGCTCTCAGGTCCACAAAATCGAACGGCAGGGCTACGGCTGCCAGGCATGGAGGCCATCGCAGCGGCGCGCGATCCCAGCGACTAAACATTCGACACTTTGTTCGCTTTGTGCGAACATCCAGCAATGCAGATCCTGATTGCCAAATCGGCTTTGAAGGCTCTGCGGAGCATGCAGCCAGCCAACGCGAAGGACATTCGCGATGCCATTGAGACAACCGCCGCCAATCCTCTTGCGCCAAACAACAATCTGAGAGCGCTCAAAGGAATCCGGAATGGCTATCGGATCAGAGTCGGCGACTGGCGCGTCTCCTATGTTGTCGACAGCGCATTGCATACGATGAGAGTGTTCGAGATTGCGCCGCGAGGAGGTGCCTATAGATGACCCGCAAGAGTTCTTCCGCCCGGCACCTGCGCGTGCAGCTAGCCGGCGGTAAAAGGAGCACGGCCGCGCGACGTCTGCGCGCCGCCGCTCCCGGCCTCGAACTTGCTGCGATCGGCGATTCTGCCGATTTCATCATGATGCCGTCGGCGGATTATGAACGTCTGCTCGACGAAGCGGACGAGCGGGGCGCACTCCTTGCTTTCGAGCGCACCCGCGACGAGGAATTCGTGCCGATCGCGCTGGCGTCGCGCCTTCTGAACCAGGAAAATCACATTCGCGTCTGGCGCGAGCACCGCGGCCTTACTCTTGCCGAGTTGAGCAGACGCGCGGGTCTGAGCAAGGGCTATCTCTCGGATCTCGAGCGTGGCAAGCGGAATGGCACACTTGCGACGCTACGTGTCGTTGCGGAAATTCTGCAGGTCGAACTTGAGGATTTGGTGCCGCCCGCTCCCCAACGGGTTTGATCAGTTCCGAGTACGATCGACACCCGAGCGGACCTGCAAATCGCCCTGGACCGGCGGCTCGCCAGTGCGGCTCCCCACCTTGTCGATCCGCTCGGCGATTGCGGCTGTTACCTCCGCAATCGGCGCCATTCCGTCCACTGTCGCGAGCTTTCCCTGCTGGCGATAATATTCGAGCACGGGCGCCGTGTTTCGGTAATACACGTCAAGACGGTGCCTCAGGGTCTCCGGCGTATCGTCGGCCCGCAGGCTTTCACCCTCACGAATGCGCTGACCGACGCGCTCGACCAGAGCGTCGTCCTTGACCTTGAGCGCGATGGCCAGGTCGATCTGCCTGCCGCGTCCGCTGAGCATTGCATCGAGCGCTTCGGCTTGTGGAATTGTCCTGGGAAAACCGTCGAAAACGGCACCGGTCGCGCAATCCGGCCGGCTCAGTCGCTCGGCAATGATGGCGATCACGATTTCGTCGGGCACGAGTTCGCCGCGGTCCATCAGCGCCCTCGTCCTCAGGCCCAGCTCGCTTCCTGCATGGCTGGCGTCGCGCAGCATCTCGCCCGTGGAGAGCTGGGGCCAACCACGCTTCTCCTGCAGGATCCTGGCTTGCGTTCCCTTCCCCGCCCCCGGCGGTCCGAAAAGGACCAGATTCAACGTCGCGCTCCCCGGAGTTTCGCCTTCTTGATCAGGCCTTCGTATTGCTGCGCGATCAGGTGACTCTGGATCTGCGCCACCGTGTCCATCGTCACGCTGACGATGATGAGGATGGAGGTGCCCCCGAAGGTCAGGATCGCCGTGTAATTGGTACGCAGGAATTCAGGAATGATGCAGACGAAGGCGAGGTAGAGCGAGCCCACCACCGTGATCCGGGTCAGCACATAGTCGATGAACTCCGCCGTTTTTTTGCCCGGCCGGATTCCCGGAATGAAGCCGCCGTATTTCTTGAGATTCTCCGCGGTTTCTTCGGGATTGAAGATGATCGACGTGTAGAAGAACGAAAAGAAGATTATCATCGCCGCGTAGAGCAGCAGGTAGAGCGGCCGCCCAGGACCGATATAGGTGAGGATCGTCTGCAGCCATTCGGGCACGTTCTGGCCGTTGAAATTCGCCACCGTCGTCGGCATGAGCAGGATCGACGACGCAAAGATGGGCGGGATCACGCCCGAGACATTGAGCTTGAGCGGCAGGTGCGAGGATTCGCCGCCGAACATGCGGTTGCCGACCTGGCGCTTGGGATATTGCACCAGCAGCCGCCTCTGCGCGCGCTCCATGAACACGATAAACAGCACCAGACCGACAGCGCCGATCAGGATGATCAGGATCAGCCGGCAGATCGATGGCGCCGGTGCGGGCCGACTCGAAGAGCTGCGTGATCGAAGTGGGAAAGCGCGCAACGATGCCCGCGAAGATGATGAGCGAAATGCCGTTGCCGACGCCGCGGCTGGTGATCTGCTCGCCCAGCCACATCAGCAGGATCGTGCCGCCGGTCAGCGTAATCACCGCCGAAATGCGGAAGAACCACCCCGGATCGATAACGACGTCGCCCCAGTGCTCGAGTCCGATGGCGATGCCGTAGGCCTGCAACGCCGCCAGGCCGACGGTGCCGTAGCGCGTGTACTGGTTGAGCGTCTTGCGGCCGGCCTCGCCTTCCTTCTTCAGCGCTTCCAGCTCCGGAAACACCGTCTTCATCAGCTGCATGATGATCGAGGCCGAGATGTAGGGCATGATGCCGAGCGCGAAGATCGCCATGCGCTGCACGGCGCCGCCGGACAGCATGTTGAACATGTCGAGAACGCCGCCCTGCTGCTGGGTGAGCTGCTGGGCAAGCTCGCTCGGATCGATGCCGGGCATCGGGATGAAGGTGCCGAGCCGCGCGACGACCAGCAGCGCCAGCGTGAAGAGGATGCGCTGGCGCAGCTCCTTCGCCTTGCCGAAATTGCTGAAATTGAAATTCGCTGCCAGTTGCTCGGCTGCAGAGGCCATCAGATGCTCCTGAACTCCACTCCCGCCCGCCGTTGCAGGGTCGGTGCGTAGCGCGCGGACGCGGCTTCCGGGAATATTCGCACGGGCGACGCCGTGCCGCCATGGTTACGGCGCCGATCAGGCCTGCGCGTGCGGCCCGCTTTTCCGCCGACTTGGCGCGGCGCTGCACCTTCTTGCCGGGCTCGCCCTTCTTGTTCATGTGGACGGTCTTCTTGAAGGTGAGCGAGACGCGTGCCGCCCGCCTTCTGGACCGTTCCTCGGCGGGCGCCGAGGCGCCCGCCACTTCGATCTCGAGCCTGCGCCGTCAATGTGCCGCCCAGCAGCCGGATGCCGTGCCGGCTCGAGCGGGCCAGGCCCGGCCTTCCTCAGGTCTTCCTCGCGTGACCTGGCGCGACGCGTCGATCTTCTTCTCGTCGATCGCCTTCTGGATGCGCGCGAGACCCACCTCCGCGAAATCGTTGGCGAAGATGTTGTTGAAGCCGCGCTTGGGCAAACGCATGTAGAGCGGCATCTGGCCGCCCTCGAAACCGTAGACCTTCGTGCCGGTGCGCGCCTTCGCGCCCTTCACACCGCGACCGCACGTCTTGCCGAGGCCCGAGGAAGAGCCGCGGCCCACCTTCGCCTTGCGACGGTGAGCGCCTTCGTTGTTGGCGAGTTCGATTGAGCTTCATCCCTTGTTCTCCTCGACGATCTCGACGAGATGCTTCACGGCGCGGATCATGCCGCGCACCGCGGGCGTGTCCTCGAGCGTGCGCGTGCGTCTGATCTTGCCAAGCCCAAGGCCGCGCAGCGTGGCAGCCTGGACCTCGGGCTTGCGATTGGCGCTGCGGATTTGGCGAACCGTGACTGTCTTGCCGTCGGTGGCCGTCATGCCGAGCTCCCCGCTGCCGGCTGTTCGGACTTCGCGCGCGCCTTCGCGCCGCGAGATGATCTCGCTCACGCTGCGCCCGCGCCGCTGCGCGACCATGCGGGGCGACTGCTGAAGCTTCAGCGCGTCGAAGGTCGCGCGCACCATGTTGTAGGGATTGGAGGTGCCGAGCGACTTGGCCACGACGTCGCCGACGCCGAGCGATTCGAACACCGCACGCATCGGGACCGCCGGCGATGATGCCGGTGCCCGCCGGCGCCGGCCGTACCAGAACCTTGCCTGCGCCGTGATGACCGTGCGTCTCATGATGCAGCGTGCGGCCGTCCTTTAAGGGCACCCGGATCATCGCGCGTCTTGGCCGCCTCGGTGGCCTTTCGGATCGCCTCCGGCACCTCGCGCGCCTTGCCGTGACCGAAACCGACCCGGCCGCGCTGATCGCCGACCACCACGAGCGCCGCAAAACCGAAACGGCGGCCACCCTTCACCACCTTCGCCACGCGATTGATATGGACCAACCGGTCGACGAATTCGCTGTCCCGTTCTTCGCGCTGCCGCGGTTCACGCGCCATCTGCCGATCCTTCGCCTAAAATTCCAGGCCGCCTTCGCGCGCGGCCTCCGCCAGCGCCTTGACGCGCCCGTGATAGATATAGCCGCCGCGATCGAACACAACCTGCTTGATGCCCTTGGCCAGCGCGCGTTCGGCCATCTTCTTGCCCACACCCGATGCGGCTTCGACATTCCACGTCTTCGCCGCCTTGCCTTCTTTTTCGTTCGTCGACGCCATGGCGAGCGTCGAGCCGGCGCGGTCATCGATCAACTGCGCATAGATATGCCGGCCAGAGCGAAACACGGAGAGGCGCGGCTTGCCGCCCGACGCCGCCACGATTCGAAATCGCGTGCGCCGTCTGCGCCGATCGAACAGGGAAGTTTCGCGTGCCATGTCTACTTCTTCTTGCCTTCTTTGCGGCGAACCCGCTCGCCGGCGTATCTCACGCCTTTCCCCTTGTAGGGTTCCGGCGGCCTCCAGGCGCGAATTTCCGCCGCGACCTGGCCCACCATCTGCTTGTCGATTCCCGATATCGTGATCATCGTGGGTTTCTCGCAGACGATGCCGATGCCGTTCGGGATCGGATACGCCACGTCATGGCTGAAGCCGAGCTGCAGCTGCAAGTTCTTTCCCTGCACCGCCGCGCGATAGCCCACGCCCGAGATTTCGAGCTTCTGGGTGAAGCCCTGGGTGACGCCCACAACCAGATTGTTCACCAGCGTGCGGCTCAGTCCCCACATCTCGCGGCCGTGCTCCGCGCCCTGGCGCGGTGCAATGACGACACCTTCGCCGCCCACGCTTGCCTCGACCTCGTCCGTCAGCACGACGCTCAGCTCGCCCTTGGGTCCCTTGACCCGAACCGATCGTCCTTCCACCGTGGCGCTGACGCCCGTGGGCAGCGAAACCGGTTTCTTGCCGATGCGCGACATCCTCATTAACTCCGTTTGTTGCCGCCTAGAACACGCGGCAGATGACTTCTCCGCCCACGTTCTTTTCGCGCGCGTTCGTATCCGTCATCACGCCCTGCGGCGTGGAGACGATCGAAAGTCCGAGGCCGCTGCGATGCGGCCTCAGATCGCGCACCGAGGCGTAGACGCGGCGGCCGGGCGTGGAGACCCGTTTCAGCTCGCGGATGACCGGCCGGCCTTCGTGATATTTGAGCTCGATTTCCAGCTCGCGCTGGCCGTCCTTGAATTCCACCTCGGCATAGCCGCGGATGAACCCTCCGCCTGAAGCACGTCGAGCACGCGCACGCGCTGGCGCGAATTGGGCGATTTCATCTTCGCCACGCCGCGCATCTGGCCGTTGCGGATACGCGTCAGAAGATCGCCAATGGGGTCTGTAATAGCCATGGTCGGCCCTCCTACCAGCTTGCCTTGGTCATGCCCGGCACCTGCCCGAAATTCGAGAGTTCCCGCAGTGCGATGCGCGACAGCCGCAGCTTGCGGTAATAGCCCTTGGAACGGCCCGACAGCTCGCAGCGATGATGGACGCGCGTCTTCGAGGAATTGCGCGGCAACTTGGCGAGCTTGAGATGCGCGGCAAAGCGGTCTTCGGGCGGGACCGACATGTCTTCGGTCGTTGCCTTGAGCGCCGCGCGCTTTGTGGCGTATCGCGCCACCATGCGTTCGCGTTTCTTGTTGCGGTTGATCTGGCTCAGTTTCGCCATTCGGGTCTCGTTTCAGTTGATGAACGGGAATTGAAAGCCCTTGAGAAGTGCTTTCGCCTCGGCGTCCGTCCTTGCGGAGGTATTGATGATGATATCCATTCCCCACACGTTCTCCGTCTTGTCGTAATCGATCTCGACGAAGATGATGTGTTCCTTGAGGCCCAGCGCATAATTGCCGTGGCCGTCGAAGCTGCGCGCGTTCAAGCCCCGAAAATCGCGGACCCGCGGCAGCGCAATCGTCACCAGGCGGTCCAGAAACTCGTACATGCGGTCCTTGCGCAGCGTCACCTTCACCCCGATCGGCAATCCGTGACGGATCTTGAACGTCGCGATTGCCTTCTTGGCGCGCGTCACCACGGCCTTCTGACCGGCGATGGCGGTCAGATCGTTGACTGCCGACTGAATCTTCTTCTGGTCGCCGGCCGCCTCGCCCGCCCCGATGTTGAGCACAACTTTCCTGATGCGCGGCGCCTGCAACGGATTGGTATAGCCGAACTCCTTCTGCAGCTCCGGCCGGATTACTTCGTCGTAGCGCTTCCTGAAGCGCGGCACATAGCCGGCATCGCGGGGCGACGCTTGCGCAGGAACGGGCTTGCCATCGGACTTCGCCTGCTGCGCCTTCGGCTCGGCCTTGGCGGCACGCGATTTGGACTCGCCTTTCGCCTCGTGCGGCCCGGGCGCGCCCTTGCCGCCCTGTGCCTTGGCCTGCTTGTTGGTACGGGGCGCTTTGGCGCCTTTGTCAGACATCGATGACCTCGCCGGATTTCTTCGCGAAGCGGACCTTGCGGCCGTCTCCCAGGAACTTGAACCCGATCCGCGTCGCCCCACCCGTCTTGGGATCGAGGTGCGCGAGATTTGATAGGTGCACGGGCAACTCCTTGGTGACGATGCCGGCCTGTTGCCGCTGTGTCTGGCGCTGGTGCCGCTTGACGACGTTGACGCCGGAGACGAGCGCGCGCTTGTCGCCCGGATAAAGCTTCAGCACCTCGCCCTTCTTGCCCTTGTCGCGTCCGGTCGTCACGACCACCCGATCCCCTTTGCGAATGCGTGCCGTCATCACAGCACCTCCGGGGCCAGCGAGATAATTTTCATGTGGTTCCTGGCGCGCAGTTCGCGCGTCACGGGTCCGAAGATGCGCGTTCCGATGGGCTCGTTCTGGTTGTTGACCAGCACGGCCGCATTCGAATCGAAACGGATCAGACTGCCGTCTGGCCGACGTACGCCGTGCGCGGTGCGGACGATGACGGCCTTCAGAACCTCGCCTTTTTTCACGCGGCCGCGCGGAATGGCTTCCTTGACACTGACCACGATGGTGTCGCCCACGCCTGCGTATCTGCGCCGTGAACCGCCCAGCACCTTGATGCACATGACCCGGCGGGCGCCCGAATTGTCGGCCACGTCAAGTTCTGTCGTCATCTGGATCATGCTTCAGCTCCCGCGCCGCGTACCTGCGCGCCTACACGTCCGATCACTTCCCAGGATTTGAGTCTGGACAGCGGCCGGCACTCGCGGATGCGCACGACGTCGCCCACCTTGAACTCCTTGTTCTCGTCGTGAGCGTGATAGTTCTTCGAACGGCGGACGGTCTTTCCCATGACGGGATGGGTGAATCGCCGCTCGACCTTCACCACCACGGTCTTCACGTTCTTGTCGCTGACCACGACGCCCTGAAGGATGCGTTTGGGCATTTCCTGTTCCTCTGCCTCTACTTCCGCGCTTTTCGGCTTTGCTCGCCGAGCACGGTCTGAATGCGGGCGATGTCGCGGCGCACCACGCGTACGCGATTGGTGTTTTCCAGCTGGCCGTTCGCTCTCTGGAAGCGAAGGTTGAACTGTTCCTTCTTTAGTTTTGCGAGCGAATCGCCAAGCTCGTCTGCGCTCTGGCCGCGCAGATCTGCCGCATCGCTTGATTTCTTCGCCATATCGTTCAGACCTCGAGCCGCGCGATGAACTTCGTGTCGATGGAGAGTTTGGCCGCGCCGAGCCGAAGCGCCTCCTTGGCGGTTTCGGTATCCACGCCGTCGACCTCGAACAGGATGCGACCCGGCTTGATCTTCGCGACCCAGAATTCGGGGGCGCCCTTGCCCGATCCCATGCGCACCTCTGCCGGCTTCTTGGAGACCGGAACATCGGGGAACACGCGGATCCAGACGCGGCCGGCGCGCTTCATGTGCCTGGTGATCGCGCGCCGCGCCGCTTCGATCTCGCGCGCGGTGATGCGTTCGGGTTCCGTTGCCTTCAGGCCATAGGCGCCGAAATTGAGCGACGTGCCCGCCTTGGCCGGGCCGTGGATGCGGCCCTTGTGCTGCTTGCGGAATTTCGTGCGGGTGGGCTGTAGCATCGCTCGTGTCCGTCAATGACCAGGTAGCGCGCTGGGTGCGCGCCGAACCCGCCGCGCGATTGGGATCGGAGGCTTCCGCCTGGCGCCGCTCCGTCGCCATCGGATCGTGTTCCATGATTTCGCCCTTGAAGATCCAGACTTTCACGCCGCAGGTTCCATAGGTCGTCTTTGCAGTCGCCACGCCGTAGTCCACATCCGCCCGCAGCGTGTGGAGCGGCACGCGTCCTTCGCGATACCATTCCATCCGCGCGATCTCCGCTCCGCCCAGACGCCCGCCGCAATTGATGCGGATGCCCTGCGCGCCGAGGCGCATCGCCGACTGCACCGCCCGCTTCATGACGCGCCGGAACGCCACGCGCCTCTCCAGCTGCTGGGCGATGTTTTCTGCAACCAGCTTTGCATCTATCTCCGGCTTGCGGATTTCGACGATGTTGAGATGAACCTCGTCGTTGGTGAATCGCTGCACGTCGTTCTTCAGCTTTTCGATGTCGGCGCCTTTTTTCCCGATTACGACGCCGGGCCGGGCGGAGTGAATCGTGATGCGGCATTTCTTGTGGGGCCGCTCGATGACGATGCGCGAGACGCCCGCCTGCTTCAGCCTCTCGTTCAAATGCGCGCGGATCTTGATGTCTTCCTGCAGCAGCTTGCCGTATTCCTTCTTCCCCGCGTACCAGCGGGAATCCCAGGTGCGGTTGATGCCGAGCCGCAAGCCCGTCGGATTCACCTTCTGACCCATCAGGCCGTCTCCTTTGCCGCTGTGGATGTTCCGCGTTTGCGCGGCCGTTCCTCCGCGCGCAGTTGCTGAACGATGATGGTCACCTGCGCGAAGGGCTTTTCCACGCGCGCGCCACGACCGCGCGCACGTGCGTGAAAGCGCTTGAGCACGAGGTTCTTGCCCACGCTCGCCTCGCTGACGACCAGGTCGTCGACGTCGAGATCGTGGTTGTTCTCCGCATTGGCGATCGCCGACTGCAACACCTTCTTGACGTCCCTGGCGACGCGCTTGGGCGAGAAGGTCAGCTCGTTGAGCGCCTGTTCCGCGGTTTTTCCCCTGATCGATTGCGCGACCAGATTGAGCTTGCGCGGACTTGTGCGGATCGAGCGCCCGACGGCCAGCGCCTTGTTCTCGGGAAGCACCCGCCCGCGCGTTTTCTTGCCCATCTATGCCGTCCTCTTTGCCTTCTTGTCGGCCGAATGGCCGTAGAAGGTGCGGGTGGGTGCGAATTCGCCGAGCTTGTGGCCGACCATATCCTCGGTCACCAGAACGGGGATGTGCTTGCGGCCGTTGTGCACGCCAAAGGTCAGGCCGACGAATTGCGGCAGGATGGTAGAGCGGCGCGACCACGTCTTGATCACGTCCTTGCGTCCCGAACCGCGCGCCGTTTCCGCCTTCTTGAGCAGATAGCCGTCGACGAACGGACCTTTCCAGACAGAGCGAGCCATTTATCTACCCTTGCGTCCTTTTCGCGTGCCGCGAGCGCATGATGAATTTCGTGGTGCGCTTGTTCTTGCGCGTCCTGGCGCCCTTGGTGGGCTTGCCCCACGGAGTTACGGGATGGCGCCCACCCTTTGTGCGCCCCTCGCCTCCGCCATGCGGATGATCGATGGGGTTCATCGCCGTGCCGCGCACATTCGGCCGCTTGCCCTTCCAGACGTTGCGCCCCGCCTTGCCGATGACCTCGTTCATGTGATCGGGATTCGGAGACGGCGCCGACCGTCGCCATGCATTCGAGTTGGACGCGGCGCACTTCCCCCGAATTGAGCCGCAGCATCGCGTAGCCGGCGTCGCGGCCGAGATACTGCGCGTAGGTACCGGCAGAGCGCGCGATTTGTCCGCCCTTCGCCGGCTTCATCTCGACGTTGTGGACGATCGTGCCGACCGGCATTGCGGCGAGCCGCATGGCATTGCCCGGCTTCACATCGACCTTGTCGCCGGAGATCACCGTGTCGCCCACCGCAATTCGCTGCGGCGCCAGAATATAGGCGAGCTCACCGTCCTTGTACTTCACGAGCGCAATGAATGAGGTGCGGTTGGGATCGAATTCGAGGCGTTCGACGCGGCCCGGAACGTCGAACTTGCGGCGCTTGAAATCGATGATGCGATAGCGCTGCTTGTGGCCGCCGCCCTGCCAGCGCACCGTCACACGGCCCGTGTTGTTGCGTCCGCCGTGCCGGGTCTGGCCCTCGGTGAGCGCCTTGACCGGTCCGCCCTTATGCAGCTGCGAGCGATCGACGAGCACCAATTGGCGCTGGCCGGGCGTTGTCGGCTTGTATTGCTTCAGCGCCATCTCACAGCCCCGTGGTAATGTCGATCTGATAACCCTCGGCGAGGGTGACGATCGCTTTCTTGAAATCGCTGCGGACATACGGGCGGCCGCGGAAGAGCTTCGGCTTGCCCTTCTGTCGTATCGTATTGACCGCCTTCACCTTGACCTTGAACAGGCCTTCCACCGCCTTCGCGATCGCAGGTTTCGTTGCCGAGGGCGCGACGCGGAACACGACTTGATTGACTTCGCTGAGCTTCGTTGCCTTTTCGGTGATAACCGGCGAGAGGATGATATCGTAGGGGTTCATGACAACCGCTCCTCGATCGCCTTGACCGCCGCGGTCGTCAACACGAGCTTGTCGCGCCGCAGAATGTCGTAGACATTCAGTCCTGCGGTCGCCAGAAGCCCGATGCCCTGAAGGTTGCGCGCAGCTCAGCGCAAAATTGCCTTCGAATTCACCGTCAACGATCAGCGCATTGTTCGCCCCGATCCGCCCCAGGCGCTTCGCCAGATCGCCGGTCTTGATTCCGTCGGCGCGCGCGCTTTCGATCACGAGCAGGGTTCCGTCCCTGGCCTTGGCGGAAAGCGCGTGTCTCAGTCCCAGCGCCCGCACCTTCTTCGGCAGATCGAAGGCATGGCTGTGCTGCACCGGACCCATGGCCTTGGCGCCGCCCACGAACAGCGGCGCAGATCGCGCGCCGTGACGCGCCTGCCCCGTTCCCTTCTGGCGGTAAACCTTCTTCTTGGTTCGATTGATTTCGCCGCGGGTCAACACTTTGTGCGTACCCGCGCGGCGCTTCGCGAGCTGCCATACGACGACGCGCTGAATGAGATCGGCGCGCGGCTCAAGCCCGAAGATCGAATTCGTTGAGCTCGATTTCGGTCGTTGCATCCGCGTCGAGGTTGAGAACCTGGGCTTTCACGTCGCGCCTCCGCTCTCTTGCGCGCTCGCGCCATGCCGCTCGGGTTTCCTGATCGAGGCGGGCATTGGCGCGGAGTTCGCGGACGCGCCCGCTTTGCCGCATCGCGCACCATCACCCAGCCGCCCTTGTGGCCGGGCACCGCGCCTCTGATCATGATCAGGCCGCGCTCCACGTCGACTTTGGCGACTCTCGCAGGTTTTGCGTCGTCACGCGATCGACGCCGTAATGGCCGTGCATCTTCTTGTTCTTGAAGGTCCTTCCGGGGTCCTGTCGTCCGCCCGTACCGCCCAGCGATCGGTGGGAAATCGACACGCCGTGGCTCGCCTCGAGCCCGCGGAAATTCCATCGCTTCATCGCGCCGGTAAAACCGCGGCCGATGGTGACGCCGGTCACGTCGACCTTCTGTCCCGCCACGAAGTGATCGGCGAGAAGGACGTCTCCCACCTCCAGCAGGTTGGCGCCATCGACGCGGAATTCGGCCAGTTTTCGTTTCGGCTCGACTTCCGCCTTGGCGAAACGCCCGCGATCGGCCTGCGTCAGCCGCTTGGTCTTGGCAAAACCGGCGCCCAGCTGGACTGCCGAATAGCCGTCCTTTTCCTGCGGTCCGTTTCGCCACGACCTGACAGCCATCCAGCTTCAGGACCGTGACGGGCACGTGTCGACCATCCTCCAGGAAGAGGCGGGTCATGCCGATCTTTTGCGTGATGACGCCCGTGCGCATCCGCGCTACCTCAAAGTTTGATCTCGACGTCGACGCCGGCCGCAAGGTCGAGCTTCATCAGCGCGTCGACTGTCTGCGGGGTGGGATCGATGATGTCGAGAAGTCGCTTGTGTGTCCGGATTTCGAACTGCTCGCGGCTCTTCTTGTCCACATGCGGTGACCGGTTCACCGTGAAACGTTCGAAGTCCGTCGGCAGGGGAATGGGACCCCTGACCTGGGCGCCCGTCCGCTTTGCGGTGTTGACGATTTCCCGCGTCGAATTGTCGAGAATGCGGTGGTCGAAGGCCTTGAGCCGTATGCGGATGTTCTGACCTTGCATGCTTGTGTCTCCAATACGGTTCGCGGCCGCCGCTTTCCGGCTATTTCACGATCTTTGCGACGACACCCGAGCCTACGGTGCGTCCGCCTTCGCGGATGGCGAAGCGCAGCTTCTCCTCCATCGCGATCGGCACGATGAGCTCGACCTCGATCGACACATTGTCGCCGGGCATCACCATTTCGGTACCTTCAGGCAGCTGGACGATGCCGGTCACGTCGGTGGTGCGGAAATAGAATTGCGGACGATAGTTGGAAAAGAACGGGGTGTGGCGTCCGCCCTCCTCTTTCGTCAGCACGTAGACTTCCGCCTTGAAGTTGGTGTGCGGCGTGATCGAGCCGGGCTTGGCGAGCACCTGACCGCGCTCCACGCCTTCGCGCTCGATGCCGCGCAGCAGGCAGCCGACATTGTCGCCGGCCTGACCCTGATCGAGAAGCTTGCGGAACATTTCCACGCCCGTGACCGTCGTCTTCTGCGTCGGTCGAATGCCGACGATCTCCACTTCCTCGCCGACCTTGACGATGCCGCGATCGATACGACCGGTGACGACGGTGCCGCGTCCGGAAATCGAGAACACATCTTCGATCGCCATCATGAAGGGCTGATCGATCGGACGATCCGGCTGGGGGATGTTCTCGTCCACTGCGGTCATGAGTTCCAGAATCGACTTCGCGACCAAGCTTGGGATCGCGGTCTTCGAGCGCGCTGAGCGCAGAGCCGCGCACGACCGGGATCTTGTCGCCCGGAAAATCGTAGCTCGACAGCAGTTCTCGTACCTCGAGCTCGACAAGGTCGAGGAGCTCGGGGTCGTCGACCATGTCGACCTTGTTCATATAGACAACAAGCGCCGGCACGCCGACCTGGCGCGCCAGCAGAATGTGCTCGCGCGTCTGGGGCATGGGTCCGTCGGCGGCCGAAACCACCAGGATGGCGCCGTCCATCTGCGCCGCGCCCGTGATCATGTTTTTCACGTAGTCGGCGTGTCCCGGGCAGTCCACATGCGCGTAATGGCGCTTGGGGGTTTCGTACTCGACGTGCGCCGTCGCGATGGTGATGCCGCGCGCCTTTTCTTCCGGCGCCTTGTCGATCTGGTCATAGGCAGTGAACTTCGCGCCGCCCGTCTCCGCCAGAATCCGGGTGATGGCAGCCGTCAGCGTGGTCTTGCCATGGTCCACATGACCGATCGTCCCGATGTTGCAATGCGGCTTCGTCCGCTCGAATTTGCTCTTTGCCATGGTGAGGCCTCCAGTCTGACAGTTGCTTAGGCGTATTTTGCCTTGACTTCATCCGCAATCGATTGCGGCACCTGCTCGTAGTGATCGAATTGCATTGTGTATTGCGCGCGACCCTGGGTCATCGAGCGCAGCGTGTTGATGTATCCAAACATGTTGGCGAGCGGAACCATCGCGGTGATGATCTGCGCATTGCCGCGTGTATCGGTGGCGTGAACGTGTCCGCGCCGCGAGTTGAGATCGCCGATGACGCCACCCAGAAATTCGTCTGGCGTCACGACCTCCACCTTCATGATCGGTTCGAGCAGCTTCACCGCATTCTTCGAGGCAAGCTCGCGAAAGGAGGCCCGCCCGGCAATCTCGAAGGTCAGTGCGTTGGAATCGACTTCGTGATAGGCGCCGTCGATGAGGCGGGCGCCGAAGTCGATCACAGGAAACCCGGCGAGGAGGCCGCTCTCCTTCTGCGCCTTGATGCCCTTGTCGACGGACGGAATGAACTCTTTGGGAATCGAACCGCCGACCACGTCGTTTTCGAACACGTAACCCGAGCCCGGCGGCAGCGGCTCGTACTCGACCTTGACGCGCGCGAACTGACCCGCACCGCCGGTCTGTTTCTTGTGGGTGTAGTCGACCGTCACCGCCCGGGACAGCGTTTCGCGATAGGCGACCTGGGGCGCGCCGACATTGGCGTCCACCTTGTAGGTCCGCCTGAGGATATCGACCTTGATATCGAGATGGAGCTCGCCCATCCCCTTGAGGATCGTCTGGCCGGATTCCTGATCGGTCGAGACGCGGAACGACGGATCTTCCTGCGCCAGGCGCTGAAGCGCCATCCCCATCTTTTCCTGATCGGCCTTCGATTTCGGCTCGATCGCAAGTTCGATCACGGGGTCTGGAAATTCCATTTTCTCCAGGATGACCGGCTGCTGCGGATCGCAGAGCGTCTCGCCCGTCGTGGTGGTCTTCAGGCTGGCGAAGGCCACGATGTCGCCCGCGAAGGCTTCCTTGACGTCCTCGCGCGCGTTCGCATGCATCAGCAGCATCCGGCCCACGCGTTCGCGCTGGTCCTTCGTGGAATTGAGTACGCCGGAGCCTGATGTCACCGTGCCCGAATAGATGCGCACGAACGTGATCGAACCCACGAAGGGATCGTCCATGATCTTGAACGCGAGACCTGAGAACGGAGCCTTGTCGTCTGCGGGTCGCTGGATCACTTCATTGGAACGCGGCTTCAGCCCGTCAACGGGCGGAACGTCCTGCGGCGACGGCAGATAGGCTACGACCGCGTCGAGCAGCGGCTGGACGCCCTTGTTCTTGAACGCCGAGCCACAAAGCACGGGCACGAAATGGAATGCGCAGGTGCCCTTGCGGATGCAGGCGCTCAATTGCTCCACACTGGGCATCTTGCCGTCGAGATAGGCCTCGAGCAGCTTCTCGTCTTCCTCGACGGCCGTCTCGACAAGCTTCAGGTGCATTTCCTGCGCCTTCGCCATCATATCGGCCGGAATGTCCGCGACGTCGAACTTGGCGCCCAGCTGTTCCTCCTGCCAGACGATTGCCCGCATCTGGAGAAGATCGACGACGCCCCTGAATTCGGACTCGGTGCCGATCGGCAGCTGGACGACCAGCGGCTTGGTGCCGAGCCGATCGATCATCATCTGCACGCAGCGCGGAAAATCGGCGCCCATCCGATCCATCTTGTTGACGAAGCAGATGCGCGGCACCTCGTATTTGTCGGCCTGCCGCCACACCGTTTCCGACTGTGGTTCCACGCCGGCCACCGCGTCGAAGACGGCGATCGCGCCATCGAGCACCCGCATCGAGCGCTCGACTTCGATCGTGAAATCGACATGACCGGGCGTGTCGATGATGTTGATGCGATGATCGTCCCAGAAGCAGGTGGTCGCAGCCGACGTGATGGTGATGCCGCGTTCCTGCTCCTGTTCCATGAAATCCATGGTGGCGGCGCCGTCATGCACCTCGCCGATCTTATGGCTCTTGCCGGTGTAGTAGAGAATGCGCTCGGTCGTCGTCGTCTTGCCCGCATCGATATGCGCGCAGATACCGATGTTACGATAGCGTTCGAGCGGGGTTGTGCGGGGCATGGCCGGTTCCTGGAGCTACCAGCGGTAGTGGGAAAAGGCGCGGTTCGCCTCGGCCATCTTGTGGGTGTCTTCGCGCTTCTTGACCGCAGAGCCGCGATTGTTCGCGGCGTCGAGCAGTTCGCCCGAGAGCCGGCCGGTCATGGTGGGTTCGTTTCGGGATCGCGCTGCGTTGATGATCCAGCGGATGGCGAGCGCGCGGCTGCGGTCCTGCCGCACTTCGACCGGCACCTGATAGGTCGCCCCGCCCACGCGTCGCGAGCGCACTTCGAGCGCCGGGCTGACGTTGCGCAATGCGTCGTGAAAGAGCTGCAGCGGATCCTGCTTGGTCTTCGACTGAATGGTGTCGAACGCGCCATAGACAATCCGCTCCGCCGCGGCCTTCTTGCCGGCGTACATCAGGCTGTTCATGAATTTCGCGAGCACCAGATCGCTGTATTTTGCGTCCGGGACTATCTCGCGGCGTTCGGCGCGGCGGCGACGGGCCATGGCTGGTTTCCTGTTTCTCTTCCTTCGCTTCGCTCGGTTTATTTCGGTCGCTTGGCGCCATAGAGCGAGCGGCGTTGCTTGCGGTCTTTCACACCCTGCGTGTCCAGCACACCGCGGATGATGTGATAACGCACGCCGGGCAGGTCCTTCACGCGGCCTCCGCGAAGCAGCACGACGGAATGTTCCTGCAGGTTATGGCCTTCGCCCGGTATGTAGCTCACCACTTCGTAGCCGTTGGTCAGCCGCACCTTGGCCACCTTTCGCAGCGCCGAGTTGGGCTTCTTCGGCGTCGTCGTGTAGACGCGGGTGCAGACGCCGCGTTTCTGCGGACAACCCGTGAGCGCCGGCACCTTGTTGCGCTTGGGTCTTACGCCGCGCGGCTTGCGGATCAGCTGATTGATCGTCGGCATGCGTTCATCCCTGATGCGCCGCCTGGCGCCGTTGCAAAAAACGACAAGCGGGGCTCTGCCTCTCGGCGGCCCCGGGCCCTGCGGAGGACTGGGAAAACTCCGCCCCAGTCGCGCAATTCCAACTCGTCTAAACTGACTTCGGGCCAGCGTTTCGGCGCTTGGGCGCCGACTGCCTGTCCATGAAGGTCGCGCTATATAAAGTCGGCCATATGCCCGGTCAATACCGGCGCAAGGTTATTTCAGGCAGCAGGGACCGCCGGCGATGATCCTGCTCCGGTGCCACGTGGTCCTCCGCGCAACCGGCGTGAACCCGTCAAGCGATGACCCGAAGCGAATGCACCCGCGAAAAATCGTGGTCATGGGTTACCAGGGCGGCGGCATTGACCGCCAGCGCGCTCGCCGCCTGAACGGCATCAGCAAGTTTGAGACCCAGCGATGCCCGGAGCCTTGCCGCGCTTTCGGCGATATCGATATCAAGCGCGATGGGCTGCCACAATTCGAGAATGGAACGGTAACGGCGCGCGAGGGCGTCATCGGCAGCCCTGAGCGGACCCGTCAATACCTCGGCGATGGTGATCGTCGTTACCGAAAAGCGCAGATGTCCGGCTGCATGTGCTTCGAACAAGGGTTTGAAGCGCGGGCCGAGCTTCGGATGACCCTCGAGGAAATAGATGATGGGCGGGGAATCCATCAGGAGCAGTGCCTGCTCCGGAAGATCTTGGAATTCTAGCGGCTCCATTCGTCGCGCAGCTTGCGCATCGTCCGCATGCTGTTCTTGCCCCATAGCCCGCGACCGGAACCGCCGACGGCGATCAGAGGCTTCTGCCGCACCGCGGCGCCATAAGCCTCAATCGGCACCAAAGCGGCTACCGGTCGGCCGAACCTGGTGATGATCGTGGAACGGCCCTGCACCGCCGCCTTGAGCAAACCGGGAAGCTGATTCCTGGCTTCTTCGACGCCCTTGCGCGTCATTTTCGCGGTTCCTCAATTCCGGCTACACTGTACAGCGCTGCACAACTTGCCGTCAAACCGCCGGCCGACAGTCGCTTCGACCGACGGATTTGAGCCGCTTTACCGAGGCACGTTGGACAAGCTGCGCGCTCTCGCTGCCGGCACAGAACGTGCGCGCGCGACATGCAAGAAAAAACCGCCCGGATCGATCCGGGCGGCTGTTGTGCGAACTTGCTACTCCGCTGCCTGGGGCGGTCCTTCGATGGCGACCGGCTGCGCTTTCGCCTGCTGTTCGGCCTGGATCACGCGGTCGCGCTCGCCGGCGATGTGACGCAGGCGGGCAATGGCGCCCCCTGTGCCTGCCGGGATGAGGCGGCCGACGATCACGTTCTCCTTCAGCCCTTCGAGCATATCGACCCTGCCGTTGACGGCCGCGTCGGTCAGCACGCGGGTGGTCTCCTGGAACGACGCCGCCGAGAACACCGAGCGCGTCTGCAGCGAGGCTTTGGTGATGCCCAGCAGGACGGGACGCCCTTCTGCGGGCTTGCCGTCGGTCTCCGCTGCCTTCTTGTTGGCTTCGTCCATTTCGAGAAGGTCGACCTGTTCGCCGACGATCAAGGTGGTGTCGCCGCCGTTCACGATCTCCATCTTCTGCATCATCTGCCGGACGATCACTTCGATATGCTTGTCGTTGATCTTCACGCCCTGCAGGCGATAGACATCCTGAATCTCCTTGACGAGGTAGGTCGCCAGCTCCTCCACGCCCTTGATCCGCAGGATATCGTGCGGCGAAGGATTGCCCTCGACGATGTAATCGCCCTTCTCCACGTAATCGCCCTCGCGGACGCTGATGTGTTTTCCCTTGGGGATCAGATATTCGACCGGCTCGCCCTTGTTCTTGGGCTTTACGATCACCCGCCGCTTGTTCTTGTAGTCCTTGCCGAATTCGACGAATCCGTCCGCTTCGGCGAGCACTGCGCATTCCTTTGGTTTCCTGGCCTCGAACAGCTCGGCCACGCGTGGCAGGCCTCCAGTGATGTCGCGCGTCTTGGCACCTTCCATGGGAATGCGCGCCAGCACGTCGCCCGCTTTCACCCCGGCGCCGTCCTCGACGGAGATGATGGCATCCATCGACAGCGGATAGCGCACGTCGCCCACATTCGGCAGCGTGAGCGGCTTCCCCTTGGCGTCCACGATCGCCAGCGCCGGGCGCAAATCCTGCGACTTGGTTCCGGTGCCGCGCGAATCGATGACGACCTTGTTCGTGACGCCGGTCTTTTCGTCGGCCACATCCCTTAACGAAACGCCGGACACGAGATCGTCGTACCGCACGACGCCGTCGATCTCCGTGAGGATCGGCAGGCTGTTGGGATTCCATTCCGCCAGGCGATCGCCGCGCTTCACCAACTGGCCCTCGTCGACTTTCAGCCGCGCGCCATAGACGATGCGATACGAGGCCCGCTCCTGACCTTTGGCGTCGACAATCGCAACCTGCATGTTGCGGGCCATCGCGATCATCTCTCCGTCGGAATTCCTGACGAGCTTGCGATTGATCAGCTTGATCTTGCCGTCGTAGCTGGCCTCGATCTTCGACTGGCCTGCCACCTGGGCTGCGCCTCCGATATGGAACGTGCGCATCGTCAGCTGGGTGCCCGGTTCGCCGATCGACTGCGCGGCGATGACCCCCACCGCCTCGCCGATATTGACCGAGGTTCCGCGCGCCAGATCGCGGCCGTAGCATTTGCCGCAGACGCCATCGCTGAGCTCGCACGACAGAACCGATCGCACGCGCACCTTTTGAACGTGCGCGGCCTCGATCTTCTCGGCCAGATCCTCGCCGATCTCCCGACTGCGGCGGACGATGATCTCGCCGGTCTCCGGATTCTTCACGTCTTCGGCCGTGGTCCGGCCGAGGACGCGCTCGGCCAGCGAGGAAACGACCTGTCCGCCGTCGATCTCGGCCTGAACCGTGATTCCTATTTTGGTGCCGCAATCTTCCGCAGTGATGATGCAGTCATTGGCGACGTCGACGAGTCGGCGCGTGAGATATCCGGAGTTGGCGGTCTTCAGCGCCGTGTCGGCAAGGCCCTTGCGCGCCCCGTGGGTGGAGTTGAAGTACTCCATCACCGACAATCCTTCCTTGAAATTGGACAGGATCGGGGTCTCGATGATTTCGCCCGAAGGGCGCGCCATCAGTCCGCGCATTCCGGCAAGCTGCTTCATCTGCTGCGGCGACCCGCGCGCGCCGGAATGCGACATCATGTAGATGGAGTTCATCTCCTCGATGCGTCCGGTCTTGGGATCCACCCGCGGCTCGGAGATCTCCTTCATCATTTCCGTCGCAACCTGGTCGGTGCATTTCGACCAGATGTCGACGACGAGATTGTACTTCTCCTTGTCGGTGGTCAGTCCGTCGAGATATTGCTGCTCGTACTCGCGCACGCGATGACGCGTCTCCTCGATCAGCTTTTCCTTGGTATCCGGCACGACCATATCGTCCTTGCCGAAGGAGATGCCTGCCTTGCAGGCCTCGCGGAAACCGAGGCCCATGATCGCGTCGCAGAAGAGCACCGTCTCCTTCTGCCCGCAGTGGCGATACACCTCGTCAATGAGCTGGCTGATCTCCTGCTTGCGCAGCAGGCGATTGGCCAGTTCGAACGGGATTTTCGGCGAACGCGGCAACAGCTCCGCGATCATCAGACGGCCCGGCGTGGACTTGACGCGACGCGTGACGGGATTGTTGTCCTGGTCGACCGTCTTGTAGCGCGCCTCGATCCTGGCGTGCAGACTGACGGCTCCCGAGAACAGCGCGTGCTCGATCTCGCCGATATCGTTGAACACCATGCCCTGGCCGGGCTCGTTCTCACGTTCCTGCGAGAGGTAATAGAGACCGAGAACGATATCCTGGGTCGGCACGATGATCGGCTTGCCGTTCGCGGGACTGAGGATGTTGTTGGTCGACATCATCAGCACGCGCGCTTCGAGCTGCGCTTCCAGCGAGAGCGGTACGTGGACGGCCATCTGGTCGCCGTCGAAATCGGCGTTGAACGCCGTGCAGACAAGCGGATGAAGCTGGATCGCCTTGCCCTCGATCAGCACCGGCTCGAAGGCCTGGATACCGAGGCGGTGTAGCGTCGGCGCGCGGTTCAGCAGCACCGGATGCTCGCGGATCACCTCTTCGAGAATGTCCCATACCTCCGGCTTTTCTTTCTCCACCAGTTTCTTGGACTGCTTGACCGTCTGCGAAAAACCTTTCGCCTCCAACCGCGAATAGATGAACGGCTTGAACAGCTCGAGCGCCATCTTTTTGGGCAGCCCGCACTGGTGAAGCTTCAGTTCGGGACCGACCACGATGACCGAGCGTCCGGAATAGTCGACGCGCTTGCCGAGAAGATTTTGCCGGAAGCGCCCCTGCTTGCCCTTCAACATGTCGGCCAGCGACTTCAGCGGCCGCTTGTTCGCGCCGGTGATGACGCGGCCGCGACGGCCATTGTCGAACAGGGCGTCAACCGCTTCCTGCAGCATGCGCTTCTCGTTGCGCACGATGATGTCGGGCGCCTTCAGTTCGATCAGACGCTTGAGACGGTTGTTGCGATTGATGACGCGACGATAGAGATCATTCAGGTCCGAAGTGGCAAAGCGCCCGCCGTCCAGCGGCACCAGGGGACGCAACTCCGGGGGGATGACCGGAACTGCGGTCAGGATCATCCATTCCGGGCGATTGCCGGAATCGATGAAAGCCTCCACGACCTTGAGCCGCTTGACGAGCTTCTTGGGCTTCTCGCCGCCATTGCAGCCGGCGATCTCGACACGCAGGAAATCGCGCAGCTTCTCGAGATCGATCGCCTGCAGCAGGTTGCGGATCGCCTCCGCGCCGATCATCGCAGTGAAGCTGTCGCCGCCATACTCGTCCTGCGAACGATAATATTCGTCCTCCGAAAGCAGCTGGCGCTCTTTCAGCGGGGTAAGCCCCGGCTCGATCACGACATAGTTCTCGAAATAGAGGACGCGTTCGAGGTCCTTCAGCGTCATGTCCAGCATCAGGCCGATGCGCGAAGGCAGCGATTTCAGGAACCAGATGTGGGCCACCGGGGAAGCAAGATCGATGTGACCCATGCGGTCGCGGCGCACCTTTTGCACCGTTACTTCGACGCCGCACTTCTCGCAGACAATGCCCTTGTACTTCATCCGCTTGTACTTGCCGCACAGGCACTCGTAGTCCTTCACGGGGCCGAATATGCGCGCGCAGAAAAGGCCGTCGCGCTCCGGCTTGAAGGTGCGGTAATTGATGGTCTCGGGCTTCTTGATCTCCCCGTGCGACCAGCGCAGGATCTGATCCGGACTGGCAAGCGAGATCCGTATCCGGTCGAAGGCTGGAACTTCCTTGCCGGCCTGGAAGACATTCAAAAGCTCTTGATTCATTCCCGTCTCCTGAAGAGCGGTTAGCGTTTCAGATTCAGCCGTTCACCAGCTCGACATTGAGGCCGAGCGAGCGCATTTCCTTGACGAGCACGTTGAAGCTCTCGGGAATGCCGGCTTCGAATGTGTCCTCCCCGCGCACGATGGCCTCGTAGACCTTCGTGCGCCCCGCCACGTCGTCGGACTTGACGGTGAGGATTTCCTGCAAGGTGTAGGCGGCGCCATAGGCTTCGAGCGCCCACACCTCCATCTCGCCGAAACGCTGGCCGCCGAATTGCGCCTTGCCGCCCAGGGGTTGCTGGGTCACGAGGCTGTAGGGGCCGATCGAGCGCGCGTGGATCTTGTCGTCCACGAGGTGATGCAGCTTCAGCATGTAGATGTAGCCGACCGTTACGGGACGACGGAATCCTTCGCCCGTACGGCCATCATAGAGCGTCACCTGCCCGGTCTCGCTGAGACCGGCCTGGTGCAGCATCTCGACGATGTCCTTCTCCTTGGCGCCGTCGAACACCGGAGTGGCGACCGGCACGCCGTCGCGCAAATTCTCGCCGAGCTCGGCCAAACCCTGGTCGTCGAGTTCCGCGAGCCTTTCGTCATGGCCATAGATCTGCTTCAGCGACCGGCGCAGCGGCTCGAGTTTGCCGTCCCGCTTCATCTTGTCGACCACCGCGCCGATCTGCCGGCCGAGACCGGCACATGCCCAGCCCAGATGCGTCTCGAGAATCTGCCCGACGTTCATGCGGCTGGGAACGCCGAGCGGATTAAGGACGACGTCGACCTGCGTGCCGTCATCGAGATGCGGCATGTCCTCGATCGGCAGGATGCGGCTGATGACGCCCTTGTTGCCGTGGCGCCCCGCCATCTTGTCGCCCGGCTGCAGCTTGCGCTTTACCGCGACAAACACCTTGACCATCTTCATGACGCCGGGCGCCAGTTCGTCGCCGCGGCGCAGCTTGTCGACCTTGTCGGCGAAGCGCTTGTCGAGCCGCTGCTTCGACTCGTCGTACTGTTTGCGCAGCGCCTCGATCTCGGCCATCGCCTTCTCGTTGCGCAATCCGATCTGCCACCATTGATGGCGCGGAATGGCATCGAGCACGCTTTGCGCGATTTTGGTGTCCGCCGCGAGCCCTTTCGGGCCGGAAGCCGCCGTCTTGTGCAGCAGGATCTCCGAAAGCCGCGAGAAAATGTTGCGCTCGAGGATGGCGAGCTCGTCGTCGCGGTCTTCTGCGAGACGCTCTTCCTCTGCCTTCTCGATCGCGAGCGCGCGCTGGTCCTTGTCGACGCCGTGCCGGTTGAACACGCGCACTTCGACGATCGTGCCGGTGACTCCCGGCGGCACGCGCAACGAGGTGTCGCGGACGTCCGCCGCCTTCTCGCCGAAGATGGCCCTCAAGAGCTTCTCTTCCGGCGTCATCGGCGTCTCGCCCTTGGGGGTGACCTTGCCGACGAGAATATCGGTCGCATTCACTTCGGCGCCGATATAGACGATTCCCGCCTCATCGAGATTCTTCAGGCTTTCCTCGCCCACATTCGGGATGTCGCGCGTGATTTCCTCGGGGCCGAGCTTGGTGTCGCGCGCCATCGTCTCGAATTCCTCGATATGGATCGAGGTGAAGACGTCGTCGCGGACAATGCGCTCGGAGATCAGGATCGAATCTTCGAAATTGTAGCCGTTCCAGGGCATGAAGGCGACGAGCGCGTTCTTGCCCAGCGCCAGTTCGCCCAGCTGGGTGGACGGACCGTCGGCGATGATGTCGCCCTTTTGAACAGCATCGCCCTCCTTCACCAGGGGCCGCTGGTTGATGCAGGTCGACTGGTTGGAGCGCTGGAACTTCTTGAGCCGGTAGATGTCGATGCCGGGCTGCGTCGGATCGGTTTCCTGGGTCGCCCGCACCACGATGCGGGTCGCATCCACCTGATCGACGATTCCCGAGCGCCTGGCCGCGATCGCCGAGCCCGAATTCGCGTGCCACCACGTCTTCCAGCCCGGTGCCGACGAGCGGCGCTTCCGGCCGCAGCAGCGGCACGGCCTGGCGTTGCATGTTGGAGCCCATCAGGGCGCGGTTCGCGTCATCGTTCTCGAGGAAAGGCACGAGCGCCGCGGCGACGGAAACGAGCTGCTTTGGCGACACGTCGATGAATTCGACCTGATCGGGCGTCGTCATCACGAAATTGCCACCCTTGCGGCAGGAGACGAGCTCATCGACCAGACGCTTGCGGCTGTCGACCGTGGCGTTGGCCTGGGCGATCGTGAATTTCGCCTCCTCCATCGCCGAGAGATAAACCACGTCGTCGGTGACGTGCTTGCTGGACACCCGCCGATAGGGGCTCTCGATGAAGCCGTATTTGTTGACGCGCGCATAGGTGGCAAGCGAGTTGATGAGACCGATATTCGGACCTTCCGGAGTCTCGATCGGACAGATGCGCCCATAATGAGTCGGATGCACGTCGCGTACCTCGAAACCCGCGCGCTCGCGCGTCAGCCCGCCCGGTCCGAGCGCCGACATGCGTCGCTTGTGCGTCACCTCGGAGAGCGGATTGGTCTGGTCCATGAACTGCGACAGCTGCGACGAGCCGAAGAATTCACGCACCGCCGCCGCCACCGGCTTGGCGTTGATCAGGTCGTGCGGCATCACGGTGTCGATATCGACGGCGCTCATGCGCTCCTTGATCGCCCGCTCCATGCGCAGCAGGCCGACCCGGAACTGGTTCTCCATCAGCTCGCCCACCGAACGCACGCGCCGGTTGCCGAGATTGTCGATGTCATCGATTTCGCCGCGGCCGTCGCGCAGCTCGGCGAGCGCCTTGAGGATCGCGAGTATATCTTCCTTGCGCAGAATGCGCATCGTGTCCGGCGCGTCGAGGCCCAGCCGCATGTTCATCTTCACGCGTCCGACCGAGGAAAGATCGTAGCGCTCGGAATCGAAGAACAACTGCCTGAACAACGTCTCCGCGGGTTCAAGCGTGGGCGGCTCGCCGGGCCGCATGACGCGATAGATCTCGGTCAGCGCCTGTTCGCGGCTGTGCGTCTTGTCAAGCGCCATCGTGTTGCGCACATATGCCCCGGTCGTGATGCCATCCACGTTGATGACGTCGACCTCGTTGAATCCCGCCTCTTCGAGCTGCGCGAGATTGGCTGCGGTCAGTTCGTCGCCCGCTTCCACATAGATCTCGCCGGTCTCGACATTGACCATATCGAGTGCGGAGTAGCGGCCGATCAGCTCCTCCTCGGCGAGCAGGATCGACTTGACGCCCTCTTCCTGCCACTTGCGCAGCGCGCGTTGCGCGATCTTCTGACCAGCCTCCGCGAGCACTTCGCCTGTTTTTGCGTTCTTCCAGTCCGAATTGGCTTTGGCGTTTCGCATCCAGACCGGATCGACCGCAGTGGTCCAGCCTCCCTCGCGGGCACGCCGGAAGGCGATCTTCGAATAGAAGTAGTTGAGAATTGATTCCTGATCGAGACCAAGGGCGTAAAGCAGCGTCGTCGCGGGCAGCTTGCGCCGACGGTCGATACGCACGTGAATGATATCCTTCGCATCGAACTCGAAATCGAGCCACGACCCGCGGTAGGGGATGACGCGCGCCGCGAAGAGGAGCTTGCCGCTCGAATGCGTCTTGCCCTTGTCGTGATCGAAGAAGACACCCGGGCTGCGGTGCATCTGTGAAACGATGACGCGCTCCGTGCCGTTCACGACAAACGTTCCGTGTACCGTCATGAGCGGGATGTCGCCCATGTAGACATCCTGCTCCTTGATGTCCTTGACCGATTTGGCCGCGGTTTCCTGGTCGACCTCGAACACGATCAGCCGCAGCGTCACCTTGAGCGGCGCCGCATAGGTCATCGAACGCTGCTGGCACTCTTCGACGTCGTATTTCGGCTCCTCGAAATGGTAATCCACATATTCGAGAAGGGAGTTCTCCGAAAAATCCTTGATCGGAAACACCGACGAAAAGACGGCCTGCAGCCCCTCGTCGCGTCGCCCTCCTTCGGGCTTCTCGACCTGCAAGAACTGATCGTACGAGGTTTTCTGAACCTCGATCAGATTGGGCATTTGGGCGATCTCTTCGATCTTGCCGAAGCGCTTGCGAAGCCGTTTGCGTCCCGTAAAGGAGAGAGTCATTCTGCGGTTCCCTGGCCCTAGGCCGTTGTCCTGGCGATGCGCCGCCGGCCGCGCGCGCAGCCAACGGCGAATTCCACCGCACCCCGGCGCGCGATTCGCCGGGGCGGGTGGGATGAACGAAATATGTACGCGTTCGCCGATTTCAATCCGGCGAACCTCCTATTTCAACTCGACTTGCGCGCCCGCATCTTCAAGTTGCTTCTTGAGCTTGGCCGCTTCGTCCTTGTTCACATCGGCCTTGACCTCCTTGGGAGCGCCCTCGACGAGGTCCTTGGCTTCCTTGAGGCCCAGACCGGTAATTGCCCGGATTTCCTTGATGACGTTGATCTTCTTGTCTCCGGCCGCGAGAAGCACGACCGTGAATTCCGTCTTCTCCAGAGCCGGAGCCGCCGCGGCGCCGGCCGCAGGCGAGGCGGCGGCGGCAACAGGAGCCGCGGCCGACACGCCCCACTTGTCTTCCAGCAACTTTGCAAGTTCGGCCGCCTCAATGACAGTCAGGCCTGACAGGTCATCCACAAGTTTCTCGATCTTCGACATGATTTAGTTTTCCTCGCTAACGGGTTTGATGGTTTGGAATGGGGATGCCGCTATGCCGCTTCCTTGCGGGAATACGCGCCGATTACGCGGGCAAGTTGTCCAGCCGGCGCGGCCAACAGACCCGCCAGCCTGGTCGCGGGCGCGTTCAACAGCCCGACGATTTTGCCCCTCAGTGCGTCAAGAGACGGTAGTTCCGCGAGCGCCTTGACGCCGTTCGCATCGACCGCCGTTCCTGCGACCACGCCGCCCAGGATGACAAGCTTGTTGTTCTCCTTGGCGTAGGCCACGACCACTCTCGAAGCGGCGACAGGATCGCGTGAGATGGCGATGCCGGTCGGGCCCTTGAAGAGATGGGCGATGGCTTCTGCGGCCGTCCCCTGGAGCGCGCGCACCGTCAGACGGTTCTTCGCCACCTTGAACGAAGCCCCCGCCGCGCGCATGCGCGTGCGCAGATCGCCCATCTGGGCGACCGTCATGCCGGAATAGTGGGCGACGACCACAGAGCCGGCATCGCCGATGAGCCCGTTGAGGCTGTCGACGACTTCGGCCTTCCTGGTACGATCCATACGCGCCACCTGGCTCTCCTTTGCAACGGACGGCTTCGGCGATGAAGCCGCCACCCTGTGACAGACCGCGAGGATTCGCGGTCCACTCCTGTCCCAGGGCTCAAACCCGTGCCGCAGCTCCGATAGGGTGCTGCTAGACGGCGTTACCCTGTCTGTGCAGGCAGTGATTAAGCCTTCAAGAGGCGCCTGCAGTCTCGGACAGTCCGGCGATCGCCCGCCGGAATCGATAAACTCTCACACTCCCGTTTGGACTCCGACGCTGCCCAGCGCGACCTTCACGCCCGGCCCCATCGTCGAGCTGACGGAGATCCTCTTCATATAAGTGCCTTTGGCGCCTTGCGGACGTGCTTTGGCGACGCTGTCGACAAAAGTGCGAACATTCTCGATCAGCGCCTTCTCATCGAAGCTCGCCTTGCCGACTCCTGCCTGCACGATGCCGGCTTTCTCGACCCGATATTCGACGGCGCCGCCTTTCGCATCCTTGATGGCGTTCGTCACATCGTTCGTGACGGTTCCCACCTTCGGGTTGGGCATCAGCCCGCGCGGTCCCAGCACCTTACCCAGCCGACCGACGATGCCCATCATGTCTGGCGTGGCGATGCAGCGTTCGAAATCGATTTCGCCCTTCTGCACCTTCTCGGCAAGATCTTCGGCGCCGACAATGTCCGCGCCGGCAGCCCTTGCCTCATCGGCCTTCGGCCCTTTCGCAAACACCGCAACGCGCAACTTGCGGCCCGTGCCGTTGGGCAACGACACCACGCCGCGTACCATCTGGTCGGCGTGGCGCGGATCGACGCCGAGATTGATGGCAACTTCGATCGTCTCGTCGAACTTCGCCGTCGCGCGCGCCTTCACGAGCTTGACGGCCTCTTCGACCGGATATGATTTCGTCGAATCGAGCCCGTCGGCCGACTTTGCGTAACGCCTGGAAATCTTTGCCATCGTTCTACTCCCGCACCTCGATGCCCATCGAGCGCGCAGAGCCCTCGATCATCAACATCGCAGCCTCGACGTCGTGCGCATTCATATCCTTCATTTTGGCCTCGGCGATCTGTCTCACCTGCGCCTTCGTGACGCTGCCGCGCACATCACGGCCGGGAGCCTTCGAACCGCCATCCACCCTGGCCGCCTTCTTCAGGAAATAGGACGCCGGCGGCGTCTTCATCTCATAGGTGAATGATTTGTCGGAAAACACTGTAATATTTACCGGAATCGGCATACCCTTTTCCTGATCCTGCGTCTTGGCGTTGAACGATTTGCAGAACTCCATGATATTGAGGCCGCGCTGTCCGAGCGCCGGCCCGATCGGCGGCGAGGGATTGGCTGCCCCCGCCGGGCACCTGCAGCTTGACGTATCCCACAATCTTTTTCGCCATATCTCACCTTCGCCTCGCGTTATTTGTCATCCCCGCGAAAGCGGGGACCCAGTAAGCCCGCGTCTGCGGGCGTAATGACTCATTTGCGCTCGGGGATACTCGCGCACTGGGTTCCCGCTTTCGCGGGAATGACACTACACTTACACCTTCTCCACCTGCGTGAATTCCAGCTCGACCGGCGTCGCGCGTCCGAAAATCGACACGGCGACCTTCAGTCGCGAGCGGTCCTCGTCCACTTCCTCGACCACCCCATTGAAAGACGTGAACGGCCCGTCGGCCACGCGCACCTGCTCGCCGATCTCGAACGTGATCGACGGCTTCGGCCGTTCGGCTCCCTCGTGCACCTGGCTGAGAATACGATCCACTTCGCTCTGGCGCAGCGGCATGGGTTTGTTGTTCTGGCCGAGAAAGCCCGTCACCTTGGCCACGTTCTTGATCAGGTGATAGGCCTCATCGGTCAGTTTGGCGCGGACAAGCACGTAGCCGGGCAGGAACTTGCGCTCGGCGTTGTGCTTCTGGCCCCGCCGAATTTCGATGATCTCCTCGGTCGGAACCAGCACGTCCTCGATGAGATCCGAGAGGCCCTGAATCTGCGCCTGCCGCTTGATCTCCTCCGACACCTTCTTCTCGAAATTCGAGTAGGTGTGGACGATGTACCACTTGGCATCCGATTGGCGTGGAGCGTGCTTGCGTCGGCCATTGGCTTCGTCGCACTCTCAATGCAGGCCTCCGATCAGCCATCGCTCCCCGAACGAGAGCAGCCAGTCGACGACGAAGAAAAACAGCATCATGAGCCCGACCATGATGAAAACCATGACGGTGGTGAGCCAGGTCTCCTTCCAGGTCGGCCACGTGACCTTCGAGGTCTCGCGCTGCACCTCGCGGGCAGAACTGGATCACCCCGCCGCGCTTGGGCGGAGCGGGCAGATCCTTGCCGGCGCCTGTCAGCAGTCTTTTTTATCACCTCGGCCACAATGAATTCCCGTTCTTGTCTATTCACTTGGCAGGAGTGGAGGGACTCGAACCCCCGGCCTACGGTTTTGGAGACCGCCGCTCTACCAACTGAGCTACACTCCTTCAGGCAAAAGCCAACGCGCCGGAGAGCCATTCGCTCGCCAGCGCGGGTCACGGCTTTCGCCGGGGAAGGGGGTGTTTACCAGCCGAAAACCAGCCGCGCAAGCGCCAATAGACCCGATTTTTCCGCAGCTGGGCGGGGTGCAATCCGGGCATCGTCGCTCGTGCCACGCGCATCAGCGCGGCTAAAGCGAACGCCATGGAGACCCTGGCCGCATCTCTCGCACATTCGCCCGAGCTGTTTCCGCCAGGCGCTCGATCTGCGGCAGGGAACGGTCACTCTCGTCCGGTTGTCGCGCGTCGAATACGAGCAGGCCAGCTTTCTCGATGGCCGGATCATGACCCCTGCCCGGGCCAGCCGGTCCCTGCCGTGGCCGCAGCTCTCCGGCGCCGTCGACGAAGCCGATCTCCGGAAAGCTGCCTGTTTCGTCTTCCACATCGGACACGCGGCTTCGACGCTCATTTCACGTGTGCTCGGCAGGCATCCGGCGCTGTTCTCGTTACGCGAGCCCGAAATCCTGCGCAGCCTCGCAAAGGCGCGAGCAACTCGCCGCTGGACTGCCATCTCCCGGCCCTCCTCAAATTGTGGTCGCGCACGTTCGAGCCGGGAGCGCGCGCCGTCGTCAAGGCGACGAGCTTCGCCTCCGATCTCGCTAGCCCGTTGCTTGACGCCCCTATGCGCCGCGCGCGCTCGTGGTGCGTCGCGGCCGGAGTCCTATCTCGCAACGATCTTCGGCGGCCCCAACGCGCCGATGGAAGCCAGGCGCTGGCGCCGTTTCGTCTGGCGCGTCTTCGCGCCGCGACTCGGCTGCGCCTGGCGAATCGAAGATCTGAGCCAGGGCGAGATCGTCGCGATGGGCTGGCTTTGCGAGACGGCGGCGCTCGCGGCGGCCGCTCAAGCGCCGGCGCACGTGTGCGCGTGATGAATTTCGATAATTTTCTGGCCGAACCGCGGGCGGAGCTCGCCGGCGCATTTCAGCATTTCGGCGTTCGCGTCACGGCGGGGGAACTCGACCGGATCGTCGATAGTCCCGACATGCGAACATATTCAAAGGCGCCCGAATTCGCCTATGACGCAGCACGCTCCGGCGGTCTGTGCTCGACGAAGGTCGCGCGCGGCACGCAGCCGAAATCCGCCGCGGTCTCGACTGGCTCGATCGTGCGACGCGGGAGTTTCCGCAGCTGGGGAATGCGCGGGAGCTGTTCACCGCAGCAGAAAAGTGATGACCGGGCGGGAAATCTACGGCCGCGTTGTCGCCTTGCCGCCCACACCGAGCACGTGATGCGTGGCTCTGCGAGTGTGCGGATGCCGCAACTTTTCAAGTGTCTCGTTCAATTCCTCGCCAATCAGCACGATGACGGCAGATATCCAGATCCAGGTCATGAAACCGACGACCGCGCCGAGTGAACCGTAGGTCTTGTCGAAAGTGCCGAAGTTTGCCGCATACCAGGAGAACAGGATCGAGGCGGCAAGCCACACCACCGAGGCAAGCGCGCTGCCCCAGCTGATCCAGCGCCATTTTCCACGATCGCGGCTGGGGCCGAAGCGGTAGAGCAGCGCAATCCCAATCATCCCGACGATCCACAGCAACGGCCAACGGCCGATGTCGATCATCCAGTCGAGTTCGCCATTCCAGCCGATTGCCTTCAGAAACGCCGGTACCGCAATGACAACTGCCACCGCCAGGAGGACGATCGCCAGTCCGGCGACGGTAAAGGCGAGCGAGACGGCGTTGAGGCGCGCGAATCCTCTCGTCTCCGGCTCCTTGCGCACGATGTTCAGGGCATCGAACATGGCCTTGACGCCCGCGTTTGCACTCCAGATGGAAATCGCGATGCCGGCGATGGCGGCCAGTCCGAGCGCGCCGCTGCCATTCGACGCCACATGTTTGATCTGATCGCCGACGATTTCAATCGCGCCGCCCGGCAACAGCGTCGCCAAAGACGACAAGTCGGCGTTCATCGTTTTCAGGTTGGCGAACAGACCGTACACCGACACCAGTGCGGCGACCGCCGGAAAGATCGCCAGCAGCGCATAAAACGTGACACCCGCGGAAATCGAAAGGATCCGGTCGTCGGAGATGCGCCGATAAAGCGTCAGCAAGAGTTGCTTGGCGCCAGTCGCTTCCCGCGCCTGGACTGACCGGTTTCCATCGTCGTTCGGAACGGCCGGCGTGCTGCCCCGTCGCCGCCCCGCGCCCAAGGCAAGCAGGAGCGCGGCGACGCCAGCCCTTGCGAGCCGCCGTCGCCAGCGCATTGCGTCCTGCTTCCGGGTTTTCGTCAGTGGCGCAGATAATCGCTCGAGCCGTAACCGCCGCCATTAGTCCCGCCGACGGACTCTCCGCTGGTTTGGGACTGCCCGCTTTCCGGCCCGGTTGCGGGCTGCGAATCCGAGGGATCCTGCGAAGTGCTTTTCGCCAGCAATCCCTGGTTCTCTGCCTCTTCCTTCGCAGCTTCGACAACCGCTTCCGTTGCGGCTTCATAGGTTCGCTGCGCCACCGCTTTTGCTTTTTGGTATCCTTCCCCGGCCAGGTCGCTCGCGCGTTGCCTGACGGCATTGCTCTGTTCGCCCAAGAGCTCTTTTTCGAATTCGGTCGCCGGCAGAACGGACCCGAGCGTCAGGCCGAGCGCAAACCCGAGCCCAGCGACAAGCAAAGGCTGCTCTTGTGCCATCCGGTTGACCGTCGAGCCGGCCTGGCTGACCGCCTCGGCGGTGCCTTGCGCCAAATTGGTGGTTTTCTCCCAAGCCGAGGAGGCTGCGTCGGTTACATTTTGAGCCGTTTCACCAGCGGTCTGTTTCGCCTGGTCGATCGCCGATTGGGTGCTGTCGGCAAGTCCCGACGCCGCGTCGCGCGCGCTCTGCATCGCGGAACGCGCAGTCCCTGAAACATCCGCCGCCTTCTCGCGCGTCCACTCTGCGGCGCTTTGAACGGAATCCCGTGCCTCCTTCGCAGTGCTGGACACGGTATCTGCCGCGCGCCCCGATTTTGAATCGGTGCTGTGCGTGTCACCGTTCGCGCGGCTTGCCTGCGCCTCAGTATCTGATTTGTACATCTGCCTGTCTCCCCGGTTTCGAATGCCGTCCGACATCATCAACCACGCGACACCCGTGCCGATGAGCGCCAATGGAAGCGGATTTTCCAGCACCTGACGGCCGAACGTGCGGGCCATTTCGCGCCCTTCGTCCCAACCCAGAAACTGGTCCATCACTTCCCCTGGCGTGATGCGCGTGCGCAGTTCATCCATCAGCTCCGAAATATGCGCGCGATGCGCTTCGGCCTGGTGTTCGATCTGGTTTGTGCTGAGCGTCATGGCGTTTGCACCTGATAGCGAGCAACGGCTGCATCGCGTTGAAGTTGATGCACGGTTTTGCGCGGGGTCAATTTCGTGGGGTCGAGCCGGCGCACACCGAGCAACAGCATCGGTAGAGCCACGACCAGCACTCCCCCGCCCACAATCAGCGGGGCCGCCCACAGGGTGAAACCGGCGACAATGAGCGCGGCTGTTGCGGCGCCGAGGAGAAAAAGAAGTGCGGCGAATGTCAGCAGGGCGCCGGCGGCCGTCAACGCGATGCCGCTCGCCATGCTTCCGGCCTTCTCCGACATCTCCGTCCGCGCCAGTCTGATTTCCGTTCTGACGAGTGCCGTCAGTTCCCCGAGCAGGTCGGAAAAGACGTCGCCCAGGCTGCGCTCGCTGTTCATGATTGCGAGGCCCCGGTCCCGGAGTTCGAGCTTTTCAGAAACCGCGCAAGTGCAAAACCCGCAGCCACCGAACCTCCAATGAAGGCGAGCGGACGCTCCTGCGCGAGGCGGTTGGTCATTTGCAGGAGCTCGTCCACGCTGTTCTGCCGCAGCAGACGTGAAGCGCGCTGCAGCTGGTCGGCTCCCGAATGGATGTACGACCCGGCGAGCGGAATCTGCTTGCCGATCTCGTCAGCGGCGTTGTGCACCGCTTCCGCCATTTCGTCGATGCGACCAGCCCCGCCCTCCTTTTGCTGTTCCGCAAAGCTGCGCGCCTGCTGTGTTACGGGCTCGGCGGCCGCGGCTGCCTGATCCTTCACCGCTCGCGCGGCATCAGCGATTTTCTCCTCGACCTGCTCGACGACTCCGGTTTTGTCGCTCGCGTCGGGAGTTCTCCGACGATGTCGAATAGCCTGGTGCATGCGGCGAACTCATAAGGCCTCCCTCTGATAGCTCCCCACGATCCGCCCGACTGCCAACTAAACAAAACGTGTCTTCCGAAGTTCCGTCGGCGGAAGATTTCTCGCACCGTTTTAGGTGGAAAGCCGACGCTTGTTGCCAAAAGTGAACTTCACCGTTCGTTGAACGTTGAATTGGGCGCATGAAGCCAATCGTCGTAATCGCCGCGTCTGCGGGCGGACTCGATCCGCTCAAGCGCATTGTTTCTGCGCTACCGCAACCCTGCACAGCGTCGATTTTCATTGTCTGGCACATCGGCGCCAATCGCAGCCTGCTTCCAGAAATCCTGAACAGGATTGGCAGGCTCCCCGTCATCCAGCCGCATGATGGAGCCGTGATCGAAGATGGGCATGTCTACGTCGCGCCGCCCGACCATCATATGACGCTGGAAAAGGGCCGCATCCGTTTGGCCAGGGGACCCAAGGTCAATCATGCCCGCCCCGCCGCCGACCCGCTGTTCATTTCTGCGGCCGAAGCCTATCGAGAGCGGGTGGTAGGGATCGTTCTCAGCGGCGGGGACGGGGATGGAGCCGCTGGCTTGCGCGCTATCAAAAAACACGATGGCGTGTGTTTAATCCAGAACCCGGACGAAGCCGAAAAACCCGACATGCCCCATACGGCCATGATCACCGACCATCCGGATGCTTGCCTGTCGGTCGAAGAAATCGCCCAGCGCGTCGCAGCACTCTGCTCCAGGGGCGCGACCGGATCGAACTTTCATGCGGCCGCAGCGCGGACGGGATCGACAATGTGCCGCTCCCCTTCCTGAATCCAGGAGTTGATTCTCTTGCATTTGTTCGCGCGTGGCTCGTCATCGATTACTGCAAAACCGCGTGCGCAAGGTCAGCCAAGTATTGGAGCGGGTGAAGGGAATCGAACCCTCGTCATCAGCTTGGAAGGCTGTTGCTCTACCATTGAGCTACACCCGCGCACGCGCCGCATCGTCGCGTGCAGAAATCCGAAATCAGAATTCGCACAGCTTGCCGAGCCTGCCGCACGCCTGCCTGCCCTTCGGGCTCCGGCGCGGCAGCCTTCGCTCGCTTCGAGAGGGCTGGCTTGCCGAGCCGTAGCTCGCGAAGCGAGCGAAGGCTGGTGGGGGAAGTAGGACTCGAACCTACGAAGGCGTAGCCAGCGGATTTACAGTCCGCCCCCTTTGCCGCTCGGGACATTCCCCCAGTGCCGGAATTCCGCGGCCGGAGCGGCCGGCGGCGGGCGGGTATCATCCAATCGCGTTAGCCTGTCAATAGAATGGCCGACGCGCTGGCGCGGCCAGGCTTTCGTCGTCATAGGTGCTTTTTGGCAGCGTATGAACGGACGGTAAGGGCTGCGATGAACGAGACGATCGTCCCACGTGCCCCGCTCGCCGGAGCAGGTCTTGGATATACGGCATACACGCGGTCAAGGCGGCGCTTGCCAATCCGCGAAGGCGGAGCCGGATGCTGCGTGCTGACGGCGCGTGCGGCGGCGAGCATCGGCGCAGACCTGCTGCGGAAACGTGACCGTGGAAATCGTCGATTCCGAACGCATCTCGCGCCTGCTGCCGCCGGGCGCGGTCCATCAGGGCGCAGCGCTCGGCTGCGATCCCTTGCCCCGCGGAGATCTCAAGGAAATCGTGAAGACGGAAGGACGCAAGATCGTGCTGATCCTCGATCAAGATCTCCGACCCGCAGAATGTGGGCGCCATCCTCCGCTCGGCGGCAGCTTTCGATGTGGCCGCCGTGGTCGTGCAAGACAGGCATGCGCCCGCAGAATCCGGCGCGCTTGCAAAGGCGGCTTCAGGCGGCCTCGATCTCGTCCCCTACCTGCGGGTGGTCAACATCGCGCGCACGCTGGAAGAGCTGGGCGAGGCGGGCTTCTGGCGGCTGGCGCTGGGCAACGAGGCCGGCCAGCCCCTCGCGGACGCGATGGCAGGGGGTGATCTGGCGCTGGTCCTCGGTTCCGAAGGTGAAGGCGTGCGTCACCTGGTGCGCGAGCGCTGCGACGATTCCGCCTTTATCGCGATCAGGGACCGGATCGGCAGCCTGAACGTTTCCAATGCCGCCGCAATCGCGCTTTATGAGTGCCGGCGCGGCGGGATCGCCAAGCCCCGCTCCGCCGTCGATCGCTGAGAGGAAACAACGATGCGCTCCTGCCTTCTCTGGATGATCGGCGTGCCGATCCCGGTCATCATTCTCATCTGGCTGCTTACCGGGCACGCGTGAGGGGATCCGTGCCGCACGGGAATCTCGTCGTCAATACATCGCTGCAACGATGTCCTGACCGCCATAATTCTCGATGAAGACAAGAACCCTGTAGCCTTCGGCGAGTTCCGGCCGCCCGGTGGCGTCATGCAGCACGATGCCAGCGTTGCTCATCGTGCCGGTGCGGCGGTCGATCGCGAAGCGGGGCGCCAGACCGCGATACTGCGCACGGATCAGCGTGAACAACGTTCGCGCCGCGTCAGGAGCAAGACGTATGCAGCCCGCGCTCGCCCGCGTCCCGAGATCGGCGACTTCGTCTCCGACGGCACTGTGAATGGCGACGCCGGTGCGGGTGCCGTTCTTGAGCCAGTTGAAGAACATCGCAAACGGCATTGGCTCGCCCCATTGCGACGAGACGTGGTGCGTGAAGAAGCGCTGGGGATCGAGTTCATAATATCCCGACGGCGTGTAGCTCGGCAGGCTGAGGCCGCGCGAATTGTATTCATCGCGCTCGCGTCCGGTCGAAACCGGCCAGGCGTAAAGCGGAACGAGATTTCCCGCGGCCTCCTTGCGGAACACATACATGCGCTGCGCCCAGGGACCGACCGGCGCCTTGCTCACATACAAAAAGAGTTCAAAATTGTCGTAAAGCTCGCTCGTCAGATTGCTTCTGAGACGCTCTTCAACCAGCGCCGTTTGCTTCGTCATCGGCAGCGGTGACGGGAAAGACGGAGCCACCGTTGCCGTCCGCTTCGAGCGGCCGACCTGCCGGGCGGCGATGTCTGAATGTCTGGCATGTTTGTGCGCGCGCCGCAGAGGCCCCGCGGGTACGGTCGCCCGATTCCGGGTGAGGCGCGCGAGCCGCGCTTGCGGCGTGGCTTCCTGCGCCAGCCAAATAAATTCGAGCCGAGGCGGCGCCGCGTTCTGCTGGTGTTCGACCGCGGCCGGCGGCGCGAGAAAGCCCCGATCGGGATCGGGACGACTCGCAAGTATAACGGCGACGGTGAAGGCCGAAGCCGCCGCAATGTATATGCCGCTGAGGTTTCTTGACGCCGACATCGCTTCGCACGGTTTGTTAACGAAGCGTAAACGATTTTGGCGCGGCTGTCTCGTCCGGTTGCCGGCATGTTAACGAAAAGCGGAAAATCTTTCCGGTTTGCGGTCTGCCTGAGGCGGTTCCTAGAGGTGGCGTTCTTCCCGCTCTACGCGATCGATGTCCTGGCGCAGCGTGCGGGACGCACGCCAGTAGCAGAACGCTCCGAGGAGGCCGCTGACGATTGCCGTGAGCAGTGCATAACGCCAGGGCATCCGGGCCAAGGGTGGGTTCCAGGAGGTCGCTGATCAAGCCGACCACCGGAGCGGCGAGGCCCAACCCCACGATGTTCAGGATGAAGAGCAATATCGCCGCCGTGCGCGCGCGCATCCGCACGGGAACGACTGCCTGCGCCATCGCGTAGGCGGGGCCGATATAGGTGACGCCGGTGAGCGCGGGGATCGTCCCCGCCGCAAGCGCCACCGCGGTGCTGGAAGAAAGATAGAACACGGGGACGAACGGCACCGCGACCACCGCCGCGATAATCGGCACGTACATGTTCCAGCGCACGTCGCGCCGGCCCAGGCGATCGGCCAGCACGCCCGCGAGCCAGGTGCCAAATGCGCCGATCACACCGGTCAGGAGTGCGAGCGTGAACCCGATCGCGTGCAGCGACATGTGATGGGATTGCGCCAGGAATAGCGGAACGAAGGCGATGGCGGCGTAGCCACCAAACGAGCTCATCGAGGTGCCGATGGCGAACCAGCGAAACGAGCGCTGCCCCTTGAGATAGCGCGCCACCTCCCGAAGGTTCGGCGCTGAACCGCGATCGGCGACGCGCTCGATCTGTCCGCGGACGGGTTCTTTCACGCTCAGCATCAGCAGAACCGCGAGCGCCAGACCCGGCAAGCCGGCGGCGAGAAATGCATTGCGCCATCCGTAGCGCTCGGCGATCCAGCCGCCGCCGAAGAACCCCAGCAGCAGTCCGATATTCAGTCCCGCGGAATAGAAGGAGAGCGCAGCTGCGCGGCGTTCCCTCGGGTAGAGATCGGAGAGCAGCGATGCGATCGAGGGGGTCGTCCCCGCTTCGCCGATGCCGGTCCCGAAGCGCGCCAGCAGCAATTGCCAGAAATGCGCGGCGTATCCGCACAACAACGTCATCGCGCTGAACATCGCCAGCGACGCCGCGATCACGTTGCGACGGTTCACGCGGTCGGCGAGCGCCGCGATCGGTATGCCCAGCGTGGCATAGATGAGCGCAAAGGCCGGTCCGTTCAACAGGCCGACTTCCGTGTTCGTCAGGTGGAATTCGGCTTTGATGGGTCCGTTGAGAATCCCGAGAATCTGCCGATCGAGGTAATTGACGACGTAGACGAGCGTGAGGACCACGAGCGTATAGGTCGGGGACAGCGCCGCAGTGGGCGCGGCCGCCTCGGCAGGATCGGCGACGGCCGCAGAATCCTTTTGCATGATGCCCCCGAACGGCGTCTTCTCGCGAGCGAGCCTAGCAGAAAGCGGCCGCCCCAGAAGCGCTGCCAGTCCGACCGGAGAAATTCGATGAGCCCGCTCAGGCCGCGCTCGCATCTCGAGACGCATGACGTCACCAATCAGCCGCCGCCCTTCGAAGACGTCAACCTGTTCCGAATCCGACCGCGCGCTGGTGGAGGCGGTCATTCGCGCGGGTGGCGCTGGCCATCAGCAACGGCTTGCCGCGTTTGGCGCGCACGCCGGTTCGGCGGAAGCCGCTCGATGGGCCATGCAAGCCAATGAATTCGTGCCGCGACTGAAGACCTTCGACCGATACGGCCGCAGGATCGACGAAGTCGAATTCCATCCCGCCTATCACGCGCTGATGAAGCTCGGACTGGAGGCGGGAGTGGCGAGCGCCGCGTGGAGCGGCGTGGACGCAGCGCACGTGCTGCACGCTGCACTCGAATTCCTGATGGCGCAGGCGAGCCGGGCGTCTGTTGCCCGATGACGATGACCTACGCCTCGGTGGCGGCGCTGCGGCACCAGCCGGACATTGCAGCGCAATGGCTGCCGCGCATTCTCGCCTCGCGCTACGATCCGTCCTCGCAGCCGGTCGCGGCCAAGAGCCGGCGTCACCATCGGCATGGCGATGACAGAGAAACAGGGCGGCTCGGACGTGCGCGCCAACACCACGCGAGCCGTGCCAAGGACAGGTCGAAATCAGGAGAGGCCTGGTCGCTGGCTGGCCACAAATGGTTCTGTTCGGCGCCGATGTGCGACGCGTTCCTGACGCTCGCCTATACCGACAACGGGCTCAGCTGTTTCCTCGTCCCGCGCTGGACGCCCGATGGCGAACGCAACGCCATCGAGATCCTGCGGCTCAAGGACAAGATGGGCGACCGCGCCAACGCATCGGCGGAAATCGAATATCACGACGCCTATGCAATCATGATCGGCGAGGAAGGCCGCGGCGTGCGCACGATCATCGAGATGGTGCAGCACACGCGGCTCGACTGCACCATCGCGCCGGCCGCCTACATGCGGCAGGCGCTCGCCAACGCGCTCTGGCATGCTGCGCATCGCTCGGCCTTCCAGAGAAAGCTGATCGATCAGCCGCTGATGCGCGTGCTGCTCGCCGATATGGCGGTCGAATCAGAGGCCGCCACGCACTGGCGTTCCGCATCGCGCAGAGCTTCGACGACGCGGCGGGCAGCTCCGCCTCGGCAGCCTTTTCGCGGATCGCCACGCCGATCGCCAAATACTGGCTCAACAAGCGCGTGGTGAATTTCGTCTATGAGGCGATGGAGGCGCACGGCGGCGCGGGCTATGTCGAGGAAAGCGTGATGCCGCGAATTTTCCGCCAGTCACCGCTCAATTCGATCTGGGAAGGATCCGGCAACGTCATCTGCCTCGATGTGCTGCGGGCGATGGCACGCGAGCCCGGAAGCACCGCCGCTTTCATCGATGAAATCGAAGCAGCACAGGGAGTCGACGCTTCGCTCGACCTGGCAATCGCGCGCCTGAAAGACCGTCTCGTGCAAACTCCCGACGAGGCGCAGGCGCGACGCCTGGTCGAGGAGATGGCCCTCCTGCTGCAAGGCTCCCTCCTGATCCGGCACGGCCCGCCCGCAGTCGCCGATGCATTCTGTACGTCGCGGTTCGCAGACCACCCCGGCTTCGCCTATGGCGCGCTCTCCGCGAAGATCGACACGGACGCAATCCTGTCCCGCGCGATGCCGCTGGCGTGATTTATCCTTGCGGATTTGTGGTTCGAGGCGGTTTCGACTCGGTAGTTAGCGCATTCGGAAATCGAAATTACGCATAAATGAACTTGTCATCCCCGTGAAAGCGGGGACCCAGATGGCTCTCCTTCGGATAAAATCACGCTTCTGGGTTCCCGCTTTCGCGGGAATGACACCGATGGGTAAGCGCAATGATCGCTTTCGAGTTCAAAGTGCTTTGGCGAAGGTTTCGACTCGGTAGTTAGCGCATCCGGAAATCGAAATTACGCATAAATGAACTTGTCATCCCCGCGAAAGCGGGGACCCAGATGGCTCTCCTTCGGATAAAATCACGCTTCTGGGTTCTCGCTTTCGCGGGAATGACGCTGATGGGCAAGCGCAACGATCGCTTTCGATTTGTTCCGTGCGATGCCCACTGGCATGATTTTCGGAAAGTGTCACCCGAATTTGCCGGAGCGGGCGAAGCCGCGCGGCACCAGGCGACCGGCCTGCGCGCGCGCACCTTTCCAATCCTTCAGTTCCGCAGCTGACCAGGTGCGTCCATTTTGGTCGCGCAAACCTTCCTTCCACTGGAAGCAGCACGCGTCGAGCAGGTGGCCCTCCTTGTAGCGCTGCAGGATGACGCCGCGGCCGCGCGCGAGCTCCGGAACCTCGGCAATGGGAAAGATCAGAAGCTTGCGATTTTGACCGATGCTCGCAACGCAGTCGCCCGCGGCGAATGCGCAAACGGCGGCTTCGGTACCTGCCGGCACGTTCATGACCTGTTTACCGGAGCGCTTGAGTGCAACCGCCTCGTCCTCGCGCGTTACAAAGCCGTGCCCGGATGTGGCAGCCAGAAGCAGCACCCGGCCCTCGTGGTGAACGAACATCGATACGATGTCGGCTTCCGGCGGCAGATCGATGAAGCTGCGGATCGCCTCGCCATTGCCGCGCCCGCCCGGCAGCTTCGCGCAATCGAGCGTGAAAAACCTGCCGTCGGTCGCAAAGAGCATTAGCCTGTCGGTGGTCTCGGCATGGAGCCAGAACCGCGCGCGGTCGCCTTCGCGGTATTTGATGGCCTCGCTTGCTTCCTGATGGGCTTTGAAGGTGCGCAGCCAGCCTTTCTCAGAGCAAATAACCGTGATCGGCTCGCGCTCGACCATGGCCTCGATGGCGTCGGCGTCGGCGGCGATTTCGGGAGGCGCGGAGAAGGTCGTGCGTCTCTTGCCGAGTTCCGTCTTCTGGCCAAATCTTGCGTCGATTGCGCGCACCTCGTCGGCGATGCGCGCCCATTGAAGCTTGTCCGAACCGAGAAGCTTGCGAAGGTCTTTCTGCTCGCCCGTCAGGCTCGCATGTTCCCTTTTTATTGCCGCCTCCTCCAGCTTCCGCAGCGAACGCAGGCGCATGTTCAGGATGGCGTCGGCCTGAAGGTCGGAAAGCCCGAACGCTTTCATCAGTTTCGGTTTCGGCTCGTCTTCGTTGCGGATGATGCGGATCACCTTGTCGAGGTTGCGATAGACGGCGAGATAGCCGTCCAGCACTTCAAGCCGCGCTGCGATCTTGTCGAGGCGGTGCTGCGTGCGCCGCGCAAGCACCTCGCGCCGATGGGCGAGAAACGCGACAAGCGCCTGCTTGAGACTCATGACGCGCGGAATGCGTCCGCCGTCGAGCACGTTCATGTTGAGAGGGATGCGCGTCTCGAGATCGGTGCAACGGAAAAGTTGTTCCATGAGCAGTGCCGCGTCCACCATGCGACTCTTCGGTGTCAGCACGATTCGGACTTCGTCGGTCGATTCGTCGCGCACGTCATCGAGCAACGAAAGTTTCTTCTGCTCGATCAGCTCGGCGATTTGCTCGATCAGTCTGGCCTTCTGGATTTGATAGGGAACCTGGTCGACGACAATCTGGTAGCTGCCCCGTGTGCCCTCGACCCGTTGCCAGCGGGCGCGCACGCGAAAGCCGCCCCGGCCGGTGCGATAGGCCTCGGCGATGCTTGCGCGGTCGTCGACGATGATGCCGCCGGTCGGGAAATCCGGACCCTTCACGTGCTTGAGCACTTTCGCCTCGGGCGTGTCGGGGTGCTCGATCAGCGCCAGAAGGGCCGCGCACAATTCGCCGGCATTGTGCGGCGGAATGGAGGTCGCCATGCCGACGGCGATGCCGTTGGCGCCATTCGCCAGCAGGTTGGGAAACGCGCCCGGCAGGACGACGGGCTCGCGATCCACGCCGTCGTAGGTGGCGCGAAAATCGACGGCATCTTCGTCGAGGCCTTCCAGCAATGTCTGCGCAACTGCGGTCAGGCGGCTTTCCGTGTAGCGCATCGCTGCGGGGTTATCGCCGTCGACATTTCCAAAGTTCCCCTGCCCTTCGATGAGCGGATAGCGGACGGCGAAATCCTGTGCGAGACGCACGAGAGCGTCGTACACGGCCTGGTCGCCATGGGGATGAAAGCGGCCGATGACATCGCCCACCACGCGCGCGCATTTCTTGAAACCCGCCTGGGGATCGAGACCGAGCTCGCGCATCGCGTGCAGGAGCCGGCGATGAACGGGCTTCAACCCGTCCCGCACGTCGGGAAGCGCCCGCTGGGTAATCGTCGACAGCGCGTAGGCAAGATAGCGTTCGCTCAGTGCCGCATTCAAAGGCGCGCGGCGGATGCCGTCGGGGTTCGGTAGTTCGCCCATGTGAATTCCGCAATCGACTCCAGCTCAACCTGAGTGGCGACACTTGATGCGAATCTGTCAAGTTTTCAACATCCTGCGATGCCTCCGGCAGAACGGGCACGCGGAGGCGCGGAGTCGCGGAGGCGCGGAGTCGCGGAAAATGAGAACGAAAAAACCTGTCATTCCCGCGAAAGCGGGAACCCAGCGACGCGTACAAGGGGCGTACACGCTGGGTCCCGGATACCGCGCAAGAGCGCACTTGCGGGATGACAATGTAGTTTGTGTTTTGCTTCGCGCCCCCGCGTGAACCCTTTGCGTTCTGACGCGAATCCTCGTTGAAGGATTACGCCGATTCGCGCGCTGCAAGTTCCTGCAAACGCAGCCGCGCCGAAGGCAGCTGGCGATCGTGCGGATGCAGAAGGCGATCGAGAATGAAATGGCCGGTCAGGCGCAGGCCCGCGTGGATCTCGGCCGTTGTCGCCGAGCCATCGCGCGAATCACGCAGAAAGGGCGGCAGTTCAAGGAGGCGTCCGCGATAGGGCTCCCCGGCATCGCGCGATACCGCTCGGCCGGATTTCGGCGAAACATAGAAGAGATTTTCGGTGCCGCCCGTGGCTGCGCAGCGGCCCAGATCGAGTGCGAAGCCCAGCGCGTCGAGAACGCCGGCTTCCCAGCGCACATAAAGCGGACCCCAATGTGAAAATTCGGTCGAGGCTATGGCATCGAGCAGAACCTCCGCCGCGCGGTACACCGGCGCATGCGGTTCGCGCTCGGGCAGCACCGCGCGCGCGATTTCCGAGAATGCGCTGAGGCCGGTGAGCGTTTCGCGCCGCTCGAGTAGCACCCCGGCTCGCTCGCGGCGCAGTTCGACCGCAAACGTGCCCAGATGCTCTGAAAGACGTGCGCGCCAGACGATGCTGAGCGTGTTTCCCGCCAACAGCTCCGATTTCAGGCGCCGCGACGCGCCGCCATGTACCAGCCCGAGATGGCGGCCGTGGTCGCGCGTCAACGCTTCGAGGATGACAGCGTTCTCGCCGTGGCGGCGCGCAACCAGCGAAATGGCGTCGTCGCTCCACTCCATGCGCCGGATCTCATTCCTCGGGATAATCGAGGCCGATCGCGCCAAGCCGCGCCCGCTCTTCAGCCCAGTGCGCGCGCACCTTGACGAACAGGAACAGGTGTACCCGCCGGCCGAACAGCGTCTCGAGTTCGCGGCGCGCAGCCGCCCCGATCGCCTTGACGGTTTGACCGCCCTGCCCCAGCACGATCGCCTTCTGACTGTCGCGCTCGACGTAAATCATCTGCTCGATTCGCACCGAACCGTCCTGGCGTTCGGTCCAGCTCTCGGTTTCGACCGTCGTCGCGTAAGGCAGTTCGTCGTGCAGCCGCAGATAGAGCTTTTCGCGCGTGATCTCGGCTGCAAGAAGGCTTGAGGAAATATCCGCGGCCTGGTCCGGAGGATAGAGCCAGGGACCGCGCGGCATCCGTTCGATGCACCAGGCGCGAAGCTCTGCAAGCCCGTCGCCATTGAGGGCGGAAACCATGAACACCCGCGCAAACACCGCGGGGTCGTGCAGCCGTTCGGCGAGCGGCAGGAGTTCCGCGTGCGGCAGCGCATCGACCTTGTTCAGCACCAGTGCCGCGTTATCGCGGCCCGATTTGCGCAAATCTGCGACGATCGACAGCGCGTCCGCTGCGGCTCCGCCATGTTGGCGCGCAGCCGCCGGCGCGTCCACCATGAGCAACACCGCGTCTGCTTCGCCCGCGCCGCTCCATGCCGCGCGCACCATCGCGCGATCCAGAAGTCGCCGCGGCCGGAAAATTCCCGGGGTGTCGACGAAAACGATTTGCGTGTCGCCCGCGACGGCGACGCCGCGAATCCGCATGCGCGTGGTCTGCACCTTGGGCGTAACGATGGAAATCTTGGAGCCGACCAGATTGTTGACGAGAGTGGATTTTCCCGCATTGGGTGCGCCGATCACCGCAACGAAGCCGCAGTGGGTGTTCGCGCCGCTCATGCCTCCTGTCCGCCCAGGCGCGCCAGCATCGCCTTCGCCGCCGCCTGCTGCGCTTCCTGCTTGGAGCGCCCCTCGCCCAGTGCCGTCCCTTCACCCGCCACGCTCGCTTCCACGACAAAACGGGGCGCGTGATCGGGACCTTCGCGGGTCACCAACCGGTAGACGGGCGCAGCGCGGTGGGCGCGCGAGCGGGACTGCGACCACTCCTGCAGCATGGTCTTGGGGTCGCGCATGTCCTCGCCCAGTGCCGCAAGGGCGCCCGCCCAGTGACGCGCGACGAACGCGCGCGCGGTGTCGAAACCGGCGTCGAGATAAAGCGCGGCGATGATCGCCTCGCAAGCGCCGCCGAGAATGGCCGTCTTCTGACGGCCCCCGCTCGCTGCCTCGGCTGCGGTGAGCAGGAGATGCTCTGCAAGCCCCGCCGCCTGCCCCGCCGCCGCGCAGGTCTCGCCGCGGACCAGCGCATTATATTTCAGCGCCAGCAGACCCTCGGGATCGTCGGGATAGGCGTTAAACAGCATTTCGGCAATGACGAGCCCCAGCACCCGGTCGCCAAGAAACTCGAGCCGTTCGTAGGACGCGCGCGAATTGACGCTCGCATGCGTGAGCGCACGCGCCAGCAACTCCTTGTCCGCGAAGACGTGTCCCAGCCCCGCTTCGAGTTCGGAAAGGCGCGAGGGCTCAATCAATGACGGTAAGCAGGCGATCGTAACGGATCGACCAGGGCCACTTCCACAGCTCCCACCACTGCGCGCTGCTGTTGATCGAGAAGAAGATGAGCACTGCCTTTCCTTCGACGTCCTCTGCGGGAACGTAGCCCACTTCGGCCCGGCTGTCGTCCGAGTTGTCGCGGTTGTCGCCCATCATGAAATAATGGCGCGGCGGAACGACGTATACCGGTGTGTTGTCGCTGGGACCTTCTGCGATGCAATCGAGCACGTAATAGCTCTTGCCGCCGGGCAGTGTCTCGCGATAGCGCGGCACGCGATAAGGTCCGTCATCGGACATTGCATTGACGATGGGACATGGCGGTTCGCTGGTGACGAAGTCCGCCGCGCGCACTTTGGGTACCGGCCTGCCGTTCAGAAAGACCTGCCCGTCGATCATCTGGATGCGATCGCCCGGCACGCCGATGACGCGCTTGATGAAGTCCTTCATGTAGTCCGGCGAATTGGCGTTTGGCATTTTGAACACCACCACGTCGCCGCGTTGGGGACCTGTGCCGAAAACACGCCCGGAGAACGGCGGAATTCCGAAGGGAAAGGAATACCGGCTGTAGCCATAGGCGAATTTCTCGACAAAGAGGTAATCGCCCACCAGCAATGTATCCTCCATCGAGCCCGACGGAATGTTGAATGGCTGGAACAGGAAGGTGCGGATCACGAGCGCGATCAGCAGCGCGTACACAATGGTCTTGATGGTTTCGAACCATGACTCGCCGCCGGCGCCGCGCCTGGCGGCGCGTGGCGTCCTGGGCGACGAGACCCGCCGGGGCGAGGAAGCTTTCGCTGCGCCCGGTTTGTCCGCGCTGCCGGTGCTGGCGTTCCTGCGCCGCCGCGACGGGCGCGCCGTTGATTTCGGGCGGAATCGACATGTGCAAGGTTCCTGATGCTTGAGAAACGGAAAATGCGCGCGGCGTCAAGCGACGGTCCGGCCGACCGGCATCTTCTCCGTGGTCTGCAACGGCGATGCAACCGCAGAAATGATCACGATCGCCTGCGCAAGCGGAAAATCGTCGGTTATCGAGAGATCAATCTGGGCAAAGTGACCGGGCGGCGTCAATTCGGTCAGCCGTGCAAGCGCACCGCCGGTCAATCTCAGACTTGGCTTTCCGCTCGGCAGGTTGACGACGCCCATGTCGCGCCAGAAAACGCCCCGGCGCAGGCCCGTGCCGAGCGCCTTGGCGCAGGCCTCCTTGGCGGCGAAGCGTTTGGCGTAGCTCGCGCTGCGTTGCGCCCGGCGTTCCGACCTGGCGCGTTCGGTCCTGGTGAAGATCCGATCGAGAAATCGCGCGCCAAATCGCTCGATGCTGCGTTCCACCCGTCGGATGTCGATGAGATCGGAACCGATGCCGATGATCATGCGGTGGCACGCCTGTCGCTCGTTGCGCGCGCAGCGTCCATCAACGCCCGCATGCGCCTGATGGCGGCATCGAGCCCGCAAAAAATCGCCTCGCCGACGAGAAAATGGCCGATGTTGAGTTCGCGCAGTTGCGGGATGGCGGCCACCCCACTCACCGTGTCGTAGCCAAGGCCGTGCCCGGCGTGGACTTCGAGGCCCAACGAGGCCCCCTGTTCCGCGGCCTCGCGTAGCAAAACGAGCTGGCGTTCCGTCCGGGCCAAATCACCATGCGCGGCCGCCTCGCAATAGGCGCCGGTGTGCAACTCGATGACCGGCGCGCCCAGCGATTTTGCCGCCTCGATCTGCCGCCGCTGCGGCTCGATGAACAATGACACGCGGATGCGCGCGCTACAAAGTACGCGAACCAGCGTCGCCAGGCGGTCATGCTGACCGGCAGCGTCGATTCCCCCCTCGGTCGTGCGTTCCTCGCGCCGCTCGGGAACGAGGCAGACGGCGTGAGGGCGGTGGCGCAGCGCGATCTCCTGCATTTCTTCCGTCGGCGCCATTTCAAGGTTCAGCGGCAACGCAATCTCGCCTCTCAGCCGTTCAATGTCGGAGTCGGAAATGTGCCGCCGATCCTCGCGCAGATGCGCCGTGATGCCATCGGCGCCGGCCTGCGCGGCCATTTTCGCGGCTCTGACCGGATCGGGGTGCCTGCCGCCCCGCGCATTGCGAATGGTCGCCACATGATCGATGTTCACGCCCAGGCGAAGCCGGTTCATGCGGCGGCGCTCCCCGCACTTTCCTGCGGTCCGCGCAGACGATCGACGGATTCGACGGCCGCGTTCACGCGCAAGGCGCCCAGAATGTTCTGCAGATGGGCCACGTCGCGCACCTCGATGTCCACCAGGAACTCGAAATACAGCGGGTTGCGGCTGGCGACCTTGAGATTGAAGATGTTGCCGCCATTGCTCCCGATGACGCTCGCCAGTACGGCCAGCGATCCGGGAGCGTTCTTCACCCTCACCCGCACCCGGGCCACGGAATTTCCGCTCCCCGCCGAATGCGCATCCCACCGCACATCGAGCCAATCGTTCATGCTTCCTTGCGCCGTTTCCAGCTCGGCACAATCGATCGTGTGGATGACGGCACCCTCTCCGGGAATCATCAGACCGACGATACGATCGCCGGGCAGCGGATGGCAGCAATCGCCCAGGCGATAGGAGATACCCTCCGTCAGTCCCTTTATCGAAATGGCCTTTCCTTTCGCGCCGCGGCGCCCCTGGCAGCTGCGGGATTGCGCCGATTCTCGGGAAAGACCGCATGCAGCACATCGTCCGCGCGCAGCGCGCCGCGTCCCACCTGGGCGTAGACCTCGTCCGACCTGGCGAGGCGCAGCTTCTTGGCGACCTCGTCGATCGCCTTTTGCGTCAGTTCGACATTCTCGTCGGCGAAGGCTTTGTCCAGGATCTTGCGTCCGAGACTAGCATGCTCGTCGCGCCGGGCATGGCGCAGGAAACGCCGGATTTCCGCGCGCGCGCGGCCGGTGACGACGAACTGTTCCCACAACGGCGAAGGCGTCTGCTCCTTCGTGCGGATGATCTCCACCTGGTCGCCGTTCTGCAGCGGCGTGTGAAGCGGCACATGACTGCCATTGACCTTGGCGCCCACCGTGGAATGGCCGAGATCGGAGTGCACCGCGTAAGCAAAATCGATGGGCGTGGCGCCCCGCGGCAGCGAGATCAGGTCGCCTTTCGGCGTGAAGCAGAACACCTGATCCTGATACATGTGCAAGCGCGAATGCTCGAGAAATTCCTCCGGGCGAATCGCCTTTCTCCAGCAGCTCCACCATATCGCGCAGCCATTTGTAGGCATCGGTCGCCGCCAGATCATGTTCATCGACATGTTCGCGGTATCGCCAATGCGCCGCCACACCGCGTTCCGCCACGTCGTGCATCTGCTCGGTGCGAATCTGCACCTCCACGCGCTGCTGCTCGGGACCGACGACGGTGGTGTGAATCGAGCGATAGCCGTTCATCTTGGGATTGGAAACGAAGTCCTTGAACCGCTCCGGGATCATGTGCCAGTTCGTATGCAGGACGCCGAGCGCCCGATAGCAATCCTCTTCGTTCCTGACGATGACGCGGAAACCCGAAAATGTCCGACAGCGCCTCGAAATTGAGCTGCTTGTCCTTCAGTTTGCGCCAGATCGAATAGGGCCTCTTGGCCCGGCCCTGAACCGCGGCGTCGACGCCGCGTTCTGCGAGCTCGCGCCTCAACTGGCCCGCGATGCGGCCGATGCGCTCGCCCGATTGGGCATCCAGGCGCGCCAGCCGCGTGACGATCGAATTGCGCGCCTCCGCATTCAGTTCGGCAAACGCCAGGTCCTCGAGCTCCTCGCGCAGATTCTGCATGCCGATGCGGCCGGCGAGCGGCGCATAAATGTCCAAGGTTTCCTGCGCGATGCGCCGACGCTTCTCCGCGTCCTGAACGTGCTCGAGCGTACGCATGTTGTGCAGCCGATCCGCGAGCTTGACGAGCAGCACGCGGATGTCGTTCGACATGGCAAGCATCAGCTTGCGGAAATTTTCGGCCTGCTTGGTGCGCTCGGAAAATACTTCAAGCTTCGAGAGCTTCGTCACCCCGTCGACGAGTTCGGCAATTTCCCTGCCAAACCGCTGCATCACGTCCTCGTAGGTGACGTGCGTGTCTTCGATGGTGTCGTGGAGGAGCGCGGTGACGATGGTCGGGACATCGAGCTTGAGGTCGGCCAAAATTCCCGCGACCTCCAGCGGATGGGCGAAATAGGGATCCCCGGAGGCGCGCAGCTGCTGTCCGTGCGCCGTCATCGCGTACACATAGGCCTTGTTCAGCAGCGCCTCGTCGGCGTCGGGGTCGTAGGCTTTCACCCGCTCGAGAAGCTCGGCCTGTCGTATGAGGCCGCTCTGCGCGCGCTTTGCCGGAGCCTGCCCCGGAGCGACCAGGGACGGCGAAAGGGACGCCGGACCGTTTGACACGGCAGGTTCAACCGGAGCGCTCATGACACGCATGATATAGGAGTGGCCCGCCTAAAGGGCGAGCCGACCCGTGCCGCGCCGTCGAAAGGCGGCGGGTAGCGGCCCGGCGCTGCCACGGACTACTCCTCGTAGTCGGCAGGCTCCTCGGGCTGCGGCTCGGCCCGGCGCTGGGCCTCGGTCGTCAAGGCCCGCAGGAGTTCCTCTTCCGTCACCTGCCGAAACTGGGCCTCCTCCCGGCCGGCATCCACGTCGGCGGCAGTTTCCTCGGGTTCGTCGACCTCGGCGTGCTTCTGAAGACTCCTTATATATTCGTCCCGGATGTCGTCCGGTTTTAGCGATTTCGCCGCAATTTCCCGTCAATGCCACCACGGGATTCTTGTCGCGGTCGCGATCGACCAGCGTCTCTGCCCCGCCGGAGAGCTGGCGGGCGCGATAGGCGGAATAGAGCACCAGATCGAAGCGGTTTGGCACCTTGTCGACACAATCTTCAACGGTTACGCGGGCCATTGCGGCTCCTCTTGGGGGTATTTGGGGGCGTTTAGCGAGCGCGGCAGGCTATAGAAGCCGCCACCTTCATGCAAGCGGAGGGGGGTAGTGCTACAGTTTGAAATTCCGCGCGCCGAACCCCGCTCGCGTCCTGCCGCGCCAGATGGCTCGAACTCCGAAACCAAGCTTGTGGCGTCGTTCTATGTCGGCTCCCGCGACAGCGAAGCAGCGATGATGTTCATAGACGATCTGGCTCCGCGTCTTGCTTTCCGCGTCCAGCTCACCAGCGACGGCCACTCAACGTCGCATGTGGAGCGCCAGAACCTGAATATCCGCATGGGCAACCGGCGCATGACGCGGCTCACCAACGCGTTCTCAAAAAAGGCCGCAAACCACGCGCACATGATGGCGATCTAATTCATGCACTACAATTTCGTGCGTATCCATCAGACGCTCAAGGTCACTCCCGCAATGGCAGCAGGCACTACTCCCAAACTTTGCGAAATGTCTGATATGGTGAAGGTGGTGGAGGACTGGGAAGCGGCTCAGCCGCGGAATAGATAGAATGGCGTTTGGCGAACGAAAGCGGTTGCTGATTTCCTTCATTGAGGAGGTTTGGTCGCAAGGACGCATAGAAGCATGCGACAACTTTATTGGCGCAACCTACACCGTACGGCACGATCCAGGTGATCCATGGGACGGCCAAACCCTTAGCCTTTCGGGCTTCAAAGAACGCGTGCGACTTTCGCGCGCGCCTGTCCCCGATCAGCGGTTCACGCTCGAAACGATTGTTGAGGATGGAAATGCCGTGGCAATTGCCTGGACATGGGCAGCGTCTCACAAAGGCGAAATTGCGGGCTTTTCCGCGACTGGGGCACGTCTCACTATGTCCGGACTAACCATCTACGACTTCGACGAAGCGAACAGCATTATGGGCCACTGGCAGGTCGCGGACCGGCTGAGCATCTTGCAGCAACTCAGACAAAATGCGGGTCAAAGCTGATGCCAGATGGTCAAACTGTACCACTGCCCGCGATCCGCACTGGTTCAGAGATCGGGGCGAATCGTGTGGTCGATCTCCAACAGCTCAACGGGGGCTCCATTCACCTCGATGAACGCCACGCGAACGCCCTTGCTTGGGCTGTTCGGCGTGATGATGACGTTTCGGCCCTGGAGCGCCGAATCGAGGTCATCGACCTCGAACGCCACATGCGCCACACGCTTGACGAGCTCGGGACAGGGCGCATCCGGCCAGTAGCGCTGCCATTGAATCCCGAATGGATTGTTCGCGTGGTCGCTCACCGTGATCTTCAGATGCGGCAGATCGATTTCCCCTTCGAAGGGCGCGTCGGTGGGAATCCCAATGTGACTGAATTTCAGCATGATGAGGGCTCGCACGTTGTTTCTTCAGAATTGTTTTGCGCGCCAACGGGTCGAACCTTATACGATCCGCGCTTCGCAACACGAGCCTCTCGTGTCGCCATCAGCGCCGCCGCATCAGATTTGCCCTGAATGGGCGGGGGGCTGGGGGTCGCTCGCCACCGCCGGCCGTCGCTGAGCGTCCAGAAGGGCGCGCGCGCGCTTCCAGGTATGCACGCTGCGGGCGACCAGCATCGAAGTAGAAAAAAGCAGCATTGCATCCGTCGCATGGACCAGGTTCGCGCCGGCATCCAGGCCGAGTTTCTTGAGTGCCAGATCGGCGCCATAGCGCAACGCTATCAATCCGACGATGAGCAATGCGCCAGAGCTGCGTCGGCCCGCGCGGAGACTTTCCCGCTTTCTGAATCCACGCTGAACTCCAGCGTGTGCACCCGGAACCAGCCGATCCCGGCGCCCGCGCAGGCGGCCACCACAAACGCCGCGATCGCGCCGATCCCCGGCGCCGGTTCGTGCTCCAGCGACATGGCCGTGACGACGAGAAGAAGCGTTGGAAAGATCCACAGGCGCTGAAAGCGGACTGTGCGCGCTTTTTGGGGCCGCATTGCGCGACGAACGAGAATTGCTGCCACGAGAAGCGGGACCAGGAACGGGGAGAATGCTTTCCAATCCATGGCAGTTCTGCAAGCCGATGCGTTCAGCCCAGCCTCGTAACCTCGCGCGCCGCGTCGGGCAAGGCATTCACAAGCTCCCCGGCGCCGAGGCGCGAAACGGGGTGTCGCCAGGCCGGCGCGATCTCGCTCAGCGGAATGAGAACGAAGCCACGCTCGTGCATGCGCGGATGCGGCAGATCGGGCGGCCCCGTCTGGACGCGTCCCTCATAGTCGAGCAGATCGAGATCGAGCGGGCGCGGCGCGTTCTGTTGCGTGGACGACCGCCCGAACAAGATTTCCATTTGCTTCAGCAGCGAGAGAAGCTCGGTCGGCGCCTTCGCCGTCTCGACGCGCGCAACCGCATTCACGAAGGGCGGATCGCTCGGATCTGGCCAGGCGCGGCTTTGGTAAAAATCCGAGACGGCACACATCGAAATGCCCGAGCCGCGCCAATTCCCGCAGCGCCGCGCGCAAAGTTGCCGCCGGCGGTCCCACCGGCGAGGAAAGATTGGCGCCGAGCGCGATCAAAATCATGTGAGCGGGGGCCCAGAACGTTTGCACTCGCCCATAAATATCATAGAAGCGCTCATGGCCGTTTTGGATTCTTGCACGTGGTCAATTATGACAGGAGACATTCCGATGCTGTTCTATCCGCAGGAAAAACTGCGCTTTGTTCATCGACGGCGCCAATCTTTATGGCGCGGCCAAGGGCCTGCAATTCGACATCGACTATAAGCGGCTTCTGGAACTGTTCGCGCGCAAGGGCATTCTGGTGCGCGCCTTCTATTATACCGCGGTGGCCGAGGACCAGGAATTCTCGCCGCTGCGGCCGCTGGTGGACTGGCTGGACTACAACGGCTTCTCGGTGGTGACCAAGCCGCTCAAGGAATTCACCGACGCGCAGGGCCGCCGCCGCGTCAAGGGCAACATGGACATCGAGCTCGCCATCGACGTGATGGAGATGGCCGACATGGTCGACCATGTCGTGATCTTCTCCGGCGACGGCGATTTCCGCCGCCTGGTCGAAGCGGTGCAGCGGCAAGGGCCGCCGGGTCAGCGTGGTCTCCACCATCCGCACCCAGCCGCCCATGGTGGCGGACGAACTGCGCCGCCAGGCCGACAATTTCATCGAGCTGGACGAACTGAAGCCCAGATCGTGCGCGAAGGCGGCCGCGCAAGGCGCACACGGCCTCGCCGCGCCTATGCGCAGGCGGCCTGACGCTCGCGATGGCGGCGGCGAGTTTGCACGAGCGTGCGCACGCGAACCGCCGCATGATTGCCCGCTCTGCCCGCGGCTGCGCGCCTTCCGCGCCGACAATCGCGCAAGCTATCCGGACTGGTTCAACGCGCCGGTGCCGAGCTTCGGGCCGCTCGGACGCGCGGCTTCTGATCGTCGGGCTGGCGCCGGGCCTGCAAGGCGCCAACCGCACCGGCCGGCCCTTCACCGGCGACTGGGCGGGCGATCTGCTCTACGCCACGCTTGCTGAAGCACGGTCTGGCGCGCGGGCGACTTATGACGAGCGCGCCGACGACAGCTGGAGCTGGTGGATTGCCGCATCGCCAATGCGGTGCGCTGCGTGCCGCCGCAGAACAAGCCGGAGCCCAGCGAGATCAAGACCTGCCGCCAGTTCCTGATCCGGCAGCTGGAGACGCTGCCGAACGTGAAAGTGATCCTGGCGCTGGGCAAGATCGCCCATGACAGCGTCTGCGACGCGCTGGGCGTCGCGCAAAGCGATGCATCCCTTCAAGCATGGCGTGGCGTTACGAGATCGGCAAGTTCACGCTGATCTCGAGCTATCACTGCTCGCGCTACAACACCAACACCGGCGTGCTGACCGCCGAGATGTTCGAGGATGTGGTGCAAAGGCGAAAAGGCTGCGGCGGACATAGCGCTCGCCGCGGCGCCGTACCGGCCGCCTTGACCGGCCGCCGCAGCGCGAGTCCCGCTCGCGACTCAGCCCCTTCCCCCGCATCAGTCTCGCCTTGTCGCGCTGCCAGTCGCGCTGCTTTTCCGGTCTCGCGCTTGTCGTGCAGCTTCTTGCCCTGGCGATGCCCAGTTCGAGCTTGGCCATGCCCTTGGCGTTGAAATACATGCTTCAGCGGAATCAGCGTCATGCCCTCGCGCTGGATCGCCGCGGCGAGCTTGGCGGCCTCGCGCTTGTGCACCAGCACTTTGCGCGGACGCGCGGCTCATGATTGAAGCGGCTGGCCTGCGTGTATTCGGGAATATAGGAGTTGACCAGGAAGAGCTCGCCATCCTTGGCCTGGGCGTAGCTTTCGCCGATGGTGGTCTTGCCGCTGCGCAGGACTTTCACCTCCGAGCCCATCAGCACGATGCCCGCTTCCAGCGTCGAATTCGATCGCATAGGCGTAGCGCGCCTTGCGGTTGTCGGCGATGACGCGCCGATCCGGTTCTTCCTTCTTGCCGCCATGGACTAGTCTTCCGCCCGACGATCGAGAGGAACGAGGCCGGCCGTTTCCATTGCCGCGCGGATGCGCACGCGCGCTGCCTCGCTCGCCGCCACGAGCGGCAGCCGCACCGCCTCGCTGCAATGGCCGAGCAGCGAGACGGCATACTTCACCGGCGCCGGACTGGCCTCGCAGAACATCGCGTCATGCAGCGGCATCAGTCGGTCCTGGAGCGCCGAGCGCGGACGGAAATCGCCGCGCATGCAGGCAGCCTGGAACTCGGCGCACAGCCTTCGGCGCGACATTGGCCGTCACCGAGATGCAGCCATGGCCGCCATGCGCCATATAACCCAGCGCCGTGCCGTCCTCGCCGGAGATCAGACGCAATTCCGGCCACACGCGGCACGCTCGCGGGTCGGCCGCATCAGATTGGCGGTGGCGTCCTTCACCCCGATGATGTTCGTGATGCTCGACAGCCGCGCCATGGTCTCCACCGAAATCTCGACGATGGTGCGGCCGGGATGTTGTAGAGCAGGATCGGAATGTCCACCGCCTCGGCGATCGCCATGAAATGGCGGTACAGGCCTTCCTGCGATCGGCTTGTTGTAATAGCCCGTGACCGACAGCACCGCATCGGCGCCCACCTCTTTGGCGTGGCGGGTCAGCGCAATGGCTTCGTCGGTGGAATTGGAGCCGGCGCCGGCGATCACCGGCATCGTCCGGCCGCTTCCTCGACGCAGATCTCCACCACCCGCATATGTTCCTCATGGCTCAAGGTGGCGGATTCGCCCGTCGTGCCGGAGGGAACCAGTCCGTGCGTGCCCTCCTCGATCTGCCAGGCGACCAGCCTGCGCAACGCCTGCCTCATCCACCTTACCGCCGTGAAACGGCGTGATCAGGGCGGGCATGGAACCCTTGAGACGTTCGCGAACGTCAAGCATTTGATACTCGCGCTATGCGTTGCGGCAAAATAGCGCCGCGCTGCAGGTCGCGGCAAGGAGAGGCCGCTGGCCAACGGGGAAGCGCGACACTAATCTATTCCGCTCGTCCCGTTGCAGATTCGATTCGCGCAAAACGATGAAGTTATCGCGTGCTGTACTCGCATCGGCCGCCCTCGCAATGGCTGCGGCCGCGGCGTTGGCGCAGCAGAGCACAACAGCCACCTGCCGCCGCCAATGATCTTCCGCCAGGTCTTATCCGCCAGGGCGGCGTCGTGATGATGCAGCCGATCGCCGATTCGGACGAGGCGGCTTCGCCCGCGTTCGATTTCGGTGGCGAGCGCCGGGCCGGACTTGTCCGCTATCTCGGTGCCACCGACCACGAGCTCTTCAGCCGGGCGGTGGAGGCGGCGCAAAGAGGCGACTGGGTCGCCGCACGCAGTCTCGCCGAACAGGGCGGCGATACGGTGGCGCGCCGGCTCATCGAATGGGCGTACCTTCGCACCCGCAACAGCGGCGCCTCGTTCGCGGAGATGGCACAATTCCTGAAGGACTATCCGGACTGGCCCGGCCGCGAAGCGCTGTTCTCGCGGGCCGAAGAGGCAATCGGTCCGACGGTCGATCCCCGTGCACTCATCGCCTGGTTTGGCGCGCGCACGCCGCAGACGGGAATCGGCAAAGTGCGGCTGGGCGAGGCGCTGATCGCTGCGGGCTCCGTCGATCGCGGCCGCGAATGGATACGACAAGCCTGGATCGCGAACAGCTTCCGGCCCGACCAGGAACTTTATGTCATCGCGCAGCACGGCAATGTGTTGACGCCCGACGCCGATCGCGAACGTCTGGAGCACCTGCTGGCGCAGAATGATCTGGCCGCTGCGCGCCGCCAGATGGTGCGGGTTGGGACGGCGATGCAGCGGCTGGCGGAAACGCGCATCTTGCTCCGCAGCGACCCGGCGCGTGGCGAGTACGAGGCGGCCGCTTTACCATCAGACCTGCGCGACGATCCGGGACTACTTTTCGATCAGGCGCGGGTGCTGCGACTGCACAACGACATTGCGGCGATTCCGGCGATTCTTGCGCGCGCACCGGTTCGCGACCTGGCCAGGCTCAATCCCACGCACTGGTGGACAGAGACAAATCTCGATGCGCGGGCGCTGCTGCAGCAAGGTTACACGCGGAGCGCCTACCTGCTGTCGGCGGACACCGCCTTGCCGCAGGATGGCAGTGAGTATGCCGATGCGGAATTTCTGGCCGGCTGGATCGCGCTGCGCGAGCTGAAGGAGCCCGCCATCGCGCTGACGCATTTCGAGAACCTCGTTCGCGCCGCGTCGCGGCCCGTCAGCCGGGCGCGCGCCTATTATTGGGCAGGCCGCGCCTGCGAAGCTGCGGGACACGATGAGGCAGCATGGCGTGAGTACCATGCAGCGGCGGAGAACCCCGCCGCATTTTACGGGCAGTTGGCGCTGGCGCGGATTGTGTCCGATCCGGGTCTCCACTTGCCTGCGACGCCCGTCGATGCGGAGCCTGCGCGCGAGGCCTTCGAGCATGATGACCTTACCCGGGCGGTGCGGGTGCTCGCTGATCTGGGACTGGAAGGTCCCTTGCGGGAATTTGCGGTTCAGGAGGCAAAACTGCACCGCGACGGCGCGCGCGCGAAGCTCTTGACGGCCGAGCTCACACGCATGGGATTTCGCGACGTCGCCGTCCGGGTTGCGAAGCAAGCGAGTTATGACGGCATCCGCCTGTTCGATTATTCCCATCCCGTCATCGCAATTCCGCGTTACGCGGGCCCGGGCATCGCGCCGGAGAACGCGCTCGTGCTCGCGATCGTCAGGCAGGAGACCGAGTTCGATCCCGATGCGGTGAGCGTCGCCGGCGCCCGCGGCCTCATGCAGGTGATGCCGGACGCGGCCGCGCATCTGGCCGAAGTCGCGGGGCTGGGCTATCGGCCCTCCGCCCTTCTCGACGACGCGAGTTACAATATGGAACTGGGGATGACGGAGCTCGCGCACCAGCTCGCCAATTGGGGAGGCTCCTACCTGCTGGCCGCCGCTGCCTACAACGCCGGCCCCGGCAATGTGCGCAAGTGGATCGCAGCCTATGGCGATCCGCGGGACGTGCGGGTCGATCCGGTAGACTGGATCGAACAGATCCCGTTTCAGGAGACCCGCAACTACGTGCAGCGCGTGCTTGAAAACGTGGAAGTTTACAGGAACCGGCTGGCGGGGCGCGACGAACCGTTGCAGATTCTCGACGATCTTTATCGGCCGGATGCGCCGCAGGTTTCAACGTTGCGCGTCAATTCGTCCGGAAGCAGGGTCGAAGCGCCGGGATCAAAAACGCGCGCCGACAATTCTGCGATCACCTTTGCGCGGACTGCCATTTCTCCGCCGGATCCGCCGGCCGCCGCGGCGCCCGCAGTCGCGCCGGAATTCAAGCCTTCGCCCGGTTCCGAAATTCAGTGAAAGAACGACAGCCATTCGCGGGCGAGCCGCTGGGCCTCCGCGATCTGGTTTGAATTCATTTCCCGCGAAATCTGGGCACGCCACGTCTTGGCGATCTCGCTGCCCTTCATGGCCGCGAGGTTGAACCATTTATGGGCGGCGATGTAGTCCACATCGACGCCCTGTCCCGTGGAATAGGCGAGCCCGAGATTGTAAAGCGCATCCGCCCGCCCCTGCTGCGCGTCGCATTCGAACTGCGACAATGAATTGATATCGATGCACACCATTTTCGCCCCCTGACCGCTACGCGGCCGCCACTGCATGCAAGCCTTCTCTTGCACGCGGGCAAGCATCACGCCGGACAAGCTAAGGAGCAGTTAACGGTAGGTTGCGGAAAAAGCCGGGCTTCGCCCTGTTATCCGCTCCCGCGTTCGGCGCCTTTTCGACACGGGCGCACCGCAGGTTTTTTGTTTTTGGGCTTGGCCGCGGCGCACGACATGCGCATGTGCGCTTGTCCGGCAGCCGCGGCCTCAGCCTCGATCATCAGCTGCCCTACATCGCAGCGGGTGCAGGGGCAGCTTTCTTCGTGCGGCGTGCCTTCCGCTTTGTATGTTTCTTCGCAGCCTTGCGACGCGTCTTTCTCGCCGCGCCCCTCGCGCCGGCCTTGCGGACGGTGCGCTTCTTCTTGCTCTTGGCTTTCCTCTTCGACTTCTTTGCAGTCATTGGCATGTGAAACGACTCCTCTACGATTTTTGGGCCGTGCGAATCGCACTCCCAAAACGTCAAGAATATGAGGGGGTTGCGCGGGCGACGCAATAGCACCCGCCTGGGCGCGATTCCCGCGCGACCGCAAAACTTCACGAAACCCTGTATTTTATTGGCTTTCGTGATTTAGTCAGTGCACGGATCGAATTGGCTGCCGCATCTGCCGAAGCCAGTCAATGACTTGCAAATGTGCGAATCACCCGTCTGCGGGCAATCCGAGACGCGTCCGCAGAAGGGCGTTCACGGCCTGCGGATTCGCCTTCCCGCCGGTCTGTTTCATCACCTGTCCGACAAACCAGCCGGCGAGTTTGGGTTTGGATTTCACCTCCGCGACCTTGTCGGGGTGAGCCGCAATCACGGCATCGATTGCCGCTTCGATGGCAGCGACATCGCTGACCTGGGTCAGGCCGCGCGCGACGACGACAGTTTCGGGATCGCCACCCTCGGCCCACACGATGTCGAGAACATCCTTGGCGATCTTCCCTGAAATGGTCCCCTCTGCGACCAGCCGAAGAATGCTCCTGTTCGCATGTGCGGAAACGGGGCAGTCTGCGATCGTGCGGCCGTCGCGGTTCAATCGCCCCAGTAACTCGTTGTTGAGCCAGTTGGCGGCAAGCTTGGCATCGGCACCCTCCGCCAGCTCCTCATAGTACGCGGCAAGCTCCTGCTCCGCGACCAGCACCCCGGCGTCATAGGCGGAAATTCCGTATTCGCGCATGAAGCGCGCCTTCTTGTCGTCGGGCAGCTCGGGCAGACTGCGCGCAATCTCCTCGACCCAGGATTCCTCGATCACCAGAGGCAGAAGGTCGGGATCGGGAAAGTAACGGTAGTCGTGCGCCTCCTCCTTGGAGCGCATAGGCCGCGTCTCGCCCGAACGGGAATCGAAAAGCCGCGTCTCCAGCCGGATCGCGCCGCCAGTCTCGAGCAGTTCGATCTGGCGGCGCGCTTCGTAGGCGATCGCGTGGCCGATGAAGCGGATCGAGTTGACGTTCTTGATCTCGCAACGCGTGCCCAGCGCCGCGCCGGGCCTTCGCACCGACACATTGACATCGGCGCGCATGGAGCCTTCCTCCATGTTGCCGTCGCAGGTGCCAAGGTAGCGCAGAATGGCGCGCAGCTTCTTCACGAAGGCTGCTGCCTCTTCGCTCGAGCGCATGTCGGGTCTCGAAACAATCTCCATCAGCGCCACGCCGGCCCGGTTCAGATCGATGTAGGAATGCCCGGGATGCTGGTCGTGCAGACTCTTGCCTGCGTCCTGCTCCAGGTGCAGCCGTTCGATGCCCACGCGGACGGTACGCCCCTTCGGAAGATCGAGCAGCACCTCGCCTTCGCCGACGATCGGATTCTTGTATTGGGAGATTTGATAGCCGGCCGGCAGATCCGGATAGAAATAGTTCTTCCGGTCGAACAGCGAGACGTGATTGATCCGGGCCTTCAATCCCAACCCGGTACGGATCGCCTGCTCGACGCAGAACCGGTTGATCACCGGCAGCATTCCCGGCATCGCCGCGTCGATGAAGCTTACGTGCGCATTGGGTTCCCCGCCGAAAATCGCGGACGCGCCGGAAAAGAGCTTCGCTTTGGAAAGCACCTGCGCATGGACTTCCATGCCGATCACGACTTCCCATGAACCTTGGGCGCCCTCAATCAGATCGGACGCATGCCCGCTCGCGGCGCTCACATCGATCTCCACCACGTGGCGGGCTTGGCCGGGAACTCCGCCGCCCGCTCGATGGCGCGTCCCGCGCGCAACACCAGCTGCTCGTCGAAAGCTCTGCCGATGACCTGGAGTCCCAATGGCAAGCCGCTCGCGGTCAGGCCGGCCGGCACCGACATCGCCGGCAGACCCGCGAGATTCGCCGTCACTGTGAACACGTCGTTCAGATACATGGACACCGGGTCGGCCGTTTTCTCGCCGATCGCGAAAGCGGGCCCGGGCGTGGCCGGCGTCAGCAGCACGTCGCAACGCTCGAATGCCTGCGCAAAATCCCGCGCGATCAATGTGCGCACCTTCTGCGCGCGGACGTAATAGGCGTCGTAATAGCCGGCCGACAGCACATAGGTACCGATCAGAACGCGCCGACGGACTTCCGCCCCGAATCCCTCGGCCCGGCTGCGCTCGTAAAGATCGGTCACGTCGTGCACGCCGACGCTTCGGCGGCCGTAACGTACGCCGTCATAGCGCGCCAGATTGGATGAAGCTTCGGCGGGAGCAACAATGTAATAGACCGGCAGCGCATATCTCGTGTGCGGCAGGCTGACATCGACGATCTCGGCGCCCTGATGGCGCAACCATTCGACGCCGCGAGACCACAGCGCGTCGATTTCCTCGGGCGCGCCGTCCAGCCGGTATTCGCGCGGGCACTCCGATTCGCAGACCTTTGACGCCGGCTTCGATTTCCTCTTCGTAATCCGGCACCGGGATATCCACGCTGGTCGAATCTTTCGCATCGACGCTCGCCATGGCCCCGAGCAGGATCGCCGCGTCGCGGACGGTTCGGGTCATCGGGCCCGCCTGGTCGAGTGACGACGCGAAAGCAACAATTCCCCAGCGCGAGCAGCGGCCATAGGTCGGCTTCAATCCGACAATGCCGCAGAGTGCAGCCGGCTGGCGGATCGAGCCGCCGGTATCGGTGCCGATCGCGCCCGGGCAGAGATTGGCCGCCACCGCCGCTGCGGACCCTCCCGACGATCCGCCCGGCACCACGATCTCGTTCGAGTTTCGCGCACGCCAGGGATTGGCGACCGGCTTGAAGTAGCTCGTCTCATTCGACGAGCCCATCGCGAACTCGTCCATATTCGTCTTGCCGAGCAGGACAGCGCCCGCATCCCACAGATTCTGGGTCACCGTCAATTCATAGGGCGGTACGAAATTCTCGAAAATCCGACTGCCGGCCGTCGTGCGCACGCCTTTCGTGCAGAACAGATCCTTGATCGCGAGCGGGACGCCTTCGAGCGGACGCCGCTCGCCCGCTGCGATGCGCTCGTCGGAACGCGCTGGCCATGGCAAACGCGCGCTCGGGCGTTTCGGTGACAAAGGCATTCAGCGGCCGCGCCTCGGCAATTGCCGTCGACACAGGCGCCGGTCAGTTCGACCGAAGAAATCTTTTTCGATCGCAGCGCATCGCGCGCTTCGGCCAGGGTGAAATCGCGTGGCGAAGATGACAGCGCCATTCCTACTCCACGACCTTTGGCACCACGAAGAAATGATCCACGGTCTCCGGTGCGTTCGCCGTCAGCGCGTCGGCCTGATTGCCTTCGGTCACCACGTCCTCGCGCATCTTCAGTCGCTGCGGAGATCACGCTGTTGAGCGGCGGCACATCGCTGACGTCGACCAGATTGAGCTGCTCGACCCAGGAAATAATGTTGTCGAGCTCCTTCGCCATCGGCTCGACCTGCTCCTCCGCCAGCGCAATGCGGGCGAGCCGGGCGATATGTCGGACCGTCTTGCTGTCGACGGACATCGGAGTTTCGCTGTGCTAGATATCGCGGGACTTGCTAGCAACCGGCGCCCATGCTGGCAAGCGAACGACAGCGGGCGGCAGGTTCCTGCGATGTCCCTCGGCGTAACCGGCAATCGATCACGTGCAGGTCGCTGTGCCGCGCGCGCTGGAATCTGCGTGCCTCGCCTTCTACCGCGACGTGCTCGGGCTCGCGGAAATTGCCAAGCCGGCCGAGCTGCAGTCGCGAGGCGGCGCCTGGTTCCAGCTCGCAAATGTGCAGGTTCATGTCGGGTCTCGATGCAGAGCCGTCACCGGCAAGCAAGCGGCATATCTGCTTCCTGGTGGCAGGATCTCGAAAAAGCCCGCGCGCGCGCCGAATGCACTCGGGCTGGTCCGTCGAGCAGCAGAATGCGAGCCGACGGGCTGAGCGGTTCTTCCTTCGCGATCCCGCCGGCAACCGGTTCGAGATCGGCCAAGGCTAAGCGTGCTGGTCGATCTGGCAGGTCTTCAGACGAGCCTCGCGCCCGGCGCGCGGCTCTCGGGCTCGACCTCGGCGAAAAGACGATCGGCATGGCGCTCTCCGACACGCTGCTCACCGTCGCCTCGCCGCTCGCGACGCGCAGGCGCACGAAGTTCGCGGACGACTTTCGCAGCTCTGGGCGTGGTCATGGCGCGAGCATGGAGTGGGTGGTCTGGTCGTCGGACTGCCGCTCAACATGAACGGGACGGAAGGCCCTTCCGCGCAATCCGCGCGCGCCTTCGCGCGCAATTTCGCGGCGTGCTCGGACCTGCCGGTGCTGCTCTGGGATGAAAGGCTGTCGACCGCCGCAGTCACGCGCACCCTCATCGCGGCAGACGCCTCGCGCAAGCGGCGCGCCGCCCTCGTCGACAAGATGGCCGCCGCCTGGCTGCTCCAGGGGGCGCTGGACGCACTCAATCATCTCAAGCGGAAGTGATCGCGGCCGTGGCCTTCCGTGTAACGGCGAACAGCAGCGCGGTCATTGCTTCCACGACGGGTGCCTCTGCCGCGGAAATTCCGTGGCGCCGTGCGATCCAATCGGGCTCGTTATAGGAGAGCCACGTCTTGCCTGCGGAATCTTCCCAGACGAGCGCCTTCAGCGGCAGATCGATGCCGGCCGTCTGTTCGCTCTGCATGAGCGGCGTGCCACCCTTCGCATTGCCGAAGATCAGAAGCTCGGTCGGTCGCAGCGACAAACCGGCCCGCGCCGCGCCCGCCGCGTGATCGATCCGTGCAAATACGGTCAATCCCTTTGCACCGACTTCGAAAACGAGGCGATCCATCGTATCCTTTGCACCGTTCTTGCTGGAAATCGTAATCACGCCCGCAGCTTCCATTGGCCAAGCTCCCGGCTGCCTCGGTTAAATCATTACACGACGGCGCCGACGATCGGAATCTGAACCGGTTTTACGAGTTGGGCCGGGTGCTTGCCGCCCAGGCCCCGCTCACCTATAAGCCCCTCTTTGATGCACGGTAGCGACGGACCAATTCTTCAGTCCAGCCATCTTCTCGGCGTCGAATCGCTTTCCCTTCCCGAGATCACAGCGCTTCTCGATCTAGCGGAGCACTACGTCGCGCTCAATCGCTCCGCAAAGAGGAAGCAGACGCTTCTCACCGGGCGCGCGCTCATCAATCTGTTTTTCGAATCGTCGACACGCACCCAAAGCTCCTTTGAGCTGGCGGGCAAGCGTCTGGGCGCCGACGTTCTCAACATGGCGCTAAGGAACTCCTCGATTTCCAAGGGCGAGACGCTGCTCGATACGGCGGCGACGCTGAACGCCATGCGGCCGGACATTCTGGTCGTGCGTCATCCCGATGCCGGCGCGGCCGAACTGCTCTCGCGCAAGGTCGACTGTTGCGTGGTGAACGCGGGCGACGGCGCCCACGAACACCCCACGCAAGCGCTGCTCGACGCGCTGACGATCCGCCGACGACGCGGCGGCTTCGAGGGCCTCACCGTGGTGATCTGCGGCGACATCCTGCACAGCCGCGTCGCCCGCTCGAACATCCTCCTTCTGTCGAAGCTTGGCGCGCAGGTGCGTCTGGCGGCGCCGCGCACGCTTCTGCCTGCCGAAGTCGAACGGTTCGGCGCGGAAGTGTTTACCGACATGGGCGAAGCGCTGGCGGGGGCGGACATCGTGATGATGCTGAGGCTTCAACTGGAGCGCATGGCTGGCGCCTTCGTCCCGTCGGCACGCGAATATTTCCGCTTCTACGGGCTGGACCGCGACAAGCTCGCCCGCGCCCGTCCCGGTGCGCTCGTCATGCATCCCGGGCCAATGAACCGCGGGATCGAAATCAATTCCGTGGTCGCCGACGACATTGAAGTGAGCGTGATTCAGGAACAGGTGGAAATGGGTGTCGCCATCCGCATGGCCGTGCTCGACGCGCTGGTGCGGGGGCTGCCGCGCGAGGGCCGAAACGCGCCATGACGCACTCTGCCTTTGTGAATGCGCGGTTGCTCGACCCCGAGAGCGGTCTGGATGTGCCAGGCGCACTTCTGGTGGTGGATGGACGGATAGGCGATTTCGGGCCACGCCTTTTTCACGATGGGCCGCCCGAAAGCGCTGAAAAAATCGATTGCGGAGGCCGCGCGCTTGCGCCCGGCCTGATCGACATGCGCGTCTTCACCGGCGAGCCCGGGAGTGAGCACCGCGAAACGCTCGAAATCGGCCAGCCGCGCGGCGGCCGCCGGCGGGGTTACAAACATCGTCGTCATGCCCAACACGGACCCCGTGATCGACGAGCCCTCGCTGGTCGATTTCGTACGGCGCCGCGCCACCGCCACCGCTTGCGTTCGTGTGTCGCCGATGGCCGCGCTGTCGCGGCGTCTTGCAGGCGAAACGATGACGGAGATCGGACTTCTGCTGGAAGCCGGCGCCGTCGCCTTCACCGATGGAGACCGCACCATCGCGAGCGCGCGGGTGATGCGCCGGGCGCTCGCCTATGCATCTACTTTCGGAGCACTCGTGGTGGGCCACGCAGAGGATCCCGAGCTTTCGGCGGGAGCGGCGATGAACGAAGGCGAGTTCGCCACGCGATTGGGAATTCCGGCGGCGCCCGCGGCGGCCGAGACCATCATCGTCGAGCGCGACATCCGTCTGGTCGAACTGACCGGTGCGCGGTATCACTTCGGACAGGTTTCCACGCGCGCGGCGCTGGAGGCCATCGTCGCAGCGAAAGCGCGGGGTTTGCCGATCACCTGTGGCGTTTCCGTCCACCATCTCGACTCTTAACGAACTCGACGTTGGCCCCTACCTCACCTTTCGCAAGGTGAAGCCGCCGCTTCGTTCGGAGGCCGATCGCGCCGCGATGGTCGAAGGCGTCGCGGCGGGCGAGATCGATGTCATCGTTTCGAGTCACGACCCGCAGGCCGCGGACACCAAACGGCAAACATTCGCGCAGGCGGCGTTCGGCGCGGTTGGCCTTGAAACTCTGCTGCCCGCGGCCTTGCAGCTCCATCACAATGGCCACGCAGACCTGCTCCACGTGCTGGGCACGATGACTGCGGCGCCTGCCCGCATTCTGGGACTGGCGAGTGGACGGCTTGTCCGCGGCGCCGCGGCCGATCTCGTCATCTTCGATCCGGACGAGCCCTTCGCCGTCGATCCGGCCGCGTTGCATTCGCGCGCGCGCAACACGCCGTTCGAAGGGCGAACTTTCGAAGGCCGCGTTCACGCAACCTATGTGGACGGGAAATGCGCGTTCAGTCGCGATGCAACGCGGCACGTCGATGTTTGACACGCTCAATGCAATTGACTGGTACAGCCGCGCGCCTGTCTTCGCGGCCGCGCCTGTTCTCGGTTATCTCTTCGGATCGATTCCCTTTGGCCTGTTGTTTTCGTGGATCGCGGGCGCCGGCGACATACGCCGGATAGGCTCCGGCAATATCGGCGCGACGAACGTGCTGCGAACCGGCAACCGCTGGGCGGCTCTCGCCACACTTGTGTGTGACGGCGGAAAGGGCGCGCTGGCGGTTGTCTTCGCCGGCTCCCTGCACGGAGATGTGGCCGCAGTCTTTGCAGGTTTGGGCGCCTTTGCCGGTCATGTATTTCCGCCGTGGCTTGGCTTTCGCGGCGGCAAGGGGGTTGCAACGTTCCTGGGCATCACGCTCGCCCTCGCATGGCCCGTCGGCCTGCTTGCGCTGGCGACATGGCTCGCGATCGCCGCGGCATGGCGCATCTCGTCTCTCTCGGCGCTCGTCGCTGCCGCGCTGACACCGATCTATATGATGCTATACGGCGCCCCGCTCGACGCGATGCTGTTGCTGGTTCTCGCGCTCTCGATTGTCGCGCTGCACCGGGAAAACATCCGCCGCATCGCGAGCGGCCGGGAACCCCACATCGATGCGAAGGCCTAGACGATGGATATTCTTGTCGAGCCTTACATGTGCATCGGCAGCTATCGCAAAATTCATTTGGAGTTTTGGTAGATGGCCGGCGCGGTCCGTACTCTTTCAAACTCCGAGCGGCGGGCGTGGCTGCGGCTCGCGCGGGCGCAAAATGTGGGCGCGGTCACATTCGCGGCGCTGATCGAGCGCTATGACTCCGCTTCCCTGGCGCTTCGAGAATTGCCTCGCCTGGCGCGTCGTGGCGGAGCGGCCGGCGATCTGCGAATCCCCAGCGAGGATGATGCGCAGCGCGAACTTGATTTGGTCGAACGCATGGGCGGGCATCTTATCGCTTCGATCGAGCCGCCGTTTCCCCCCGGGCTCGCCGCGCTGGAAGCGCCCCCGCCGGTCATTTCGGTGTTGGGGCGCACCGAAATTCTGTCGCGCGAAATGGTCGCGATCGTGGGCGCCCGGAACGCTTCCGCGTTGGGGCGCAAATTCGCCGCGGAACTGGCCCGAGGACTCGGCGGCGCAGGCCTTATGGTCGTCTCGGGGATGGCTCGCGGCATCGACACCGCGGCGCACGAGGGCGCGCTTGCAACCGGCACTGTCGCCGTGCTCGCGGGCGGAATCGACGATATCTATCCGCCGGAGAACGCATCTCTCTATGCACGCATCGCCGAAGCAGGCGCGATTGTTTCCGAAATGCCCGTCGGCCAGAGACCGCAGGCGCAACATTTCCCACGCCGCAACCGCATCATCTCGGGGCTCGCGCGCGGTGTCGTCGTCGTAGAAGCGGCCGAAGGCTCGGGTTCGCTGATCACGGCAAATTTCGCCCTCGAACAGGGCCGCGAAGTATTCGCGGTGCCGGGTTCGCCGCTCGATCCGCGCGCCAGGGGCACCAACCGCCTGCTCCGCGACGGCGCGGCGCTGACCGAAAGCGCGCAGGACGTGCTGGATGGATTGCGGCCCGTGATCGGTCGCGCCTTTTGCGAACCGGGCGACCAGGCGGGTGACTGGCGGCCGCCGGTGGAACGCGACGAGGTGCCCGCCGACGCAATTCGCACCCAGGTCGAGGAGCTTCTGGGTGCCGCGCCCATCGCCGTCGACGATCTCGTTCGCCAATGCGGGGTTCCCGTGCCCTCTGGTGCTGTCGGTCCTGCTTGAACTCGAGCTCGCCGGGCGCCTCCACCGCGAATCGGGGAACCGGGTTTCTGTGGGATAAACACCGCGCTCAGCGCGCCGGCAGACGGTATGGCGCACCCAATTACACGCAAAGATAGAACAAACGGCAGAGTTGTGATATATTTCAACCACAGGTAGCTATCGCCGACCTTGCGCGCATTGACAGGGCGGAGTCCCCCACCCTATTTGCGGCCAATCCATTCATCGCCCGGGTCGGCAATAACCGACTGCCCGGCCTCTCTCGAAGGCAGATTCCTTTCAGCATGAACGTTCTCGTCGTCGAGTCCCCGGCCAAGGCCAAGACCATCAACAAGTATCTGGGCCCCGGCTATCGGGTGCTTGCGAGCTTCGGTCACGTCCGGGATCTGCCGGCGAAGGATGGTTCGGTGCAACCCGAGCAGGACTTCGCGATGAGCTGGGAGGTGGACCCCCGCTCCCAGAAGCGGCTCAAGGAAATCGTGGATGCGCTGAAGGGTGCGGACAAGCTGATCCTCGCCACCGACCCTGACCGCGAGGGAGAGGCGATCTCCTGGCATGTCCTGGAGATCCTCAAGCAGAAACGGGCACTCGGCCACGCCCATGTCGAGCGCGTGGTCTTCAATGCGGTCACGCGCACAGCCGTGCTCGACGCCATCGCCCATCCGCGCGAGATCAACGAGGAACTGGTCAATTCCTACCTTGCGCGCCGCGCGCTTCGATTACCTGGTCGGCTTCACCCTGTCGCCGGTTCTGTGGCGCAAGCTCCCGGGCGCCCGCTCGGCCGGGCGCGTGCAGTCGGTCGCGCTGCGGCTCGTCTGCGAGCGCGAAACCGAGATCGAGGCGTTCAGGGCGCAGGAATACTGGACGGTCGATACCGACCTGCGCGCGCCGGCCGGCACGTTCACCGCCCGACTTACCCATCTGGACGGCAAGAAGCTCGAGAAGCTGTCGCTGGGCAGCGAAGCCGAGGCCAAGCGTGCGGTCGACGCGATCAACGCGCGGCAGTTTGCGGTTGGCGCAGATCGAGACCAAGCCCGTCAAGCGCCATCCCGCACCGCCCGTTCATCACCTCCACCCTGCAGCAGGAGGCCTCGCGCAAGCTGGGCTTCGCCGCCAAGCGCACGATGCAGATCGCCCAGCAGCTCTACGAGGGCGTCGACATCGGCGGCGAGACGGTCGAACTCATTACTTATATGCGAACCGACGGCGTGCAGATGGCGGGCGAGGCCATCGGCGAGGCACGTCACCTCATCGGCGAGAGTTACGGCGCCCGTTACGTGCCGGGCGTGCCGCGCGCCTATGCAAGCCGCGCCAAGAATGCGCAGGAAGCTCACGAGGCGATCAGGCCGACGAGCTTCGCGCGCCTGCCCGAAAAGATCGGGCGCAGGCTCGAATGGCGACCAGGCCCGCCTTTATGAGCTCATCTGGAAACGCGCGTTGGCGAGCCAGATGGAGAGCGCTGAGCTCGAGCGCACAACGATCGATGTTGTCTCGGATGACCGGAAGGTCACGCTGCGCGCCACCGGCACGGTCACGCTGTTCGACGGTTTCCTCACGCTCTATCAGGAGGGCAAGGACGACGAGACCGACGAAAACGGTTCGAAGCTGCCGAAGCTTGGCAGCGGCGAAGCCCTGACCGTCGAAAAGATCATCCCCGAGCAACATTTTACCGAGCCGCCGCCGCGCTACTCCGAGGCAAGTCTGGTGCGCAAGCTCGAAGAGCTGGGCATCGGCCGGCCGTCCACCTATGCGTCGATCCTGTCTGTGCTGCGCGACCGCGCCTATGTGCGCATGGAGCGCGGGCGCTTCGTGCCGGAGGACAAAGGCCGCATCGTTACGAGCTTCCTCAAAAGCTTCTTCCGCCGATACGTCGAATACGACTTCACGGCCGACCTTGAGGAGAAACTCGACGAGGTCTCGGCGGGCTCCCTCGCCTGGAAGCAGCTGCTGCGCGAGTTCTGGAAGGATTTTTCAGTCGCGATCGACGAAGCCAAGGAGCTGCGCGTCTCCGCGGTGATCACCGAATTGGACGAGGTGCTGGGCCCGCACATTTTTTCCGCCGGCCCGGGCGGCGAAGATCCGCGCAACTGTCCAACCTGCGGCGCGGGGAGGCTTAGCCTGAAGCTGGGACGTTTCGGCGCCTTCATAGGCTGCTCGAACTATCCGGAATGCCGCTACACGCGGCAGCTCGGTCAGAGCGCGGGCGAAGCGGCCAGCGGCCAGCCGATCGAGCTTGGCGTGGACCCCGAAACCGGTGAGGCAGTAACTCTGCGCAGCGGGCGTTTCGGCCACTACGTGCAGCGGGGCGAGGGCGAGAAGCCGGCGCGCGGCAGCATCCCGAAGAACACGGTTCCGTCGACCGTCGATCTTGAGTACGCTCTCAAGATTCTCTCCTTGCCGCGCGAAGTGGGAAAGCATCCCGAGACAGGGGAAGCAATCACGACGAATTTCGGTCGCTACGGACCCTATGTCACCCATCAGGGACAGTACGCTTCTCTCGATTCGCCTGAGGATGTCTTCACCGTGGGCATCAATCGCGCGGTTTCGCTGCTTGCGGAGAAGAAGGCGAAATCGAAGAGCTTCCGCGGATCGGAACCGTTGAAGGAACTGGGCGCTGCGCCCGGCGGAGCCGTGATCAAGCTGATGCGCGGACGCTATGGCCCTTACGTCACCGACGGCAGCACCAACGCGACCGTTCCGCGCGATATCGAACCCTTGAGGGTCTCTCTGGATCAGGCGCTGGCGCTGATCGCCGACCGCGCCGCGAAGGGCGGAAACAAGCCTCCGAAGGTGAAAGCCCGGTCCAAAAGCGTGAAATCGAAGGCGACTGCCGCCGCGCCGCGCGCAACTCCGTCCGCGCCTTCGCGAAAGAAGGGCGGCGCGGCGATCGCGAAGGGTGCCGGCAAGGCGAAGCGCAAGCTGGCGACCGCGGGGAGCGAGTAATCCTTGGCGCGGAAAAGATCGTCCGGAGAATTTCCTCCCCTCGACAAGACGCGCGTGCTGGAAGCGCTGGCGAAGCAGCCGCAGGCGTCCAAACGCGATCTTGCCCGCGTGCTCCGCGTCAAGGGTTCCGAGCGCATCGCACTGAAGCGGATTCTCAAGGAGCTGGAAACAGAGAACGCGATCACGCGTAGCGCAAGGCGGCGCTACGCCCCGGCGGGCAACATTGCCGAGGTGACAGTTCTCGAGATCGTCGGCCAGGACCCGGATGGAGAATTGCTTGGCACGGCCGCAGCACTGGGAGCACGCCGAGACACCTCCGAAAATTGTGATCGTACCCGGCCGAAACGAGGAAGTCGGACCCGCCCTTGGGATCGGCGAGCGCGTACTCGCGCGGCTGTCCAGTGTCGAAGACGGCTACGAGGCGCGCGTCATCAAGCGCATCGGTGCAGCCGTCCATCGCGTGCTCGGAGTCTATCGCGAACATGCGGGCCACGGCCGCATCGTGCCGATCGACCGCAAGACGCGCCACGAATTTGTCGTGGAGAGCCGCGACAAGGCCGGCGCGGATTCAAACGAATTGGTGCTCGCCGAGCCGCTGGCAGGCCGGCCTTCCGGGCTGCCCCGGGCGCGCGTGGTCGAGCGTCTCGGCAGCATGAACGAGCCGCGCGCGATCAGCCTGATCGCCATCCACGAGCACGGAATTCCCACGGAATTTCCGCGCGAGGCGCTTCACGAGGCCGAGCGTGCCGCATCGCCGCCTTTCGAGGGGCGCATCGACCTTCGAGATATTCCCGCTGGTCACCATCGATCCGGAAGACGCGCGCGATCACGACGATGCGGTGTGGGCCGGACCCGACCCGATTCTGCGAACAAGGGCGGCCATATCGTCGTTCGTCGCCATCGCCGATGTCGCCCATTACGTCCGGCCCGGTTCCGCGCTCGACCGCGAAGCGCTGGCAAGCGCGGCAACTCCGCCTATTTCCCCGACCGTGTCGTGCCGATGCTGCCCGAGCGCCTATCGGCCGATCTGTGCTCGCTGCGCGAAGACGAAGAGCGCCCCTGTCTCGCGGTGCGCATGGTATTCGACGCGAACGGACAGAAACGCCGGCACGAATTCCTGCGCGCTGTCATGCGTTCGGCGGCGCGCCTGACCTATGCCGAAGCGCAGCGCGCGTTCGACGGTGCACCCGATCCCAATCGCAGCGACGTCGCCTCCCGCACCCTTGCGCCGCTGTGGAACGCCTATCGCGCGCTGGCGGACGCGCGCGATCGCCGTGCGCCCGCTCGATCTCGATCTGCCCGAGCGTCGCGTCTGTCTCGGTTCCGACGGACGCGTTGCCTCCATCGCATTTCGCGAGCGTCTCGAATCGATGCGGCTCATCGAGGAGATGATGATGCAGGCCAATGTCGCGGCCGCCGAGACACTGGAGAAAGCGCGAACACCCCTGCTCTATCGCGTGCACGAGCAGCCCTCGCAGGAGAAGCTCCATTCCTTCGCCGACTATCTGCGCACCATCGGCATGAGCTTCGCGAAAGGCCAGGTGATCAAGCCCGAGATGTTCAACCGCATCCTGGACGCGGCCAAAGGCGGCCCGCATGTGGAGGTCCTGAACGACGTCGTGCTGCGCACGCAGGCGCAGGCCGTCTATGCGGCGGACAATGTCGGTCATTTCGGACTCAATCTGCAGCGCTATGCGCATTTCACCTCGCCGATCCGGCGCTACGCCGATCTCGTGGTGCATCGCGCGCTGATCCGTGCGCTCGATGTTGGCGCAGACGGGCTGAGCGACGGCGAGATGGGCAAGCTGGCCGAAACGGCCGAGCACATTTCCATGTGCGAGCGGCGCGCCATGGCGGCCGAACGCGATTCCACCGATCGTTATGTCGCGGCCTTCATGGAGGATCGCGTGGGTGCAGTATTTGCCGCGCGCATCACGGGGGTTACACGCTTTGGCCTCTTCGTGCGGCTGAAGGAAACCGGTGCCGACGGTCTCATTCCCATACGCACGATCGGCGCGGAATATTTCCAGCACGACGAGAGGCGGCACGCTCTGGTCGGCGAGCGAACCGGTAAAGTCTACCGCCTGGGTGAGATGGTGACCGTGCGCCTGCTTGAAGCAGCGCCTCTCACCGGCGGTCTCCGTTTCGAGCTGGTGGATGAAGCAGTTGCGCCGCAGCAGATCCCGCGGGCGCAAAGACGCTCCCGCCCGTCGAGCCGCGGACCTCGGGAATGAACATGCACTGCAATCAGACAGAAAGCAGTTCGCCCCCGGGCAATTTGGCCGCTCCGGCGTCGAAGGTGAGCATCGTTGCGCAGCCGAGGTACTGGTACTGCGCAATCATCAAACAATCTGCAAATTCCGCCTTTCCTTCCTCGAAATGATATAGCGCCTGCTCCACGGCGGCCTCGCTTTCGAAGAGCAAATCCCTGGATTCGAGCAGCTGTCTGAAAATCCGGATGATGCTGTTCCTGTCGAACCGGGCGCGCGCACGAAGTACCCACTCCGTTTCCAGCAGTGTCAGAAGACTGAGAAGGAGAGGCTCCCCCGCCGCCAGCGCATTGACGATCGCAATCTTCGCCGCCTTCGCCTGACGCCGGTCATCGCGCAACAGAAAACGGACGAGCACATTCGTGTCGAGACCCCGCACGGTCAGCGCAAGCCCTTCATATCGGCGATCTTGAGCGGTTTTCGCCCGCGCCTGTGCAATGCGCCATAGAGTTCGCTCACGCTGCGCTTCTTGGCTCGCATGATCACCGTCCCGTCGGCAAGCAGCGTGAAATGCACCTGATCCTTCGGCTTCAGCCCTAGGCCGTCGCGAATATCCTTGGGAATCGTCGTCTGGCCCTTGGTGGTCATCGTGGCAATGGACATGTTGGCCGGTCTCCTTACGAACTCGAATATAGTAAGGAATGCGGCTCCGCCGCAACGGCGGCCGGCATCGGCCGCGCGCCTCTGCTTGACAAAGGGCCTCGCGTGGCTAGTTTGGCCGCGCTTTCCAACCATGGGCGCCAGAATGGCGAAGCCGACGACCGCGAAAATTCGCCTGAACAGCTCCGGCGACACGGGCTTCTTCTATGTCACCAAGAAGAACACCCGCACCATGACCGAGAAGTTCTCCATGAAGAAATACGATCCGGTCCTGCGCAAGCACGTGGAATTCAAGGAAGGCAAGATCAAATAGGTCGACATTTGAAGCGGTTCCGCGCGCGCCCGGCCCCCCGGCCCGGCGCGCTTTTTGTTTTCAGATTTCCATTCAGTTCCCGCGGCCCCGGTCGTAAACTGCGGCGGACGAACCCTTCAGGAGAGACGACAATGGCGGCAGCAGTCGATTGGCGCGGGCAGGCAAAAGGTCTCGATTTCCGTTCGCAGGCCTTCATCGGCGGCAAATATGTCCCGGCGGCGAGCGGAGAGACGTTCGAAAACATCTCGCCGATAGACGGCAAGCTCCTCGCCCGGGTGGCGGCATGCGACAAGGAAGATGTCGACCGCGCGGTGAAAGCGGCGCGGGCCGCGTTCAGCAAGGGCGCGTGGTCGGAGGCGCCGCCCAAACAGCGCAAGCGCACGCTGCAGAAATTCGCCGACCTGATCATGAAACATGCCGACGAGCTTGCGCTCCTCGAAACGCTCGACATGGGCAAACCCGTCGGCTTCGCGCGCAACGTCGACATCAATGCGGTAGTGGAAACCGTGCGCTGGTACGCGGAGGCGATCGACAAGATCTACGACGAAATCGCGCCGACGCCGAAAAATGCGCTCGGGATGATTACGCGCGAGCCGCTGGGCGTCGTGGCCGCGGTGGTTCCCTGGAACTTTCCGCTGTTGATGGCGGCCTGGAAATTCGGGCCCGCGCTCGCTGCGGGCAACTCGCTCATCCTGAAACCGGCCGAACAATCGCCGCTTTCCGCGCTGCGCGTCGCCGAGCTTGCAGCGGAAGCGGGCATCCCCGAAGGCGTATTCAACGTTGTGCCCGGATTCGGCGAGACGGCCGGCCAGGCGATCGGCCGCCACATGGATGTGGACGCGGTTGCGTTCACCGGCTCGACGGAGGTCGGAAAGTTCTTCCTGAAATACTCCGGCGAATCGAACATGAAGATCGTGAGCCTCGAATGCGGCGGCAAGACGCCCAACATCGTCTTCGCCGATACCGCCAATCTCGACGCAGCGGCGCAGGGGGCCGCCGCCGGCATCTTCTTCAATTCCGGACAGGTCTGCGTCGCCGCCTCGCGGCTTCTCGTCGAAGAAAAAATTCACGACCAGTTCATCGAGAAGGTGAAGGCAATGGCGAACATCTTCCAGCCGGGTGATCCACTGGACACCGCAACCATGATGGGCTCGATGGTCGACAAGACGCAGATGGACCGCGTGCTGTCCTATGTCGAGAAGGGTAAAAAGGACGGCGCGTCGCTCGCCGTCGGCGGCAAGCAGGTGCGCGGCGACAGCGGTGGCTACTATATCGAGCCGACCATATTCGACGGCGTGGCCAACGACATGACGATCGCCCGCGAGGAAATCTTTGGGCCGGTGCTCGCTACCCTCACTTTCAAGGACACCGACGAGGCAGTGAAGATCGCCAACGACTCGATCTATGGCCTGCAGGCCAGCTTGTGGACCAACGATCTCTCCAAGGCGCACAAGGTGGCGCGTGCATTGCGCGCCGGCACCGTCAACGTCAACAATGTCGACGGTGGCGGTATCGAAATGCCGTTCGGCGGCTACAAGCAATCCGGCTTCGGACGCGACAAGTCGCTACACGCATTCGACAAATACACGCAGCTGAAAGCGACCTACATCACCTTCGGCTGACCCTCACCCGCGCTCGGCTTTGCTCCCCCAACATGGAGGAGCTGCCGAGCGAGCCTCCTGGCGAGATCGGCTGAGGGGGAAAAGTCGCGAACAGCACCCCCTCCCCCACGATGGCAGGGGAATCGCATGAAAATTCTGGCAGGATGTTGTTCTGGCGGGGAAAGTTGATTCTGAAAGTGTCTCCTGATTCGGATGGAGACTGCTTTGGAACGCTTTACGGAGTGCTTTTCGGATATTGCGGACCCTCGCAAGCGCGATGGCGATCACGACCTGAGCGAGATGCTGGTCGTTGCGCTTCTGGCGATGGTTTGTGGCGCGAAGTATTGCACCGATATCGAGGTGTTCGGCCGCGCCAAGGAAGGACTGCTGCGGACTTTTCTGGAATTGAAGAACGGCATTCCGAGCCACGACACGTTCAGCCGTATCTTCCGCATGCTGGATCCGAAGTCGCTGGAGAAGGCGTTCCGGCGCTTTACGGCGGCCTTTGCGGAATCGGTCAAGGTGGAGGGAGTGATTGCGCTGGACGGCAAGGCGCTGCGAAGGGCTTACGAGCGGGGAAAAAGCCACATGCCGCCTGTGATGGTGACAGCATGGGCGGCGAAGACGCGTCTGGCGCTTGCCAATGTTCTTTCTCCGGGCAACAACGAGGCAGCCGGCGCTTTGCAGTTGATCGAGCTGCTTCAGCTCTCGGGCTGCGTGGTGACGATGGACGCGCTGCATTGCCGTCGCGATACGGCCCAGGCCATCGTCGAGCGCGGCGGCGACTATGTGCTGGCGGTGAAAGACAATCAGCCGGGTCTGGTGCGGGCTGCCAAAGCGGCCATCGCGGAAGCGGAGAGCAGGAGAGCCTCGCAAGCCTCCACGACCGATGCCGGCCATGGTCGCCGCGAGGTGCGCACCGCCATGGTCGCTCCCGCCCGGGAAATGGCCAAAACGCACGACTTCCCGGGGATTGCAGCTGTGGCAAGAGTCAAGAGCAGCCGCGGCGACGATGGCACAGTCGAGCGCTACTTCCTGCTGACGCGCCATTACAGACCCGAAGAGCTTCTCAGCATCGTGCGCCAACATTGGAGCATCGAGAACACCCTGCACTGGACGCTCGACGTCGTCCTCGACGAAGACCAGGCTCGAAGCCGCAAAGAGCACGCTCCGCAAAACCTCGCCGTCCTGCGGCGTCTGGCCCTCAACGTGGCACGAACCCACCCCGCCAAAACCTCCATGCGCGCAAAACTCAAACGCGCCGGCTGGGACGAAAAGTTCCTCCTCGAGATGCTTACAAATATGCGATAGCCCTGCCCACGATGGGGGAGGAAAGAATTGCGCGGTTGAAGCGTGCGCATCATTTCACCTGCCGCATCACTTCGGCGCAGCGATCGAGGATCGGCAGAATCTTTTCGGGGCCGGCCGGCGGGAGTGTGGTGACCACGCGCTCCACGCCGAGTTCGCCAAAGCGCTTGATCGAGTCGCTTTCCAGCTTGGCGTTCCATGCGGAAATGGGCACGGTTGCGGGATCGCGCCCCATTTCCTCGAGCATCGCCCGGAACTGGGGGAGGATTTTTGCCAGGTCGCCGGCACCAATGATGGGCAGCCAGCCGTCGCCGTAACGGGCCGCCCTGCGCGCGCCTTGCGGAAATCCGCCGCCGACGATGATCGGAGGATACGGCTTCTGCACGGGCTTCGGCCACGCCATGATCGGATCGAACCTGACGATCTCGCCGTGATACTCGGCTTGCGGCCTGGTCCAGATCTCCTTCATCGCCTCGATGCTCTCGCGGACGCGCTGGAAACGGGTCTCGAAGACCGTCCCGTGGTTTTCCATCTCGTCCCGATTCCAGCCGCCGCCGATGCCGAACAGAAAGCGTCCACCCGAGACCTGGTCGATCGAGGCGACCAGTTTCGCAGTCTGGATCGGATCGCGCTGCTGCACCAGACAAATTCCGGTCGCCACCTTCAGGCTCTTCGTTGCAGCAGCCGCGGCAGTCAGCGTGACGAACGGATCCATGACGTCGTAGTATTCCTTCGGCAGCTCGCCGCCGCCCGGATAGGGAGTTCTTTCGCGAAGCAGGAATGTGCGAGTGCTCCGGCGCCCACAGCGATTCGAACCCCCGCTCTTCCAGCGCGCGTGCGAGTTCCACCGGTCCGATCGAATAGTCGGTAAAGAAAATCGCCGCGCCCACCTTCATGGCTGCAAGCTCCCGGGAAATTTCGGGTTGCATACTGCGCCGCGCATGACGGCTTCAGCAATCGGGTAGAGGCTGCGCCCGGCGTCACATTGCGGCATTTCTGCGACACGGAAACGCTTTGCGGAGGGCCACGTTCTGGTAGGGACCGATCGTGGTCGATGCTGCGGGCCAATCAGGAGATCATCATGAAATTGCCTCTCTTGGCGCTTGCCACAGCAGCGCTTCTTTCTGGCACCGTCGCGGTCTCGGCCCAAGGCTATCCCGCAGGCGGGCCGCCCAGCGACCAGAACCAGCGCGCTCAGCCCAACGACCAGAACCAGCGCGCCCAGCCCAGCGACCAAATGCACCCGGACAATGCCGGTCCGCGCGACACGCAACCGGGCACGGCGCAAAAGGAACCGACCCAGCTCCAGGGCGACAGGGATCGCACCCAGCTTCAAGGCGGCGAAATGCTGCGTGGGGGAGAAGTGCGCGGCGCGGGCGTGCATCCGCTCACCGTGGAAGAGCGAACCAATCTGCGGGAGACGGTGCTTCGTACCGGCCCGCGGCTGACGCATGTGAGTTTCCGTATCGGCGTTGGCGCCGTGGTTCCGCGGACCGTGCGCCTCGTCGCCGTGCCGCAGCCGATCCTCGCGATCTACCCCGCGTGGAGCGGCGATCTGTTCTTCACCTATGGAGACGAGATCGTCGTCGTCGCCCCCGACACGATGGAAATCGTCGGCGTTCTTCCACTCTGACCGGGACGAATTGAAGGGCGGCGTCCGCGCCGCCCTTCACATTTCGAGACGATCAGGCTTCGTATTTGAACGAGAGCGAAACGCGCGCACGATAGGCGACGACTTTTCCGTCTTCGACCTTCAGATCCAGCTTTTCGATCTCCGCCACGCGCAGATCGCGCAACGAACTCGCCGCGGTCTCGACGGCATTCTTTGCGGCATCTTCCCACGAAATTGCGCTGGTCCCGATTATTTCGGTGACACGATAGACCGCGCCACCGGATTTTGACTTGGCCATAGTTCCTCCGTGCCGGCATTGAGAAGCAGTTCCCCGGCGATTGAGAGCATAGACCCGCTGCCGCCCCAACGGAACCGTGGAAGGTTATTCTGTCGCGATGACGCGCCGATAGAGATGCCACGTGGCGTGGCCGAGGACCGGCATGACGATCGCGAGGCCCAGCAGAAATGGCACGGAGCCGACGAACAGCGCCGCCGCGACGATCAGGCCCCAGGCGATCATCGGAACGGGATTTTCGAGCACCGCGCGCACGGAAGTGAGCATCGCGACGGCCGCGCCCACATGGCGGTCCAGAAGGAGCGGGAAGGATACAACGCTGACGCTCATCGCCACGACGGCGAAGACAAGTCCGATCAAATTGCCCCACACGATCATCGTCCAGCCGGCACGTGTGGAGAAGAGATCGCGCAGGAAGCCGCCGACCGAGTGCGGCGCCAGAGGCCCGAGCGTTTCCGCATAAAGCCACCGCGCAGTAATCAGCCACGCGACAAAAATCGCCAGCAGAAGTACCCCGAGCGCGAACACGGACCATTTCGCCGGCGAGCGAAGAACATCGAAGGCGTGGGCCCAGGAACTGTCGAGGCCAAGCTCGAGCCGCCGGCTCAATTCGTAGAGGCCGACGGCGGCGAAGGGACCCACCAGCGCAAAGCCGGCCACCAGTGGAAACAGAAGCGGCACCACGTCGTATTGAAACAGCAAACCGCCCACAAAAAGGCCGACGAGCGGGTACAGGAGGCACAGAAAGACCGCGTGACTCGGCAGCTCGCGAAAATCGGCGACGCCTCCGTCGAGCGCCAGGCGCACATCGGACAAACCGATGCGCCGAATGCGCGGAAGGGCGGTATCGGACTCCAGTTGAGTGACACTGGACATCGCGTTATCTCCTCGAAAACACGCGTAGCGTCTCGAAGACGGTGTCGCGTGCGCACCCTTCGCCCACAGCTTACACCGTTTGCTCCCCTACCGTGAGGGCCGACTGAACCGCCCTCCAGTTCCGCTCTAGGCAACACGCTCTGCGGGGCTAAGATGCCTCGCGGTGAGGGCGATATGAACGGCGCGGAAAGCCTGGTCAGAACGCTGGTGAGCAGCGGAGTGGAGGTGTGCTTCGCAAATCCCGGCACCTCGGAGATGCACTTCGTGGCCGCGCTCGACCGCGTGGAGGGTATGCGCGCGGTGCTCGCGTTGTTCGAAGGCGTCGCGACGGGAGCGGCCGACGGCTATGGCCGCATGGCCGGGAAACCCGCCGCCACGCTCCTGCATCTGGGCCCTGGCTTGGCCAATGGCCTCGCCAATCTGCACAATGCGCGTCGCGCCGCGACGCCGATCGTCAACATCGTTGGCGACCACGCGACGTATCACGCGCAATTCGATCCGCCGCTTGCCTCCGACGTTGCCGGATTTGCGCGCCCGGTATCGGCGTGGATTCGATCCAGCACAAGCGCGGCCACGGTGGCCAGCGACGGCGCCTGCGCCGTGCAGGCGGCACGGCAGGCGCCGGGACAGATCGCGACATTGATCCTGCCGGCCGATACTGCGTGGCTGGAGGCGGAACGCCCTGCTCCGCCGCTTGCCGTGCAGGAACCTGCGCCAGTTGCGCAGGTGGCGATCGATGACGTCGCGCGCGCGCTGAGCGAAGGACGCAAGACCGCGATTCTGATCCGGGGCGCGGGCCTGCGAAGGCGGGGTCTGGAAGCGGCCGGCCGCATTGCGGCCAAATCAGGCGCCCGGCTCCTTTGCGACACGTTCGCGCCGCGGCTCGAGCGAGGTGCGGGACTCGTCGCGGTGGAACGCATTCCTTATTTCGCGGAACAGATCGTCGAGTTTCTGAAAGGATTTGAAAATCTCATCCTTGTCGGGGCCAGACCGCCTGTTTCGTTCTTCGCCTATCCTGGCAAACCCAGCTGGTGCGTGCCGGACGATTGTCGCATCCTCCACCTTGCCCACGCGCACGAGGACGGAATCGCCGCTCTCGAAGCTGTGGCCGATGCGACAGGCGCACCGAACGAACCGGCGGGGCGCGCAGCGCTGCAAAGGCCGGAGCTGCCGAACGGCCGGTTGAACGCCTATACGGCGGGACAGGTGATCGGTCATTTTCTTCCCGAAGGCGCAATCATTTCCGACGAAGCGGCAACATCCGGTTTGGGCACCGCCGTCTATTCCGCCAATGCAGCGCCACACGATCTGCTTTCGCTCACCGGAGGTTCGATCGGGCTTGGCGTTCCCCTCGCAACCGGCGCCGCCCTCGCCTGCCCCGACCGCAAGGTGATCTGCCTGCAGGGCGATGGCGGCGCGATGTACACGCTGCAGGCGTTGTGGACCCAGGTGCGCGAAAAGCTCGACGTGACCACCGTCATCTTTGCCAACCGGTCCTACTACATCCTGAACATCGAGTTGATGCGGGTCGGCGCCGAAAATCCCGGCCCCAAAGCTCTTTCGATGCTCGATCTGCACAATCCCACGCTTGATTGGCCGAGCCTCGCACGCGGAATGGGCATGGAAGCGTCGCGCGCGGAATCCGTCGCCGATTTCGCCTCCGCCTTTGCCGACGCGATGAAAATGCGTGGACCACGCCTGATCGAGGTTGTGCTTTAGATGGGCGACATCCTCGATGAACTGAAATCGGTTCTGGGCGACGCGGGCGTCCTGGACGGCGAGCGCGCGGCGGAGGCAGCGCGCAGCAACTGGAGTCGGCTTGGTACGCCACGCGCGGTATTGCGGCCGTCGTCGACCGCCGATGTCTCGCACGTTCTGCGCCTGTGCCACGCAGCAGGACAGTCGATTGTGCCGTGGGGCGGCAAGACGGGGCTCGTCGAAGGAGCGAATGCCGACGGCACATTCGCGCTCTCGCTGGAGCGGATGAATCGCATCGAGTTCGATTGACGTGGCCGGCGCCACCATGACAGTCGAAGCCGGCTGCATTCTGCAGAACGTGACCGAAGCCGCAGATTCGCAGGGCTTGTTTTTCCCGCTCGATCTGGGCGCGCGCGGTTCGGCGACGATTGGAGGCAATATCTCGACCAATGCCGGCGGCAATCGCGTCATCCGCTACGGCATGGCGCGCGAGATGGTGCTTGGGCTCGAGGCGGTGCTCGCCGATGGCACGGTGCTCACCTCGCTCAACCGGCTGCTCAAGAACAACGCAGGCTATGACCTGAAGCAGCTCTTCATCGGTACCGAAGGCACGCTCGGGATTGTCACGCGCGCCGTGCTGCGCCTGCGCCCAAAACCCGGCAGCAATGCGGTGGCTCTTGCCGCCGTGGACGAGTTTGCGTCACTTCCCCGCCTCCTTCGCCATGTCGAACGCGGCCTCTCGGGCTGCCTCTCGGCATTTGAAGTGATGTGGGAGGATTTCTACCAGCTCGTGACGACGGCGCCCGCGAAAGGACATGCCCCGCTAGCCTATGGGCATCCCTATTACGTGCTGATCGAGCAGCTCGGCAGCGACGAGAATGCCGACATGGCGCAATTCGAACGCGTCCTTGGCGAAGCGCTCGAGCTGGGCATGATCGCGGACGCGGTGATCGCCAAATCGGAGGCGGAACGAAGCGCCATCTGGTCGCTGCGCGACGACGTGGGACAATGCATGCGCAACTGGCCGATTTTCACCTTCGATGTCAGCCTTCCGATTGTCGGGATGGAGAGCTATGTCGAAGCGGTCCGCGCGCGATTGCAAGCGCAATGGGCCGCCAGGATGACGCTGATGGTTTTTGGTCATCTTGGCGATTGCAATCTGCATCTGATCGTAGGTGTCGGAGAAGGAGGTCCCGACACGCGCCGCGCGGTCGAAGGAGTCATTTACGGTTTGCTCGAAGGACGCTCGGGCTCGGTATCGGCCGAGCACGGTATCGGCCTCGAGAAGCGCCGCTATCTATCCTCGTCGCGGTCGCAGGGGGAAATCGCGCTGATGCGCCAGCTGAAGCGCGCGCTCGATCCCCACAACATACTCAATCCCGGCAAAGTGTTCGAGCTGTAGCGAAAAATAACGATAAGATCCCGCTCTCTCTTCGCGCCGGCGCCGGCGTGTGACGAGTGAACAGTGAGGCTGGCACGTCATGCGCCGCGAGCTGAACCGGCTGGCCAACGAAACATTCGACGTGCTTGTCGTCGGCGGCGGAATTACCGGCGCTGCAATCGCACGTGACGCTGCACTGCGCGGCTTTTCCGTCGCGCTGATCGAGCGCAACGATTTCGCGCACGCGACGAGCGCCCACAATTCCAAGCTCATTCATGGCGGCCTGCGCTACCTGCGCAATCTGGAGCTGGGCCTGGTACGCGAATCGCTCAGGGAACGTCGCATCTGGCTGCGTATCGCGCCGCATTTGGTGCGGCCGTTGCCATTTCTACTGCCGGTCCGCGATGCGGGCTTGCGCGGTCGTGCCGTGCTGGGCGCAGGTCTCGCGCTGTACGATCTTCTATCCTTCGACCGCGGGCGGCTGGACGACCCCAGCCAACGCCTGGCCGGCCATGAATGGCTCGATGCGCGCGTGGTGCTTGCCTTCGAGCCGGGTCTGGACTCACTCCGATTCGACGGCGCGTTTCGCTATTTCGATGCACAGATGTATTCGCCCGAACGGCTCGCGCTCGAATGCGTGCTGGACGCGGCAGAGAATGGCGCGGTGACCGCCAATCATCTCGAAGCGGGCGCTCTGCTGCTGCGCAACGCCACCGTAGAGGGCGCACGTGTCAGAGACATGCAATCCGGTGCGGCATTTGACGTGCGCGCAAGACTGACGATCGTCGCCGTGGGTCCATGGGCGGATTTGTTTCTCGCGCAAGCTCTGGGCCGGCCCATGCATGCCTTGCGGCGCTCCAAAGGAATCCACCTTCTGGTGCCGCCCCTCACGTGCAGCCACGCGCTTACCATGGCCGCGAACGGCGGACATTTCTTCGCGCTGCCGTGGCGCAAACATACGCTGCTCGGCACCACCGACACCGCTTTCGAAGGCAATCCCGATGTGGTCGGCGTGACCGGGGCCGAGATCGACGTGTTTCTGGGCGTGGTCAATGCGCATCTGCCCGCAGCGGCGCTCGACCGCAGATGCGTGCAATATTCCTATGCAGGCCTGCGGCCGCTGGTGGACGACGGCGCACGCAGCACCTATGCCGCCAGCCGCCGCGCGGAACTCATCGATCATGACAAGGAGAACGGAGTTGGCGCTTTGCTGTCGGCCATCGGAGGAAAATGGACGACGTCGCGCGCGCTGGCAGAGAAAACCGTCGATACGGCCGCTCGAAAGCTCGGTCGCCGCGCCGCCGCCTGCCTGACCGCGGCGCGACGCCTTCCGGGCGGGGCCGTCGAACGGGTATCCGATTTTCTGCGCGGCACGCAGATGAAAAACGCTCGGTTGCCCAACGCCGACCACCTTGCCCGCCTCTACGGCTCGCGCCTTCCCAGGCTGCTGGCGATAATCCAGGAGCGTCCCGGACTTTGCGACGCGCTGTCTGCGAGCGGCGACATCGGCGCGCAAATCCTGCTTGCGATCCGCGAAGAAATGGCGTTGACCCTGGAAGACGTGGTGATGCGGCGCACGGGCATCGGCCAGGAAGGCAACCCAGGTGTGCGCGCCATCGATGAGGCTGCGACAATCATGGCCGCGGAATGCCGGTGGAACGACGCGCGCCGGCGTGCTGAAATCGAATCCATCGCAGCTACCTGCGGCGGCTCGAGGAGCCAGGCGTGACCGGATTTGTCGTCGTCAATCCACGTTCCGCCGGCGGGCGCACGGCGCGCGAATGGCCGCAAATCGAACGCGCGCTGCGCGCCGCCTATCCCCACATGCGCCTCGCCATGACCCAGGCGCGTGGCGATGCAACCTCTCTCGTCAGACACGCGCTGAACGAAGGCCACCACGAAATCGTGGCGGTAGGTGGCGACGGCACCATCAACGAGGCGGTCAACGGACTCTTCGATGCCGACGGCCCGATCGCGCCCGATGCGGTGTTCGGCTTCGTCACCAGCGGCACCGGAGGTGATTTCCGCAAGACGTTCGGTCTAGCGGCGGGCTATGCGGCGGCGATCGCGCGACTGAAGCAGGCGCCGGTGCACCGCATCGACGTGGGACGCGTCTCCTGCCTGACGCTGGGGGGCCAAAGCACCGTGCGCTATTTCGCCAATATCGGCTCGTTCGGGCTTTCAGGCGCGGTTGTGAATTCTGTCAACCGTGCGCGCATCGCCAGACTGTTTGGCGGGTGCTTCGCGTTCGCCTTTCATAGTGCCCGTGCGATGCTCACCTACCGCGACCGCACCATCCGTCTCCGCGTCGACGGCGACTTCGACGAGATTACCGCCATTTCGACCGTCGCGGTCGCCAACGGACAATTCTTCGGCGGCGGCATGCGGGTAGCGCCGCAGGCCATTCCCGACGATGGGCTGTTCGACGTCATCGTCATGGGCGGAACCCCGCGAAGCCGGGCATTGGCCGATATGGGTCAGATCTACACAGGCGAACATCTGAAGAATCCCTCGGTGCGCGTTCTGCGCGGTCGCAGGGTCATGGCCGCGCCCGTGGCGGAGACGCGGGGCCGTCCTGTCCTCATCGAGCTCGACGGCGAATGCGCGGGGCGGTTGCCGGCGACTTTCGAGCTTCTTCCCCGCGCACTCAACCTGCGCTGCTGAAAATCCTGGCGCGATGCGCGTGCACTTGCGGGGCCACGCTACTCTTGGGGAACGAGTATCGAATAACGGCAAAATGCGATGGAACGGCTGGGGCTGGACGGCACGCCGCGAGGAGCCTCGCGACGAAGTCTGGCGCTGGCTCGCAGGGCAAGCGGGGATGCCGTGCCTTCCTGCCACGTCGGCGCGTGCGCTCGACGAGATCGTACTTCCGCCATCGCGTCTTGCCGCGTCCGAGCGCGCGCGATTCGATACGCTCCTCGGTCCGGGGCGCGTCCGCCACGACCTCGAAGCCCGCGCAGGCCATGCGCGGGGCAAGAGTTACCACGATCTGCTCTACCTGCGCGCCGGACTGATTTCCGCGCCGCCCGACGTCGTGCTGTATCCCCGGGCAGCGCAAGACGTGCTGTCCATCCTGCAAATCGCCGTCGATTCCGGAATGGCCATTGTCCCCTATGGCGGTGGCACGAGCGTGGTTGGCGGAGTCGATGCAAGCGCTCCGGGATTCGCTGCGGTGGCAACACTTCATCTCTCCGGAATGGATCGCGTGCTGAACATCGATCCGCAAGCCGGAACGGCGCGGGCCGAAGCCGGCATCTTTGGTCCGGCGCTCGAGCACGCGCTCAGCGAAAAAGGCGTCACGCTCGGTCACACTCCGCAATCGTTCGAATTCTCCACGCTCGGCGGCTGGATTGCGCATCGCGGCGCCGGGCAGCTATCGAATCGTTATGGCAGGGCGGAGGACTGGCTGATCGCGGCCGAACTCGCCACGCCACGCGGAATGTTCCGCACCGATATTTTCCCCGCCTCGGCAGCGGGGCCCCGCCTCATCGATCTTGTCGCCGGTTCGGAAGGCGTGTTCGGCGTCATCACCGAGGCGACGTTTTACGTGCGTGCCCGGCCGGAGGTGACGGACGATCGCGCCTGGCTATTCCCCGATTTCGAAAGCGGCATCGCGGCCATCCGCCGGGCGATGCAGGCTGAATTCCGGTCGCGATGCTGCGCTTGTCGGACGCGGCGGAAACGCGCTTCTATCGCACTCTGTCTGCAGTCGAAAGGCCGGCGCGCCTCAGGCGGAGCCTTGGGCAATTCTATCTCGCCAGCCGCGGCATGACCGATCGTGCTGCCGCTCTCATCGCAAGCTTCGAAGGCGCCGAGGCTGAAACCGCTTCGGCGCGCCATCGCTTCGGCACGCTCGCCACCGGGTGCGGCGCGCTCTCCCTTGGCCGTGGACCGGGCAGACGCTGGAGAGCCGGCAGATTTCAGGCGCCCTACCTGCGCGATGCGATGCTCGATCGAGGCCTGGGCGTCGATACGTTCGAAACAGCCGCAAGCTGGTCGAAGCTCGGCGCACTCCACATGGCCGTGCGCGCGGCCCTCGATACCGCGGTGCGCGACAGCACGCCCTATCCCGAGGCGCGCGCGATCGTGCTGTGCCATGTGAGCCATTCCTACAAGGACGGCGCGAGCCTTTATTTCACCTGCATCTTTCCGCGGGCGCTCGATGACGAAATCGCGCAGTGGCGGGCACTCAAGCAGGCCGCCTCGAACGCAATCGTCGAGAATGGTGGAACGATCAGCCATCATCACGGCATAGGCCAGGATCATTTGCCCTGGATGGCTGCCGAGAAAGGCGCGCTCGGTCTCGAAATTCTGCGCGCCATCAAGCGTACCCTCGATCCTGCCGGGATTCTCAATCCGGGAAAGCTCATTCCGCCCTGAGTGCCGCCTTCAAGGCCGCGGCCGCGGCGCGCAACGCTTCGCCCGCCTGCGGCAGTATGCCGTGGAGATAGATGAAGTCGTGCACGAGGTCGGGATAATCGATGACCGTTACCGGCACGCCCGCGGCGCGCAACTTTTCGGCATACTGAATCCCTTCGTCATGCAGGGGATCGCAACCCGCCGTCAGCAGGTACGCCGGCGGCAGGCCGCGCGCATCGCGTATGTGGAGCGGCGACAGACGCGGGTCGCGCAGATCCGTGCCGCTCTCGAGGTATTTCGCAAAGAACCAATCGAGCGTGCGTTTGTCCAGAAAATAACCTTCTACATATTCCCGGCGAGAAGGCGTGTCGGCGCCGACATCGGTCACGGGAAACAGGAGGAGCTGAAAAGCGAGCTTCGGGCCGCGCTCGTCTCGCGCGGTGCGCGCTACAACCGTTGCAAGCGCGGCACCCGCGGAATCGCCGCCGACGGCCAGACGGTTCGCATCGATGCCGAGGCGCCCGCAGTTCGCTGCGACCCAGCGAAGCGCCGCATAGGCATCGTCCGCCGCCGCCGGAAATTTGTGTTCGGGAGCGAGGCGGTAGTCGACCGCAATGACGCGCGCCCCGCTTTCATTGGCGAGGATGCGACAGAGCCCATCATGCGTATCGAGATCGCCGATGACGAAACCGCCGCCGTGATAGAACACCAGCGCCGGTAGAGCTTCCGCGCCCGCACCAAGCGGCGTGTACGACCGCACTGCCATCTCGCCACCAGCACCGGACGCCCTCAACTCGTCGACCGCGCCAATCGGAATGTTCTGCGGACCGACGAGCTGCATCAGCGTTGCCAGCAGTAGGCGCGCTTCCGGCGGTTCGAGCTCCCACGCCTTCGGACCAGGCTGGGCGTCAAGCTGATCGAGAAATATCTTCAGCGTGGCATCAAGCGGCATGGGCGATATTCCTTCACCGAAGCTCCGGCTTGCCCCAGTTCAGTTACGGCACCAGCCGTTCCGTAGCAATGCCTCCTCATGCTTCGACAGGCTCGGCATGAGTGTTGATTTTGTTTGTTCGGGTCGTCCTAGTGGAGCACCAGCGGGCGATCGGCGTCGAGGCGGCAGCTGACGATGTCGTCGAGGAAGAGCGACAGCGCGTACCAGAACAAGGCGCGGTCGTTCACCCCGTCGCAGGCGAAGTCGGCAGATGCGCGGAGCGCGAGCTGCACCACTGTTGGGCCATGCTCGTCCAACAGGTCAGCCGCCAGATGGCAGAAATCGTCGGCCCTCATTCGCCGCACCTCCTCGATGCGCGAAGGATATTCGCAATTCATGGTAACGGACGCGTTAACAGGGAAAACCCGTGTCATTCCCGCTTTCGCGCATGGCTGCCCGGGAAGAAATTCGAGTGACATTTGGCGTTCTGGATGTACTGCCGCGCTTCAGCGGTCGATCATCGCCATCATCTGCGGAACGTAGCGCGGACCGGATGTTGTTTCCGGACGAAGGACGGACTCCATGCGGTCGATATCGTCTTCGCTCAACTGGATATCCGCCGCGGCGACGTTCTCCTCGAGATAGCTCCGCCGCTTGGTGCCCGGGATCGGCACGATGTCGTCGCCTTTGTGCAGGAGCCACGCGAGCGCGATCTGGCCCGGCTTGCCGCCTTTCTCCGCGGCGACCTCCCGCACGACATCGGCCGCGCGCATGTTCGCTTCGAAATTGCCGCGCTGAAAGCGCGGATCGCGGTGGCGGTAGTCGCTTTGCGGATAATCTTCGGCCGGCTTCGCGCTGCCCGTGAGAAAGCCGCGGCCCAGCGGACTGAACGGCACCAGTCCGATTCCCAGCTCGCGCAGGAGCGGAATGATTTCGGCTTCCAGATTGCGCTCCCACAAGGAATATTCGCTTTGCAGGGCGCTGACGGGGTGTGCCGCGTGCGCCCGGCGAATATTTGCCGCACCGGCCTCGGACAGTCCGAAGAAACGCACCTTGCCTTTGCGTACCAGCTCGCCGACGGTTCCCGCAACCTCCTCGATCGGCACGTTCGGATCGACACGATGTTGATACAGAAGATCGATACGATCGGTGCCGAGCCTCTGCAGCGAAGCGTCCGTCACCGCGCGGATATGCTCCGGGCGACTGTTCAGGCCGATCGTCTTTCCATCGCGGATATCGAAACCGAATTTGGTGGCGATCACGGCCTCGTCCCGCCGTCCTTTCAGGGCACGGCCGACGAGCCCCTCATTGGTGAAGGGCCCATAAACTTCTGCGGTGTCGAAGAAGTTCACGCCGAGTTCGATGGCACGGTGGATGGTGGCGATCGACTCCGCGTCGTCGAACGCGCCGTAGGACTGGCTCATACCCATACAACCGAGCCCAAGCGCGGAAACTTTGAGTCCCTGGCTTCCCAACGTCCTGCGTTGCAACATGATTGTCCCTTTCGGTGTTACGCGAATTCCACCACGTCGTCGGGCGGTGGATCCGCATAGAGGCGTTCGACCAGCTTGTGGCGGCGCTCGAGCGCGGCGCGCTGGTTGATGTAGCCCTTGTCGGTGATCTCGTGGGAGTCGATCGAGGGCGGCTCGAGCATCATAAGGATGCGACGCACGCGTGACGATGATCCCCGTTGCGCTGCATTGTGCGCCGCCAATCGCTCGCGCAGGAACGATTTGACGCCGGCGCTATGAATGATTTCCTCGGGTGTCCCGCGTGATGCATCGGCGCAGATTTCCCTGGCTGCGGCAAATTGCGGCCAGGCGAGAAGGGCAACGTAATTCTTGTCGTGCCCGCAGACGAGACAATCCTGAATCAACGGCGACGCCGCGGCGATCGCCTGCGCCCGCAGCGTGCCGACGGATACCCAGGTGCCGGAGGCGAGCTTGAAGTCCTCCGTCACACGCCCATCGAACACCAGGCCCTTCTCGGGATCGTTCTCGTCCACGAACTTTGCCGCGTCGCCAAGACTGTAGAAATCTTCCGCATCGAACGCGGCCTGCGAAAGATCTGCCCGTCCGAGATATCCGGGCGTCACCGTCGGTCCCTTGACGCGCACTTCCAGTTTCGAGCCGTTCGGAACCAGCTTCAGCGTGATGCCGGGAAGCGGCAGGCCGATCAGGCCGACGCGCTCGGTTACCCAATGGACGACAGTGATGCCCTGCGTCTCGGTCGCGCCATACATCGTGACGAGTGGAATGCGATAGCCGGTAGCGGCGATCGATAGCGACTGGATGCGCTCATAAATGTCCTGGCTGAGGGTCGCGCCGCCGTAGCCCAGCAATCTCAGCTTTGCGAAAAACCTGTCGCGCAATTTGCTGTCGCGCTCCATGGCGTCCGACAGCCAGCTGAAGGCGATCGGCGCGGAACCGAACGTCCACGGCGAAATTTCCCGCAGATTCCGGATCGTTTCGTCGAAAAGCCCCGGAAGCGGCTTTCCGGCGTCGAGATAGACGGTGCCACCCGCATTCAAATTGTTGTTGAAGCCGATATTACCCGCCGAGATGTGACTCCATGGCATCCATTCAAGGCTCTCCGGAACCTCGTCGGGCGCCAAAGTCTCCGTGCGCAGCGCCTCTTGTGCGGCGATCACCGAACACATCATGCGATGCGTTTGAATCACTCCTTTGGGCATGCCCGTAGAGCCCGAAGTAAAAAGGTATTTCGCGATCGTGCCGTGATCGATTTCATCCATCGAACGAGTGACGTCTGCGGCAGGCACTGTCCGTAGCAGGTCATCGAGCGAAGTCGCTGCGCAGTCGGCGATCGGGACTGCCGTCACGATTTCGACCCTGTCGAGAGGCAGCGCCGCAAGCGCGCGGCCATAAAGCGGTCCCTGCTCGGCGAACACGATCCGCGGACCGACCGCGTCGAAAACGTGGCGAAGCTTGCCGTAATCCGTCGACATGAGCGAATAGGCGACGGAAACGGGCGCGACAGGCACGCGCGCCTTCATTGCGCCGAACATGATGAGGGCATGGGCGATCGAATTGCCGGACACGATCATCAACGGCGTGGTCTGGCCCATTCCGCGCGCAAGGAGCGCCTGCGCGATCGCAGACGCACGCGCGTCAGCATCGCCATAGGTGATGAAGCGCCAGTCGCCAAACCCGCCGCCCTCGAGAGGAATCCGCTCGGCGATGAAGCGGCGTTCGGGATGCGCACGCGCTTTCGCCTCGAGGAGATGCGCGATCGACCGGTGCAGCGGGCCGAGCGCATAACGCGAATGGAGATATATGATGCCGTCGGACTCGCGCCGCACGTCGACGGAAGGCGGCCTTTGCGGCAACGGCTTGAATGGCGGCAGTTCGGTGCGTCCCTGAACGAAGTTCATGCGGCTTCGGCTCCCTGCGGAGAAAAACTACACTTCGGCAAGCTTGTTCGCTATATGCTCCGCTTCGGCAACGAATTTTCGGGACATGGGCGACAAATCGGTCCTTCTGATCGTCGGCGGCGGTATCGCCGCCTACAAGTCTCTCGAGCTGGTTCGGCTCCTGCGCCAGCGAGAGATACGTGTCCGCACAATCCTGACCAGGGCCGCTGCGGAGTTCGTGACGCCATTGTCGTTCTCTTCACTGACAGGAGAACGGACATACCAGGATTTGTTCAATCTGACCGACGAGGCGGAGATGGGGCATATCCAACTCTCCCGTTCCGCCGCCGTTCTCGTGGTGGCGCCCGCGACGGCCGATTTGATGGCCAAGTTCGCGCACGGCCTTGCAAACGATCTCGCGTCGACCGCGCTCATTGCAACCGATAAACAGGTGCTGATGGCTCCTGCCATGAATGTACGCATGTGGAATCATCCGGCGACGCAGCGCAATCTGGCGCGGCTCAAAGCTGATGGCGTCGCGTTCGTCGGGCCCGATGAGGGCGAGATGGCGTGCGGAGAATTTGGTCCCGGCCGGATGGCAGAGCCCGAGCGCATCGTCGATGCCATCGACGCGATGCTGGCGACCGCGCGACCGCTTGCAGGACGCAAAGCGCTGGTGACCGCTGGTCCCACGCGCGAACCGCTCGATCCTGTTCGCTATCTTTCGAACCATTCCTCCGGCAAGCAGGGCTATGCCATCGCGCGTGCGCTCGCGGAGGCCGGCGCCGACACGACGCTGATTTCGGGCCCGGTTGCATTCGCGCCGCCTCCGGGCGTCAATCTCGTCAAAGTGGAAACGGCGGTCGAGATGCTTGCGGCATCGCAGAGCGCGTTGCCGGTTGACGTAGCGGTGTGCGCCGCGGCGGTTGCCGATTGGCGACCGGCGACGAAAGCCGAGCGCAAACTCAAGAAGAACGAAGATGAGGCGCCGCCGACGATCCGGCTGACGCGCAATCCCGACATCCTCGCTGCGCTTGCACAGGCGCCCGGGCGTCCGGCGCTCGTCATCGGATTCGCAGCCGAGACGGAGAATATTGTGGCGGAAGGCCAGGCCAAACGCATCCGCAAGGGCTGCGACTGGATTCTGGCGAACGATGTGAACGCGGCAAGCGGCATCATGGGCGGAGACCGCAATCGGGTGCATCTGATTTCGGCATCCGGCGTCGAGGACTGGCCGCTCCTTGAAAAGGAAGAAGTCGGCCGCCGTCTCGCCGAACGTATTGCCGAGGCACTCGCGAGCACGGGGAAATGAACGTCGCAGTCCGGCGTCTGCCGCATGCGCACGATCTGCCATTGCCGGCTTATGCGACCGCCGGAGCGGCGGGGCTGGACCTGTTCGCCGCCATCGAGAACGACATCGAGCTTTCGCCCGGAGGTCGCGCGGCCATTCCCTGCGGCATTGCGCTGGCACTTCCGGCATGCGTCGAGGCGCAGGTTCGCCCGCGCTCCGGCCTCGCGTTGAATCACGGTATCACCGTGCTCAATACGCCCGGCACCATCGACAGCGATTATCGCGGCGAAGTGAAGGCGATCCTCGTCAATCACGGCGATCGTCCGTTCCGCATCGCGCGCGGCATGAAGGTCGCGCAGCTTGTCGTGGCGCATCACGCGCGGGTTGAACTTGTCGAATGCGCGGAGCTCCCGCCAAGTGTACGTGGCAGCGCGGGATTTGGATCCACCGATTCTGCACCACTGAAGTAGTTCAACCCTGTTTCATCAAATCCGGCCGGTCGGTGCAGATGGCGTCGATGCCGCGCGCTGCAAGCGCGGTCATTTCCGCCGGATCGTCGACCGTCCAGGCGCCGGCCTTGAGGCCAAGCGCGTGCGCCCGGGCAGTCGCGTCCCGGGTGGCGTCGGGCGCATAGGGAAACCAGCCGTCACCGCCGGCGGCGTTGATCGCCTCCAGCAGTGAACCGCCGAAGTTGGCCGCGTCGAAACCTGCCGCCCAGGGCGAAGTACCGGCGCGCGCCCAATTTCGGAGCATCTGCAATGCGAGAGACGGAGGAGGATCGCTATCGGGCGGAGGTTCGCCCTCGCAAAACCAGCTTTGCGGATAGGTCGAGAACCAGCATTGGAGCGAAGGCTCGACGGATTTCGCGCGCACGAGACCGCGCCAGTCGAAACCGATGAGGACGCTGCGATCGATGTAATCGTTTTGCCGCAGCACTGCGAGCGTGGCCTCCGCAAGTTTTTCCGGCGGAGCGCCGAGAGCCGGATCGGCGAGGGACGATTTCAGCTCGACAAAGAGCCGGAACGGCCGGGGCGCGCGACGGGCAAGCGCGATGACGTGCGAGAGCAAGGGAATATGTTCGCCGTCGGAGGCAATCATTTCCGGATAGTCGCACGCGTATTCGCTGCCGGGCCTGGCGCGGCCTACGTCATAGCGCGCAATTTCGGCGTAGGTGAGATCGATGAGGCGCGGAGTTGGCGGCTGAAGCCAAGCTCCATTCGAATCGCGGCACAGATCGGGATTGAGACGAAAATCGTGCGCCACCACGACCTGGCCGTCGCGGGTGAGATGAACGTCGAGTTCCGCTCCGTCGGCGCCCAGGTCGATCGCGTTGGCGAACGCACAGAGCGTGTTCTCCGGCCTCAGCGCCGCGCCGCCACGATGAGCGATGCAGAAGGCCGCCATCAAGGATCACCCATCGGGTGTACCCTGCTCCCTCAACCCTTTTTTGGCGAGATAGCCGAACAGGTGGCCGGCCACGTTGCGCATCTGGATCTCGTCGGAACCTTCGGTGATGCGATAGCGGCGATGGTGGCGGTAGATGTGCTCGAACGGCTTGTGCCGCGAATAGCCGAGCCCGCCGTGAACCTGAATGGCCCGATCCGCTGCTTCGCAAACCAGGCGATTGCCGCGAAAATTGCACATGGAGATCTTGTCGGAGAGATGGAGCTGGATCTCAGGTCCGCTCATGCGATCCATCTCCCACGCGGTGCGGTAGATGAGCCAGCGCAGCATTTCGCAATCGGTCCGCAGTTCGACGAGCGGCCATTGGATCGCCTGGTTGCGCGACAGCGGCTTGCCGAACGGCTTGCGCGAATTGGCATAAGCCACGCTCTCGTCGATGCAATAGCGTGCGGCGCCGAGGCCCGAGGCGGCCTGTCGCATACGATTCTCGTGCACGAAGTGGCGGGCGAGAACGAGACCGTCATCGACCGGGCCGAATGCCGCGTCGTCGGGTACCCAGACACGCGTGAACGACACGCGCGCGTGGTCCGTCGGCATGTTGAAGGTCCAGAGATATTCCTCGATCTTCACGCCTTGCGTATCCATCGGCACCACGAAGCAGGTCAGCCCGCGTGCGTCGCCGTCCGCGCCGCTGGTGCGCGCGAACACCATGTCGTGCGTCGCCGCATGCACGCCGGTGTTCCACATCTTCTCGCCATCGATGCGCCAGCCGGCTCCGTCGCGCCGGGCACGCGTCTCCATCCAGGTCGCGTCCGAACCATGGCCGGGCTCGGTCAGAGCGAACGCCATGCGCACCTTTCCTTCCAGCATGCCGGCCAGCCAGCTGTTCCTCTGCTTTTCTGTTCCGAAATCGCGCAGCATCAGGAGTTGCGGAAAATTCCCGACCACGGAGGATTCGTTCTGCAAATCATTGTGCAGACCAAGACCCTTTGCTGCCAGATGCTCGCGGATGATGGCCATCGCGAGATTGCCGATGTTGCTGCCGCCGAATTCCTCGGGCAGCGCGAGCCGCAGAAAGCCGGCGCGATCTGCCCGGCGACGCATCTCGTGGAGCAGCTCTTCCCATTCGAGTTCTCGGAAGCCCGCCATGCTCGAAATCGGTGCGCGCCCATTCGCGGCGATGATCGAAGAAACGGATATTGTCGTTCTCACGCTCCAGCGGCCTGATTTCGCGCTCGATGAAGTCGTCGAGAGTGACAAGCAGTTCTGTCACCTGTTGGGGAATCGTGAAATCCATGACATCACCGCTCCGAATTCCTTGGATTGTCGGCCCGGCAACTGTAACGTCGCCCAAGCCACACGCGAAACGCCGTTCCCGGAGGAATCATGAAGCTTGCGCCAGGAGCCGCTTGCGCGGTCTTTTTTTTGACTGCCGCCGCGGTTCAGGCGGCGGCGCCTGCACCCGTCTCCCATGGCATGGATCCCGACCTTCTGTTTGCGCAGGGAGAATTCGAGCAGGCGCGCCGGGGCTACGAGGCCGTGCCGAAGTCGAGCCCGGCCTACGAGGCCGCGCTGCGCCAGCTGGGCGCGATTGCGCTCTACGAGAATCATCTCGGCGAAGCCGACGACATTCTCACACGCGCCCGCTCGAGCAATCCTGCGGATCTGCGCTGCGTGACGCTGCTCGCGCAGACCATGAACCGCGAGGGCAAGTTCGCCGAAATGGCGCAGCTGCTTCGCCAGATCGGACGGCCGGAACGCGCGGCGGAATTCGAGCTGTTCGGAAAATCCGCACCCTATCGCGTGTCCGGCATGCGGGCGCCGGTCACCGTCGAATTCCTATGGACCGATCCTCTTCCCGTCGTCAAAGCCAAGGTGAACAATCTGGAAGGCCTTTTCCTGATCGATACAGGCGCGCCGGAGATCATTCTCGATCCCGAGTTTGCCCGGGCCGCGCATGTCGAAACGGCGGCCGGGGCCGGCGGCCGGACGGCAGCGGTCTCCTTTGGCCGCATCGCCCAATTCGTGCTGCCCGGTATCGAGACCGATGATGTTCCGGCGATGATTCTGAGTACCAGGGGATTGACCGCGGTCGCCCGCAACAAGAGGCTGGCGGGAGTCATCGGCACCGAGTTCCTGTCGCACTTCCGGCCGACACTCGATTACGTGCACGACCGTCTGGTTCTTGCGCCGCACGATTTGCCGGAGGGCGCCCGCGGCAGCGCCCAAATCCCGTTCTGGTATGTAGGCGATCACTTCCTTCTCGCGCCCGGCCGTCTCGATCAGGGACCGACACAGCTGTTCCTGGTGGACACCGGCCTGGGGAGTTACGCCTTTACCGCGCCGGACTCCACGCTGCGAGACGCAGGGATCGCCGTACCTGCGCCGCGGCAGCCGACCTCCACCGTCATAGGCCATGCACCCACCGCCAACTTTCCCATCGCGCACCTGTCGCTGGGCAGCCTGACCGAGACGAATCTGACCGGGATCTATGGGCCGTTCCCACTCGGCCTGGAAAAAGGACTTGGCATGCAGGTTGGCGGGATCGTGAGCCACGCATTCTTCCATCCCTACGCCGTGACCTTTGATTTCGTGCGTATGAGGATCGAGCTTCAAAAATAGCTCTGTGACCCCGCCGCCACGCGCGCGGAAGAATACTCGTCCCGGGCTGGTCGTGTGTTGACACTGGCGCTCGTCGAAGCGTAGCAACCTTGCAAGATCTGCGGGCGTGTTGCCCGCGGAAGCTCACGCGAGTCGGTTTGATGGATTGCATCAACTGCCAGGTGCGCATGACGGCGTCCGCGCTCGTCCACCCGGACGGCGTTGCCGCCGCATCGGCTCGCGAGGAGAACGTGGCCTAGTTTCAATCGCCCGTTCAGCATTTCACCTCCGGGCCCGAAAAGGCGCTTCGGGAGGTTCCTGTCTCCTATCCGAAATCGCCGCCGGGCCCGGGCTTCGAGAACAAGACCGTGCCATGACTGACGTTGCGGAATTCGATCTGGTGCGCAGCACGCGGGTTGCGGGTGACGGGCTCGCGGCATGGCGCGACGAGGCGCGCGAGCTGCTCAAGCTCGCGGCGCCCCTGGTGCTGACGCAGCTGGCTCAGATGGCCATCATGACCACCGACGTCGTCATGCTGGGCCGGCTGGGCAAGACGGCGCTGGCTTCCGCCGCGCTCGGCAACACCGTGTTCTTTTTCACCTGGTTGATCGGCTGCGGACCGGTCGCCGCGGTGGCGCCGATGATCGCGCATATTCGTGGTGCGCGGCCTGGCGACCGCGCCGGGGTGCGCAACTCCGTTCGCATGGGCTTGTGGTCGGTGCTGATCCTCTCGGTGCCGCTGATCGCGCTGCTATTGTTCACGCAGCCGATCCTGCTCATGCTCGGCCAAAGGCCGGAGCTCGCCGCCGGCGCGGGACGCTTCACCGGAATGTTGTGCTGGGGCCTGCCCTTTTCGCTCGGTTATCAGGTGCTGCGCAATTTTTCGACCGCGCTCTCGCGGCCGAAAGCTTCGCTGTGGATGATGGCCTGCAGCATCCTTTTCAATGCGGCCGGCGATTATGCGCTGATCTTCGGCCATTTCGGCTTGCCGCGACTCGAGCTGGTCGGCTCGGGCATTTCGAGCGCCTGCTCCTACGCGTTCAGTTTCCTGGCGATGGTGGTCGTCGTCCGCCTCATACCGGATCTGAACAAGGTGAGGATCTTCCGCCGCTTTCACCGGCCTCATTGGGATCGTCTCTCCGAGGTGTTCCGTCTGGGAATGCCGATCGGATTGACGATGATTTTCGAAGCGATGCTGTTCAACGCGGCGACGCTGATCATGGGCACCTTCGGTACGGCGTCGGTTGCCGCGCACCAGATTGCACTCAACGTGGCGTCGATAACATTCATGGTGCCTCTCGGCATCGGAATGGCGGCGACCGTGCGCGTGGGCCTTGCGGCCGGCGCAGGCGACGGCGCGGCCGTGCGCCGCGCGGGCTATGGGGCGTTTTTTATGGGAGCGACTTTCATGAGCGCGGCGGCGCTCGCTCTGTGGCTATTCCCGACCGCGATCGCCAATCTTTATTTTGCCGATGCCGCCGCCAATGCCGACGTCGTCGCCCTCGCGGTCGTGTTTCTCCGCATCGCTGCGGCGTTCGAAATCTGTGACGGCCTCCAGGTCGTGGGCGCGCTCAGCCTGCGCGGACTGAAGGATGCCCAGATTCCGATGTGGATTGCGGGATTGAGTTATTGGCTGGGCGGATTTCCCGTCTGTCTCTGGCTCGCGTTCGGCTGGCACATGAAGGGTGTCGGCATCTGGATCGGCCTCGCGACCGGCCTCTTCGCGGCAGCCATACTGATGGGTGGCCGCTTCTGGTTCCTGTCGCGGTCCCGGTAGCACGCGCCCATCAATTTCGCGTGAACGCGGCCATCAACCAGCCTAAATCCACCAAAGGCGCCCGTGTCCGGGTCAGGATCGAAAACCCCCTATTGGGAATTGCGCAAGAAACGGATACAGTTGCATCGCGCTCGAAGAATCCGCGAAGTCACAGGCGGGCAGGAGCCGGAGGATGCGCAACGTAGTCGGCATAGCGGCGGCAACTGCCCTCGCACTCTTTTTTCCTGCGCTGACGGCAACGGCGCAATTGCCGGCTGCCGCCGTTTCAATCGTGCCAAAGGGCAATCCGGCCGAGACAACTCCGAATGTCATCCCGGGCGATAACATCGTGATCGCCTGCGACGCCGTCGAGAAGCGCGCCGCGGATTCCGATGTGCGCGTCGTCCTCACCATCTCCGCTGTTCCCGGCGAGGCCGCTCCCGGTTACGCGAAGGTGCTGGCTACCGACGAGCAACTCCTTAAGGACGCGGTCCGCGTGCGAATCCCCGAGGTTCCGAGCCTCGAGGACCACACCGTGGGATTGGATGTTTATGTCGTCGGTGTGGCCAGCGCCGAGCATTGCGACGCCGGCCACATGAAGATCTCCTGACGCTTCAGCTCCGTATTGTCGCCGGGGCCTTCATGCGAAGGCGTCGAGAAAATTGCCGTTACGCTGCGGCGCGATGTTCCTCCTCCGCGGTCTTGATCAACTCTGCTGAAGCTTGCGAGAGATGCGAGGTTCCCTCTTCGGCGATTTCGCGCATCAGTTCGGCGAAGCGCTTGGCCTGTTCGGCACAATCCCGCGCGAGGCCCAGCATCCATTCCTGTTGAATCTGCAGGAGAGCCGAAACTCCCTGGCGCTCGCGGCTGTTCCCGATTGCCTCGCCGGTATGCTTGAGACGCCGGTTCATGAAGTTGAGGGATTCGTGCTGCGTGACGTGCAGCATCTTTTGTAACGTCACCAAATTCTGATCCATCATCCGCGCGAGCGGGCCGCCGAAAATATCGAGCGAATCGACGGCGTGCCGCACGTCTCGTTCCATCCGCCGGGTCTGCCGCGTCGCGGAGGCCGAAGCCCGCTTGATCCCCTCCTCCATATTCCTCCGACCGTGTGCCAACGCCGCCGCCGGACGACGGCCCTGGTGCCTTGAATGATTTCTGCGCTTCGCTCTTGCCATTGTACGCTCCGGTGCTCCCACTAGGTTGACGTATGCTGCAACGCAGCACGGCAGAGGATGTTCCGGTTATCATGGAGCAATTGCCGGTCAGAGGATGCCAACCGCCAGCACTGCGAGCGCACCGGCTGCGATCCACAGCGCGATGCGCACATGGCGCGTCCGCGCAACTTGCGCCTGGGCGATCTGCAAGGCCGTGTCGGGGTGAAGACGCAATCCGCCATCGGCGAGCATGTTCGAAACGATTTCCGCATTGTGCAGGAGATTCGGAAATTCTCGCGCCAGCCGGCCAAGCGCGTTGATGCCTTCTGCAGCGTCGCGCAGGCGCGCTTCGGGGCCCACCTGTTCCACCATCCAGTTTTCGATGACCGGGCGCGCCGCGTCCCAGATGTCGAGCTCGGCATCGAGTCCGCGCGCCACACCCTCCACCACAACCATCGTCTTCTGGAGCAGCACGAGCTGCGGTTGAAGCTCCATGTCGAAGCGGCGGGTGGTATCGAACAATTGTTGCAGCAGCCTCGCCATCGAGACGGAGTGGGCGCGGCGCCCGAACACCGGCTCGCCGATCGCACGCAGCGCTTGCGCGAATAGCGGAGCGGGGTGCGAACGCGGCACGAAGCCAGCCTCGTAATGCACATTCGCCACGCGCTGATAATCGCGCGCAAGAAAACCTGCCAGCGTCTCGGCCATGAACCGCCGCATCGACGGATCAAGCCGGCCCATAATACCAAAATCGACGCAGACGAGACGGCCGTCTGCATCCACAAACAGGTTTCCCTGATGCATGTCAGCGTGGAAAAAACCATCACGCAGCGCCTGTGTGAGGAACTGTCGCACCACCAGCACGGCGATCCTCTTCGGATCATGGCCGGCCGCCTCGAGCTCTTCGGCGCTGCGCAGCGGCGCGCCGTCGATCCATTCCGTGGTGAGCACGCGCGCGCTGGTGCGCTGCCAATCGACGGCGGGAACCCGGAACTCCTCCTCGCGCGCGCTGCGTTCGGCGAGTTCCGAGGCCGCTGCCGCCTCCATGCGCAAATCGAGTTCCATCGCCACGCTGGCGGCGAGCGTTTCGACGACCGCTGTGACGCGCAGACGGCGGGCCTCGGCGAAGAACCGCTCCGCGCAGCGAGCGGCAAAGGCAAAGGCGGAAAGGTCGCGCGCGAACTCGGCCTCGACGTTGGGCCTTAGCACCTTGACGGCAACTTCGCGCTGCAATTCGTCAGAGGTGGTGGCGCGATGCACCTGGGCAATGGATGCCGCCGCGAACGGCTCGCCGAAAGAGATGAACATGGATGAAAGCGGCGCTCCCAGAGCGGACTCCACCTCGGCCTTGGCGAGCTCCGTCGGAAAGGGCGGGAGCCGATCCTGAAGTGCCGACAGCGCCGCCGCCGTCTCCTGTCCGATGATGTCGGGCCGCGTGGCCAGCAGCTGGCCAAGCTTGATGTAAGCAGGGCCAAGGCTCTCGAGCGCCAAAGCCAATCGTACACCGGGCGCGAACTCGCGATTTGTGATCCGTGCGCGACCGAGCGCGGCGCGAGCGAATTTCAGGTGCGGGGGCAACGCGCGCACAAACTCGCGCGGAATCAGGGCGTCGTGGCGCGCCAGCACGCGTGCAGCGTGCAGCAGCCGGGCCGAGTTGCGGAGCGCCCGCAACATGGCTAGATCCGCCAGGCGGAATGCATGGCGGCGATGCCGCCCGCTAGATTGCGTATCCGGACCCGCGAAAGCCCGGCGCGCTCGATCATCCTGGCGAACGCCTTCTGCGAGGGAAACCGCCGGATGCTTTCAACCAGATAACGATACGCGTCGCCGTCTTGCGTGATCCACTCGCCAAGCCGCGGCAGCACTGCGAACGAATAGCGCTCATAGAACGCATCGAGCAGGGGCGCTTGTACGCGCGAGAATTCGAGGCAAAGAAAGCGTCCTCCCGGCTTCAATACGCGGCGCGCCTCGGCGAGCGCGGCGTCGATATGCGTCACATTGCGAATGCCGAAAGCGATCGTGCACGCGTCCATGCTGCAATCCGCAATCGGCAAATTCTCGGCATCGCCGCACACCCAGTCCACATCCCCTTCGTCCAGGTCCTGCGCGCGCCGCACCCCCTCGGCGAGCATCGCCGCATTGACATCGCAGACCGCGACTTTTGTTCCTTTTCCGCGGCTGCGCGCCAACGCGGCAATGCGGAAGGCAATATCCCCCGTCCCGCCGGCCACGTCGACGATGTGCTGCCCCGGCTGGGGATTGAGCCATTCGGCCATGGCGTCTTTCCACAGGCGGTGCACGCCGCCCGACATCAGGTCGTTCATCAGGTCGTAGCGCGATGCCACCGACGAGAAGACACCGCGCACCAGCACAGTCTTCTCGGCTTCCGTTACATCGCGGTAGCCGAAATCCGTCATCTGGTATCAGGTATCAGGTATCAGGCAGCGGAAGAAGAATGATGCTAACGTTGGTGCATTCTTTCCGAGCCTCGATGCCTGATACCCGATGCCCGAGCTGCCCGAAGTCGAAACCGTCCGGTTGGGCCTTGCGCCGGTTCTGGAGCATCACCGATTAACCAGGGTCACCACGCGCCGCGGTGATCTCCGGCTGCCGTTTCCGCCGGATTTTGCGGCGCGGCTCCGCGGTCGGGATGTGCAGCGGCTGTTCCGCCGGGCCAAGTACCTGTTGGCCGAACTCGATGGCGGCGAGACGCTGGTGATCCATCTGGGTATGTCGGGTCGCCTCAGCGTCCACGCCCAGGGCGGAGAGCGCAGGCTCGGCGATTACGTGTATGAGCCCCTGCCGCCGGGAGAAGGACGGGGGCCACACGACCACGTCATCATCGAAACCGATGCGCCGGCCGAAATCGTGTTTACCGATCACCGGCGCTTCGGTCTGATGCTTCTGCTCGACACCGCGACGCTCGAAGACCATGCCTTGTTCAAGAGCCTGGGCGTCGAGCCCCTGTCAAAGCAATTCACATCCTCTTATCTCGAAAAGACCCTGAAGGGTCGGCGGACGCCGATCAAATCGGCGTTGCTCGACCAACGGACGATCGCGGGGCTTGGCAACATCTATGTCTGCGAAGCGCTGTTTCGCGCCGGCATTTCGCCCAAACGAGCAGCCGCGAAAATCGGCGGCGGCCGGGCCGCTGCGCTTGTCGGAGCGGTTAAATCCGTTTTGCGCGCGGCCATCAAAGCCGGAGGGTCGAGTCTGCGCGACTATGCCAGGACCGACGGCGCGCTGGGTGAATTCCAGCATCACTTCGCGGTCTATGGCCGCGTCGGCGCTGCCTGCCCGCGCGCCGGCTGCAAAGGCAGGATCAAGCGCATCGTGCAAGGCGGGCGCTCCACCTTCTATTGTCCGTCCTGCCAGCGCTAGGCGTCATCCGGATATCGCGCGGCGGCGCTCAAGGCTTTCAGTCGGCCATAGCGTCTTCATGTCGTAATACACGTCGAACGCCGGCACCTCCGCCGGCAGGCCGACCCAGGACAGCCTGGAGCGGGTGAAGATGTGTGCGTCGGGCGGCAGCGCCGCCGGCTCGTCAAGCGTGCCGACGCGCACGAAGCGAAGGTGCGGCCGATGGCCATAATCGCTCCAAAGGGCGGTCCCGCATGCCGGGCAGCGATGGATATCATGCGGCCGGCCGCTGTCCGTGGGAACGCAGACAGGCTGCGGAGTGCCCGTCAGCACCGTGATCCGGTCGGTCTCGATCACCGCATTGATGACAAACGCGCTCCCTGTCTGCCGCTGGCAATCGCGGCAATGACAACAATTTACGAACATCGGCCGGGAGAGAAGTCGATAGCGTACCGCTCCACAGGCACAACCGCCTTCCAACGTATCTGCCATTCCTTTTCTCCAAAAAATTCAACGCCGAGGCCGCAGGGGAAAGCACGCCAAACCGCTGGCGTTTGATCGCACACGCCAGCCCATGCGAAAAGCGATCATGGCGAAAATTCACGTCACCGCGCAAATCTCGATCGACGAGAGTGAACTGGACGAAAGCTTTATCCTCGCGGCCGGCCCCGGCGGTCAGAACGTCAACAAGGTCGCAAGCGCGGTGCAGCTCCGTTTCGACATTGTCCATTCGCCCTCGCTGCCCGATGCCGTGCGTCAACGTTTGCTTCATAGCGGAGGCAGGCGTCTGACCAAGGCAGGCGAATTGATTCTGGTGGGACGCCGCCATCGCAGCCAGGACCGCAATCGCGCCGATGTTCGCGCGCGCCTCGTCGCGCTGCTGCGCGATGCGGCCACGCCCCCACCGCCGCGGCGGCAGACGAAGCCGCCGGCGGCGAGCAAGAAGCGCCGCATCGAGCGCAAGGCCGAGCGTGGACAGTTGAAGCGCCTGCGCGCCAGGCCAGGCGAAGACTGAATTGATCTTGCCTTGGCCGGCAAGGCGCGCGAGGGATGCGCGGACAGCGTGGGAGTACGGTCATGGAATATCAGAACATCGTTGTGAGGACGGAAGGTGCGGTGGCGATCATCACCCTCAACCGGCCCAAGGCGCTCAACGCCCTCAATTCCGAGCTTCTCGGCGAACTCGTGCAGTCGCTCGAAGAGATCGACGCGAATGAGTCGCTTCACGTGTCGGTCCTTGCCGGCTCCGATCGCGCTTTCGCTGCCGGTGCCGACATCAAGGAGATGGCGCCCCAATCGTACATGGACATGTACAAGACGAATTTTTTCGCGGGCGCTGCCGACAGGATCGCCGCCATCCGCAAACCGATCATCGCCGCGGTCGCAGGCTATGCGCTTGGCGGCGGGTGCGAGCTCGCGATGCTGTGCGACTTCATCATCGCGGCGGACAACGCGAAATTCGGCCAGCCCGAAATCAATCTGGGCGTGATGCCGGGCATCGGTGGCACCCAGCGCCTGACGCGGTTCGTGGGCAAGTCCAAGGCCATGGAGATGTGCCTGACCGGTCGCACGATGGACGCCGGGGAGGCCGAACGTGCCGGGCTCGTCAGCCGCGTCGTTCCCCTCGCCGACCTTCTTTCGGAAGCGACGAAAGCCGCGCAGAATATCGCCGCCCAGTCGCTCCCCATCGTCATGATGACGAAGGAGACCATCAACCGTGCCTACGAGACGACGCTGGCGGAGGGCATCCGTTTCGAGCGGCGCGTCTTCCACGCCATGTTCGCGACGGACGATCAGAAGGAGGGAATGGCTGCATTCTCCGAGAAGCGCAAACCGGGGTTTCGAAACCGGTGATCCGCGGCGCGCGCATTGACCCCGGTGCCGGGCGCGGGCTAAGGAACGCGCCCTCCATCCTGTGACGAGAGGATCATGCCCAACATCGACTCGGCCAAGAAACGCGTGCGCCAGAACGAAAAACGGACCGCGATCAACCACGCACGCAAGAGCCGCATCCGGAATTTCACGAAGAAGGTCGAGGAAGCCTTGGCGGCCAGCGACCGACCGGCAGCGCTTGCGGCGCTCAAGACGGCCGAGCCCGAACTGATGCGCGGAGCGTCCAAGGGCGTGGTCCATCGCAATACGGCCAGCCGCAAGATTTCCCGGCTGACCAAGCGGCTGGCGAAGCTGGGCGGCTAAACACCGTGCTTCATTAGGCAAATTCCGCGCAGGGATTCTAAACCCTTATACGCGCGCGCTTTTCTCCATCCGTAGCCGGAGTTTTATTTCGCCGAAAAAATGCAAGAAATCTTTCACAGACTAACCTGCTGAAAAACAAAGATTTCCAATTTTCAGTACACGGTCAAGTACTTAGCGGCTGTCACGGAAAGTCTTTATTCCTGATTTGTTCACGTTGCAAAGGTTAACGCCTTCTGTATCCTGATTCGGCTGGTGGCGACGAGACGAAGAAAAGCCGGCGAGCAACAACAATAATCGCAAGTGGGGCATAGACGCCAAAGCCAGGTCGGCTTGTATTGGCGTCTGAACGGAAAAGCTTTGTCTTTGGTTTGATTGATCAGCGGCGTGTTGCGGCGCGCCGGCCGGGGAATTGTGTGTTGGGGCGATCATGACCGGGATGCCGGGAAAAGCCAACTATGCCGGTGATATAAGCCCCGAGGAGGCCTGGGCGACCCTTCACCGTCACCCGAAAGCCCAACTCGTCGACGTGCGCACCGCTCCGGAATGGAATTTCGTGGGCATGCCGGACCTCTCCGGACTTGGCCGGCAGCTGCATCTCGTCGAGTGGCAGACCTATCCGGGCCTTCATACCAATCCCGACTTTGCCGCTACGCTGAACGCGAGCTTGCGGGCTGCGGGAGCCGGACCCGAAGATCCTGTCCTGTTTCTCTGCCGGTCCGGCGGGCGATCGCGGGCAGCCGCGATCGCCATGACCGAGGCGGGTTTCGCGTGCGCGTTCAATGTCGCGGGCGGGTTCGAGGGGGACGCGGACGCGGCGGGGCGCCGCGGCGCCAGGAATGGTTGGAAAGCGGCCGGCCTGCCCTGGAAACAAAGCTGAACGAAAGGATTGGTGATCAAGAGAAAAGAGCGCGCGGAAAGAACTCAAAGATAAGAATAACAAAGGAATCCAATCTTCCATCGAAGGGCAGCCGGGGACCAGGATTCCCCGGTCATTTCAGAGGGCATGGAAAAATGACGCAGGTGCTAAAGAAGAACTCCGGACTGGGTTGCCGTTTGGTCCGCAGCGCGCGATCGGCTTCGCCGCGAACTCGGAGAGCCCGTGTTCGAGGCATGGATCGGAAAACTGGCCCTTCTGGATTTCCGCAAGGATGATATCAAATTCGGCGCCGCGCGACCCTTCGTGCGCAACTGGGTCGCCAACAACTATGTCGGCCGCATCGAAAAGGCGCTGCGCGCGGAAGGTGGCATTCCGGCGTCCATCACCGTGGTGCTCGAGCAAGCCATACCGGCGGTCATCGGCGGAGGATTGGCGAGACCGGAGAAGTCCCTCTCAGCCCGTCGCCTCGATCTCGGTTCTGCCGGCGCCGCCCCTGGAACGTTCGGACCAGGCCAAGCACGGCGGTGCCCAGCCCCTCTTCTTCCGCGCGCCCGACCCCGCGCAATCCTTCGCGACCTTCGTGCAGGGGCCTGCCAACGCAATGGCGTTTTGCGCCGCGCGCAATTTCGTGGACAACGACAGCGAGGATGTTTCGCTGCTCTACATCCACGGCAGCTTTGGTCTGGGCAAGACGCACCTCTTGAACGCAGTTGCCCTCGAAGTCCCGCAGGCGCGGCAGACGCACGCTCCTGCTGGGCGCGGAGGATTTCATGCGGCAGTTTCTGGGCGCGCTCAATCGCCGGGAAACGCTGGGCTTCAAGGAGGAGCTGCGTGCCGCCGACCTGCTTCTGATCGACGATCTGCAGCATCTGTGCCGCAGCACCTCGACCATGTCGGAACTTCTGCACACGTTGAATGCCTATTCCGACCTCAGGCGCAAACTGGTCATCGCAGCGGACAGGCCGCCTGCGATGCTCGAGGGCCTGGGAGCGGATGTGCGCTCGCGGCTCTGCGGCGGGCTGGTCATCGCACTCGAAAAACCGGAGCGTGCAACGCGGCTCGGCATACTCAAGGCGCGGGCGGAGGAATACGCCCGCAAGCGCGCGCAGACTGCGATCCCCGACGAGGCACTGGAGCGCATCGCGGCTCTGGAGGATGCCACGCCACGCGACCTGATCGGCTTCTTCAACAATCTCACGCTGCATGTGGAACTGACGAAGAATCCGCTTGCTTTCAATGCCGCGGTGGAGACCATCGTCAGGCGCGGCGCCGTCGCGCGCAAGACTTCGATCGAAGACATCCAGCGCAAGATCGCCGATTTCTACAAGCTCGATCCGCGCGATTTCCAGTCGGCCCAGCGCAGTCGTCGGGTGGCACGGCCCAGGCAGGTGGCGATGTTTCTGGCGCGCGAAATCACCATGCGCTCGCTGCCGGAGATCGGCCGCCGGTTCGGCGGGCGCGATCACACCACCGTGCTGCACGCATGCCGGCGAATCGCGGCGCTATGCGACGAAGATCCCACCTTCAAGCAGGAAGTGGATTTTCTGAAAAGGGTCTTGGGCAAGGAAAGCTGATCCCCTCGGGAATTGCCCCCCGGGCTTCGTCCCGGGGGACTCCTTTCAGGCGGAATCGCTGTTCTCGCGCGTCGCTCCCTGATATAGTCCCGGTCTTGAGTCTCGCCCCGTCGGGAATTCAAGAAAATCAGGGCTTTCGATCGGTGGAAGGTTGCCACCCGCGAGCCGCAACGCGTGGAAAAACGACACATTTCGAGCCATGAAAGTCACCGTCGAACGCAGTGCATTCCTGAAGGCGCTCAATCACATCCAAAGCGTCGTCGAGCGCCGGAACACGATCCCCATTCTCTCCAATGTGATGATCGAGGCGGGCAAAGGGCGGCTCAAGCTGACCGCCACCGATCTCGACATGGAGATCGTCGAAACCTTTGCGGCCGATGTGCTGCGCAATGGCGCCGCGACCGCCCCCGCGCACATGCTCTACGACATTGTGCGCAAGCTCCCCGAGGGGGCCCAGGTCCAGGCCGAGTTGCTCACTTCCGAAGGAGGCCGGCTCGCCGTTTCGTCGGGCACCGTGCGCTTCGAACTCGCCTGTCTGCCCAAGGAAGACTTCCCGCAGATGACGGCCGGCGCCCTGCCCTTCCGCTTCCGTCTGCAGACCGACGATCTCAAGAAACTGATCGACAAGACGCGCTTTGCAATTTCGACCGAGGAGACGCGGTTTTATCTCAACGGCATCTATCTCCACGCGCACAAGGACGGCAAGGCCACGGGCGAGATGCGCGCCGTCGCGACCGACGGCCACCGGCTGGCGCGCTTCCAGCTTGAGCTTCCGGACGGCGCCGCCGAGATGCCCGGCGCCATCGTCCCGCGCAAGACGATCGGCGAACTGAGAAGGCTGCTCGACGATACGCAGGGTGCCATCGAGGTGTCCCTGTCCGACACCAAGATCCAATTCACCACCGAGGGAGTGGAACTCACCTCCAAGCTTATCGACGGCACATTTCCCGACTATCAGCGCGTGATACCCGCGGCGAACGAAAAGGTCCTGTCGCTCGATTCGCGCGAATTCGCCCAGGCGGTGGATCGGGTGTCGACGATCTCCGCCGACAAGACGCGCGCGGTAAAGCTCAGCATCGCCCAGGACAAGCTGACGCTGTCGGTGATCAATCCGGACTCGGGAACCGCCACCGAAGAGGTAGCGGCATCCTACAGCGCCAACCCGCTCGAAATCGGATTCAACGCGCGTTATCTGCTCGATATCACGGGACAGATTGACGGCAAGGAAGTGCGCTTCCTCCTGTCGGACGCCGGCTCGCCGACGCTGATCGAGGATTCCGACGACAGCGGCACTCTTTACGTTCTCATGCCCATGCGGGTCTGAGTTTGACCCACGCCGTTTGCCAGCCATCCGACTCGCGCGCCGCGCCGTCGCACGAAGACAGCGACAGCGGGCCGCGCCGCGACTTGGCGGTGACGCGACTCGCTCTCACCAATTTCCGCTCCTACGGGCACGCGGAACTCGCGCTGAGCGGCCGTCCCGTCGTGCTGGCAGGTCCCAATGGCGCCGGCAAGACGAACGTTCTCGACGCGATTTCGTTGTTGTCGCCCGGACGGGGACTGAGAGGCGCGCAACTCGCCGAACACACGCGCAAGGCCCCGCACGCGACCCAGGAGAACGTGCTGTGGGCGGTGAGCGCCACCGTATCGCGGGACCATGAGGCGTACGAGATCGGCACGGGGCTCGTGCCCGGCCCGCAAGGCAGCGAAAAACGACAGGTCCATCTGAACGGAGCGCTGGCGCAAAACTCGGCGGAACTGGGCGAGATCATCCAGATGGCATGGCTGACGCCGGCGATGGACCGGCTGTTCAGCGATGGTGCGAGCGGCAGGCGCCGCTTCCTCGACCGGCTCGTGCTCGGTTTTCATCCCATCCATGCGCAGCACGCCTTGCGTTACGAGCATGCAATGCGCGAGCGCGCGAGATTATTGCGGCTCGGTCCGCGCGATCCCGGCTGGCTCGCCGCTCTGGAAAAGGAGATGGGCGAAGCGGGTATCGCGATCGCGTCAGCCAGGGCCGACACCGCAGAACGCCTCAACCGGGCGCTGCTCCAGCGGGAGCGGGCTGGCGCGTTTCCCTCGGCACAACTCGCGCTTGCGGGCGAAACGGACAGGCTGCTGGCTCTCTCCGCCGAGCAGGCAGTGGATGCGCTGCGCAGCGCGCTGGAGGGCTCGCGCTTGCGCGATGCCGAGACGCGACGGACCACGGTCGGGCCGCACCTGGCCGATCTCACCGCGCGTCACACTGAAAAGCGGATGGACGCGCGCGATTGCTCCACGGGTGAACAAAAAGCTCTCCTGATCTCGATCGTGCTCGCCAGCGCGTGGGAGCTTGCGCGTCAGCGAGACGGACATGCTCCGCTTCTGCTTCTCGACGAGATCGCTGCACATCTCGATGTGCGCCGCAGATCCGCGCTGTTCGACGAAATCGTGGCGCTCGGCGCGCAAGCGTGGCTCACCGGCACCGATCTCTCCCTGTTTGAAAATCTGGCTTCGCGCGCCGATATCTTCTTCGTTGAAGCCGGCCAGTTTTCCCAACAAAGCTAACGGAACACCCCGTGCGAATTTCACTCACCAGGACTTTCCTCGCCCGACATGGGGGACGTGGAGCCTTCAACTCTTCCCCCTCCGTCTCGCTGCGCTTCGCTGCGCTCGACACCTCCCCCATGTTGGGGGAGGACAGCGGATCGGCGCGCTGATGTCTGTGTCTCCTGCCATGCCCGAACCCGATCCGTACGGCGCCAATTCGATCAAGGTGCTGAAGGGGCTCGACGCGGTGCGCAAGCGGCCGGGCATGTACATCGGCGACACGGACGACGGCTCGGGTCTTCATCATATGGTCTACGAAGTCGTCGACAACGCGATCGACGAGGCTCTGGCCGGCCACGCGGACCGCATCGACGTGAGTCTGAATCCGGACGGCTCCTGCACGGTGCGCGACAATGGTCGCGGCATCCCGACCGGCATCCATGCGGGAGAAGGCGTTTCCGCGGCGGAAGTGATCATGACGCAGCTCCACGCCGGCGGGAAGTTCGAGCAAAGCGCCTACAAGGTTTCGGGAGGGTTGCACGGCGTCGGCGTCTCCGTTGTCAACGCGCTTTCGGAGTGGCTCGACCTGCGCATCTGGCGCGATGGTCAGGAATTCTACATGCGCTTTGGCTATGGCGATCCGCAAGCGCCCCTGAAGGCGGTCGGCGATGCGCGTGGACGGCGTGGCACGGAAGTGACGTTTCTGCCCAGCTCCCGGACTTTTACCAAAACAGAATTCGACAGCGCCACCATCGAGCATCGACTGCGCGAACTCGCCTTCCTCAATTCGGGCGTGACGATCGTGCTTGCCGACCTGCGCGGCGTCGAGAAGAAGGAAGTCACGCTGCACTACGAGGGCGGACTGGAGGCCTTTGTCCGCTACCTCGATCGTGCCAAGACGCCGCTGATCCCCTCCCCCATCCTGCTGCGCGCCGAGCGCGAAACCATCATCGTGGAGGCTTCGCTCATCTGGAACGATTCCTATCACGAGAGCATGCTCTGCTTCACCAACACCATTCCGCAGCGTGACGGCGGCACGCATCTGGCGGGCTTTCGTGCCGCGCTGACGCGCGTCGTCACCCGCTATGCAGAGCAATCGAGCCTCGCCAAGAAGGACAAGGTGAGCCTGACCGGCGATGACTGCCGCGAAGGCCTGACCTGCGTTCTCTCCGTCAAGGTGCCCGATCCAAAGTTCAGTTCGCAGACCAAGGACAAGCTCGTCTCCTCGGAAGTGCGTCCGGTCGTGGAAGGCGCCGTGCACGATCAGCTGAGTGCCTGGTTCGAGGAGCATCCCGGCGAAGCTCGCGCGATCGTCGGCAAGGTCATCGAGGCCGCTGTCGCACGCGAAGCTGCGCGAAAGGCGCGAGAGCTGACACGCCGCAAGGGGGTCCTCGACGGCATGTCGCTGCCAGGCAAGCTCGCCGACTGCCAGGAACGCGATCCTGCGAAATGCGAGATTTTTATCGTGGAGGGCAATTCGGCCGGCGGCAGCGCCAAGCAGGGACGCAACCGCGAGAACCAGGCCGTGCTTCCTCTGCGCGGCAAGGTGCTGAATGTGGAGCGCGCTCGTTTCGACAAGATGCTCTCGAACGCGGAGATTGCCACCTTGATCACCGCGCTCGGTACAGGCATCGGGCGCGAGGAGTTCAACGCCGACAAGCTTCGCTACCACAAGATCATCATCATGACGGACGCGGACGTCGACGGCGCACATATCCGCACTTTGCTTCTGACATTCTTCTATCGGCAGATGCCCGAGCTGATCGAGCGCGGGCACGTGTATATCGCGCAGCCTCCGCTCTACAAGGCGACACGGGGCAAGTCCGAACGCTACCTGAAGGACGAGCGCGAGCTGACGGAATATCTGATATCGGAAGGGGCTGCGGGTGCGGTATTCACGCTGCACACGGGCGAAACGCTCGCCGGCGCGGATTTCGATGCGCTGATCGCCAAGGCGCGCGCCGCTGTTGCCGCGCTGGACGGTTTCCCGCGCCACTACCCGCGTTTTCTGCTTGAGCAGGCGGCAATCGCGGGCGCGCTCAATCCGGAAATCCTGGCCGATGCAGACCGCGCCGCGCAAACCGCGCTGTATATCGCGCGCAGACTCGATCAATTGTCCGACGAGACCGAACGCGGCTGGCATGGCGAGCCGACGCCGGACGGCGGACTAAAGTTCTGGCGCGAGGTGCGCGGCGTGCGCGAAGCGGTTGCGATCGACGGCGCGCTGATTTCGAGCGCCGACGCGCGCAAGCTCGACAAGCTGGCGCCCGATCTCCAGGCGGCCTATCTCAAGGCCGGAACGCTCGTGCGCAAGGATGAAATCGCGGGAAGTACGCGCGCCCAGCCAGCTCCTCGAGGCGATCTTCGAATGGGGCCGCAAGGGACTGGCGCTGCAGCGGTACAAGGGGCTCGGCGAAATGAATGCCGAGCAATTGTGGGAGACGACGCTCGACGACAATGCGCGCACGCTGCTGCTGGTCAAGGTGGAGCATGCCGACGAGGCCGACGATCTGTTTGCCAAGCTGATGGGAGACATCGTCGAACCCCGCCGCGAATTCATCCAGGACAATGCGCTCTACGCTGCGCTGGACGTTTGATGGGCCGGGACCGATAATTTCGCCTGTGTACCTGTTGCCATGGAAGGCGATGCAATCAAGAAATGTCCTCATGCTGAGCCCGTCGGAGCAGGCACCGAGCTGATGCAACTTTCCGTTCAAACGCCTGTGCGATAGTCCCGTCCTCGGCGCGACACGCGGGGAGAACAAACATGCAGGTTCGTGCGGCCGTTGCCTGGGAGGCCGGCAAGCCCTTGTCGATCGAGACGGTGGAACTCGATGGACCGAAGGTCGGCGAAGTGCTGGTGGAGATCAAGGCGACCGGCATCTGCCACACCGACAAATACACGCTTTCCGGCGCCGACCCCGAAGGTCTGTTTCCCTGCATCCTCGGTCACGAGGGCGCGGGAATTGTCGTCGACATCGGCCCCGGCGTGCGCACGCTCTCCAGGGGCGATCACGTCATCGCGCTCTACACGCCGGAATGCCGGGAGTGCAAATCCTGCTTGAGCCGCAAGACCAATCTCTGCACTGCCATCCGTGCCACGCAAGGCAAGGGCCTGATGCCTGACGGCACCAGCCGCTTCTCGAAAAACGGCAAGCCAATCCTGCACTATATGGGCTGCTCGACATTCGCGAACCACACGGTGATGCCGGAGATCGCTCTCGCCAAAGTTCGCGAGGACGCACCCTTCGACCGCATTTGTTACATCGGTTGCGGGGTGACCACGGGAATCGGCGCAGTCATCTTCACTGCCAGAATGGAGCCCGGCGCCAATGTGGTGGTCTTCGGTCTGGGCGGCATCGGCCTGAATGTCGTGCAGGGCGCAAGGCTCGCGGGCGCCAACATGATCGTCGGCGTTGATCTCAACCCCGCGCGGGAGGCGCTGGCGCGCAAGCTCGGTCTCACGCAGTTCGTCGATCCCAAAGCGCTGGCTGGTGACCTCGTTGCCCACCTCGTGGAGCTTACGAAGGGGGGCGCCGATTACAGTTTCGAGTGCATCGGCAATACACAGACGATGCGCCAGGCGCTCGAATGCTGTCATCGCGGCTGGGGCACGTCGGTGATCATTGGCGTCGCCCCGGCGGGCACGGAGATCTCGACCAGGCCCTTTCAGCTGGTGACCGGCCGCGTCTGGAAGGGCACGGCCTTCGGCGGCGCCCGCGGCCGCACCGACGTGCCGCGCCTTGTCGATTGGTACATGGAAAAGAAGATCGCCATCGACGAACTGATCACGCACCGGATGCCGCTGGACCGGATCAACGACGCCTTCGAGCTGATGGAACGCGGCGAATCGATCCGCAGCGTGGTGTTGTACTGAAGGCGCGCCGGCCCGCATCCCCTTGTGGCGGACAATCGCCCTATGGCATTTGTTCCGCGCAATGAACTGACTGGAGGTTTGATCATGACAGGTTCGCAAGCGCGGTTGCGCTCCAGGATTTCGGCAGTCGCGCTCGCGGTGGTCGTGCTGGGAGGAGCTGCGTTTGCGCAGAGCAACTCTCGCTCCGCCGGACCGCGTACCCTGTTCGTCGATAAACATGCGATCATGACCCAGTCCAGGCTGGGACAGGATATCAGGCGGCAGGTGCTCGCCTACGAGGACAAGGTGCAGGCCGAATTCGGTGCACAGGGAGAGGCGCTGCGAAAAGAAATGCAGGCGCTGCAGCAGGAACAACCGACATTGCCGCCTGACGTCCGCGCAAAGAAAACTGCGGCCTTTCAGGCAAAGGAAACTGCTTATCGCCAAAACGTAACGGCTCGCCAGAGCCTGATCCAGGGGGGAGAGCTGGTCGCCCGCCAACGGTATCTGGCAGAGGTCGGTGCAATCGTTCAGGCCATCATGTTGGAGCGCGGTGCCGACATGGTGGTCGAAAAATCGTCCGTTGTCGCCAGCGTAGGCGGGCTGGATATCACGCAGGCAACGATCCAGCGCCTCGACAGGAAAATCACCAGCTTCAAGGTTCCGCTGGTAACCCAGACCGAAGCGATACAGATGCATTGATGGCGACGTCGCGCCGGACATAATTCATGCAAGGCGCAGAGTCATGGCGGCCTGCAGGCGAGGATAGAATTTCGGCACTTGCGGATAGACATCGAGCACGTAGCCCAGTGCGCTCTTCAATGGCTCGAGCCATGGCTCGTAATTGCGGCTGTTCCCGACTCCGCTCCGATAAATCGGCCGGCGTGCCTGCTCCACGCTGGTGGTGAGGATAGCCTGCTCCTTTTCGTAGAAGCGCAGGCACTGCGCGTCGAACGGCAGGCCGAGGTGATCGAGCAGGCGCCGCACCTCTCTCTCCGGATCCTCTATGAGCTCTTCGTAGAGGATCCGGTGTATCCTGCCCGGCAGGACGTCGTCGAAATGCGACATCATCTCTACATAGCCGGCGTAATAGCGGCCCAGATCCTGCAGGCTGTGCGACCAAAGCGGAGCTTCCGGAAAGTAATTCTTGAAGCACGAGAGGCAGCAATCCAGAGGATGTCGGCGCACGTCGATGATCCTGGCATTGGGCAGGATGAGATGGATCATGCCGGTATGGATGAAATTCTCCGGAAGCTTGTCGGTGAAGAACGGCAGACCGGACTTGCGGCGGGGACGAGTGCGTTCCAGGTACTCCTCGCCCAGCGAACGCAAGCGGTTCGCGTCCAGACCTTGCAGAAGGTCCGGGTAATGGCGTGAGACAAGACTGCCGGCGGGTTGTTCGCGCAGGCGCTCGGTCATGTACATCAGGTCCCGAAGCTCTCCGGTTCTTTCGATGGCGGGATGCGCCGCAAGGATCTCCTGAACCAGCGTCGAGCCGGAACGCGGCATGCCCACGATAAAAATGGGGTCCGCAGTTGCGCAGCCCATGGCGGCGCGTTCACGAAAAAACGCCGGCGTGCACACCGCTTTCGTGCGACCGACCAGCTTGATGAACCTGTCCACGCTACCCGCGTTGCCGACGGACCGAAGCGCCTGACTCTGTCGATAGTTTTCGAACGAGTCGGCGTACTGGCCCCAATCTTCCAGCGCCTTTCCAAGCGCAAAGTGCAGTTGAGCGCGGACCGCCAACAACTGACCCGGCCGCGCGAGCAGGTCCCGAAGCCTGTCAATCGCCAGCGGTTCGAACTGAATTGTCTTCACGGTCGCGAGCGTCCGGTAGCCTTCCGCGTAGGCCGGAAGGATTTCGACGGCTTTCCTGAAGGCGGCGACACAGTCCTCCTTCCTCCCGATCGCCCGCAACGCGCGGCCATATGATATCCATCCTCCCGGCCTGACGCGGCCGTCATTCAGGATCTCCTCGTATTGCGCGATTGCCCGGTGGAAATCCCCGATTTCATAGAGCGCCGCGGCCCGCAACTCGAGGTAGATGGTATTCGTCGGATCGCACCGCGCCAGTTCTTCTATAACCTCGAAAGCGGCATGTCCCTTTTCCTGCGCGAGCAGCACGACGGCATAGCGAAAACGCGCCGCTTCGTAGTCAGGCGACAGGTCGAGACAGCGCGCCAACAGGTCTTCCGCCTCCGCCACACTTCCCATGCGCAGCACGGAGTCTGCCAGAAGCTTGATTACGCGCGCATTTGTCGGCTGGCGCTCGCGCAGGTTCCTTAGCAGATGCACCGCGGTTTCAGTTTGCCCGTCGCGAAGGGAGCGCTCTGCCTCGTCGACCAGGGAATCTGTTTCAGCGCTCCGATCATGCCCCTGGTTAGCGCCACAATCCTTCTCTTTGAGTATCGCTAGTTCGTCGCCAAGGGCACACCACGCGTCCACAAAGGTGGAGGCGAGATCGACGGCTCGCGCGAGGGCATCGACCGCCTCGCGGTGATTCCCGAGCAGTCCCAGGGCAACGCCCAGCTCGTAATGCGCGAACACCGAATCGGGCTGCGCATGGACAAAGGGCTCAAGGATATTTCTCGCGGCTATCGCATCGCCCTGCTGCCGCAGCGACGCACCCAGCAGCAGGAGGGCGTCGGCATTCTGCGGCTGCTGTTTCAATATCTTGCGCGCCTGCGATTCGGCTGCGGAGGGATTCGAGGCAAGAAGCCGCGTTACGTCGCCGGAATTGAGCGCGCCCGTCGGTCCGCTATTGTGGCGGGGCGATGTTTCAGCCGCTCTGGTATCTTGAGTCATATTCGAGACACGGGAGCTCATCCCCGATAAAAAGTTCGCCGCGGCCGAACAGGCCGGCCGCGGCGAAACGCACTGCACGAAGCAGTTTCAGGTCCGTCTAGTTGACGGCGATAGCGGGACGAAACGTGGACTGATAGCCCGCACCCCAGGTGCCGCCGCCATTGCTCGTGCCTGCTACATATCCGGCGACGACCTCATTCACGGTCTCGGCCGGCGCGGCTTCGAAGTTGCTGCCCGTCGTGGTGATGCCAACCCAGTAATTCGTTCCAGCGGTCAGGCTTGTCTTCTTGATTTTTACAGTGACCAAGCCGCAGCACTCACCGAACTCCGTATCCGTTGTCCCTGTGGCCGACGCCAGCTCGGCACCGGGAGAATTGCTGCCGTTGTCGGCATAGAGCGTGAGCGTCACGGACTTGTCGCCGGAAACGTAGCCGACTGCCGCCATCAGGCTCTTTGCGTCGGCAGTTTTCGACGGGGTGAACTGCTCGGCAATGCCATAGGCCTCGCCAAAGAAGCTGGAGGGACCGCTGAGCGTGCTTCCGTAACAGCAGAAATAGAGGCCATCGGGATAGTCGGTAGCCACGGTGCTGTACAAGCTGCTGCCCTTCTTCGGCAGGAAGCTCGGCGCCGTTTGTAGAGCCTTGCCGGGCATTACCGACACGAACCTGTTGTCGTGACTGAGCGTGACCTTGGGACCCGCATTTGCGGCCGTCGCGACCAAAGCGAGCGCAGCCGTTGACAAAAGTACAGTCTTCAACATTTGAGAAACCCCCTTGATAGGTTAAGTGGCTTGACAGGACGATTTCCGTCCTTCGGTTAACCCTAGCAAAACGCACCAGTGCACGCAACAACCGTAGCCGGCCGGGAACCGCTGCCGGCGCCGGCTTTGCTCTGCTCGGGTGCCCAGTTTTCACAACTTGGCGCGGACGAGCCAGCAAGCAGCGGGCGGTGTCACGCCCGCGGGCGAATTGTATTTCGCATATGCGCCTTCGACGACTTTGCGGATTCGTGCCCGCGTTTTCTCATCCAGCTCGGCCGCGGCGCGCGCCAGGGGACCGATGTTGAGCGCTTGCGCCGCGGCTTCTTCGAGGGTCGCGCCCATGTTGACACTGCCGTCGAAGGGCTCGATGGCAATATTCGCATAACCGGACTTGGCGAGGATCTCCCGCAGGCGGCTGCCATCGGCAAGGGCAAAAGGACCGGGTGCGAGCGGATCGGCCGCCTCTTGCGGTGGCAGCAGATGGTTGGCGGCCGCCATCGGTTCCGACGCCCAACGATTTTCAGACAGGCCACGCCAGCACACGAAGGCGAGCCGCCCACCCTGGGCCAGCGCATGTCCGATGTTGGCGAACGCGTTCACGGGCTCGGCGAAGAACATAGAGTCCGAACCGCGAGAAGACCAGATCGAACACCGGCTGGAATTCATAGATCGAAGCGTCTGCCTCGATGAAGATCACGCCGGCGTTCTGCGCCATCGCTCGCGCGCGCGCCACGCCCAGCATCGGGCTGGAAATGTCGATGCCCGCTGCCGTTCCCTCGTCTCCGGCCCGCAGCGCCAGCAGCAAGGTCGCGGTACCGCATCCACAACCGATATCAAGAATATGCTCGCCTTCCCGCGGCTCCGCGAAATTCAACGCTGCTTGCGTGATCTGTGCGAGCTGAAGATCGATGCGTTCCTGGAGGCGCGCCCAGCGCGCGCCGACGGGACCGTTCCAATATTCGATCTGCTGCGCGTTGGAAGAGCCGGTCACCGCTGCGCCCTTCGCCTGCGCCGGGCGAGCGTGCGCAGCCGCAACGCATTCAATTTGATGAAGCCGGCCGCGTCTTTCTGATCGTAGGCGCCCCCATCGTCTTCGAAAGTCACGAGGTCCCTTGCATAAAGCGACTCCGGCGACGTGCGCCCGGCAATGGTGACGTTTCCTTTGTATAGATTGAGCCGAACCGTCCCCGTGACGAATTCCTGGCTTCTGTCGATGAGCGCCTGCAGCATTTCGCGCTCCGGCGAGAACCAGAAACCGTCATAAATCAATTCCGCGTAGCGCGGCATCAGTTCGTCTTTCAGATGGGCCGCTCCGCGGTCCAGCGTGAGCGATTCGATCGCGCGATGCGCCACGAGAAGAATGGTTCCTCCGGGCGTTTCATAGATACCGCGCGATTTCATTCCGACGAATCGGTTTTCGACCAGATCGACCCGGCCGATTCCATTTGCGCGCCCAAGTTCGTTCAGCCGTCCGAGCAAGGTGGCGGGCGAAAGAGTTTTTCCGTCGAGCGAAACGGCGTCGCCACGCTCGAAGCCGATTTCCATCGATGTCGCCCGGTCGGGAGCCTCTTCGGGGCTGAGCGTGCGCTGATAGACCATCGCATCGGGCGGCGCGGCCGGGTCCTCCAGCGCTTTCCCCTCGGAAGAAGAGTGCAGAAGGTTGGCGTCAACCGAAAACGGCGCTTCGCCGCGCTTGTCCTTCGCGATCGGTATTTGATGCGCCTCGGCGAATTCCAGGAGCCGCGCCCGGCTTGTCAAATCCCATTCGCGCCACGGCGCGATCACTCTGATGTCGGGCTTCAGCGCGTAGTACGCCAGCTCGAAACGCACTTGGTCGTTGCCCTTTCCGGTCGCGCCATGCGCCACGGCATCGGCGCCGGTTTTTTCGGCAATCTCGATCTGTTTCCTGGCAATCAGCGGGCGCGCAATCGATGTCCCCAGCAGATACACGCCCTCGTAGAGCGCGTTGGCGCGGAACATCGGAAAAACGTAATCGCGGACGAACTCGTCGCGCAGGTCCTCGATGAATATGTTCTCGGGCCTGACCCCCAGCAACAGAGCCTTGGCTTTCGCCGGCGCAAGTTCATCGCCCTGACCGAGATCGGCCGTGAAGGTCACGACCTCCGCGCCATAGACGCTTTGAAGCCATTTGAGAATAACGGAGGTATCGAGCCCGCCCGAGTAGGCGAGCACCACCTTTCTGACCTTGGTCGTGGCCACACGCGTCTCCCGGATGTTCGAACAGAACATAACGGTCCATGGCAGGCGGGCCAATGTGGCAAGAAATTGGGCGTCGGAAAAGCATCTTTCTGCCAGGTTCTGGCGAGGGTAAGGTCTGCTGCTAATTTGCGTGCGGCCGAGAATTTTCCATGACCTCGCATCCCGATAATCGGCAAGATTCTGATGTCGACGATGCCGCTATCACCAAAGAGGTCGCGCAATTTCGTGCACGACGACGGCTGCGTAATCCCAGGCTGAAGGAGGCAGCCGAATTGCTCGACCATAAGGGGTTCGAAGCTGCCCAGACCCTCGTCTCCCGATACCTGGAAAAGACTCCGGTCGACGCGGGCGCACTCAATCTGATGGCCGAGATCGCTCTCAAGCTGGGAGAGAATGCGAAGGCCGAGTCGCTGCTCGCGAACTGCTTGTCTCTGGCGCCCGATTTCACCCTGGCTCGTTTCAACTACGCCCACACGCTTCACAATTTGAACAAGCTTCCGCCAGCCCTGGCGCAGCTGGATGAGCTTCTGACGGTCGATCCGCACAACTTTCTGGCGCTGGATCTGAAATCGGTCGTCCTCGCCGTGATGGGCAGACACGCGGAAGCGATGAGTTGCAGGCGCCAGCTCGTGACAGATCATCCCAATGCGACCGAAGCGTGGATCAAGTACGGCAGCGCGTTGCGCAGCGTTGGCGAGCGCGAGCAGTGCATTTCGGCCTACCGCAGGGCCATGGAGTTGCGCCCTTCCTGCGGGAGCGCCTATTGGGATCTTGCGGATCTGAAGACATATCGCTTTTCCGATGCCGAATTGGGCGCCATGCAGGTTCAGCTCTCGCGTTCCGACCTCCCGCGCGACGACCGCGTCTACTTCCATTTCGCATTGGGCAAAGCATACGGCGACCGGAAGGCTTTCGAAAAATCGTTCGAGAACTACGCGCGCGCCAATGCGCTCAAGCGCCTCGGTATCGATTATGATCCCGACACGTTGAAGCGCCATGTCGCGAGCTGCAAATCCGTCTTTACGCCGGAGTTTTTCCGCAGCCGGCAGGGTAGCGGGTGCGGCTCGCCGGACCCGATCTTTATCGTCGGAATGCAAAGGGCGGGCTCGACGCTGGTCGAGCAGATACTGGCAAGCCATTCGGCGGTCGAAGCCACCGCGGAACTGCCCGAGATTTCCCTGCTTGCCCAGCACATCGGCGAGCAGATCGCGCCCGGGCTTGGTTCCCGTTATCCGGAAGCGCTTGCCGAAATCGACGCCACCGCACTTCGCGAATGGGGAGAGCGCTACCTGGAATCAACGCGTTTTCGCAGAGCGTTGGGCCGTCCGTTCTTTGTCGACAAGATGCCGTATAATTTTCTGCATGTGGGTCTCATCCACATGATTCTGCCCCACGCGAAGATTCTTGATGTTCGCCGTCATCCACTGGGCTGCTGCTTTTCGAACTTCTCGATGAACTTCGAGGTGGGACCGCTCTTCGCGTACCGGCTGAGCGAACTGGGTCGGGCGTATTCGGACTATGTCGAGCTGATGGCCCATTTCGACGCCGCGCTGCCGGGTCGCATCCATCGCGTGCTCTATGAAAATCTGGTGCAGGACCCCGAGGCGGAAATCCGCCGCCTTCTGGAATTTCTCGGCCTCCCCTTCCAGGAGGATTGCCTGCGCTTTCACGAAAACCGGCGGACGATGGTCTCTGTCAGCGCCGAGCAGGTGCGAAAACCCATCTCCCGCGAAGCTTCCGGATACTGGCGCAATTACGAGCCGTGGCTTGGGCCTCTCAAATCCGCGCTGGGCCGCGTGCTGGAGGCCTATCCCGACCTGCCGTCCTTCGCCGCGTGATGCAATTCACGCCAGAGCGCTTTCGGGCGATCGCGCTGCCGACGGTCTCGCGCTCGCGCGCGGCTTCGCGCTCTCGCTCCTCAATTGGCCGCAGGCGGCCATGATGTCGCGTCCCCGGGGCGTGCGCACGGGCGATGCGTAGCCGGCGCGATTGACGATCTCGGCAAATTTCTCGATCCGCTCCCACGGCGAACATTCGTACGGCGCGCCCGGCCAGGGATTGAAGGGAATAAGATTGATCTTGGACGGGATACCCGCGAGCAGGCGCACGAGCGCGCGCGCCTCGGCAGGACTGTCGTTGACATCCTTCAGCATCGCATACTCGAACGTGATCCGCCGCGCATTGGAAAGCCCGGGATAGTTGCGTGCGGCCGCCATCAGAGCGGCTAACGGATATTTGCGGTTCAGAGGCACCAGCACATCGCGCAAATCGTCGCTGGTCGCGTGGAGCGATATCGCCAGCGCCGAGCCGATCTCGGCGCCTGCACGCGGAATCATGGGCACGACGCCCGCCGTCGAAAGCGTAATGCGCCGCTTCGAAATCGCGAGCCCGTCTCCATCGGCTGCGATCGCAAGCGCAGCCTTTACATTCTCGAAATTGTAAAGCGGCTCGCCCATTCCCATCATCACCACATTGGTGAGACGCCGGGGCGCGGCCGTCGAAGGCCAGTCGTCGAGCGCGTCGCGCGCGATCATCACCTGTCCCACGATCTCGCCCGCAGTCAGGTTGCGCACGAGCTTCTGCGTGCCGGTGTGACAGAAGCGGCAGTTGAGCGTGCAGCCGACCTGCGAGGAGACGCAGAGCGTGCCGCGGTCGGCGTCGGGAATGAACACGGTTTCGAATTCGATCTCCGGGCGCCGTGCGCAGGAGCCATTTGCGCGTGCCGTCCTGGGAAATCTGCTCCGTGACGATTTCTGGCCGTACGAGCGTAAAGCGTTCGGACATGAACGCCCGAAACGGCTTTGCCAGATTGCGTCATGTCGGCGAATTCGCGTGCGCCGTGCACGTAGATCCAGTTCCAGAGCTGGCGCGCACGCATCCGCGCTTCGCTGGGCGCAAGGCCCTCCCCGACCAGCGCGGCGCGCAGCGCATCGCCGCCCAATCCCGGCAGGGAAACAGGTTCGCTCACCTGCGCGCCTTTACATGCTGCAGGCCTGATGCACCTTGTCCAGGGCATCGGCGAGGCCTGCAAGCGAATAGGTATCGTGCGTCACGGTCCCGCGCCGAGACGTGCCGGTGATGGTCGCTTCCGGGGCCGCCTTCATGGCGTCAATCAGCCGCTGCTCGTCGGCCTGGGCTTCCAGCCAGGCGCCGCCCGCGCCGGCTTCGTTCTTCGTGAAGAAAGTAAATTTGTCGGCGCCGACTTGTGCGGTGACGTCGCTGCCGTCCTTATACTGGTAGCCGGGCACGATTTCCGGTTCGGCCCTGGCTTTGCGGCCCGGCCAGTCATTGATCAGGAAGTACATCGGGTCGCGTTTGATCTTTTTGGGTTCCGACGAGATCGGCCGGGACAATGCATAGCAGACCTTGGTATCGCCGCTTCCCGTCGTGTAGGCGCTCCAGCTCTTGAAGGAACCCAGAAGCTGGGGCTGCTCGGCTGCCGCGCATGTCTGCCAGAGCGCAATCACCGCCACGCCTGACAGGAGTATGCGAGATGGGCTGGGTTGCGACATGGCAGTTCCTTTGATCTGGACCAAGGTGGACGGGTGGTTTGTTATCGAGGATTCAGGCCTTACTATGACGCCCGGCCCCGAACAATAGGAACGGCCGAAGGACCTATTCCCTCAATCCATATCCTACCGCGTACAGCCGCCAGACGATCACGCTCATCGACACCGCCAAGGCAATGGCGACGGCAATTCCCAGCAACCCCGAGGCTTCGCGAAAAACCGATCATGGCGTGCCGGATGCCGTTGATGAAATAGAAGAACGGATTGGCAAAGGCCAGCCAGCGCAGCCATGGCGGCAGCATGGAGAGCGTGTTGAAGACGCCGCCCACCATGGACAGCGGCGTGATGAAAAATACGTTCAGGATGGTCAGCTGCTCGAAATTGTTGGCCCACAGCCCGATGACGATGCCGAGCAGCCCGAAAACCATCGCAACCGACACGATCCAGAACACGAATTCCGGCACAGCCTCGATCGAGGTGGCGCCGAACGCTGCGGCCCGATCGCGAGAATGCCAATGCCGTGATGACGGAACGCGCGATGCACCACCACGGTAAGCTGCCGGCGATCATCTCCGCATAGGAGAGCGGCGCCACCAGCGTCTCTTCCACGATAGCGCAGGAAGCGCGAGAAATAGATCTGCGATGGACGATTGCAGAAAGGCGGCATTGACGATGTTCATCATCAGGATGCCGGGCAGCACGAATTCGAGATAGCGGTGGCCGCCGATCTGGGCGATGCGGCCGCCGACCACGAAGCCGAAGATGAAGATGAAGAGCAGCGCCGATATCCACGGCGCCACGAAAGCCTGGATCGGGCACGCGCATGAGCCGCGACCACTCGCGGCGGATGATCGTCCACAGGCCGATCCAGTTGATGCCGCAGTGATCTTCGCGCTCATGCAGCGGGCGCCGCCACATGATCGGGCTCGGCGCCCGTCGCGCGCAGATAGGCCGCTTCGAGCCCGCCTGGCGCGCCACGAACTCGTCCTTTGGTCCCTGCCGCACGATCCTGCCCGCCGTTGACGATGGCGATGTGGCGGCAAAGCCGCTCCACCTCTTCCAGGTAGTGCGAGGTGAGAAAGATGGTGCTTGCCGTCGCGCGTTGAGCTCCTGGAGATAGCGCCAGAGATCGCGGCGCAGCTCGACATCCACGCCGGCGGTCGGTTCGTCGAGGATCAGCAGCTTGCGGATCGTTGACCATGGCGCGCGCCAGCATGACCCGGCGCTTCAGCCCGCCGGAAAGTTCGCGGAAGCGTTTCTTCGCGTGGGACCGCGAGATCGAATTTCTCGATCAGCATATCGACGCGCACCTCGCGCTCTGTGCGGCCGTCATGCCGAAATAACCGCCCATCCAGTCGACGATGTCGCGAGGCGTTGGCGAAGGTATCGACATTGAATTCCTGGGGCGAGAGTCCGATCAGCCGGCGCGCCTCGCGATAATGTCTTGACCGCATCGACGCCGAACATCTCGATGCGTGCCGGCGGTCGGATTCGGCGATGCCGGTGACGCAGTGGATGGTGGTGGATTTGCCCGGCGCCGTTTGGCCCGAGAAAACCGAAGAAATCCCCCGGCGGCACGTCGAGCGAAAGCTCTTCGACGCCGACAGTGCCGCTGCGATAGACCTTGCGCAGATGGGAAATCGAAAGGGCGGGGATCATGCGGGCGCGATTCCAGAAGGGTCAGTATAGCCCGCGCGCTCCCCCTTTAGGCAATTTGCTGCGCAGATTTTCGCAGGTTGCGCTATGTACGAGGGGCAGCCGGCCGGAGAATCACGTGGCCAACCCCGTTCTCGTCGAGATCACACGCGGCGGGCGTGTAGAGAGCGTGCATCGCGGCGCGCTTGCCATTTGCGACCCCCAGGGAAATCTCCTTTTCGCGCTGGGCGATATCGCCCTGCCCGTCTATCCGCGCTCCGCGCTGAAGCCGATCCAGGCGCTGCCGCTCATCGAAAGCGGAGCCGCGGACGCTTTCGGGCTCGGTGACGAGGAGATTGCGCTCGCCTGTGCTTCCCATTCGGGCGAACCAATGCACACGCGCCGGGTTACCGCGTGGCTTGAACGGCTGAGCCTGGGCGAGCGTGACCTCGCCTGTGGTCCGCAACCTGCGCGCTCCGAGCCGGTGTGGGAGGAGATGGTCCGGCGCGGCGAACGGCCCACCCGCGTCCACAACAATTGCTCCGGCAATCACACCGGATTTCTCACCGTGGCGCGTCACTGGGACATCGCGGTCGCAGGCTATGAGCGGCACGACCATCCCGTGCAGCGTGCCGTTGCGAAAACGCTCGGCGAGCTCACGGGCATTCCGGATGAATTGCCCTGGGGCGTGGACGGTTGCGCCGCGCCGAATTTCGCCTTGCCGCTCAGTGCGTTTGCGCGGGCATTGGCACAATTCACGGCACCGCAAGCACGCGTCCCAGAGCGCGCGCGCGCAATGAAACGCATCGTGGCGGCCATGATCGCCCATCCCGACCTGGTCGCCGGAACGGGCCGCGTCTGCACCGCACTGCTCCGTGCGGGCGGCGGACGTGTCGCCGTGAAGACGGGCGCGGAAGGCGTTTACGCCGCGATCGTTCCCGAACACGGCCTCGGCATCGCGCTCAAGATCGACGACGGCGCGGGCCGTGCCGCGGAGACGGCAATCGCGTTTGTGCTCGAGCGGCTTGGGGTCGTCGACCACGACGCCGTCGGCGAGATCGTGCGTGCACCGGTGCTGAACACGCGCAACGCGATCGTCGGGGAACGCCGCCCGGCCGCAGCACTCATGGAGGCGCCGATTCCGCAACTTGCCGGATGATGTTCCTCTCCCGGGCGGGCTTCAAGTTCCTGGAAAGACAACGACGCGCACGAATTCTCTACCCGATTTGGAGACCGAAATTGGGCGCTGACTAGTCAGGCAAACCGGCTTCAGACAGCAAGCGGCGGAAACGTGAATCTCTTCGCAAGCGTGCGAGCGGAGCATCGACATCCATCGCAACGTTGTCCGTCTCGTGCCTCGCAAGGCTGCGCTTGAGCCATTCAATGGCATTATCGTCCTCGTCGAGATCGGCATAGGTCAGTGCCACGTCATAGGCCGATAGCTTTCCTTCGCCATAGAGTGTCCGTTGCGCGTCGGCGATGGCCTTGAGCATGCCGGCGCGACCACCCCCGGCCAGAGCCTTTTCGGCCGTCGCGGCAAGCGCCCCGCCGAAGGGATCGCGTCGAATCCTGGCGTCTTCCCCGAGTTCGCTCAGGAAGCCGACATTATCTCCACGGTCGAGTTCGATGGACGCGAGATAGGCATGCATCGAAGGAAACGCGGGCTCTGCGTGCTCCAGCTGCTTCAGCAGCATCAGCGCCTCGGGGTAGTTTCCGCTGTAGAAGAGAATGAGGCCCTTGTCGGCCAGGATGGCGGTCGATTCGGAGTTCGAGCGCCTGCGCAGCGTCTATCTCACGCAACGCGAGCGGGAACTCGCGTATCGTCATCAGGAAGGTGGCGTACCAGTGGTGCGCCATGGCGCTCCGCGGTTCCAGTGCGAGTGCGCGCTGGAATTCGCGGCGTGCAGCGGCCATGTCGCGCGACCAATAGAAATCGACAAAGGCGAGATCTGCATGCGCATCGCCGAGAGAAGGTTTGAGTGCAATGGCCCGCTCCGCCGCCGCCTTGGCGCGTGGATAGGCTTCCTCAGGTGGCATGGTCGAAAATTCGCGCAAGAGATTGTAACAGTTTGCCAACCCCGCATAGGCTTCGGCGTAACCGGGGTCGTGCACGATAGCCTGGGTGAAGTCATCGACCGCGGCGGTCAGGCCGACGGGCGTACGCGTCTGCCATTGATAAAGCCCGGCCCGGTAGAACGCGACGGCCTCGACGTTTCGATTCGCAGTATCGTCTGAAGTGGAGACGCGCGCGGCTGTGGGCTCCCGCCCGGCGGTCACGGGCGAATAACGCTCAACCAGGGCGAACGCCAATACAACGCCAAAGGCGGCCGCTGCCACGATCGCCCCGACGTTACGCGGGCTTAAACGATGGAGCCCACGGGGCGCACGCGTTGCGACCGGCTCGGTGCGCGTTTCATTCCCAGCTCCCGGGCGCTTGAGCCATTGGCCCAGTTCCGTCGTGTAAGCGAACACCTTCGTGCCCGAACCGCCAGGCACGCGATGAATGGGCAGTCCGCGCTCTTTCTCCCACCTTCGCACAGTTCTTTCGTCGGACGCGAAGAAGAGCGCGATCTCTTTCCACGAGCCGAGACGTCGGTTCGCTGCTTGGGGATCCCCGACGCTGTGCATCGTCTCCAGCCTGGAGTGTTTTCCTGCCCATATCCGCCGATGTCCGCCAATGTCCGCAGACGCCTGTCGTCGAAAAAGCCGGATATCGGCAATTTAGCGGAAGCGAACAGAAAGGGCGACACCTTTTCGCATTATCGCGGCGGCGACGCGTCCCATTTTGCAAGACACTGGAGAACCCCGATGAAATTCGTGACCTCAAAACGCTCGATACGGGCGGCGCTGCTCGTTGTCCTTGGCACGGCGGTATGGTCTCCGATGGCGGTTGCCTTCCAGAAAGCGACCCCGGTCATCGACGGCAGCTCGAGCGGCTTTCCGGTACCGGTCGACGGCAGCCGACCGGCCGCGGCGGGGTTCAGCATTCTCTATCAGTTTCCGGAAAACGTCAGCAATTATTCGTTTGGTGGCGTCGTCCGCGACCGCCTGGGCGACCTTTTCGGCGCGACCTATTCTGGCGGCGCACATAACTATGGCGACGTCTACGAACTGACGCCTCAGGCCGGGAGCTACGTCTTTACCGATATTCACGATTTTACGGGACCTGGCGGCGACGGGGAATATCCCACGACCGAGAGTCCTTACCTCGACGCGAATGGCAATCTGTTTTTGACCGCGGGCCAAGGCGGCGCAGGGAACGCAGGCACAGCGGTCGAACTCAGTCCTTCTGGAAGCGGTTACGAGGAGACGGCAGTGTTTTCGTTCGACACCGCCAATGGCGGGCAGCCGAACGCTTCCCTGCTGCGGAGCGGCCGAACATTTTACACCACAACGTACGTGGGAGGCGCTAACGGGCTCGGCGCCATCGTCGCGCTGTCTTCGTCCACACTGTCCGAAAAGCTGCTTTACAGCTTCTCGGGTCTTCCTTCCGACGGTCAGTCCCCCACCGCCAATCTGGTCGCTGACGCACAAGGCAACCTCTACGGCACCACGGAAATGGGCGGCTCCGGCTTTGGGACTTACGGTTCTGGAACGGTCTTCAGATTCGTACCGACGAAAAGGGGCGGCAGGGAAACCGTGCTATGGAACTTCGGCGTCGACGGCAACGATGGCGAACAGCCCTACGCTCCGCCCATTGTGGACGGGGCGGGTAACCTATATGGCACGACGCAATTTGGCGGCGTGGGCGGCATGATCCATGGCGTGGTGTGGAAATTGACGCCCAGCGGCGGAAGCTATGTCGAATCCGTCCTATACTCGTTCGGCACCGCCGGCAGCAATGACGGATGTTACCCGCTCGGCGGCCTGATATTGGCGGGGACCACCCTATACGGCACGACGTCAGGCTGCGGTGCCACGGGTAACGGCACGATCTTCAGCATTTCAACGACCGGCACGAATTACGCCATCCTTCACAGCTTCGACGACGCCGACGGAAAATCTCCCGAATTCGCAACCTGGTCCATCAAGGGCAAGACTCTATACGGCACCACAGGCGTAGGCGGAGTGGGCGACACCGGCGTCGTCTGGCGCTTCGTCCTCTAGCAACGCCGCGCGTGCTTCGATCGCCGAAGCTTGAGTAGGCGGGCAGGCTCATGGTTCGACAGGCTCGTGGTTCGACAGGCTCATGGTTCGACAGGCTCATGGTTCGACAGGCTCATGGTTCGACAGGCTCATGGTTCGACAGGCTCATGGTTCGACAGGCTCACCATGAGGAAATTTTTGTTGCGATCAACGCTGATGCAATTACCAGTCTCTTCATCCTGAGCTTGTCGAAGGACACCCTGAGCCTGTCGAAGGGCGTACAACGCTGATGCAAGCGTTCGACCGCCGGTCAGTGCTTGCCAGCCGCGGCGGCCCTGTCGGCCTGCTCCATCGCCGGCGTGTAGGGCGTGATGCTCATGATCGGACAGCTGTACGCCATGCCGATATCGCGCGAGATGACTTGGTCGCCCTTGGCAAGGCAGTCCAGGCCGGTGATCCCGCCGATTGATTTGAAGCCCAGCGCGAGCTTGTAGGGCAGCTGCGGGCAATAGCCCATCAACCCGAGCTTGAATTTGTCGTGGCGCTCGTCCTCCACGATCAACGTCTTGTCATCGAACGCCTTCCAGCTCCAGAGAAGCCCGATCTGCAGGCAATTGGGATTCGCCCGCGCGGGCAGAACGAGCAGGACGAGTCCGAGTGCCGCGAAAACCGCCTTCTTCATCGCCGCCTCCTTCGTAAAACGCACCGACCCTTTCTCCCTATGCAAGAACGAATGACAACCGTGCGCAAGCGGAATGACACCAAACAATTGAATGCTGTACTGTGCCGGTAGCTGCGAGGGGAATTTCCGCATGAAAGCCGCGCTCTGCACCCATTATGGGCCGCCCGAGGAGCTTGTCCTTCAAGACGTGCCAAGCCCGAGACCCGGCAAAGGACAGGTGGTGGTCACGGTCAAGTCCTGCGGGGTCAATTTTCCCGATGTGCTGCTCATCCAGAACAAATACCAGTTCAAGCCTGCGCTGCCCTTCGCGCCAGGCGGCGAGATTGCCGGTATCGTGAAAGAAACCGGCGAAGGCGTTGCAACGCCGAAACCCGGCGACAAGGTGATCGCGACCATCGGAAACGGCGGCTTCGCCGAGGAAGCGCTTGCCGATGCCGCTCGCTGCATTCCTATGCCCGACAATCTCGATTTTGCGGTCGCCTCGTCCTTTTTCGTCGCTTACGGCACCTCGTGGCACGCCTTGAAGGATCGAGCGGAGCTTGGATCCGGCGAGACGCTTGTCGTGCTCGGTGCTGCGGGCGGCGTGGGCCTCGCCGCCGTCGAGATCGGCCATGCGTCGGGAGCGCGGGTGATCGCCTGCGCGTCGAGCGCGCAAAAGGTCGAGCTTGCAAAGGCCCACGGCGCCGACGAGGGCCTCGTCTATCCGGGCGAGCGGCTGGACAAGGACCAGCAGAAAGCGCTGTCCGAGAACATCAAGCGCCTCACCGGCGGGAATGGCGCCGACGTGCTTTACGATCCCGTCGGCGGCGATTATGCCGAACCGGCGCTCCGCGCCATGAATTGGGGCGGGCGTTATCTGGTGATCGGATTCGCGGCGGGCGAAATCCCGCGCGTGCCGCTGAACCTCACGCTGCTCAAGGGCTCGACCATCGTTGGCGTGTTCTGGGGCGCTTTCGTGGCGCGCGATCCGAAGCGGGGATTGGCGGAACTGGGCGAGATCACACGCTGGATCGCCGAGGGCAGATTGAAGCCGCACATTTCGGCACGCATTCCGCTCGCCCGCGCCGGCGAAGCCATTCGCCTGCTCATGGATCGCAAGGCCCAGGGCAAGGTGGTGGTCGTTCCGTGAGTGTCGTCTCACCCGCTCATCGCAGCATGAGATATTTCGTATTGCATCCCTCTCGGGGGATGCAAATCGAAACGGTTGTGAGAGGGTAGGCGCGGGGTGAGGGGTCCTCCACCACCAGCTGTGGCAATACTTGCGATTCTGTTTTCCATTGTGCTTTGCGGCGTGGGCCCGAAGCCGCAGCAGCCGATCATCAGATCGATCGGAATCATCGCTGTGCTGGGCGACACCTGCATGTTCGAGCGCGTTCCGAATTCGCGGCTCGAATGGATCGCGCCGCCCGAGGCAAGTTTCCTGGAGATTTCCGATTGGGGCATCGACGACGACGTGACGCGGGCGATCACGGCGAGTCTCGGCGCGCATTATCGGATGCAAAGCATCGCCATCGAGCATCGGGACTTCGACACCTGGACGTATGAATCGCTGGCAAAGTACATCCGCGAGCTGCCGGTGCCGGAAATTCCTGTCGATGCCTATCTCGTCGTGCTCAGGGACTGGCGCGCCGACGAGATCGGCGACAGCGATCATCAGGTCGCGGGGCTGGGACTGTATCGCCGTGACTGGCACGGAGGTGGCGAACGTGTCGGGGTGTTCGCGTCCTGGCGTCTCGTGCTCGTCGACCCCGACAGCGGCAATGTCATCGCCTCGCGTCCGGCGCTGCTGGCGGATGGCGGCTTGCCGTGGCTCCCCGCCGCGCCGGCACTCTGGCCACGCACGCAGAACGACTTGACCGAGGCCCAACGCCGCACGTTACAGGCGGATTTCCTCAAATTGATCAATGCAACGCTGCCGCGCACGCTCCGGCAGGTCGGGCTGCGCGGATAAATCACTCCGCCGGTCGCGTCACGTAGATCTCCGAGCCCTGCGCGCGGAACTCCTGGCTCTTCTTCGCCATGGCGGCGCGGATCTCGGCGGACGAAAGCGTGTCGTTGGCGCCGCGGGCAGCATCGCGCACTTCCTGCGAAATCTTCATCGAGCAGAATCTGGGACCGCACATCGAGCAGAAATGCGCGACCTTGGCGCCGTCCGCCGGCAGCGTCTCGTCGTGGAAGGCCTGAGCAGTCTCGGGATCGAGCGCGAGCGCGAACTGGTCGCGCCAACGAAATTCGAAACGCGCCTTGCTCATCGCATCGTCCCACAGCCGCGCGGCGGGATGTCCTTTCGCGAGATCGGCCGCATGCGCCGCGATGCGATAGGCAATCACGCCCGCCTTCACATCGTCGCGGTCGGGCAGGCCCAGATGTTCTTTCGGGGTCACGTAGCAGAGCATCGCGGTCCCGAACCAGCCGATCATTGCCGCGCCGATCGCGCTGGTGATGTGGTCGTAGCCGGGCGCCACGTCGGTGGTCAGCGGTCCCAGCGTGTAGAACGGCGCCTCGTCGCAGGCGGCCAGCTGCCGCTCCATGTTTTCCTTGATCCGGTGCATGGGCACATGACCCGGTCCTTCGATCATTACCTGGACATCGTGCTTTTGCGCGATGCGGTTCAACTCGCCCAGCGTCTCGAGCTCGGCGAACTGCGCGGCATCGTTCGCATCGGCGATCGAGCCGGGGCGCAAACCGTCGCCCAGTGAGAATGCCACGTCGTAGCGGGCGAGGAGTTCGCAGATCTCCTCGAAATGCGTGTAGAGGAAATTCTCCCTGTGATGGGCCAGGCACCATTTGGCGAGAATGGAGCCGCCGCGGCTGACGATCCCGGTCACGCGCTCTGCCGTCAGCGGAATATGCACGAGACGCACGCCCGCATGCACAGTGAAATAATCGACGCCCTGCTCGCATTGCTCGATCAGCGTATCGCGGTAAAGGTCCCAGGTGAGTTCCTCGGCGATGCCCCCCACCTTCTCCAGCGCCTGATAGATCGGCACGGTCCCGATCGGCACCGGCGCATTGCGCACGATCCACTCGCGAATGGTGTGGATGTGCCGACCGGTCGACAAATCCATCACCGTGTCGGCGCCCCAGCGGATCGCCCAGACGAGCTTCTCCACCTCTTCCGCCGCGCCTGACGTGACGATGGAATTGCCGATATTGGCATTTACCTTGGTGAGGAAATTACGGCCGATGATCATCGGCTCGCTTTCGGGATGGTTGATGTTGACGGGAATAATGGCGCGGCCGCGCGCCACTTCGCTGCGAACGAATTCCGGCGTGACCTCGTCGGGAAGCGAAGCGCCGAAGCTCTCGCCGTCGCGCGCCGGCACGCGCCCGAGATTCTCGCGTGCGGCGACGAATTTCATTTCCTCGGTGATGATTCCGGCACGCGCGTAATGCAGCTGGGTGACATTCTTCCCCGGCTTCGCGCGCAGTGGTTTCCGGCCGCTACGGTCGAATTGCGGAACGGACAGCAACTCTCCGCGCTTCAGCCCATCGTCTTCTGGCCGCCGCGCCCTGCCCTCGTACGCCTCCACGTCGCCACGCGCCGATACCCAGGCCCGCCGGCGCGCGGGCAGGCCCTTTTCGATATCGATGGCCAGCGATTTCATCCGTATACGGACCTGAAGTATCGTAGAGGCGCATCGGCGGCTCGCCGCCGGAGAGCGCGACTTCGCGGAACGGCACGCCGGCGACATAAATCTTGCGCGAACCGGGCAGGCTGCCGCGCGTCACCACCTCGTTGGTGACAGGTCTTGGATTCAGAATCGGCTTGTTCATCTGGCCTCTCCCTACGCCGGTTCTAGCCGGATCAGGTTCGAAGGGACTCGCGCATCGCGCGATCTCAGCCCGCCACAATGGCAGAGGGCGCCCCTGGGACCGACGATCTTGGACCCCGCCTTGGGCAAGTCAAGCAGATCGTCGGCAGGTGACGCATTTGAAATTCGGTGCCTCACCACGTAAGAGGCGGTCCCGTCATAAAAAGAATCGTAACGACGGTTATGAATGCCGCGAAGCCGGCCACGATCAGGGTCACGATCAACATGATCCAAAAACCGACTTTGTTGCCCGCCCGCCGGAAATGTCGAACGCCAATCACGCACAGCACCGAGAGCGTCAACAGGAAGAGGCTGGTGGGAATCATTCAATCGGCTTTCTTCTTGTAACTCTCTGCCGGCGCTTCCCGGCGGCCGCTGCCGACCGCTAATAGCTGAGCTTCGGGAAGAAGTCGCCACGGCCTTCCGGGCTCATGTCGAGCAGGCCCCAAACCGGATCGACGAGGTCGCCGGCGCGGTGGTGCTGGCCGGGCTCTTCCTGCACGTAGAGCAACTCGCTGCCCCAGAAATGGCGGACGGTGCCGTCGGCGTCCTTGCGGAACACGTTGTACATCGGCTCGTCCCAGTTCTTGCCGGGCTCGTAGCCGCGCTCGGCCCGCATCGCCGGCCCGAACTTCGACGTGTCGCCGAAATAATCGTGGGAGTAATTGTTGCCGGCGGTCGACAGCAGCTTGAGATTGCGCCAGCCGCGCTTGCGAGCCAACGCTTCGAGCCGCGCGAGTGGCGACTTGGCGACGACATAGGTCGGAAAGCGCCGATCAGCGTGGAAGACGCTGCCGTCGCAGCCGTCGAGGGTGTGCGTGCAGCCGTTGCACGGCTCGTCGCGCTCCGGCCCGTACATGAAGCTGTAGAGCAGGATACTCGGATGGTCGTCGAACAGCTCAGACAGCCGCACCTGCTCGGGGCGCTGGTCGGCGCCGATCCGCTCGAACACGTAGTCCTCGGAGACTTCGCCGCCGGGCGGCAGCGCGCGGCGCTGCGCGGCGACAGCCTCGAGCTGGCGGCGCAGCGCGATCTCGGCGTCGAGCAGCGCGTTGCGCGCTCTACGATATTCGGCGCTCTCGTTGGGGAAAGACAGGTGTTCCATGGGATGCACCTCTGATACCGAATACAATGTGCGCGAAATTTCGGCCGCGCCATAAATAATTTCTACTCGTTGCGGGCGAACTGGCGCAGTTCGGTGACAAGTGCTTTGACGGCAGCGGCCACGATCTTCTCCCCGGCCTCGGGACTTGCCTGGCTGGGATCGGAACCGATGCGTCCATCGGGAAAGCGCCGACGGTAATCGGCTGCGTCATGGATCGGGCCCAGCGGTGCAATCCTTGGTTCCATTGGCACACGCTTTTGCGCCTCCGGGAATGCGTAATAGGTGACGGAGACTTCCGAAGGCGTGGCATGATGTCCCTCGCCGACCGGAAACAATCGTCTGCAGAGTTCGCCCACGCCCGGCAATTCCCACCAATTGCGCAATTTGCACAGAAGGCCCGCGCGGTTCGTCTCCGCGAGGCTTCCCGCGTGATAAATCTCCGAGAACGCCGCGTTGATCGTCGCGACATTGCCGCCATGGCCGTTCAGCCAGTAGAGCCGCTCGAACCCGTGATGGGCGAGCGAGCGCGCCCAATCAGCCATCGCGGCGATCATGGTCGAAGGGCGAAGCGTGATGGTGCCAGCGAAGGCCATGTGATGCTGCGCTTGCCCGACATTGAACGTTGGCGCCACCAGAATTCCGGCCTCGGCACCCGCGCGCCGGCCGATCAGCTCCGCACACAGAGCATCGGTGCCCAAAAGCCCGTTCGGACCGTGCTGCTCCGTCGAGCCGATCGGGATCAGGATCGTCTTCGATGTCCCAAGATAGGCTTCGACTTCCGGCCACGACGAAAGATGCAGCTGCATGCTTCAGCCCAGCCCCTCGGCCAGCCGCGCCAGCGCAGCTTTCCACACCGCCCGCGTCGGATCGACGTCGGATTTTCTTGCGAGCCTGCCCACCTGCACGGCAATCTGGGACTTGTCGGCGCCCTTTTCGGTGAAACCGATCTCGAGCCGCGCGCTTCCGTTCCAGCTGCCGCGGAGATACTTGTTCTTCGTTTGTGAGGTCGGCTTGAACGCGCCGTCGGGAAACCATTTCTTGCGCGCCCGCGCGTCGGCTGCCGCATTATAGAGAGTGGGGAGTGCACAGCCGATCGTCTTCGACACGCTCACGCTGTAGCCCGTCGCCGTCTCGTGCCTGGCGCGCAGTCCGCGCCCACGCTCGTATTCGACCGCCACCATCTGGCACCACCAGGGACCGACGTCGAACGTCTCGGAAAGCATCCGGGCGATCGCGCGATGGGTCTGCGCGGAAGCGCCCGCCTTGTCGAGCGCCGCGAACCATTGCGTCCAGGTCTTTCCCGTTTTGAGCTTGACGGCCGCATCGCTCATCGCCGGCGTATACACGGCCACTTGCTCCTTCTTCGCCATGTCCTAGTCTCCCGCGCGAACATCGGAGCTTAGCGGAGATTTCATTAATGCCGAAGGGGAATGGTCCGCTCGCGGGCGTCACGGTCATCGACCTCACGGAATTCATCTTCGGCCCCTATGCCACCCAGACTGCTGGGCGATATGGGGGCCGACGTGATCAAGATCGAGGGTCCCGAGAGCGACCGGCAGAGGACCGGCCGCTATGCGAAGACGAAATCGATGGGCGCGACCTACATGGCGCTCAACCGCAATAAACGTTCGGTGACGCTCGACCTGAAAAGTGGAAAAGGCCGCGACAGGTTGCGGGCTCTTCTGCCGGGCGCGCAGGTCTTCATTCACAACATCCGCGCCGATGCGATGGCGAGACTTGGCTTTTCCTGGGACGAAGTGGTGAAGCTCAATCCCTCCATCGTTTATGTTCACTGCGTAGGCTACGGCTCCGGCGGCCCTTATGCCGGGCGCCAGGCCTTCGACGATCTGGTGCAGGCGGCATCCGGAGCGACCGATCTTCTGCCGCGGGTGGACGGCAATCCCGATCTTCGCCCCCTGCCCTCCTTCGCCGCCGACAAGGTGTCGAGCCTGCACGCGCTCGCGGGCACTCTCGCCGCGCTGTTTCATCGCCAACGCACCGGCGAGGGACAATTCGTCGAAGTGCCGATGTTCGAATGCTTCACGAGCTTCATGATGGTGGAGCATCTGAACGGCGCGCTGTTCGAGCCCGCCGTCTCGCATATGGGGCACAGCGTCACGCTCGCGAAGGAACGAAGGCCGCTCAAGACGAAAGACGGCCACATCGCCATCCAGCCGGTAAGCAACGCGGCCGCCGCGCGGTTTCTCGAACTGGGAGGAATTCCAGCCGCTTTCGACAGCGAGCGATATACGCAGGGGGTGGGCGGGAAGGAGAAAATACGCATCTATTACGAGATGCTTCACGAGGCCGCGCTCGCCCACACGACAGAAGAATGGATGAAGCTCGGCGAAGGACACCGCATTCCGATCATGCGCGCGAACACCTTGGAGGAAGTGCTGAGCGATCCGCACCTCGCCGCGGTCGAATTCTTCGAGCTGCGCGAGCATCCGAGCGAAGGCAAATGGCGCGCGACCAAACCGCCGATCAAATTCTCGAAAACTCCTGCCACCATTCGCCGCGATCCACCCTTGCCGGGCCAGGACACGGAAGAGGTGACATTTAACTCTCTCCCGACGGGGGAGAGAGAGTAGCATCGGAAGCGGTTTTCGGAGCAGCGGCCAATGTCCGACGAAATCTTTGCGGTTCCGGAAGCATGGAAGGCGCACGCGCATATCGACGGCGCGAGATATGAAGAGATGTATGCGCGGTCGCTTCGCGATCCGGACGGCTTCTGGCGCGACGAGGCGAAGCGCATCGACTGGATCAAACCCTTCACGAAGGTCAAGGATGTTTCCTTCGACGCGGACGATCTTCACATCAGCTGGTTTGCGGACGGCACGCTGAACGTCTGCGCGAACTGCGTCGACCGCCATCTGCCCGGCCGTGCGGAACAGACCGCGATCCTGTGGGAAGGCGACGACCCGAAGACTCCCGCGCAATCACCTACGCGCAGCTGCACGAACAGGTTTGCCGCTTCGCCAATGTGCTGAAGGCGCGCGGCGTCTCCCGCGGCGATCGCGTGACCATCTATCTGCCGATGATTCCCGAAGCGGCCTTCGCCATGCTCGCCTGCGCGCGCATCGGTGCGGTGCATTCGGTAGTCTTCGCAGGCTTTTCGCCCGACAGTCTGGCCGATCGCATCAAGGATTGCGGCAGCGCTGTCGTCATCACTGCCGATGAGGGCCTGCGGGGCGGCAGGAGCGTGCCGCTCAAGGCCAACACGGACAAGGCGCTCGCCAGCTGCCCCGACGTGAAGACAGTGCTCGTCGTCCGCCGCACCGGCGCGAGCGTGCAGATGCAGGCGGGCCGCGATTTCGACTACCAGGCAGAGGCGGCGAAAATCTCCGGTAACTGCGCGCCTGAAGAGATGGGCGCGGAAGATCCGCTGTTCATCCTTTACACCAGTGGATCCACCGGAAAGCCGAAAGGCGTGCTGCATACAAGCGGCGGCTATCTTCTGTATGTCGCGAACACGCATCGTTGGGTGTTCGACTATCGCGGCGGCGACATCTACTGGTGCACCGCCGATGTCGGCTGGGTAACCGGCCACAGTTACATCGTCTATGGACCGCTGGCGAACGGGGCGACGACGCTCATGTTCGAAGGAGTGCCCAACCATCCCTCGCCGTCACGCTTCTGGGACGTGGTGGACAAGCACAAGGTCTCCATCTTCTATACGGCACCGACGGCAATCCGCGCGCTGATGCGGGAGGGCGAAGCGCCGGTACGTCGCACCAGCCGTGCCTCGCTGCGTTTGCTCGGCACCGTGGGCGAGCCGATCAATCCCGAGGCGTGGCTTTGGTATCACCGCGTCGTGGGCGGCGGCCGCTGTCCGATCGTCGACACCTGGTGGCAGACGGAGACGGGCGGCATTCTGATCTCGCCGCTTCCCGGCGCCACCAATCTGAAGCCCGGCTCGGCAACGAAGCCGCTGTTCGGGATCCGTCCGGAGATCGTGGACGCGGCGGGACAGGCGATGGACGGCGAAGCGAGCGGCAATCTCGTGATGGCGGATTCCTGGCCCGGCCAGATGCGCAGCATCTATGGCGATCATCAGCGGTTCATCGACACCTATTTCAAGACGTATCGTGGGAAGTACTTTACCGGCGACGGTTGCCGGCGCGATGTGGACGGCTATTACTGGATCACCGGCCGCGTCGACGACGTGATCAATGTTTCGGGCCACCGCCTCGGCACCGCCGAAATCGAATCAGCGCTCGTCGCCCATGCCAAGGTGGCGGAAGCGGCGGTGGTCGGGATGCCGCACGCGCTGAAGGGACAGGGCATCTACGCCTATGTGACCTTGATCGCAGGCGAAGCTTCCTCCGACGCGCTCGCCACGGAACTCAAACAATTTGTGTCGGAGCACCTCTCCGCGATCGCGAAGCCCGACGTGATCCAGTTCGCGCCCGCCCTGCCCAAGACACGTTCGGGCAAAATCATGCGCCGCATCCTGCGCAAGATCGCCGAGCGCGATCTCGCCAGCATCGGCGATACCTCAACCCTCGCCGACCCCGCTGTGGTCGACGATCTGGTAAAGAATGCCGGCGCATCGGTGATGCACCGGTGACTGTTCACAAGCTCGCCGTGAAACGGATTTTGTTGCTCGAGACGTTCGCCGAGGCCATTGCCGCGTTCGGACATTCGTCACGCACCCGGCGGCGACAAATCGATTACGCGCCCCGGCGCGGCTGCTTCCGCCGGTCAGATCTGCAGGGTAATTTACGACGGTGCGTCAATGCGGCTTGAGGTTCTCCGTTACATGGACATTGGTCGCACCGCCCCCGTGGTGGCCGTTGTAGAAGAAGAAGCCAAGCACCGCGATGATCACGATTGCGCCGCCGAGGATGAAGGCGAGCACCGAGGTGCCGCCGCCGTCTCCGTCTGCCATTTGTTTTCCTCCCGGGGAATCCTTGAGGGAAACGAGGGGCGCAGGCGTACGGTTCCGTCTTAAGCCCTGACGAACGTATCCATGGCCTTGGCCATGCGGACGTCGTTCTCGGTCAGACCCCCCGCATCGTGGGTGGTAAGCCGCACATCCACGGTCCGGTACACATTCATCCATTCGGGGTGGTGGTCCATCCGCTCGGCGAGCAGCGCCACGCGCGACATGAAGCCGAACGCCTCGTTGAAGTCGCGGAACTCGAATTTGCGCGCAATGACGTCGCGCCCCGGAACTTCGCGCCACAGCGGGAGCTCCTTGAGTGCCGCCTCGCGCGCCGCCGCATCGAGCTTTTTCATCGCATCGTCTCCGGATTTTTGCGCGCCCGATGTTAGCCGATTGTGCACGATATGGTATCGGGAAAGATGGACTGGTCGCAGCAGCTCGCGCCTTCGCTCGACGATCTGGAAATCGTCGCCCGCGACTGTTTTGCCGAACTGCCGGGGGAATTCCGGGCGCTCGTGGAAGGCATCGCCTTCGTGGTGCAGGATTTTCCGGACGACGAGACGCTCAGGCGCCTTGGGCTCGAAAGCGAGTTCGAGCTGCTCGGCCTTTTTCACGGTTCCGATCTCGCTGCGCGCACTGCCAACCGCGGCGCACCGGAACCAACAATGATTCTGCTGTACCGACGGCCGATCATCGATTATTGGGCCGAGAGCGACGAAACGCTGGGAGCCGTCGTGCGGCATGTCCTGGTGCACGAGATCGGCCACCATTTCGGCCTTTCCGACGACGACATGGAAGCGATCGAAGCCGCAGAGGAATAGCGATCTCGCGATCCCTTATCCCCACGCCTGAGCGGGGAGAGGGAAGCTATTCCAGCGCATAGGTCCGTTCGGGGCGGTAGAGGCTGCCGTTGGGCGTAAGCGTGCTGGAATAGAGAATGAAGGAATTGACTTCGAACGGACCGCTCGCGTACAGCGCGTGAGCGGTCAGGAAAGTGATGACGCGGTCGCGTGGGCTGGCGCGCAGCCGCGCGAGCGTGACGTGCGCCATGAATTTGCGCTGCTCGGGCGCATGGCCGATGCGCTGCACCGTGCTCTCGATCTTGCGCTGCAGATGCAGCACGGGCGCATCGTCGCGGACGCCGGCCCATAACGCGCGCGGGTTCCGGCCGCCGAACTCGCCGACGCCTTTCAGTTCCAGCACGAACTGCGGCGCGCGGATCGAAGCAAGCGCGTCGTCGATGGCGGAAGCGTCGCGGCCGTCCACTTCGCCGATGAAGCGCAACGTCAGGTGCAGCTGCTCGCGCCTGCTCCAGCGTGCGCCCGGCACCCCACCCTCGAGCGCCAACAGACTTTCGACGACGATATCGGGCAAAGCGAGCGCCACGAAGAGCCGCATCATCCGCGTGCGCCCATCCCGCTCAAACGCCCGAGTGGCAGGGCACGGCGGAAGAGCAGCGCGACCACGCCATAGGCCGCGCCGCCGCCCATTATCGCAGCCACAAGCATGCCTTCATCCTGAACAAGTCCGGGATGCAGGACCTTCTGCATCAGCGTGGCGCCCGCAAGCGCAAAGCCGCCCGTGGCAATCGCCGCCAGGAGGATGGGCGCCAGCGAACGCGTGAAACTCGCATGGACGGTGAGCAAATCGCGCGTCCGCGCCAGCCAGAAGAGCACGGCCACGTTCAACCAGGCGCCAAGCGAGGTGCCCAGAGCGATTCCGACCGCGCCGAAATGCAATCCCCACACCAGCAGGAATTTGAGCGCGACATTGAACACCACCGCCGCGATCGTCGCGCGCACCGGCGTGGCGGTATCGCCGCGCGCATAAAATGTGGGGGAGATGACCCGCAGCAACACAAAAGCCGGCAGCCCGACGCCATACGCCATCAGCGCATGCGCAGAGATTCGCGCGGCGTCGAGATGGAATGCGCCGTGGGCGAAGAAGCCCCGCATGATGGTGAGCGGCACCGCGAAATAGGCGGCGACGAACGGCAACGTGAACAGCAGCGCGAGCGCAACGGAGCGGTTCTGCGCATCGTCGGCTCCCGCACGGTCGCCCCTGGCAAGGCGCGTGGACATCTCCGGCAACAGCACGGTGGCGAGCGCGATTGCGAATATCCCCGTCGGCAGCTGGTTGATCCGATCGGCGTAATAGAGGGCAGTGAGATCGCCGGAGGGAAGAAAGCTCGCAATCAGATTGTCGATGAAAAGGCTGATTTGGACGCTCGCGGAGCCGAAAGTGGCGGCGCCGAGCGCGAGCAGGAACGCCCTGATCTCGGGCGTCCAGCGCGGCCAGGCGATGCGCAGCGATAGGCCGCTGCGCGCCGCGGCCCAAATGATGAAGAATAGTTGCAGAAGGCCAGCAATGAACACGCCCCAGGCCGCGGCATAGGCAGCGCTCGGGAAGAGTTGCCATCCCGCCAGCGTCGCCATCATCGCGAGGTTCAGGAAGATCGACCAGGCGGCGGCGGCGGCGAATTTCTCGTGCGCGTTCAGCATTGCGGAAAGCTGCACCGCGACCACGGTGAGGATAAGGTAGGGGAAGGTGATGCGGGCGAGATCGGTGGCAAGCTCGGTCTGCCCCGGATGCGCCGCGAAACCGGGCGCCATCGCGCGGATGATCCATCCCATGCCGGCAAGCGCCGCCACCAGGAGTACGAGCTGGAACGCGATCTGCCATGAAAAGACGCGGTCGGCGAAACGGGCGGCGCTCGCGTCGCTCTCGCGCGCGCGCAAAGCCGCATAGCGGGGCAAGAACGCAAGATTGAAAGCGCCTTCCGCGAAGATGGAACGGAAATTGTTGGGCAGCCGGAAGGCGACGAGAAACGCGTCCGACATCGGTCCCGCGCCCAGGATGATCGCCATCATGATGTCGCGGCCGAAGCCGGTCACGCGCGAGAGCGCGGTGTAGCCACCGACCGAGAGCAGACGCCGGAACATCAGCTCCCGGCCTTGTGCGCTTCCGCGACCAGCTTCAGCACATAGGGAAAGAGCCGCGCGGCGATCGTCTGCACGCCTTGCGGATTGGGATGAATGCCATCCGCCTGGTTAAGTTTCGGATCGAGCGCTACGCCTTCGAGCACGAAGGGATAGAGCATAACGCGGTAGTGCTGGGCGAGGCTTGCAAAGATCGCGTCGAAACTCCGATCGTATGCCGCGCCAAGGTTGCGCGGCGCTTTCATGCCGAGCAGCAGAACCGGCACGTGTGCGGCCTGGAACCTGGCAAGTATGGCGGCGATGTTCTTCTGCGTCTCCCCCGGGTCCAGCCCGCGCAGCGCGTCGTTCGATCCAAGCTCGACGATGGCGGCGTCGGGCTTGTCCGCAAGCGACCAGTCGACGCGCGAAAGTCCGTCGGCCGAAGTATCGCCCGAGACGCCGGCGTTGATCACCTTTGCGGGAATTCCGGCACCGACCAGCTTCGCCTGAAGCACCGCCGGCAAATCGGTTCCAGGCGGCAACCCATACCCCTGCACCAAGCTCGTGCCGAAAGCGAGAATCTTGATGGTGGTCGCGGCGCGGGCGGACATGCACATTGCCGCGAGCAGGACCGCAACCACTGCCGCTTGCTTGAATCGGGCGCCGTCCATGCCATATCGCCTGGCACGCCCCAAGGTGATTCGCGCTTTGCTGCCGATGCACATCCGCTCCGTCCCGAAAATGAGCGTGTCGTTCCCGCGAGAGCGGAAACCTAGGGCGCGAACGTCTGCGAGCGCAAATGACTCCTTGATCCACCAACGCGGCGCTCCCGGATGCCGGTGTTCGCCAGGATGACACGCGTGGAGGTGCCCGCCATCGTTCTCGAAGATGTGCGGCTTGATCTGTCGAGCAGCGCCGGCCGCGTCGATGTGCTGCGCGGGGTTTCACTTTCCATCGCGGCAGGTGAATTGGTGGCCCTGCTTGGCCCCTCCGGCTCGGGCAAGTCGTCGCTGCTCATGATCGCGGCAGGGCTCGAGAAGCCGAGCGCGGGCCGCGTGGCGCTCGCGGGCACGGAGCTGACAAAACTCGACGAGGACGCGCTGGCGCGGTTGCGGCGCGGCCGCGTGGGCATCGTCTTTCAATCCTTCCACCTCATCGCTACCATGACCGCGCTCGAGAACGTCGCGCTGCCCCTCGAACTCGCGCACGCTGGTGATGCATTCCAGCGGGCGCACGACGAACTGGAAGCGGTCGGTCTTGGATCGCGCGCGCTTCACTATCCCAGCCAGCTATCCGGCGGCGAGCAGCAACGCGTCGCATTGGCGCGCGCGATGGTGGCGCGCCCGAGCATGCTGTTCGCCGACGAGCCGACCGGCAATCTCGACACCGGGACGGGCGTCGAAGTAGCTGAGCTGCTGTTCTCCCTGTCGGTACGCGCGCGCACGACGCTCCTTCTCGTCACCCATGAGGAGACGCTCGCGCGACGCTGCGGGCGCATCCTGCGTCTCAAAGACGGGTTGATCGTGGGGGATACGCGTCCCGCAAATATATGAACGCTTTATCGCTTGCCTGGCGGTTGGCGCGACGCGAATTGCGCAGCGGCCTGTCGGGCTTTCGTATCTTCTTCGCATCTCTGCTTTTGGGCGTGACCGCGATCGCCGCGGTCGGCTCGCTCGCTGATGCCCTGCTTAGCGGCCTCGCAGACAATGGTCGCATCCTTTTGGGCGGCGATGTCGCCATCGACCTCGTGCACCGGCCGCTCGCCCCGGCGGAACGCGCTTTCGTCCTGAGACAGGGCGAACTCTCCGACACGATCGCGATGCGTGCGATGGCTTACGCACTCGACGCAGGCAAGACCGGCGCGCGCCAGCTGATCGAATTGAAGGGAGTCGACGCCGCGTGGCCGCTCTACGGCGCAGTCGGGCTCTCGCCGGCACTGAATTTGCGATCGGCGCTCGCCTGCCCGCCTGCTCCGAAACTGTGCGGCGCCGTCGCCGAACAGACGCTGCTCGATCGCCTGCATCTGGCGCGCGGCGAATTCATGCGAATCGGGAACGAGAACTTTCGTATCGCTGCCGTGCTCACAAACGAGCCCGACCGACTCTCCGGCGGCTTCAGCCTGGGGCCACGCGTGATCGTATCGTCGACGGCGCTCGCCCGGACGGGACTTATCGCAGTCGGCAGCCTGATCGATTACAGGACAGCCGTGCGGCTGCCGCCGAATGGAGCGATCGCCGCATTCAAGCGGGCGGCGAAGGCGCGCTTCCCCGATGCGGGATGGCAGATCCGAGATCGCGACCACGCGGCACCCGGGACCGAGCGCTTCGTTCGGCAGGCGAGCGTATTTCTCGCTCTGGTGGGACTGACCGCGCTCGCGATCGGCGGCGTCGGCGCCGGACAGGCGGTCCGCGCCTTTCTCGACAGGAAGCGTGATGAGATCGCCACGCTGAAAGCGCTCGGTGCGGACGGCGCGCTCATCTTTCGCGTTTTCTTCCTGCAGGTCATGGCGATTGCGGTGTTTGCGTCGCTTGCCGGATTGCTCGCCGGAGCGGCGATTCCGTTCGCGGTGGAGCGCTTCTACGGCGACGAGATTTCGCTCCCCGCCAGTTTCGCTCTCTTCCCGCGGCCTCTGCTTCTCGCTTTCCTGTTCGGCATTCTTTCGGCGGCGGCGTTTGCAATTCCCCCGCTCGCCCGAGCGCGCGAGATTCCCCCAGCGGGCCTGTTTCGCGACCTGGTGGCGCCCGCGCCAAGGGGCGCGCGCCTGCCCTATCTCGTCGCCGCCGGCGGTGCGGCCTCGCTGATCGCCGCGCTTGCGCTCGCCGCTTCTCCGTCGCTCTCCCTTTCTTTGTGGTTTCTCGCCTGCGTGGGCGGCGGAATGATGGCGCTCTCACTGGCCGCTGTATCCCTGCGATTCATCCTGCGCCGCTTGCCCACGCCCGCCTGGCCCGCGCTGCGGCTCGCACGCGCGAACATGATGCGACCGGGCTCGGCGACGGGGGCGGTGATCACCGCGCTCGGACTCGGGCTTTCGCTGCTCGCTGCGGTCACGATTCTCGATCGCACGATCGCGGCCGAGGTGAATGAAAGCCTGCCGGGATCGGCGCCCAGTTTCTATTTTGTGGACATACAGCCTTGGCAAACCGTCGCGTTCGACCGAACGATTCGACGCTTCGGCTCCGCGCGAGATTTCCGGCTCACTCCGATGATTCGCGGACGCATCGTTGCGCTTAACGGCGTGCCCGCGACGCGCGCCAAGGTCGCACGCGATTCGCGCTGGGCACTGAACGGCGACCGCGGCATCACCTATGCGGCATTACCGCCGAAGGATACCGACATCACGGCGGGGCGCTGGTGGCCCGCGAATTATTCGGGACCCACGCTTGTTTCCTTCGATGCCGAGCTCGCCCATGGCATGGGCCTCAAGATTGGCGACACGCTGACGCTCAACGTGCTCGGGCGGGAAATTCAGGGCCGCATCGCCAATTTGCGCAATGTCGATTTCAGCACCGGACGACAGAATTTCGTTCTAATCCTTTCGCCTGGCATCATCGACAAGGCGCCGCACAGTTATCTTGCGACGGTGCGCGTGGCGCCGCGCGACGAGGACGCGATGTATCGCGCCGTCACCGACCGCTTCCCCTCGGTCTCGACGGTGCGGGTCAAGGACGTGATCGCCGATCTCGACCGGCTGCTCGCCCAGCTTGCGCTGGGCGTGCGCGCGGCGAGCCTCGTCACGATTCTTGCCGGCCTGCTCGTGCTGTCCGGCGCCATAAGTGCCGGATTGCGAGGCCGCCTTCGCGACGCCACGATCATGAAGGTGGTGGGCGCCACGCGATATCAGATCGGGCTCGTCTACGTCCTGGAATATGCGCTTCTCGGGGCGCTGACCGGCGCACTGGCGTTCGGAGCCGGCACGGCGGCGGCTACCCTGATAACCCGCCGCCTCTTCGACGTTCCACCCGCTTTCGACGCGGGCTCCGTGCTCCTGATGATCGGCGGCGGCGCGTTGCTCACCCTCGCTTTCGGACTCGCCGCGACCTGGGCAGCCCTCGCCGCCAAACCAGCGCATCAGTTAAGAGATTTGTAATTCAAAGCACCACGGCCGGACTTGAACCGGCCACTGAGCCAGCAAGCGTCGGCGAGCTGACGTGCCTTGATCCGGCCGCGGCGAAGCCCGATATTACACGCGAGTGGTTCGATTTCGGACCCAGGAGGATTTGCCAGATGGCTGACTACGACAATCGAGTCCTGCGCGGCCAAACGACGGTAGCCGGCGCCATCGACGCCGGGCTGCGTGCCTATATGCTGCGCGTCTACAATTACATGCTGATCGGTCTCGCCCTTACCGGCGCGACCGCATGGCTGACCGCCGAGACGCCGTTCGGCCAGCTCTTCTATCACGTGAATCCGGCTACCGGTCAGATGGGGATGACGCTGCTCGGCCTCATCGCGCTTTTCGCGCCGCTGGGGCTCGTGCTCTTCATGTCGTTCCGTATCAACCGGATGAGCGTCGGTGCGGCGCAGGCGACATTCTGGGTCTATGCGGGACTGGTCGGCATCGGCATTTCGCCGATCCTGCTGGTCTATACCGGCGCGAGCGTGGCACAGGTGTTCTTCATCACCGCTGCTACTTTCGGCGCAATGAGCCTCTGGGGCTATACGACGCGCGCCAATCTTGCAGGCTTCGGCTCGTTTCTGTTCATGGGCCTTATCGGCGTGGTTATCGCTTCGGTGGTCAACATGTTCCTGCACTCGGCCGCGATGACCTTCGCCATCTCGATCATCGGTGTGCTCGTGTTCACGGGTCTGACCGCCTACGACACGCAATGGATCAAGGAAAACTACACCGTCAATGACGATGGAACGGTAGCCGGCCGCAAGGCGATCTTCGGTGCCCTCCGGCTCTATCTCGACTTCCTCAACCTGTTCCTGATGCTGATGCAGCTTCTCGGCAATCGGCGGTAAGTCTTTGCGAAGCTCGCGAAAGTCCCCGCGGCCGCGCCCGGGGCTTTCGCTATTATGCAGACAGCGCCCTGAGCAGCTTGCGGTCGAAGAGCCGCAATACCTGCGCGAGATCGCGCCCGCGCTTGAGCAAATGCCCGCTCGCCGCGAAAACCGCGTATTCACCTTGCCGCGATTTCAGTTCCGGCTGTTTCTCGATGGTGTAAACCGGCACTTCGCTCGCGTGGCGGTAGATCGAGAACACGGCGCGGGCGGAAAGAAAATCGATGGCATAGTCGCGCCATTCGCCGGCAGCGACCATGCGGCCATAAACGCGCAGGATTTGCCCAAGCTCGCGCCGGTCGAAGCGCTCCCTGTCCTTGCGGGTCCCCGCCTCCGCGCCCCCATACTCTGTCCGCGCGGCAGGGCGATCGCCCGCGCGGAGGAACACTATGGGTTCCTCGACCATCGCCGCGAAGAATGGGCCGCAGCGCGGGATTAGGCAAGTCTTACCGCTTGCGGGCCAGCATGACGCCGTCGGCGATCGTGGCAAGCGCCATGTCCACCCGCTCGTCACCGTGGATTTTTGCGTTGAGTTCGCGCAGCGCTGTCGTCTGGTCATCCGTGACGCCCGGGTCGGCCACCGCACCGCTCCACAGCATATTGTCGAGCGCGATCACGCCACCGGGACGGAGCAACCGAAGCGAACGCTCGTAATAAGGATCGTAGTTCTGCTTGTCCGCGTCGATGAAGGCGAGATCGAACGGGCCTTCGCGGGCATCGAGCATTCCGTCGAGCGATTCGAGGGCGGGACCAAGTCGCAGGTCGATCCGCTGTTCCATCCCCGCCTCTTTCCAGTAACCGCGCGCCCGATCGGTGTATTCCCGGCTCACGTCGAGAGCTACCACGCGTCCGTCCTCGGGAAGCGCCAGCGCCACACTGAGCGCGCTGTAACCGGTGAAGGTACCGATCTCGAGCGTCTGTCGCGCGCCGAGAATTCTCGCGAGCAGCGCAAGAAACGCGCCTTGTTCGGGCGCGATCTGCATGTTCGCCGTCGGCATTTCTGCCGTCTCTTCGCGGCAGCGCCGCAGCGCCGGATGCTCCCTGGCGCCGACGCGTTGAACGTAGGCAACGAGTTCTTCGCTTGCGGCAATCATGCGGCTCATGTTTATTCCAAATCCGCCGTCATCGCGTCGTGACCGGACGGGATCGGCAATCCATGATTTCACGCCATCTCGGCGCGACGCAAGTCGGGGCGCCGACCGGCTGCCGCGGCAGGCTGGACATCAGACCGCGAAGCGTACAGATGTTTCCATCGGGCAAGAGCGCGAGCATGAACGTCTCCGAAGCTGTGCGGTCGCGACTTTCCGTGCGCGCCTTCCTCGACATACCGGTGTCCGAGGAGGTGCTGCGGGACGTCCTTGCGCTCGCGGCGCGCGCGCCTTCGGGCGGGAACCTGCAGCCCTGGCGATTGCATGTCTTGAGCGGCGCGCCACTCACGGAATTCCGTGCGATCATGAGGGAGCGTCTGGCGCGTAATCCCGCTCCCGATCCGCATGAATATCACGTGTATCCCGAGAATCTCTGGGAGCCGCATCGCACGCAGCGTTTTCGCGTCGGCGAAATGATGTACGCGCTGCTGGCCATTCCGCGGGAGGACAAGGCGGCGCGCCTGCGCTGGTTTGCCAGCAACTTCGACTTCTTCGGCGCACCCGTGGGGCTTTTCTGCCTGATCGATCGCAAGATGGGTCCGCCGCAATGGTCCGACCTCGGCATGTATCTGCAGACGGTGATGCTCCTGCTGCGGGAGCGCGGCCTCTCATCGTGTCCCCAGGAATGCTGGTCGCGCTACAATGGCGAGGTGCGTGCGTTTCTGCAGTCGCCTGGCGAACTGATGCTGTTCTGCGGGATGGCAATCGGCTACGCGGACGAATTGGCAGCGGTCAACCGGCTTGAAAGCGAGCGCATGCGACTTGACGAATTTGCGCGCTTTTACGGCTTCGAGTTCGGCATAAACCAGAAACTGTGGACAACCACAGAATTGCCATGATTTAATCACGTGGCGGCCGTTATCCGCTCCCAAACCTCGTCGCGCCGGCTGGAGCGTCGCCGCTAACTCGCAGATCCAGGCCCCCAACCCTCTCGGGTAGGCCGCCACGGGCCAGCCGGTGACTTCCCTATCGCCAATCGGCCGCCATCTGGCCGTAGACGCCGCCAACTGCGCCGGTCAAGACCGAGATCAGATCCCGCACCACCAGCATCCTGCCTGTCATGTCGCCCAACAGCACAGACACCGCAATGCCCAGGGCGCAAAGGCCGCCCGCGATCGCGCCCCCATAGGCTCCCTTCGCATACCCTTTGGCGACATCCTGGGCATAGAGATATCCTACGGTTGCCGAAATCATCATGCCTGCGAACAGGAAAGCGTGGGTTTCGATCCAGAGGCTGAGATGCGCGATCAATACCGCGACCAGCTGCAGCATGGTGCCGACCAGAATTGCCCGCCGCAGCGCGCGATTGTCCAGCAGTTCCGGGCGATTCATGGGCGACTCGCAGTTGGTGTTTCGATACCCGGCCCGCTGCATCTTCGCTGTTTCCGCCGCCCGATCAACCGCTTGGCGCTAAACGCCCGAAACGCATGTCAGTCCTCGAGAAAATTCATGACCGTAACTTAACCTCCGCTGCCTTGCCTGCGCACGCCGATTTCTCTAAGGGGCTCCAGTTCTTTTAAGTTGACCCCCTCCGATTTCGTGTTTTCTCATCCATGATCGAGCTCCAGGGACTGACCAAACATTTCGGCCCATTGGCGGCCGTGGCCGGAATCGACCTCGAAGTCCGACGCGGCGAGGTGCTGGGCTTTCTGGGGCCCAATGGCGCCGGCAAATCGACAACCATGAAGATGATCACCGGCTTCCTTGCGCCCTCTTCGGGCCGAGTGCGGGTATGCGGCTTCGACGTCGAAAACGAGCCTATCGGTGCGCAACGGATGATCGGTTACCTCCCCGAGGGAGCGCCCGCCTATGGCGATATGACGCCACGTCAGTTCCTGGCCTTCATCGCCGAAGTGCGGGGCTATTCAGGAGCCGAAGCCAAGACGCGCATCGGTGAAGCGGTCGAGAAGACCGAGCTCGATCCGGTTCTCGATCAGCCGATCGAAACCTTGTCCAAGGGCTTCAAGCGTCGCGTCGGGCTCGCACAGGCGATTCTGCACGATCCTCCCGTCCTGATCATGGACGAGCCCACCGACGGCCTTGATCCCAACCAGAAGCATGCGGTCCGCGAATTGCTCCGCAAGATGGCGCCCCGCAAGGCAATCATCGTCTCCACCCACCTGCTCGAGGAGGTGGAGGCGATCTGCACGCGTGCCGTGATCATCGACCGCGGCCGCATCGTCGCCGACGGCACGCCGGCCCAGCTGCTCGCGCGCTCGCGCCATCACAACGCGGTAACGCTGACGCTGCCGCTGGCCAGCGTGGAGGTGTGCAAGGCCAAACTCAAGGCGTTGAACGGGGTGGCCAGCGTCGAACACGTGCAACGCAGCGACGGCGCCATCGAACTCACAGCGTTCCCCAAGACCGGTGCTCTGCTGATCGAAAACGTCAGCTCGCTCGTGGCGGCGGAGAAGTGGGATGTGCGGGAACTGTACGCCGAGCCGGGCCGCCTCGACGAAGTTTTCCGTGCCATCACGACCCACGACGCCAAGCGCGCGCGCGAGGTGCGTGCATGAGACAGCTCGTTGCTATATTCAAGCGGGAATTCGCGGCCTATTTCGCTACGCCGCTCGCCTATGTGTTCATCGTGATCTTTCTCTTCGCGATGGGCGCCTTCACCTTCTATATCGGGCACTTCTTCCAGAACGGCTCCGCCGATCTGCAGGTTTTTTTCGGCTTCCATCCGTGGCTTTATCTTTTTCTCATACCAGCCATCTCGATGCGGCTATGGGCTGAAGAGCGCCGCTCGGGCACGATGGAGCTTCTGCTTACGCTGCCGGTGCGCCTGAGCGCGACGGTCGCCGGGAAGTTTCTCGCGGCCTGGGCTTTCACGGGCGTGGCACTGGTGCTCACCTTTCCCATCTGGATCACGGTCAACTACCTCGGTCACCCCGACAATGGCGTGATCCTGACCAGCTATATCGGCAGCTTCCTGATGGCCGGCGCCTATCTCGCCATCGGCGCTTGCATTTCAGCCTCGACGAGCAACCAGGTCATTGCCTTCGTCGTCAGCGTCGTCGTGTGCTTCCTGTTCACGATCTCGGGCGCACCGCTGGTGCTGGATTTCTTCCGCAGCTGGGCGCCGCTTGCACTCGTCAACGCCATCTCGTCCTTCAGTTTTCTCACGCATTTCACCGCGATCTCCGCAGGCGTCATCGACCTTCGCGATCTGGTCTTCTTTCTGTCCCTGATCGCCCTGTTCCTGGCGGCCAATGTCGTCATCGTGGATTTGAAGAAGACGGGCTGAACTCTCCATGAAGCCGCTCTCCCGCCGCCTCTACGCTCTCGGCGCGCTCGCGCTCGCCGCGGTCATATTCGTGGCGCTCAACATCGCGGCCGATGCCACCTTCACGACCAGTCGTCTCGATCTGACGCAGAACGGGCTTTACACGCTTTCGCCCGGAACGCTGCACACGCTCGATCAGCTCGGGGAGCCGATCGTGTTGAAGTTCTATTATTCGAAAAAGGTCGCCGCCCAATACGCGCAGATCAACGCCTATGCCGGCCGGGTGCGCGATCTGCTCGGCGAATACGCTGCGCATTCGCACGGCAAGATCATCCTTGAGGAGATCGATGCCGAACCCTTCACGCCCGCCGAAGACGAGGCGTCGGCCGCCGGCCTGACGGGGGCGCCCACCGATACCGGCGATTTCGTCTATTTCGGGCTGGTCGGCACCAACACCATCGACGGCAAGGAAGCGATTCCGTTCTTTGCCCAGGAGCGGGAACCGTATCTCGAATACGATCTGACTTCCCTCATCTATCGGTTGGGCACGCCGAAGAAGCCGGTCATCGGCATCATCTCGAGCTTGCCGCTGGAATCCGGCGCAGGCGGGATGGCCGCCATGCTGCAAGGCCAGTCCCAGCCGTTCATGATCTATGCGGAGCTGAGCCAGACATACGCCACGAAGATGATCGATCCGAATTTCGATCGCATTCCTGCCGATGTGAGCGTGCTCCTGATAGCCCACCCGCCGCCGCTGCCGCCCCGCCAGCTCTATGCGATCGACCAGTACGTGCTCGGCGGCGGCCACGCGCTGGTCTTTCTGGATCCGATGTCAGAGGTTGCGATGGCTGCCCAGGGCGGCGGTCAGGGAATGGCTCCCTCCTCGTCCGACATGAAGCAGCTCTTGCGTGCCTGGGGCGTCGACTACGATTCCTCCAAGGTCGTTCTCGATCGCGCGCTGGCCCAGGCCGTGCAGACGTCCACCGACCCGCGCAATCCGGTCGAGCGCTATCCGATGTGGCTGCATCTCGACAGTTCGGATTTCGATAGCAGCGATCAGGTCACGGCGAATCTGCAGGCGCTCAACCTCGCCAGCGTGGGCGCGCTCTCTCCGCTAAAAGGCGCGACGACGACGTTCGAGCCATTGGTACGTTCCTCCGACGAAGCGTCGCTGATGGATGCGATGCAGGCGCATCTCGATCCGCGGCCCGCGGATCTGATGGCGCAAGTCGTGCCGACCGGAAAGCGCTACACGATCGCGGCCCGCATTTCGGGTCCGGTGAAGACCGCCTTTCCGGGCGGGCCGCCGACGCTTACGACCGTGGGCGCCAAGCCTGCACCGCCCAAAAACCAGCCGGCACAGCTGAAGCTCTCGAAGGGGCCCATCAATGTCATCGTGATGGCGGATAGCGACATCTTCGATGACCGCTTCTGGGTACACATTGAATCGCTCTACGGGCGCAGACTCGCGGCGCCGTTCGCCGACAATGGCGCCTTCGTGCTCAACGCCCTCGAGAATCTTTCCGGTTCCAACGATTTGATCTCGTTGCGCACCCGAGCGACCAGCAACCGTCCTTTTGTGGTCGTCCAGAAACTGCAAGGGCGGGCACAGGCGCGATTCCAGCAGGAAGCGGATGCACTGAAGCAGCGTCTCGCCGAAACCGAGAGCCGTCTTCATGCCCTGGAGCAGGGCGGCCCCAACGGGCAGCCGCAATCGGCGACGACGCTGACAGCCGAGCAGAAGCGGGAAATCGCCGCCTTCCGGCGCGAAGTCGCGACCACGCGCACCGAATTGCGTGATGTGCAGCACAGTCTGCGCAAAGAAGTGGACGCGCTCGGCGCCCTGCTTGCGTTCGTCAACATCGCGCTTGTTCCCATTCTGGTGGCCGGTTTTGCGATCGTGCTTGCGTTCCTCAGGCGACGCAGGCGTGCCCGCGCTCTGGCGCTATGAGGCACCCCGATGGCTGATACGCTCGCTCTCGTACAGGACCCCCGGCGGCGCAATCTGCTTGTTCTGGCAGCGATTGCGCTCGTGATGGTGATTCTCGCCGCGCTCGCCCTTGATCACCAATCGCGCGAGGTCGCTCCGCATTACAGACCGCACCCGTTTCTTCCGGGTCTTGCCTCTGAGGTACGCAACATCGCGCACATTCGCGTTGCCTCGAAATCCGGAGCTGTTGACGTGCAATTCAAGCCGGAACGGGGATGGGTGGTGGCCAGCCACGACAATTATCCGGCGTCCTTCGATCGCGTGCGTGAGACCGTTGTCGGCCTCGCCGCCCTCGAAACCATCGAACCGAAGACCGCTCGTGCCGATTGGCTTCACTATCTGGACCTTGGCGCTCCGCCGAAGGGAGATGGCGTCGCGATCACGCTGCAGAATGGGCAGGGCCGTACGCTCGCCGCAATCATCGCGGGGAAGAACGAGGACATCGGCGATCCCAGCGGCGCCGTGGGCCTGTTCGTCCGTCGGGCCAATTCCGACCAGAGCTGGCTGGTGCGCAGTGTTTTCGAGCCAAAGGCCGATGCGAACGACTGGCTCGACAAGCAGGTTCTCGATGTCGATACGGCACGCATCCAGCAAGCCGATGTCAATCCTCTGAACGGCCCCTCCTACGAGATGCGGCGCGACAAGCCCACCGACCCGGATCTGAAGCTGGTGGACGTGCCGCAGGGTCGCGAAATTTCCTATCCCGGTGCCGTCGGTGGCATAGCCGGCGCCGTTTCCGGCTTCACCTTCGATGACGTCGAACCCGCCCGCGATTTCGATTTCTCCGACGGCCACGCCGCACGACTGGTCGCAAGGACGTTCGACGGCCTGATTGTCACCGTGCAGGTCACTCAAAAGGGCCGGGATTACTGGGCGGCGGTTGCTGCGGAGGGCGCGCCCGGCAAGCCGGAAGCGCAGCGGCAGGCACGCGCCATCGACGCGCGCGCTTCGGGTTGGGCGTATAAGCTGCCAACCTATAAGGGGCAGCAATTCATGACCACGCTGGAAAGTCTTCTCAAGCCATTGCCCGCCAAACCGGCTCCTCCGGCCAAATGAGCAGCGCGGGCGCGGCGGAAGCGCAAGCAGCGCCCGCCTTCCTGCGTAATCTCTGGTACCAGGCGGCCGGCGCGAGCGAGATTCGCGCTGGCCGCCTTTGCCGCCGCGTTCTGCTCGGCGAACCCGTGTTGCTCGGCCGCACGCGGGACAAGCGCGCCTTCGCTCTGCGCGACATCTGTCCGCATCGCGGCGTGCCGCTTTCGGCCGGCCGGCTGATCGCGCGGGACACGATAGAGTGCGCCTATCATGGCTGGCGTTTCACCCCCAATGGCGTCTGCACGGCGATTCCCTCGCTCGTCGAGGCGCAGGAGGTCGATCCCTCGCGGATTCGGGTGCGCAGCTACCCGTTGCGCGAGCAGGATGGGCTCCTCTGGTTGTTCATGGCGGCGTCCGGGCAGGAAAATATGCCGCCATCCTTCGATCCCCCAAAAGTACCTCTGCCGGGCGATACGGTGCCGCAACTCGTCGAGACCCAGCTCTTCGGGTGCGCCATGGATAACGCCGTGATCGGACTGATGGATCCGGCGCATGGTCCCTTCGTGCACCAGGCGTGGTACTGGCGCTCGCGCAACTCCATTCATGCGAAAGCAAAGCGGTTTGCGCCGTCGGCGCGCGGCTTCGCCATGGTCGCGCACAAACCATCGTCCAACTCCTTCGCCTACCGCATCCTGGGCGCAGACGTGTCGACCGAGATCCGCTTCGAATTGCCGGGCATCCGCTTCGAGCACATCAAGGCGGGCGCGAATGAGATTGTCGGCCTCACCACCTGCACCCCCATAGATGCGGACAGCACCGAAGTGACGCAGACGTTCTACTGGAACCGGGCATGGCTCAATCTCTGCAAGCCGTTCTTTCGGCCCTTTGCACGGGCCTTCCTCGGCCAGGACCGTGCCATGGTCGAACTGCAGCGCGAAGGTCTGAGATTCAATCCCGCGCCTTATGCTCATCCCGGACGCGGACGTGCCCGCGATGTGGTATCAGCGGCTCAAGAAATCATGGGCCGCCTCCGTCGCGAGCGGCGAAGCCGTTCGAGAACCCGGTGCCGGAGACAACGCTCAGATGGAGAAGCTGAATTGCTCAAGGACCACCCTCGCATTGCGGAAGGGTCGAAATTCTTTCCCGGGTGAAGCGACAACAGGAATTTCGGACCGTCCCTCAAGGGAACGGTGATCCATGCCCAGGCGCAGCGACATCCACACGGTCCTGATCATCGGCGCGGGGCCCATCGTCATCGGCCAGGCCTGCGAGTTCGATTATTCGGGCGCGCAAGCCTGCAAGGCGCTGCGTGCCGAAGGCTACCGCGTCGTTCTGGTCAACTCCAATCCTGCCACCATCATGACCGATCCGCAGCTTGCGGACGCCACCTATATCGAGCCGATCACGCCGGAATTCGTCGAGAAAATCATCGCGCGCGAGCGGCCGAACGTGCCGCCGGGCCGTGTGTTCGCGCTTCTTCCCACGATGGGCGGGCAGACCGCTCTCAACACTGCGCTGTCGTTGCGCAAGCGCGGCGTGCTTGAAAAATATGACGTGGAACTGATCGGCGCGAGCGCAGACGCAATCGACAAGGCCGAGGATCGCGAACTGCTTCCGCCGCGCGATGATCAGGATCGGCCTCGAGGTGCCGCGCGGGCAGCACCCTCAAAGGCTATCTGCGCCACAAGAAGGATGAGCGCGGCAACTTTCTGTACGACGGACAGAACAACCCGGTCATGGAACTTTCGCCGGAGGCGTTCGCCCACGCCCTGCAGGCTCTCGACGAGGTGGGACTGCCGGCCGTGGTGCGCCCCTCCTTTACGCTCGGCGGGACCGGCGGCGGCATCGCCTACAACCGCGAAGAGTTCTTCGACATCGTCGAACAGGGACTCGATGCCTCGCCGACCAATGAAGTGCTGATCGAGGAATCCGTTCTGGGCTGGAAGGAATTCGAGATGGAAGTCGTCCGCGACCGGGCCGACAACGCCATCATCGTCTGCTCGATCGAGAACGTCGATGCGATGGGCGTGCACACGGGCAACTCGATCACCGTGGCACCGGCACTCACGCTGACCGACAAGGAGTATCAGCGCATGCGCAGCGCCGCCATCGCCGTGCTGCGCGAGATCGGCGTGGAGACCGGCGGCTCGAACGTGCAATTTGCGGTCGATCCGGAAAACGGCCGCATGGTGGTCATCGAAATGAACCCGCGGGTATCGCGCTCCTCCGCCCTCGCCTCCAAGGCCACGGGATTTCCGATCGCCAAGATCGCAGCCAGGCTCGCAGTCGGCTACACGCTAGACGAACTGCAGAACGACATCACGAAAGCAACTCCCGCGTCCTTCGAACCGACCATCGACTATGTCGTTACCAAGATTCCGCGCTTCGCCTTCGAGAAATTTCCCGGCGCGGAAACGACGCTGACCACCTCCATGAAGTCGGTCGGAGAAGCGATGGCGATCGGTCGCACCTTTGGGGAATCTCTGCAGAAGGCGCTGCGTTCGCTCGAAACCGGCCTGTCCGGACTCGACGAAATCGAGCTCGCTGCCGACCCCAACGCGGTGCGCGCCGCGCTGGCGCGCACGAGCCCCGACCGGCTGCGTGTCGCGGCGCAGGCGATGCGCGCGGGCTTTCCGGTCGCCGAAATCGCGGCGATTACGCGCTACGATCGTTGGTTCCTCGATGAGATCGAGGCGATTCTTGCGCGACGAGGCGCGCCTGCGCCGCGAGGGATTGCCAACGGATCGCGAACAATGGCGCCGCGCCAAGTCCGCGGGTTTCTCCGATTGCAGACTGGCAAGGCTGTGCGGAACGACAGAAGCAGAGGTTCGCCGCGCCCGGATTGCGGCGGACGTGAGACCCGTTTTCAAACGCATCGACAGTTGCGCTGCGGAATTTCTGGCGCTCACTCCTTATATGTACAGCACCTATGAACGACCATTCGGCACCGCCGCGGAATGCGAGAGCCGCCCCACGGAGGCGCGCAAGGTGATCATCCTGGGCGGCGGCCCAAATCGTATCGGCCAGGGCATCGAATTCGACTATTGCTGCTGTCACGCGGCCTATGCGCTGTCCGCCCGGGGCTTCGAAACCATCATGGTCAACTGCAATCCGGAAACCGTATCGACCGACTACGACACGTCCGACCGGCTTTATTTCGAGCCGCTCACGGCGGAAGATGTTCTGGAGATCGTGCACGTCGAGCAGTCGAAGGGCAGCCTCGCCGGCGTGATCGTGCAGTTCGGCGGACAGACGCCCCTCAAGCTCGCGCGAACGCTTGTCGATGAGGGCGTACCGATTCTGGGCACCAGCGCCGACGCGATTGATCTCGCGGAGGACCGCAAGCGCTTTCAGATGCTTCTGCAGGACCTTCGTCTCAGCAACCGCGCAACGCAACCGCGATGACGGCGGACGAAGCCATCACTGCCGCGCGCGAGATCGGCTATCCCGTGATTCTGCGGCCCTCCTACGTACTCGGCGGACGCGGCATGGTGGTCGTCGCCGATGAGGCGCAGCTCAAATCGGTGCTTCAGTCCGGCGACGTGTTCCGCATTTCGGGCGACAATCCGGTGCTGATCGACGGATTTCTTCAGTCACGCGATCGAAATCGATGTCGACGCGATCGCTGATGCAACCGGCGACGTATTTGTCGCCGGCATCATGGAGCATATCGAGGAAGCGGGCGTGCATTCGGGCGACTCGGCCTGCGCGATCCCACCCCATTCCCTGAAACCGGAGACATCTGGCGGAGCTCGAACGGCAGACCGTTGCGCTCGCACGCGCGCTCGACGTGCGCGGTTTGATGAACGTCCAATATGCCGTGCAGGACGGAGAGATTTTCGTCCTCGAAGTCAACCCGCGCGCGAGCCGAACAGTGCCCTTCGTCGCCAAGGCCATCGGCCTGCCGGTGGCGGCGATCGCGGCGCGGGTCATGGCCGGCGAATCGCTCGCGTCCTTTCGCTCGACGCGAAAGCGTCTCCACCATGTTGCGGTCAAGGAAGCCGTCATGCCGTTCGCGCGCTTTCCGGGCGTCGACACGGTGCTTGGCCCGGAGATGCGCTCGACCGGCGAGGTGATGGGACTCGACACCAGTTTTGGACGCGCATTCGCCAAGAGCCAGATCGGCGCCGGTGCCAAGCTGCCGCTGGGCGGAACAGCCTTCATCTCGCTCAAGGAGTCCGACAAGCCCTTCGCCGTCGCGCCGGCGCGGCAGCTCATTGCCATGGGTTTCGACGTGATAGCGACGCGCGGCACGGCGAAGTTCCTCGAGGCGGCCGGCCTCGAAGTGCGCGTGGTCAACAAGGTGCTGGAAGGCCGTCCTCACATCGTCGACGCCCTGAAGAATGGCGAAGTCCAGCTTGTCTTCAACACCACCGAGGGCCGGCAGGCGTTGGCCGATTCGTTGTCCATCCGGCGCACCGCGCTGCAGATGAAAGTCCCCTATTATACGACCATGGCGGGAGCCGCCGCCGTGGTGGAGGCCATTGCGACCCTGAAGGTGGGCACCCTCGACGTACGCTCCCTGCAGAGCTATGGCTGAATCCCCCGTTTCGGCCTCCCTTGAACTCCCGCTTTCGTGGCCCTAACTTTGAGCGCGCTCGGCCGGTCGCTGCACGTCCGCCGAGACGTCAGAGAAGATTTTGCGAAACTCCGGATCGGCCGGGCTGCTTTGCAGGCCGAGCGGGGTTTCTTTGCCGCTGGCAGGACACAAAGGTCATGGAACGCATACCGATGACGGCCGCGGGGTACAAGGCCCTGGAGGACGAGATCAACCACCTGAAGACCGTCGAGCGGCCTGCAACCATCAAGCTGATCGAAGAAGCACGCGCCCATGGCGATCTCTCCGAGAACGCGGAATACCACGCGGCGAAGGATCGTCAGGCATTCATCGAGGGGCGTGTGGTGGAGCTCGAGGACAAGCTCGGCCGCGCCGACGTGATCGACATCTCGAAACTCTCCGGAACCTCCGTCACCTTCGGCGCGACGGTGACGCTCGTCGACGAGGACACGCGGGCGAAGAAAAAATATCAGATCGTGGGCGACTTCGAGGCCAATGCGAAGAACGGCCGCATTTCGATCTCCTCCCCGATCGCGCGCGCGCTCATTGGCAAGTCCAAGGGCGACTCGGTCGAGGTTTCAGCCCCTGGCGGCCCTCGCTCCTACGCAATTCTGAAAGTGGAATTCGTGTGACGCAGATTTTCTGCGCGCCGCTAAAGCTACCCCATCAAGCAGAGTACCGCTTGGGCACGCGTGTCCGAGGGAAGATCACGGCCGGCGGGCGATCAACGCGGAGAGTTCGGCGATCTCCGTGAAGCGGCCATCAGGAGAAAGGTGAGCCAGATCGCGGCGCAGTTCCGCTTCGAATGCGGACGCGCGCTCACGCAGCCTTTCAGGTGAAAGCACGGACAGCGAGAACCCGAGCCCGACGATGTCGTCGGCAGTCAATTCGCGCCGGATGATGATTCCCACCCGCTCGAGCCGCGAAAATGCGGAATCCAGCAGCGGCGATTCGTGGCTGCGGTATTCGGGCGCCCTGGCCGCCCGGACATGGGGAGCTTGTGCGCGGCCATATTTGTCGGCCAGCTCGCGCAGCAGGCTGCGCCACGTATTCTCTGCGGTTGCCGGATGCTCGTCATGCACGAGTACCAGAGCGCCGTCGGCGGCGATCAGCCCGTCGAGGACCTGAAGCGTCGCGCTGCGGTCCATCCAGTGGAAGGCCCGGCCGATCGTGACCAACCTGAAGGGACCGATCCCTTGCGGCATGTCGAACGAACTGCCGAGCCGGACATCCAGCGTCACTCCGGACTCCGCCGCCGCCTTTCGCAGCGCGGTGAGCATGTCTGGCTCGGGGTCGATGGCCGTGACAGCCATGCCGGCGCGCGCAAAAGCGATCGCCAGAAGCCCGGGCCTGCCCCCAGATCCATCACCGCATCCGGCGGGCTGAGGCCAAGCGCGGCCGCGATTCTCGTCGATCAGCGCATCGGGATAGCCCAGGCGAAATCGCGCATAGTAGGGCACGTTGGCGCGGAAGCGGCGCGGCTCATAGTCGGGCTGGCGCATACGGCCTGTGCGATCTGCGTGTCAGGCGACTATACTAGTCACGGATACCATGGGCTGGACAACGAAAATGCCGACGATCGCGCTTGTCGACGACGACAAGAATATCCTGACCTCCGTCGGCATGCTGCTGGAGCAGGAGGGCTACCATGTCCGCACCTTTGCCGACGGCGCCTCGGCGCTGACGGCGCTGCAGCGCCACTCCGCCCGACCTTGCCATCCTCGACATCAAGATGCCGCGCATGGACGGGCTGGAGCTGCTGCGGCGCCTGCGCCAGGAATGACGGACTTGCCGGTCATCTTCCTGACCTCCAAGGACGAGGAGATCGACGAGCTGATGGGGCTGAATGCGGGCGCCGACGACTACATCCGCAAGCCGTTCTCCCAGCGTCTGCTGCTGGAACGGGTGCGCGCGGTGCTTCGCCGCGCCGAGCGCGCGAAAGCGGCGGAGCGAGCGCTGGTGAAGCCAAGAGCGAAGTGCTGGTCCGCGGCAAGCTGGCGCTCGATCCCCAGCGCCATGAATGCACCTGGGACGGCAAGCCGGTACGCCTCACCGTCACCGAATTCCTGATCCTGCAGTGCCTGGCGCAGCGACCGGGTTTCGTGAAGAGCCGCGACAATCTGATGGATGCGGCCTATGACGACCAGGTCTATGTCGACGACCGCACCATCGACAGCCACATCAAACGGCTCCGCAAGAAGTTCAAGGCGGTCGACGACGATTTCGACGCCATCGAAACGCTCTACGGCGTCGGCTACCGCTATCGGGAAAGCTGACACGACAGACGGGATGACCTTCCATCGCAGAACCGCCGGATCGCCGCGCCGGCGCGTCTCGGGGTTGTCCTGGCGCATCATCTTCTTCAACGCAGCGGCGGTCGCGATTCTCATTGCCGGCACACTGCTCGTGCAATCCAGCCGCCAGGGTCTTGTCGATGAGCGAATGGCCGGCATCCGCCAGGTGGCTTCGATCGTCGCCAACACACTTGCGGAATATACGACGCACGAACGAACGCGCTCGATCGCCACCGACGAGGCCGCGCCGCTGCTGCGCCAGCTCATCGCGCCCACAAATCTCCGCGCGCGTCTGTATGGCACCGACGGCCGGCTCGAAATCGACACGCGCAACCTGCTCGCGCGCAACGTCGTCGAAACGGTCGAGCTGCCGCCGCTCGATTTTGTTCACCGTGCCGAAGCGTGGCTGCTTCGTCTCTATGACGCGATCATGGGCGTGCGTCCGCTCAGCACGATGGAAACCGATCTCGAGGCCGGCGGAAACGGGCGCGTCTACGTCGAAGTGCGACGCGCCCTGGAGGGCGAGCCTGCTTCCGCCGAGCGGCTCGACCGCCAGAACAAGCTCGTGCTTTCCGTCGCCGTTCCCATCGAGCGCTTCCGAACCATCTATGGCGTGTTGATGGTCACTACCGAAGGCGGAGACATCGACAACATCCTGCGCGAAGAGCGCGCCAGCCTGATCGGGATATCGCTCGTCGCATTGACGGTGATGATCATCTCGTCTTTTTATCTCTCCGCGCGCGATCGCCCAGCCAGTGCGGGCGCTCGCTGCTGCGGCAGATCGCGTGCGCAGCGGCCGGCTCGGCCGCGAAAACATTCCCTCGATGTCGGAGCGCAACGACGAGATCGGCGACCTGGCCGACAGTCTCTCGGCGATGACCGCGCGCCCTGTATGCACCGAATCGATGCCATCGAGCGCTTCGCCGCAGACGTGGCGCATGAACTCAAGAACCCCCTCACTTCCCTCAAGAGCGCCGTCGAAATGCTCAAGCGCGCCGAGTGACGATGAGTTCGCGCGAGCGTCTGATGGCGGTCATCGCCAGTGACGTGTCGCGAATCGACCGGCTGATCACCGATATCTCGGATGCCTCCCGGCTGGATGCAGAGCTGAGCCGCGAGCACATCCGACCCCGTCGATCTCGCCCACCTTCTGGAGATCGTCGTCGAGGTCTATCAGCTTGTGCCGCTCCCGCGAGGGGTGACGCTGGCCATGACGCTCGCGCTGCCGCCGCGCACGTTCGTTCTCGGACAGGACGAGCGACTGGGACAGATACTGCGCAACCTGATCGACAATGCCGTCTCGTTCAGCCCCGACGGCGGAACGGTCGCCATCCGGGCGGAAGAGCGTGACGGCTGCGCGCAGGTCGCGGTCGAGGATGAGGGGCCCGGCATCCCGCCCGAAAATCTCGAAACCATCTTCAATCGCTTCTACACGGAGCGGCCGTACGATCATGGATTTCGGCCGCAATTCCGGTCTTGGCCTTTCGATTGCCCGCCAGATCGCGGAGGGACTGGGCGGTCGCATCTGGGCGGAGAATCGCGTTGCCGCCGAAGGCCGCACCGGCGCCCGCTTCATCGTCGAACTCCCGCTGGCGGAGAAGGTGTGAGGGCGTGGTGACGTCGCCCGTGGTCAACATCCATGCGAGTTGCGTCGTACTGGCGGACGCCGCGAAAACCTTCGAGGCACCGCACGAAACGGGACTGTTGCTCCTGGGCGAAAGCGGGACGGGAAAATCCGACCTCGCGCTGCGGCTGATCGCGCTCGGCGCCGTGCTCGTCGCCGACGACCGCTGCGATCTTTTCCTCAAGGCCGGTTCGATCCACGCACGACCACCGCGCACGCTTGCCGGGCTGATCGAGATTCGCGGCGTCGGCCTTGTCGAGCTGCGCCATGTGCCCGAAACCCCAATCGGGTTGGTGGTGCGTCTGGTTCCGGCGCACGCGATTGCGCGCCTGCCGGAGAGCGCGCGCTACCAGCCGCCCGCGCCGCTGTTGGCGCCGTCATCCGTCTGGCCGCCGGAGATCGCCATCGACCCGTTTCAGGCCTCAGCACCCGCAAAAATCGCCGCCGCAGCGGCCGCCTTTGCGAATTCCCGCCTTCGCATTTAGCCAGGAGGGCTTCCCTCGCGCGCCGCCTGCGCTATCGTTCAGGCTTCCCGGAGCTTGTTGAGCGCGCATGATCGGAATCGTGATCGTCACCCACGGGCGCCTGGCGCAGGAGACCATCGTGGCCATGGAGCACATGGTGGGTCCCCAACCGAATTTGCGCGCGGTGAGCATCGGGCCCGAAGACGACGTCGAGCGCCGCCGCCGGGAACTGGCCGCCGCCGTCAAATCGGTTGAGCACGGCCGGGGAGTGGTTGTCGCCACCGACATGTATGGCGGCACGCCGTGCAACATCGCGCTGACCTGCCTCGAACGCGGTCGCGTCGAAGTGCTGGCGGGATTCAACTTGCCCAGTCTGATCAAGCTTGTGGACGTGCGCGCGCGGTTGCCGCTCGACCAGGCGGTGGCGCAGGCTATCGAAGCGGGACGCAAATACATGCGGGCAGGCTCCGCGGATCTGGACGGGTAGCCCGCATGGACGAACTGCAGCGCGCGGTCGTCAGGATCGGCAACAAAAAAGGCTTGCACGCGCGGGCTTCCGCCAAGATTGTCGAGGCCGCCGCCCGCTTCCAGTCCCGCATCAGTATTTCCAAGGACGGCCAGAAGGTCGATGCCCGTTCCATCATGGGCCTGATGATGCTTGCTGCCAGCGAGGGGTGCGAAATCGCGATCGAGGCGGAGGGACCCGACGCCGCGACCGCGCTGGCCGCGATCGTCGCCCTGACGCAAGCGAAATTCGGCGAGGATTGAATTTGTCCCCTGACGGCGACGCCGCTTGCCTGATCGAGGTGCGATGCATCGCTCACGGCGATCCGCAGTGGTTCGAGGTCGTCGTGCGCCAGGGGCGCAGCATGACCCGCCACGACGTGACGATGTCGCGCGCAGATTTCAAAGCCCTGGCTGGCGATTCAAGTTCGCCGGAGCATTGCATTCACGCGGCGTTCCGATTTCTGCTGGACCGCGAGCCCAGCGACTCTATTCTCGCGCGCTTCGACGTGACCGTTATCGGGCGTTACTTCCCGGAATTTCGGCGCGATTTCCCCCGTTATCTGGAGAAGCCGTGAACGGTGTGATGCCGTCAGTTTCAGACAGCTCGTTGGCGCAGAACGGCCCGCACATCCCATTTTCCCGGATGCGAATCCCGCACTTGGAGGTCGCAGTACCGGGGTCAGACCTTCACGCGTCATGCAGCCGGTACCAATGCCGCGGGGAACGTGTGTTGCAGGCGTCCGGGCGCGCTTTCGGGGATGAGCATCAGCGCGATCTGGCCGATGACGGCAGCGCCCAGCACGTACCAGGCAGGCGCCATCGCGCTCCCGGTGACGTGGATGAGCCAGGTGATGACGAACTGGGTACTGCCCCCAAGGGTGGCGATCGCGAGCGAATAGACGGTGCGCGAAACCCGTCACGCGAATGCTCTTCGGCAGGCTTTCGCCCAGCGTTGCGGCAGAACGATCCGAACGACAGATTGGTGACCACGCCGAAGGTCGTCATGCCGACGATCAGCGCGGTTTCGGAATGTGCAGCGACCATCCAGGCGAAGATCGGCACGATCAACAGGAGCAACGCGAGATTGTTGCCCACATTTACAGGCCAGCGGCCGTGGCGGTCCGACAGCCATCCGCCGAACAGCACCGCGGGAATTGCAATCAGGGTGTTGCTGCTTTCGGCGATGAAACCCACACGCGCGGAGAGATGCAGCGCGTCCTGCGCGTAAGTGACGCCGTAGATCGCGACGTAGTTGGCGATCGTGCCCATGCCGAGGACGACAAGTCCCAGAACCATGATGCGCCAGTGCCGCCGTGCGAGTGCAAGACGCGCGGCCGTGGCCGGCAAATCGTAGCGCACCGATCGCTGCCGATGGCGCTTCGGCGGCGTGCAGCGTTTCGGGGAGATGCGGCGCGCCCACAGACCAAATGGCACGGTGACGGCGCCGAGCAGGAACGCGATGCGCCAGCCCCAGGCGTCGAGCAGCGACGCCGGCATGCAGTGTCGTCAGCGCGATGCCCACGAGGCTGGCGGCAAACAGCGCCGCGCTCTGGCTGGCGCCCTGCCACGAGACCGTGAAGCCGCGATGTTCCGGTGCCGCTGCTTCGAGCAGGAATGCAGTGTTGGAGCCAATTTCGCCGCCGAGCGAAAAGCCCTGCGCCATGCGCGCCAGGATTGCGAGCACCGGCGCGGCGAGACCGATCGCGGCGTAAGGCGGGATCAGCGCCATGGCGACGATGGAGATGCCGATCAACAGGAAACTCAGAAGCATCGCAGGCCTGCGGCCGACGCGATCGGCGTAAGCCCCGATGACGAGCGCGCCGACCGGCCTTGCCGCGAACCCAGCGCCGAAGGTGGCGAGCGACAGCATCAGGCTTCCATAGGCGGACCTTCCCGGAAAAAATGCGTGCCCGATCTAAATCGCAAAAAACGAATAGGTCAGGAAGTCATAGAATTCGAGGGCGTTGCCCAGCGTCGCCGCCGCGATGTGGCGGCGTTTGAGCGCCGGCAAACGCGGCGATGTTTGCGTCGCTTCCATTTTCCCCGACCGTTCCTGCGAACTGCAGACAGCTTAGACGGAAAGACGGCGCGGGCGACAGGGCTCAGCGATGCTTGCCAGCGGGCAGAAAAAACGCTGAAGTGGCCGCGGAAAATCCACGGGGAATCGATCGGATGAGAACGGTCCGGCTTTCTTGCCGCGCGGGTTTGCGTGTGCTTGTACAGGGCGCACTCCTGCTCATGGGTACGTCGGCGGCCGACCCTGCGGCGGCGACTGAAAATCCGACGATGACCCGCTATGTGAGCGCGAGAGTGCCCGTCAGTGGCGCGTCGGCGGAGGTCGCCGCAACGCGACCGGTTGGTCTATCGGCCCGCGAAGCTGCCCTGACCCCGGCAGGACGCCGGACCAATAGCTGGACGAAGCTTGCCAATCTTCCAGGTGCGACGGTGCACGACATGGCCTTCGTCAGCCCGACCGTCGGTTACGCCGCGGCGGAATTGGGACAGGTATGGAAAACCACCGATGGTGGGAACAGCTGGGCGAAAATCCTCAACCGCGGCTTCCCGTATTATTACTATGGGATCGCGGTGAGTGGCCAGAACGTGGTCGCCTCGGGCTTCAACGACAACGACAGCGAAGCCATCCTGACCGAGAGCACCAACAGTGGCAAAACGTGGCGCGCCGACACCGTTCTCAGCACGAACGCGTGGGCGGGCCGGGTACGCTTCTCGCATGGTCTCAAGGATGGATTGGCGATGAGCGGCGAAGGGCTGGCCAATCCGAATGCAGCGTGGTGGCGCGTCAAGCCGGGCGACTGGGCACAGGACACGCCGGATCCGGATGGCGGCTGGTTCGGATACCAGTTCACTCTTCTCAAGGATGAGACCGCTTATGCGTCGGGCATTCAGTTTTGCACCAGCGCAAACACGGGCGCGACCTGGACGTGCGGCCCGCCGGCCGACAGCGTGTTCGACGGACCGACCGAATTCGTCAGCGACGAGATCGGCTGGACCGGCGGCGGCGAGATCTCTCCGAACGTGGAAGGCTGGCTGCACCGCACGACGGATGGCGGGGCCACATGGAGCGGACGCGTGCTCAACTCGCCATGGCCCATCCGTGAAATCGAGTTCTTGAACAAGAAGGTTGGTTGGGCAGCGGGCGGCAACATCTATTCGGGCGTGGGCGGCATTTATTTCTCCGCAGACGGCGGCAAAACCTGGGCGCTCGATATCAGCACGGGCGACGAAGTGGATGCATGCGCGTATCAGAGTGCGGGAAACGGCCAGACGCAGGTGTGGTGCATCGGCGAGGCCTACAGCAACGGCAGCTTCAGCAGCAACGTCTACAGTACGGTCGTCTCGACGCCGTAGTCACACCGGGCCGACGCGCGAATTCTCACTCATGCCGCGCGATGGCCGCGCCATTCGTTGAGGACGAGCGCGAGCGTGACGGCGTCAAGCACCGCGAAGGCAAGCACCCACGCGGACCAGTGGCCGAAGAGCCGATACGACAAATAGGCGATGAAGCCGGCAAGGATCGCGATTGCGACCGGAAAAATCCACAATTTTTCGCGCAGCAATTCGACCGCCAGAGCGAGCTTGAGAATCCCGTGGATGAGAAGCCACGCGACGATGAACCGGCTCGATGAATGCGCAAGGCTGAGCGCGCCATGGCGAATGACGTGGACCGCCTGGCTGGCGGGATTGATATCCAGTTCCGGCGCGGTGATTCGCAACACGATTGAATAGAGACGCTGCGTCCCCGCGATGGCCACGAACGCGCCGGCAGCCGTCTCGATGGCACCGTCGATGCCTTTGATGGCGACCGCCGCAAGAAACGCGGCGCGTAGCGCAGATGCCTTTCGGACCAAGCCATTCTCCTTCAGGGCAGGCAATCGCCAGCCGGTGCGAACGCGCCGGTGGCGAAGTCTTCGTAGACCGGCGCGAAGCTCACACTTCCTTGATCGAAGGTGCGGAGCAAGCTCCTTGACCGTTCCTGCCTGCGTGCAAAGCTTGGGACGTTCCCAGAGACCATGTGCGTGGATTCCCATCGCCGCATTTCGCATGCTCGGGCCGCCGCAGTGGCTACCGCTGCCGCCTGGGCGATACTCGGCGCCGTTGCCACACCTGTTTGGGCGGCAGGCGCACTCAGCGACGCGCGTTTCACCGGATACTCGATCTACTCTAGCAACGCCGAGCTCGCGCGGCGAATGCTCAGTCCGCTGACGGCCGCGCAGCTTCCCCGGCTGTTGGCGCGGAGCGGAAAACAATTGCGCGACCAGCCGATCGATCTGTCCGGCGAAAAATTCGTGGTCTATGTGCCCGCAAATGAACCTCCTCCGGGTTATGCGCTGCTCGTCTTCGTGCCTCCCTGGAATGAGGCCAAACTTCCGGATGGCTGGGCCTCGGTGCTCGACCAATATGGTGTGATCTTCGTCAGCGCGGCGCGATCGGGCAATGACCAAAGCCCGCTTGGCCGGCGCGAGCCGCTTGCCCTGCTCGCAGAGCAGAATATTGCCGCGCGCTTCAGGCTCGATCCACAACGCGTTTTCATCGCCGGATTTTCGGGCGGTTCGCGCGTCGCCCTGCGCCTTGCGCTGGCCTATCCGGACATCTTCGATGGGGCGATCCTGAACGCCGGCAGTGATCCGATCGGCGACGCCACAACGCCTCTGCCGCCGCGAGATCTGTTCGTTCGGTTTCAACAGTCGACACATCTCGTCTACGTCACCGGCGACGGCGATACGTTTCATCTGGCCGCTGATCTGGCGAGCTTGCGTTCGCTGCGGGCGTGGTGCGTCTTCGGCGTCGAGGACCACACCGCACCATTCGCCGAACATGAGGTTGCGAGTGCGGCGGCGCTTTCGCGGGCGCTGGCCGCGCTTTTCAATCCGCACGCACCCGACGCCGACCAGCTTGCCGGCTGCAAGTCGAGGATCGACACGGAACTGGCGGACAAGCTTCAACACGTTCGGGCACTCGTCGCCGGCGGCAAGCGTGAATCCGCGCGCCAGCTGTTGCAGGATATCGATGCGCGTTTTGGCGGGCTCGCCGCTCCGCCAAGCACCGACCTGTCGAGGGAATTGGACGGCCTGAGCGGCCGATAGCAAGGCGAGAGCTTCCTTGTCCGCTGGCGCGTTTTCATCCCGAGCAGCTCCGCGGACGGATCATGTTCGAGAATTCTCCTCAGCCCAATCTGTCCCCGTCCCGTCCCGATTCGAGCTTTACCGCACATTTCTGGGCACTCGTCGCCGTGACCGGAATAGGGGCCGGGCTTGGTGCCGGACTACTCATGGCATTGCTGCACGTCGTCCAGCACGTTTCCTGGTCCTACGCCCAGGGCAAATTCCTGGAAGCGGTGCGACACGCATCGAGCGGCAGACGCTTTGCAGTCCTGATCCTGGCGGGACTGCTGGTCGCGATCGCACGCCGGCTGCTGAAGATTGCCGGGGGAGGCCACGGAGGCGAAGTTGCCGCAGCAATCTGGTTTCATGCCGGACGCCTCAGTCCTCTCACCACCGTGGCGCGCGCGGTGCTATCGATTGTGATCGTCGGAATGGGCGCGGCGCTCGGCCGCGAGGCGGCGCCCAAACAGATCGGCGCATTGGTGGCCGACATGCTGTGCGACTGGACGCGCTTGCCCGACGGTCAGCGCCGGCTTCTGGTGGCATGCGGCGCCGGCGCCGGCATCGGCGCCGTGTACAACGTGCCGTTTGGCGGTGCGCTTTTTGCACTCGAAGTTCTGCTCGGTACGCTTTCTCTGCCGCTTGTGGCGCCTGCGCTGGCGACCTCTTTCATCGCCACCGCGGTGTCGTGGCTCATGCTGCCCGATCGTCCGACCTATACTGTCCCTTTCTATGGCGCGACGGCCGGTCAGCTGGTGTGGGCGCTGATCGCGGGACCGATCGCGGGACTTGCGTCTGTCGCGTACATCCGGGTTATTTCCAGCGCCGACGCGCTGAAACCACAGGGTTGGCGGTCCGTTGTGGCGCCCATTCTGGTGTTTGGCGCCCTGGGAATTTCCGCCGTCTGGTTCCCGGAGCTTCTCGGCAACGGCCTGGGCGCCGCGCAGGAAGCCTTTCTGGGCCAGATTGGCATGCCTTTGATCGTGGCGCTGCTGATCTTGAAGCCGCTCGCGACGGCGTCGTGCCTCGGCAGCGGTGCGACCGGCGGTTTATTCACCCCGACGCTGACCTTCGGTGCGCTCCTGGGGGGCACGCTCGGTCAGGCATGGGAACGCATCTGGCCGGGCGCGGCCAGCGGAAGCTACGCCTTGATCGGCGGCGGCGCTGTACTGGCGGCGACGATGCAGGCGCCCGTCTGCGCCATCGTGCTGTTGATGGAGCTGACACGCCATCTGGACAGCGTGATGGTTTCGGTCCTTGTCGCGGTGACCGGCGCGGTGGTCGTCACACGTCTCCTCGAACCGCGGTCGATCTATTCGGGTCGCATTCACGCCGGCCACGCCGCGGCGAAGAAGCTGTCGGGCGACGCGATCTCCGCGGCCGCGCGCTATTCCGGGCTTCTCTACCTCCTGCTCAAGAGAGGCGAGCAGGCGCGGCCCCTCCAGGTGACGGACGAGAAAGGCAACGTCATTGGCGAAGTCTGCCGCAGCAAAGCCGTCTCTCCCCCGGCGTCCGCCACGCCGCTCGAGACGGCCACCGCTGCCGATTTCGTGAAACGTGACGCCGATCTGGAAAAGTAGCGGGCGGAGCCGCGGGCGTTTTCGCCCGGCGCTTCTCGACGCTCCCCGGTAATGCTTTGCCATGTACGGCGAGAATAGCGCCCCCCCAACGGGCACTTCCTTGTTTCGTGAAGGGCAAGCGGCTTGCAAGCCGCGGCCGGGCGGGATTTGCTGGTTCCTCTCAGGATTGCCCGCAATTCGCGCCGGCAAAACAGCATGAGGAATCGAGATGACGGTTGGAGTATGGCGCCGCGCGGCGCTCGGGGCAGCGCTGGCGACGGGTCTGATGGGCATTGGCGCGGCCAATGGCCACGACTGGACGTTCATGCGTTTTCCGACGCTGCATGGCGGCTCGATCGTCTTCGAGGCACACGGCAATCTCTGGCAAGTGGGGCGATGGGGCGGCACGGCCAGTCGCCTGACCGCGGACCCGGGCTACGACCTGATGCCGCGCTTCTCGCCCGACGGCAGCTCCGTTGCGTTCACCGGTTACTACCAGGGCAATCAGGACGTCTACGTCATGCCCGCAGGCGGCGGCGCGGCGCGGCGCCTCACCTTCCATTCCGATGCGGTCGAAAGTGCGCCGACGCGCTGGGGTCCAGACAACATGGTCGTGACCTGGACGCCGGATTCGAAGAACATCGTCTTCCTCTCGCGCCGCATGGCCTGGAACACCTGGTATGGGCGATTGTTCGCGGTGCCGGTTCAAGGCGGCCTGGCGCAGCTTCTGCCGCTCGACCGCGGCGGTCTGATGACCTACAGCCCGGACGGCAAGTCGATCGCCTACAACCGCATCTTCCGCAATTTCCGCACCTGGAAGCGGTACGACGGCGGCCTTGCGCAGCAGATCTATACCTACGATTTCGCGGCGAAGAAGCTCGTCCCGCATCACCAACTGGATGGGCACCAGCACGGCGCCCATGTGGTACGGCCGGCACATCTATTTCCTGTCGGACCGGGATGCGAAGCGACGCGAGAACATCTGGGCCTACGATTTCGATACCAAGCAGTTTCGGGAGATCACCCATTTCACCAATTACGATATCGATTTCCCGAGCCTCGGCGTCGGCGGCAAGGGCGGTGACGGCATCGTGTTCGCGCAGGCCGGCGCGCTCTGGGTGATCGATCTGCCATCCGAAAAGCTCCATCGGCTGAACGTGAGCGTGCCCGATGATGGAACACGAACGGGACCGCGCTACGTCGATACGGGCAAGGCGGTGCGCGACGTGGACACCGCCCAGGATCCCGATTACGCGCTGTCGCCGAACGGAAAGCGCGCCGTGTTTTCGGCGCGGGGCGATCTGTTCACAGTGCCTGCGGAACATGGCGCCAGTCGCGATCTTACAAACACCAGCAACGCCGACGAGGATCATCCCACCTGGTCACCCGACGGCAAGACAATTGCCTATACGACCGACGTGAATGGAGAGCAGCAGGTCGCGCTGCGTCCCGCGGCGGGCGGGGCGGAGAAAATCATCACGCATTTCACGAACGGCTTCTATTACCAGCCGCTGTGGTCGCCCGACAGCAAGCGTCTTGCCTTGTCCGACGGCAATCACCGGGTGTGGCTGCTCGATGTCGCAAGCGGCGCAACCACGCAGGTCGCGCAGGATCGATATTCCGAAATCCATGACGAAAGTTTTTCGCCCGACGGACGCTGGCTCGCCTACAGCATCACCGCGCCCAACGAGCAACGGGGAATCTGGATCGACGACATCGCCGCCGGCAAGGCCGTGCGGGTCTCGCAGCCACTCGCCAACGATTTCAACCCGGTATTCTCACCCGACGGCAAATATCTCTACTTCATCTCGACCCGTCACGAAAACCCGACGGCGAACGAGTTCGAGTTCAATATCGCATCGATCGAGACCAACGGCATCTATGTCGCGACGTTGCGCAGAAACGAACCCTCGGCATTTGCGCCGCGTTCGGACGAAGGGGCGGTCGGATCCAACAAGGATGAGGACGACGACTCCAAGTCCAAGCCGTGGAAGCCGGGCGCGTCGGCACCCGTCGCGATCGATTTCGACGGGCTGATGGCCCGCGCGGTGCCGCTGCCGATTCCGGCCGCCGATATTTCGCAACTCGATGCCCGCGACGACAACATCTATTATCTGATCCAGCAGCCCCAGATGATCGAAGGACCGCTGCCGCGCATGAAATCCGCCATGCACGTCTACAACCTCGGCAAGCGCAAGGATGCCACCCTGGCCGAAAATCTGGACAGCTACAGCCTGTCCTATGACGGCTCAAAGATTCTCTACAAGAAGAGCGCCGGGGACGATTCAGACAGCGACAGCGGCGGCGAGAGCTATGCCATCATCGACGCCAAGATGCCGGAGGACGAAAAGAAGCCGGATGCGAAGGCGCTCGACCTCTCGCATATGCGCGCGCGGGTCGAGCCCACCCAGGAATGGGCGGAAATGTTCAACAATGCGTGGCGCCTCGAGCGCGATCTCTTCGTCAATCCAAAGATGAACGGTGTCGCCTGGCAGGCGGTGCACGATGCTTATGTCAAGCTGTTGCCGCTGGTCGGCTCGCGCGAGGATTTGACCTATCTGATCGGCGAAATGCAGGGCGAGCTCGGGAACTCGCACACCTACGTCGGCGGCGGCGACGAGGACAATCCAACCGACAATATTTCGACCGCGTTGCTCGGCGTGGATTTTGCGCTCACGCCGTCGGGTCGCTACAGCTTCGCGAAGATCTATCCCGGCGACAATACGCGCGACAAGTACCGTAGCCCGCTAACCGAACCGGGCGTCGACGTCCACGAGGGAGACATCCTCCTCGCTGTCAATGGCCGCGACCTGAAGGCGCCGATGGACCCCTACAGCGTGTTCGTCGGACTGGACGAGCAGCCGGTGACCCTGACGGTTGCCGGCGGCGGAGGTGGCAAATCTCATGACGTGACCGTCAAGCCGCTCAAGAACGAGGTCTCGGTGCGCGAGAAGGACTGGATCGACCACAATCGCGCGATTGTCGACAAACTGTCGGGCGGCAAAATCGCCTATATCTACATGTCGGACATGGAAGCGCTCGGAATGGAGCAGTTCATCCGCCAGTTCTATCCGCAGTTGGACAGGCAGGCGCTGATCATGGACGACCGCTGGAACGGCGGCGGCAATATCGATCAGATCGTGCTCGAGCGGCTGCGGCGCATCCTTGTCGGATTGTCGACCAACCGCGAGGCAGCGGCCTCGCCCATACCCCAGCAGCTGATCGTGGGACCCAAAGTGTGCCTGATCAACAATTACTCCGCCTCCGACGGCGACATCTTCCCCTACTACTTCCACAAATACGGTCTCGGACCGCTCATCGGCACGCGCACCTGGGGTGGCGTGCGCGGTATCCGCGGTGACTGGTCGCTGCTCGACGGCGGCTACATCACCGTACCCGAAGACAGTCTGTACGGTCTGCATTCGGAATGGGTGATCGAGAACCACGGCGTCGATCCCGACATCAATATCGACACCGATCCGGGCCAATTGCTGGCCGGGCACGACGCCCAGCTGGAGGCAGCGGTGAACTATCTGATGGCAGCGCTGAAGAAGCATCCCGTCGGGTTGCCTCCGCCGCCGGCGCCGCTTCCGGCCTATCCGCCGCAGGGCCAGATACCGCCTCCGAGCTTGTGACGAATGTGCCGCGCGTCCGGCGGTTGAGGCGCGGGTGAAAATCTTGTCGCCACAGACCGGCGCACGGACGCGTTCGGGCGTTATAGGTGCGCAACCTTCCTGTTCCGACGGCAGCCATGAGCACAACGAGCGGCGGAAATTTCGCATGGCGCGGCTTTGCGGCATGCGCGGGCGCCTCTGGATTGATCATCCTCGGTGCGCTCCCCGGCTTTGCCGCTGACACGGGGCTTCTGTCCGAAAAGCCGCCGCGCGCCGCATCGACAAACGAATTTGAGGCGCGCACCAGCACGATTGCGCCGAGCATCGATGTCTCCTATGGGGTCCTCGCGGATGCGGCCAACCTGGCCGCGGACCGGTTTGCAGGACCGCGCTCCGGCCGCACGCGGATCGGCTGCCAACGCATCGGCTTCGGCGCGTCCCTGCCCGTCGGCATCACGCTGTTCCACGGCTGCGAGGATTTCGACTGGCAGGTGAACGCGTCGCGCAACGGCAGCATCAGCGTCCAGCGGGCGGGCGACGGTATTGTGATGAACGTGCCGGTGAAATTTACCGGCACCGGCACCGTTGTCGGCGATCTCGGCAAGACGGTTGCGAGCGGCAGCAAGAATTTCAGCGGGAGCTTCATCGTCTCGATTTCGGGTGCGGTCCATGTGGATAAATCCTTCTGCCCCGAGGTGGAGCAGCCGACGGCGCGCTTCGCGTGGAGCAGCGCGCCCGACATCGACGTCATCGGTCACACCTGCATCGAGATCGGCCACGGCAAAGCCTGCATCGGCCCGTGGAAATTCCCCGCCGGCCAAATGTTGACCGATCAGATCAACCACGCACTGGCCGATCAGGTTTCTGAAATCAACAAGAAGATTCCCTGCGACAAGATCCGCGGCGAGCTGCAGCAACTCTGGAAGGACTGGTCGATTCCTGTCGCGATCACCAATCCCCCGCTCTACGTCAGCATCCAGCCCAAATCCCTCTCAATTCCAGGCGTCTTTGCCACCGACAGCGGCATCAGGATCAATGCACGGCTCGATGCGTCGACCAGTGTATCGCCCGTCAAACCCGCCAACTCCGCGCCGCTCGAACTGCCCGAGAACGCGCCGCCCGCATCGCCGCCCGGGCGATTTTCACTGGCAGTGCCGCTGGCAATTCCCTATCCGCTGCTTGCCGCCGCGGGCGGGTGGCGCATGATCGGAAAATCGCTCACCTCAGGCAAGAGTGCGATCACGCCGACGGCGATCGAGTTCCTCCCGAGCAACGACCGCCTCGCCGTGGGCGTAACTCTGCGCGCCGATGCGCCCGCTACCCTTCAGGGCAAGACCGGCACATTGTGGTTTACGGGAACTGCGAAGGTTGACGACAATGGCCATGCGGTGAGGCTGGACAATCTCGCGACGACCCCAAGAGTTCGACAATCCCCTTTGGGCTGCCGTCCCGCCGACAATCGGCACCGAGCTTACGCACGCTCTCGCGGCGAGCTACTCGTACGATTTTTCCGGCCTCGTGCAGGGGGCGCGGTCCGGACTGAACCAGGCGATCGCGAATCCGAAGAATACCGGCGGCGTGGAGATCAAGCTCGCCAATGACGACCTGAACTCGGCCGAACGGCCCTGCTGCCGGACAGCCTGACTATCGAAGGTCTCTTTGACGCAGCGTCGCCGCAACTCTTAAAAGCGTTCCCTTCTAGCAAAAACCATTCCCTGCAATGAACGTCGCGCAGATTTCGGTCTCAACTCTCAACGGGAATCCGGAAATTTGAAATCGGCGCGCAGTCGCGGCGGCCCGCAATCAGGCATTCCTGCAGTTTTTCATTTTGCCACATGTTCCAGACCAGCAGGAAACCGATGACCACGAGCGCGATGAGGGCCGCCAGCGCGAGCAATATCGTCCAACGTCCGTCGTCATTGTCCGGAGGTGGCAAGTCCGTCATTTCCCGGCTCTTGCGTTCTCGTGGAGTCCATCTCGCCTGGTGAAACGAGAGCACCTTTGAGAATGCGACCCATCGAGTTTACGATCCGATTCGCCTCTCCTGTGCTCCCAACCCATTTGGATAAAGTACTTCCTCCCAGCAAGGTGCGTCGTGACCAGGATTGCCAAGGCGCGACGGCGCCGCCCGGGAAAGCTTCCACCGCCGCCGCACCCGCTGCTGCGGCGCACGCCGCTGCCGTCCCAGCTCCCGAAGCCCGCAACCGAGGATGCGGCAGCACCTGCTGCCATCAAGGCCATCCTCGAGAGCCCCAGCTATCGCGAGGCCGACGCCGACACCGATTTTCTGGCGCGCAACGATATGCGGGACGTGCGGCTCGCGCTCGATTATGAAAAAGCCGAACTGCTGCTCAAAGAAAGAGGCATCGCCCATACCATCGTGGTGTTCGGCAGCACGCGTATTTGCGAGCCGGCTGCGGCGCGCCGCAAGGTCGCCCAGCTTGCGCAGGCGCTTGCCGTCGCCCGCAGCGACAAGGATTTGTCGCGCCGCCTCGAAATCGCCAGGCGCATCGCGGCGAAGAGCCGTTACTACGACATCGCGCGCGAATTCGGCCGCATTGTCAGCGAGGCGGGAGCGAAGCGGCGGCGCAACCGGCTCGTCATCGTCACCGGCGGCGGTCCCGGCATCATGGAGGCCGCCAACCGCGGCGCCTGCGACGCGGGCGCGCAGTCGGTGGGGCTCAACATCACCCTCCCCCACGAGCAATATCCCAACCCGTATGTCACGCCGGAACTGTGCTTCCGCTTTCATTACTTCGCCATCCGCAAGCTGCACTTCCTGTTGCGCGCGCGGGCGCTCGTCGCCTTTCCCGGCGGATACGGAACGATGGACGAGCTGTTCGAAGTGCTGACGCTCGGCGCAAACGCGCAAAACAGAGCCCGGTGCCCGTGATCCTGCGTCGGCGAATCATATTGGCGGCGCGTCGTTCGATCCGGATTTTCTGGTCGCGAAGGCACCATAGACCCCGAAGGATCGCGAGTTGTTCTGGTATGCCGAAACGGCGCAGAGACATCTGGCGCGGCATTCTGCGATTGGTATGAAGCGGCCGGCCGCCCGCTGCTTGGAGCACTCCAGCGAGAAGGAGTATCGCATGAAGCTCTCCTTCCACGGCGCCGACCATGACGTCACCGGCTCGTGCCATCTGGTCGAAACCGGACGGCTGCCGCATTCTGGTCGATTGCGGCTTGTTCCAGGGCGGCAAGAGCTGAACGAGGACAATGCCGCCCCTTCGGCTTCGATGCGACCGCGATCGATCATGTGCTGCTCACGCACGCCCATCTCGATCATTGCGGCCGCCTGCCGCTGCTCGCCAAGCGCGGCTTCAAGGGCGAGATCATCACCACCCGTCGCGTCGCGCGAGTTGGCGCGCCTGGTCATGCTCGATTCCGCGCATCTGCAGGAGGAGGATGCGCAGCGGCAGGCGCTGCGAACTCGGCCGGCAGGCGTCGATCGCTCGGCACCGCCGCTCTATACGACGCTCGACGCAACGAACAGCCTCGCACAATTCGGGCGAGTCGGCCGACTACGCAGGCGCCCATTGAAATCCGGTCTGGCGTGCGCGCCACCTTTTTCGATGCCGGCCACATATCTGGGCTCGGCCAGCATTCTGCTTGAGATCGAAGAAGGCGCCGCAACGAAGCGACTTCTGTTTTCGGGCGATCTCGGCCATGCCGGCGGCCCGCTGCTGCGCGCGCCTGCTGCACCCGTCGAGTGCCGACGCGGTCGTCATGGAAACGACCTATGGCGACCGTCTGCATCAGCCGCACGACGCGTCCGTCGAAGAGTTGTATTCGGCGATCGTCGACGACATTCGCGCGCGGCGGCAACGTCGTCATTCCAACCTTCGCGCTCGAGCGCGCGCAGGAAATTCTGTTCTATTTCAATCGCGGGATCGCGAACAATCGATTGCCCCCTTCAATGCAGGTCTACCTCGATTCGCCGATGGCGATTTCCGCGACGGACATTTTTTCACGCTATCCGGGATGCCTGAACCCGGAAGCGGCGGCGCTCTTCCAGGGCGGGCATGACCCGTTCCATCTGCCGGGACTGCGCTTCACGCGCGAAGCCGCGGATTCCATCACGATCAACAAGATTCGCGGCGGCGCCGTCATCATGGCAGGCGCTGGCATGTGCACGGGAGGCCGCATCCGCCATCACCTCAAGCACAATCTGTGGCGGCCGGAATCGAGCGTCCTGTTCGTCGGTTACGCCTCGCAGGGCACGCCGGCGCGGCAGATTATCGACGGCGCAAAATCCGTGCGTTTGTTCGGCGAAGACATCGCCGTCAAGGCGCGGATTTACACGATCGGCGGCTTTTCCGCCCATGCCGACCAGCAGGGCCTGCTCGCCTGGCGCAACGCGATTGCGGGCGTGAAGACGACTTTCCTGGTGCATGGCGAGCTGGCGGTGATGCAGACATTCGCAAAGCTGCTGCATGGTTCCCGGGTGGAGCTTCCCGCGCCGCAGCAGGCGTTCGAGCTGTAACGCCCTATGCAGCAGACCAATCCGCGGTGCACGTCGCGATGGCCACGCGTGCTGTCCTTGCGGCAATATCGGACGTTGGTCAATCGGTCCGGTCCGTTTAGAATACCCAACGCCGGAGCACGGTCACAAGGCTGTCGCATGTGTCTCGCAGTCTGGCGAGGAAAACGTCCAAAGGGGGAAGCCATGGAACACGTTCGCGGCCTTGCGATTGCGCTGATATCCGCCACAGCGATGTTCTGGGGAGCGGCGTGGGCAGCCGATCCATCGGGCGCGCCGGATAGAGTCGTGCCCGGGCAGCATCACATCCAGACGGTCTTCATCATCCTGATGGAGAACCACAACTGGACCGGAGACGGGAGCGAGGACATCCAGGGAAATTCGAACGCGCCCTACATCAACAACACGCTGATTCCGATGTCCTCCTATGCCAACCAATATTACAACCCACCGGGAAATCACCCGAGCCTGCCCAATTATCTGTGGCTCGAAGCGGGAACGAATTTCGGAATTCTCGCCGACGGTCCGCCGAGCGAATTTTCACAAAAGACGAAAAAGCACCTCGTGACCTATCTTAACAATGCGAACATTTCGTGGAAGGCTTATCTCGAAAACACCACTGGCAAGGTGTGCCCCCTCGTCGACCGCGGCAAACTCGACCAGGACGGAAACCCTCTTTACGCCGTGCGGCACGAGGGTTTTGCCTATTTCGACGATGTAACCAATCATCTCGACAAACACTCCGCCTATTGCATCGCGCATTTGCGGCCGTACAAGGAACTGGCAGGCGATCTCAAGAACAACACGCTGCCCCAATATGTGTGGATCACGCCGAACCTCTGCGACGACATGCATGACAGTTGCGCGGGCAATGCCATCGCTCACGGCGACACTTGGCTGTCCAGGAATGTTCCGCCCATCCTCAACTCGGCTGCGTTCAAGAGCGGGGGCGCGCTTTTCATCACCTGGGATGAAGCCGCGTCAGGCGACGGTCCGATACCGATGATCGTCCTTTCGCCCTTCGCGAAGGGCAACGGCTACTCCAACACCATCCACTACACGCACGGCTCCACGTTGCGCACTTTCCAGGAGATATTCTCGGTAAAGCCGTTCCTGCGCGACGCACGCAAGCAAACCGATCTGAGCGATCTGTTCAGCGCGTTTCCCTGATCATTGTTTCCGTAAGACCTGTTCAGCGCGCGGCGAATTTGATCGAGAATATCGCGCCGCCGGAGGGGCGATTGCGAACGTCAATCTCGCCCGCATGCGCCTCGACGATGCGGGCGACGATTGCGAGGCCCAGGCCTGCTCCGTCGGCGCGGCTGCGGTCGCGCCGCCAAAAGCGCCGAAAGATGAGTTCGCGCTCCGGTGGCGAAATTCCCGGACCCTCGTCGGAAACACTGACAATGCCCCGTTCTTCCACGCAGATCTCGACAGCGGTGCCCACCGGCGTGTGCCGGAGCGCGTTTTCGGCAAGGTTCCTGATCGCGTGATGCAGCATTGGCGCATTGCCTTTGATAAGAACCGGCCCGTTCTCTCCCGAAAGCGCGATGTCCTTCCTGTGCGCCACGGCCATCGGGGCAAGACCGGCCGCGACTTCGCTGCAAACGCCGTGAAGGTCGACGGCCTCCATCAGAGTCTCGGTATTCGCTTCGAGCTCGGCTACGGCGAGAAGTTGATTGACGACATGCGTCATGTTCTCGAGGTCGGAACGCAGAGCAGATGCAACCTCCGTGTCCGCCAGCGTATCGATCCGTGCGCGCAACACTGCAAGCGGCGTGCGCAATTCGTGCGCCGCATCGGCCGTGAAATCTCTCTGCAATCGAAAGCCCCTTTCCAATCTGTCCAGTGCCTGATTAACCGCAATCACCAGCGGCCGCACCTCGGCGGGGACATCGGTGTCGGGCAAACGCACGTCGATGCGTCCCGGATCGATGGCCCGCGCCATTTCCGAGGCGCGAGTCACAGGCTGGAGAGCCCGCCGCACGATCAGAATGTCGATGACCAGAAGCAGCAGCATGATCGGAAGCGTGAACCATGCAACATGCGCGAGGTATCCGGCCACGATGTCGTCAACGATGACGTCGGGATGTTCCAGATCCTGGCCAATCTGGATACGGACCGTGGCGCCGCTGCGCCGGACGGGGAAACTGGCGCCGTAATAAATTGCGTGGCCGAGCCGGCGATGAAAATATGACGGCGATTCCGCCAGATTTCCCCCGCCCGGCAACTGATTGCGGTCGCGTAGCGACGAGAACAGGATCCTGTTCGAACTATCAACTATGGAATAGGCAAATCCGTCGAAACCGTGGAGATAAAATGTCCGCAGATCCGGCGGCAAATCGAGGGTCCAGTGGTGATCGGCGCCAAGCCGGAGAAAGGCGGCCAGGGTGTCGGCGTGTGTCCGCAGACTTTGATTCTCGAACTCGTTGGCGGTCGTGTTGAGCAGCAGATAGGTCGCAAGCGGCATCGCCGCCGCCGCGACGCCAAATGCCAGCGCGTGCAACCATATGATGCGCGACAGGATTGAGCGGAATCGCGGCATCACGAGTTCAACTCGGTCAGGAGATAGCCGACGCCGCGAACCGTGTGGATCTCTACGGTTGCTCCGAACTCCGCAAGCTGTCGCCGCAACCGGTGAACATAGACCTCGATCGCATTCGAACGAATTTCTTCGGATTGCCCGAAGAGATTCTCCTCGACGTAGGACTTTGTAACCACCCGCCCGGCGCGGCCGATCAGCAATTCGAGCAGGGCCATTTCGCGCGCAGAGAGAAACTGTGGTTCCTCATCGACGTAAAGCTGCCGGCCGACGGAATCGAAGGCAAGGTTGCCGGCCCTGCGCAGTTTGCCAAGAAAATCTCCTGGCCGACGCAGCAGGGCATGAATACGCGCAACCAGCTCCTCGAGCGCGAAGGGCTTGACCAGATAATCGTCTGCACCTTCGTGAAGGCCGGCTACCCGATCCCCAAGAGTCCCGCGTGCCGTCAGTACCAGAACGGGCGTCGAATCGCCCCGCGCCCGCAGGCGTCGCAGGACGGCAGTGCCGTCGCCGTCCGGAAGGCCGAGGTCGAGAACGACTGCCGCGTAACTTCCCGCCGCCAATGCCTCGAACGAATTTGCCAGGCAGGAAGCCGTATCGACTTCGAAGCCCGCACTCGTCAGGCCTTTCGAAATGAGTCCAACCAGACTGACGTTATCTTCGATGAGAAGGAGACGCATCGATGACCGGGATGAAACCTTGTTAACACTCCCTGCGACATTACCATGCAGACGGCTGCCTCGTCAGCTTCGTGTAAGGAAACCTCGTTATGTCTCGGCCGCAGGATGGTGTCGGCCCTGCCCATGAAAGCAGTCTGCCGAGGATTTCTTGCTGGTTTTCCGGAGAAGGTCTTGCAGGAAAGGAAGTGGCAACTGCCCGACGAATTGCGCCTGTCTCGCCGGGATCAAATACGTGTTCTGATCATTGCAGCGCTTGCTGCGCTGGTGATCTTCGGCGCGGGACCATGGCTGCGCAGCGCGCTCTTCGAAACCGCACAGCCCGAGCAGCGCCGTGCCATACCCGGCACATTCCGCCCGACCGCAGAGCAATGGTCCGACCTGATACTCGCGCGCGTTCGTCCCCAGCGCTTTCCGGGCCTTGTCGTAGCCGACGGGGCGCTCGCGACCGACGATGACACGACGACAGCGGTCTATTCTCCCTACTCCGGGCGCGTGACCCGCCTCGTCGCCAGGCTCGGCGATCGCGTGGAAAAAGGCGTTCCGCTGATGGCTATCGACGCGACGGAGGCGGTCCAGGCGCGAAACGATCTTATCGCGGCCGTTGACGCGCGCGATGCGGCGGAAGCACAGAAGAAGGTCGCGCTCGAAAATGAGGCGCGCCAACATCAGTTGTATCTCGGCCAGAGCACCGCGCTGAAGGACTGGCAACAGGCCCAGGCCGATCTTGCAACCGCGCAAGCCGCGCTGCGAACGGCAGAAACCGCCCTTTCGGCGCAACGAAATCGAATGCACATACTGGGAATGAGCGAGGCTGCGATCGCGGCGCTGGAGAAGACACGATCGCCGGACGCACTTTCATCCCAGGCTATGGTGTTCGCGCCGATCTCCGGAACGATAATCCAGCGGCAGGTCGGCCTGGGCCAATACATCCAGGCCGGCGCGGCGAATCCGGTGTTCTCGGTGGGCGATCTTTCGACGCTGTGGGTGCTGGGAAACGTGCGCGAAGCCGATGCACCGCTCGTGAGAGTGGGACAGCTTGCAGAGATACGCGTCACCGCACTTCCAAACAGGATTTTTGTGGCCCGATTGAGCTGGGTCGCTCCTTCCATCGACCAGACCACCCATCGCCTCGCCGTCCGGGCGGAGCTGAGAAACCCCGACGGCGTGCTCAAGCCCCTGATGTTCGCGACAGTCGGGGTTCACAGCGGCGGCGATCGGACGTCGCTCGCCGTCCCGCAGAGCGCGGTGATTTACGAGGGTGACCGCGCCCGCGTGTGGCTGGCCCACAAAGACAGGAGCCTTGGCCTGCGAGGAATCCGCGTCGGCAGGGTTCAGAACGACGACGTCGAGGTTCTCTCAGGCCTGAAGGCGGGGGACACCGTTGTGACGCGCGGCGCGCTCTTCATCGATCGCGCAGCGCAACCCGACTGACGGCCGGGTCCGCCATCATGAGTTCGATCATCGCTTTTGCCTTGAAGCAGCGGGTGTTGGTCGTCGTTCTGCTCTTGCTGTTCCTCGGTGCCGGCGTCTTCTGTTTTCGCCAGCTCAACATCGAGGCTTATCCGGATCCTGTTCCGCCGCTTGTCGAAATCGTGACGCAGAGCCCCGGTCAATCGGCGGAAGAAATCGAGCGCTACATCACCGTACCGATCGAGATCCAGATGGCCGGCATCCCGCACGTCACCGCGGTCCGCACGATCTCGCTCTTCGGCCTCTCCGACGTGAAAATACAATTCACCTACGACTTTACCTATGATGAAGCGCAGCAGTGGGTGACGAACAGGCTCACCCAGTTGTCTCCCCTTCCCAACAACGCGCAGCCGCAACTCTCGCCTGAGAGCCCCATCGGCGAAATCTACCGCTATCGCGTGGTGGGGCCGCCGAACTATTCGGTCGAGGATTTGAAGACCATCCAGGACTGGATTCTCGAGCGCCGGTTCAAGGCGGTGCCGGGCGTGATCGATGTCACCGGCTGGGGCGGGAAGACGAAGACCTATGATGTTGTGGTCGATCAGCACAGGCTGATGAGCTACGGACTGACCCTTCCCCAGGTGCTGCAGGCTATCAACAACAGCAATGTGAATGTCGGCGGGCAGACAGTGAATATCGGGCCGCAGGCAGCGATCGTCAGAGGCATCGGCCTTATCCAGTCGATGGACGCGTTGCGCGATACCGTTCTCGTTGCAAATAACGGTTCGCCGGTCCTGCTCGGCGACGTGGCGAAGGTTTCCGTCGGGCACGAGCCGCGACTGGGCATCGCGGGCCAGGACACCGACAACGACATTGTGCAGGGGATTGTCCTCATGCACCGCGGTGAAAAAAGCATGCCGACCCTGCGTGCCGTCGAAGCGGAAGTCACCAGGATCAATGGGACAGGGGTGCTCCCTCCTGGCGTCTTCATTCGACCAATCTATGACCGGACCCAACTTATCGACGTCACCACACACACGGTGCTCGAAAATATGGCGATGGGAATCGCGCTCATCTTTCTCATTCAATGGATTTTTCTTGGCAACCTGCGCAGCGCGCTCATCGTCGCCACAACCATTCCGTTTGCGCTTCTTTTCGCCGTTAGCGCACTCGTCATTCGCGGCGAGTCCGCCAACCTGTTGTCAGTCGGCGCGATCGATTTCGGTCTGGTCGTCGATGCAACGGTCATCATGATGGAAAACGTTTTCCGGCATCTTTCCGGTCTCGTGGCGGATCGGCCCGATCGCAGGGATCGGCGGGCACGCGCCGCAATTGCCGGACTGCCGGGCAATCTCGGTTCAATTTTCGTGGCCGGGCAGGAAGTGAGCAAGGCGATCTTCTTTTCCGCCGCCATCATCATAGCCGCGTTCGTTCCATTGTTCACGCTCTCGGGTGTAGAGGGACATATTTTCGGTCCCATGGCGCGCACCTATGCCTATGCGATCGCGGGCGGCCTGCTCGCGACGTTCACGGTCACGCCTGCGCTGAGCGCCCTTTTCCTGCCCGAAAAAATAGAAGAGACCGAGACCGGGCTTGTACGCGTGTTGCGCAAGCTGAACGAGCCGATCATGCAGTTTGCGTTGGCAAACCGTCTCCTCTCTCTGGGCGGCATCGCGCTGCTTTTCGGCGTTGCCATCCTGATCGTGCGTTCTCTGGGGCTCGAGTTCCTTCCCCATCTGGAAGAAGGCAATTTCTGGATCCGGGCGACGATGCCGACGTCGGTTTCGCTGGAGGAAGCCAATCGCTACGTCAACGAGATGCGAAAAATCATGCGAAGCTACCCTGAGACAATAACGGTGGTGTCGCAGAATGGCCGTCCCGATGATGGCACGGACGCGACCGGATTCTTCGATGCGGAGTTTTTCGTTCCGCTCAAGCCGTTCGGCGAGTGGCCACGCGGCGTCGACAAGGACAAGCTGACGAATCAAATGAACGAAGCGCTGGAACGACGTTTTCCCGGCGTGGAATTCAACTTTTCCCAGAACATCGAGGACAACGTCGAAGAGGCGGCGTCCGGCGTCAAGGGAGAGAACTCGGTCAAGCTGTTCGGTAATGATCTGCAGACGCTCGAACAGACGGCCGGCAAGATCAAATCCGTCATGGCCACTATTCCGGGCATCACCGACCTCGCCATCTTCAGTTCGCTTGGACAACCGACGGTGAAGATCGACATCGACCGTTTGGCAGCTGCCAGATACGGACTTATGCCGGGCGACGTAAATGCCACGATCCAGGCCGCAATTGGCGGCCAGGCGGCCGGCAATCTCTACGAGACCGGAAGCGACCGCAACTTTCCCATCGTCGTCCGACTGGCGCCCCAGTTTCGCAACAGCCTGGATTCGATTCGCCACATCGTCGTCGGAGCGTCAAATCCGGCGGGAGGCACGGCAATTCCGATCCCGCTGGAGAATGTCGCGAAAATCCGGCTTGTTTCGGGAGCCTCCTTCATCTATCGCGAAAATCAGGAGCGCTACATTCCGATCAAATTCAGCGTGCGCGGAAGAGACTTGGGCGGTGCCGTCCTGGACGCGCAACGCAGGATTCAAGACCGGGTCAAAATCCCGGGTGGTTACCGTCTCGAATGGGTTGGCGAGTTCGGCGAGCTTCAAGACGCCATCGGCCGCCTCGCCTTCGTCGTGCCGTTCGAGTCTCGTGCTGATCGGCGTTCTGCTTTACGTGAACTTCTCTTCTTTGATCGATACGCTGCTTGCAGGAAGCGTGATGCCGATGGCGATGATCGGCGGCATCCTCGCGTTATGGGTGACAGGCACCCCGTTCAGCGTATCCGCGGCGATAGGCTTTGTAGCGTTGTTCGGAATTTCGGTGATGGACGGCATCATCGTGCTCTCCTACTACAACCGCCTTCTCGCTCTGGGCACAGATCGCGCGGCGGCTCTGGTCCGTACAGTGCAGGTGCAGTTTCGGCCGGTCTTCATGACCTGTGCTGCCGCCGGCGTCGGCCTGCTCCCCGCCGCGATATCGACAGGCATCGGCTCCCAGGTTCAACGCCCGCTTGCCATCGTCGTCGTTGGCGGAATGATTCTGGCTCCGGCACTCATTCTCATTGTGCTGCCGGTTCTGATCGAATGCTATTCGCGGCGGATTCCCGCACCAGTTCCTGCACGCGAGGGGATCCCGCCGTGAGGAACGCGCTTCCGGGAATCCGCTTATGCGCCGTCGGCGCACTCAGTCTGATTGCGGCATCCTGTGCCGTCGGCCCGGATTTCCACCGGCCCGCGCCCCCCGCTGTAAAACAGTTCACGCCGCAGCCTCTGCCAGCGGGAACGTCGGGTGCCGACATCAAGGGGGGCGAGGCGCAGAGCTTCGTCGCCGGAGCAAATATTTCGGCGCAGTGGTGGTCACTCTTCCAATCGCCCGCGCTTGATGCACTGATTGCGCAGGCGTTGAAGACGAACCCCGATCTGCAGTCCGCGCAAGCCGCGCTGCGTGTCGCGAAGGAAAATGTCTACGCGCAGGAGGCGGCATATTTTCCGACGATCGGCGCCAATCTCGATGCAAGCCGCAATCACAATTCGACCGTGCTCTCCCCGACGCTCTTCAATTTTGCCCCGTACTTCAATCTCTATTCCGCCCAGCTCACCGCGAACTGGACTCTGGATATTTGGGGAGGCAACAGGCGCGCGGTCGAATCGCTGCGGGCCGCTGCGGAGGCTCGGCACTTTCAGGTCGAAGCGGTTTACCTGACCCTCACATCGGGGCTGGCCGCAGCGGCCATCCAGGAAGCATCGTTGCGCGCCCAGGTGGCGGCAACGCAGGAATATCGTCAGGGACGAGACGCAATCTCTCGCCATTTTGTCGCGGCAACTCTCGCTCGGCGAAGTGTCCGGCGCCGATGTCGCTGCGCAACAGACAGCGCTTGCTCAGGCGCGACAGTCCTTGCCGCCTTTGCAGAAGCAGCTCGCGCAGGAACGTGATCTGATCACGGTTTTGGCCGGACGCTTTCCCTCCGATCAGATTCCCCAAACCTTCGACCTGGCAGCGATCGAGCTGCCCCACGACCTTCCGGTCAGCGTGCCAGCGACACTTGTGGATCAGCGACCGGACGTGCGGGCCTCGGAAGCGAATCTTCACTCGGCAAGCGCCGAGATCGGGGTGGCGATCGCCAACGAGCTGCCGAACATTTCCCTGAGCGCCGAGGGGGGCACGGCTGCGACCGAACTTGGCGGCCTTTTCGGACCAGGAAGCGGATACTGGACGGTGGCCGGCGGCCTTACCCAGACGGTGTTCGACGGAGGCGCGCTTCTGCACAAGACGCGCGCCGCGCGTGCCACCTACGAGCAGGCGCTGGCGCAGTACCACAGCGCGGTTCTTGCGGCATTTCAGAACGTCGCCGACACGCTGCAGGCGATCGAATCTGACGCCGATTCGCTCAAGGCGGCTGTAGCCGCCGAAAATGCGGCCGACAAGAGCCTGAAATCGCAGCAGTTGCGCCTTAAATTGGGAGATGTCGGCGTCCTTGCAGTGCTGAACGCACAGCAGGCCTACGAACAGGCGACAATCGCTCTCGTTCAAGCGCGCGCGAGCAGGCTCGCCGATACCGTCGCGCTGTTTGAAGCTCTTGGTGGCGGCTGGTGGAACAGGCAGCGAACAGCCAGCGCCGATGCTGCGGCCGCCAAGAGCAAATGATGCAGCCCACCCAGTTCCCGGATTTGGCCGCTTCGCGCTTGGAGCTGGCGCGCATTGCCACTGATTGCCTTGCGCTCGCCGCTGGACAGAATGAAAGGTCTGGAAAGTGGCGCCGCGCACGCGGCTGATCTTTTCGGCACCCGCGAAAACGCGTAACTTCCGTTGACCGTCGCTTCACCGAACGAGGACGCCCATGAAGTGTCGCCTTGCGACCGCGCTATTCACTTGCTGTGTGGCATCCCTCCCCGGGCTTTCCGGCGCGCAAACAGTGACAAGGCTGGCGCATCAGCCGCCCGATGGCGCCTTGATCGTGTTTCAATTGACCGACGGTACGGTGCTCGCGCAATCGAACAGCGAATCGACCTGGTACACGCTCACCCCTGACAACACAGGCAGCTACATCTACGGAACGTGGACGCAGGTTGCCAGCCTGCCGGAGGGCTACCAGCCGCTCTACTTCGCTTCCGCCGTGCTCGCCGACGGACGCGTGGCGATCCTCGGCGGCGAATACAATTTCAACCAGTTCGCCTTCACGAACATGGGGGCGATTTACGATCCCGTGAAAAATGTCTGGTCGAGGCTGGGCCACCCACAACGTTGGAACTTTATCGGTGATTCCCCCTCGGTCGTGCTGCCCGACGGCGATTTTGTCGTTGGCGAGAAGATGCACAAGGCTCTTGCTTCGCTCGATCCCCACACCATGAAATGGACTGAACTTTCCGACGCAGGCAAGAATGACTGGAACGCCGAAGAAGGCTGGACGCTTCTTCCCACTGGAACTTTTCTGACCGCGGACGTGCTCGATCACCCGAAAACCGAACGTTATATTCCCGGTCGCGCACGCTGGATCGAGCAAGGCAGCACCGTCGTCGATCTCAAAGGACCGCCTTGCTGTGCCTGTATCCCCTACGGCAACCGCGGCAAGTGCTACCTGCCTCCGGGCGAAATCGGCCCGGCAATTCTGCGTCCCGACGGCAGCGTGTTCGCCACCGGCGCCCTGCCCCAGGGAGAAGCCAGCGCACACACCTCGATCTATCACCAGCCCGATCCGCTTCACCCGAACGGCAATTGGACGCCCGGGCCTGATTTTCCCAATGGCGATCAGGCGGGTGACAGCTACGCGGCACTGCTGCCTGACGGCAACGTCCTCGTCGAAGGCGACAGCGGCACGCTCTATGAGTACGACGGCACAGCGCTGACCGCGGAAAATGTGGGACAGGTCGGGCCGTACACATCACTCATCATGCTACCGACCGGCCAGGTTCTGGTCGGCGGATACGAAGTGTACGAACCTTCGGGCACGTACCAGGCGGCGTGGGCGCCGGCGATCACCTCCTGTCCCGCCACCGTCATGCGCGGTTCGACCTATCGAAATCTTCGGGACGCAATTCAACGGCCTGTCCCAGGCCGCTGCTTTCGGCGACGAAAACGAGACCGCGACCAACTATCCGCTGGTGCGCATCACCAACGATGCGAGCGGTCACATCTTTTATGCGCGCACGCACGACCACAGCACGATGGGCGTGGCGACCGGAAACACGACTGTATCGACGCATTTCGACGTTCCCTCGCACGCGGAAACAGGCGCAAGCTCTCTCGAGGTGGTCGCAAACGGCATCCCCTCAACGCCGGTGTCCATCACGGTGCAATAACGCGCATGCCGCGCGGGCGCGCGAGTTCAGCGGTCCAGCGGCCACATTGCCGGACGATCGACCGCGTGTCCGATCGTCTGTGCCTCGAGGACGCCCGCCTTGTCGTACGTGCCGCGCGCGAAGAGCGCCTGGCCGATCGACGGCGGCGCGAAGTGGGAAGCGCGTTTCGCCTCGGCCGGGTCTATGCGGACCTGCTCGCCGCCGCGCTTTTGCACCACGACCGCGCTGCTGGAGATGCTGCGCACGGTTCCATAGATCTCATGTTGGCCGGGTGAAAGAGGCGCGCGCATGTCGATATGCCGGATCTTCGGCAATCGCGCCCGTCCGCCGCCCGGACCGAAAATCGTGAGCGTCTGGTCTGAAGCCACGTATACCAGCCCATTCGCGACAACCGGAACAAGATTGGCGTCTCCAGTCGTGTTGGGCCACTGGCCTGCTACGTCGCTGAATAACAATTGGCCGGTGTCAGGATTGACCGCGTACAGATCCACATAAGCGGGGTCGTTGTCGGTGGGACGTCCGACCGCCCAGACAACCGCCGTTCCGGCTGTGGTGCCGTTCGACGACACGCTGGTAAAGAAGCCGCCGTGCTGGCCGTTTGCGATTCCACTATATTCGGATTGGCCCACGAGGCTTGGCGCCTTCGTGCCTTCGACGGCCCAAACGATTACCGTCGAATTGCCACTCGTGACGACACGCCCAAGACCGTCGCTTCCCTCATAGTAGGAAGGACCGCACCAGCATCGGCCGATATCGTAAGTACCAAACGCCTTTTTGAGATTGTCCGCGTCGAGAAGGTAAAGTGTGCCCTCCTTGCCGGCCGCGACCGCAAGATCGGGGTAGTTTCCCGACTGCGGCGGAAGCAGCATCACGCCGCCCGAGCCGAAATCTTCATCGTCCCTGTCGAGCTGGTTGTGATCGGTCGGCGTATAAAGACCCTGTCGCGCCGTGAGATTCCAGTTCATTTCCACGACGCTTTCCGAAATATTGTTGACCTTGCTGTACACATTGCCGCTGGGGTCCGAATTTCCGGTCACGAAGAAGATGAATCCCGCACTGCTTGCGGCCAGGCCATAGCCGGACATCCAGACCGACGACAGAAAGAAATTATCGGGCGAGGTGGCGAGCTTGTTGTTCAGCTGGTTGCTCGCCAGCGGCGCCAGACTGCCAGCGTTCCAGCCGAGCACCCAGCCGCGCGACTTGTTTGCCGCGAAATCGCAGAAGCTCGCGAAGCCCGCGTAAACATTGCCGTTGGCGAGCAGCAGCCCGGCACGCTGGCGGCTGACATGCGCACTGAACTGGTAGGGCTGGCCGTTGTTCAACTCCCCGGAGGCGGAAATTGCGACCGGCGTCGCGAGATCGCTGAGGGTGGTGAGTCCAAGAGCGTGAAGGTAATACACCGGATTATTATTTTGCAGGGTAAGGGCGATCACATAGAGCGTTTGGGCCGAAGGATCGATGACCGGGGTTGAATTGATACCCACATTCGGACCGTTGTTGCCGCAGTGTTCGGGTAGATCGGTATACGGAACCGGGGGACCAAGGTTCGTCTGTAGAAGTATTTGGCCGCTCTGCGCATCCAGCGCGTAAATCGAGTTGTTCTCGGTGGCGACGTAGAGAACGTTATGCTGGCTGCCGTTAATCGTTTCGTTCGAGACCAGTAAAGGCTGCGCGTCGACCTGATCATCGAGCGTCACCGACTGCAGCAATCCGAAGTTCGAAAAACTGTTCTGCGTCAGCGTTGTCTCGTTCGGGTTCCAGCCAGTGCGCAGGGTGTCGTAATGATAGGTCGTGACGTTAACCTGCGCCCGCACCGCCCCCGCCGACAGGCAAATCAGGGCGGCAATGCACGCCGCCGCGCCGGCCTTCACGAGCGATGGTGCAGTCATGAAGTGAACCCCCTGGAAGCGTGCCTGTTGTGAGCCGCTTGTTGACCCGGCATGCAATCTTCGGGCCCGCACACCGGAGCGCTATTGTGGTTAAGCGGGCGCCGGTTGAAGAATAAGCCGCGACTTGTTTTCAGACAATCTCGCGTCCCCATCAACGCCTCGATAAGGTTAATTCCATGCCGGGTGCTCTTCGTTCGATCGCCGCTGCGGCCTGGATGACCCTTCTTGCCTGCAACGGCGCGGCGGCGGCAAATGGTGGAGAACCCCCGCCCGTCCTTGCTTCCATAAAGGCCCATCCCGCTCTTTGGGCGATCAAGAGCCCTAACGCGACAGCCTACCTGTTCGGTTCCATTCACCTTCTGCCGCCCAACATCGATTGGCACTCGCATGGCGTCGACGCGGCATTGGCCGCCGCAGACGTGTTCGTGTTCGAGGCGCCGCTGGGCGATTCGGGCCAGCAACAGACCGAATCCTTCGTCCGCGCGAACGGCATGTTGCCGCCGGATACGGCGCTTCCCGCGCTGCTCGACAGGCGTGCGCGGCAGGACTATCGCGCGGCGCTGGTCGCGGCGCACGTCCCACCCGAGGCACTGGTTCACCTGCGACCCTGGCTGGCCGCCATCGTGCTGCAAACCGGCCTCCTGCAAGTGTTGCATTATTCACCCGGCAGCGGGGTGGATCGGCAGGTCTGGGCGTTTGCCGCCAAAGCGGGAAAGCCTGTCGAGACCTTCGAAACCGTCGACGAACAACTGGCACTATTGATGCCCACGGACCGCAAGCTCGAGACTGAGGAATTCGACGCTTCATTGAAGGAGTTGAGGACCGACACCAATGAAGTGGGGGCGCTCGTCGACGCATGGTGCGACGGCCGGATGGGCGAGGTGGCAGAACTCATGAACGCCGGCCTTGCCAGCACCCCTGGCGCAATGAAACTGCTGATCGACGACCGCAACGTTCGCTGGGCGAAGCGTCTCGCCTCGATGCTGGCCCAACACCATACGTATTTCGTGACCGTCGGAGCTGGCCATCTTGCGGGGCCGCGCGGCTTGCCCGCACTTCTCGCCGCACGCGGCTATCGCGTCGAGCGCGTCGCACCTTAGAGGCCAATTGCGCCGGAACGTTCGGCAGTCGCGAGGCGTTGCAATTCGGCAGCAAATGTTTGGTGAAATGCATGTTGCGCCTCGCCCTGCTCTTTCTCATCCTTGGTCTGGTGGCCGCCGTGCTCGGTTTCGGAGGTATTGCCGGCGCGTCTTTCGCCATCGCCAAATTCCTGTTCGTGGTCTTTCTGGTGCTCTGCCTGGTATTCCTTGTGTTGGGGCTCAGGATCGCAAACGGCATCGCCGGGCGATGAGTTTTCCACGCGCCGCCGGGCGCGCTTATCGCCTTCGCGTCCGTTTCCGGACAACCGAACCGCGCGTGGATCGGGCGAGCGCGCGGCTCTGGTCGCATGTGGGTGCAGATCCCGGAGCGCGAATGCGCTGCGGCGAATTCACAGCGTCGGACGGCGCTGAAGTTCCCTATCGGCTGTGGCGCGCGCGCGAGCCGAGCGCCGCCGTCCTCTTGCTGCATGGTGCCTTCGATTATTCGGCGGCGTTCGACGAAATCGGGCCCAGGCTCGTGCAGCGAGGATTTACCGCCTTCGCCATCGATCAGCGTGGGTTTGGCGCGACGGCATCGCGCGGATCGTGGGCGGGTGCTGCACCCATGGCTGGCGACGTGGCTGACGCCGCCCATTTTCTGCTCGGCCGCGTGCCGGCGTCTACGCCGCTGTTCATCATCGGAGAAAGCATGGGTGGTGCGGTCTCCGTCCACGCCGCGGCTAACTGTTCCATCCCGCGGCTGCGCGGAATCGTGCTCGCTGCGCCTGGAGCGCTTGCCTCGGCCTTTCGCCAACGGATGCTCGCGTGGTTTGCGGCGGCCGCGCGGGCGATCGCAGGCGACGCCGAACTCGTGTTCGAGCGGCTGAGCGGTTGGGAACTCACGCCGGCGGCAGCAATCCGGCTGATCGGCGATCCGCTGGTGATGCGTCGCATCCGTCCGCAAATGCTGTGCGGCATGGCGGATCTCGCGCTGACGTCGGTCGGGGATGCAAAGCAGCTTGATATTCCAGTCCTGACCATGGTCGGTGCGCGGGATGAGCTTGTGCGCCTAAGCTGTATGCGGCAGCTATTCGATAATCTGGGGGGCGAAAAGACCTGGGTGGTCATCCCGGGCGCCCCCCATCTGCTTCTGCATTGGCGGCGCAGTCCCGAGGTCCTGCGCGAAGCCGCAAACTGGATGTCGGCACGGCTGGCAGTCCGGAACCCCATACGCAAATCCGACGTCGATTCCGTCGATCTCGCCGACGCGTCCTTTCGAGCGACCGACAATGCGGAACTGCCAGGCCTGACCTGACGGATTCCGGCACCGACAGACGCGGTCGAACAATCCTCGCCATTGTGCTGTATTAAGCGCGTGTCGATGCGTCAAACCGGCGTCGCCGAACTCGAACCCGCATCATCGAGCTGCCCATGAACAACAAGAACATCGGCCATCGTCACCCCGAAACTGCCGCCGCGCAGGCGCTCGGCTGGATCGACGGGGATACGCGCGCGATCGTTCCGCCGCTTCATGTTTCCTCGACCTTCGAGCGCGATCCGGACCACGGTTTCCGCAGCGGTCGAAGCTATGGACGCGCGGACAATCCGGCGTACGACCAGCCGGAACAGCTTCTTGCGCAGCTTGAATGCGGCGCGGGCGCGATGCTTTTCGCTTCCGGGATGGCCGCCGCCACCTGCGTCTTCCAATCTCTGGCGCCGGGCGACCATGTGGTGGCGCCGCGTGTGATGTATTGGGCGCTGCGCGCATGGCTGGCGCAGGCATCGCATTTGAATGTCGATTTTGTCGACATGACCGACCTCGGCGCCCTAGCCCGCTCCGTCCGGCCCGGCGAAACCAAATTCGTCTGGATCGAAACGCCTTCGAACCCGCTCTGGGACGTTATCGACATCGCAGCCTCCGCAGAGATCGCCCACCGCGCGGGGGCTCGCCTTGCGGTCGACTCCACCGTGGCGACGCCTGTTTTCACACAGCCCCTCGTGCTGGGCGCCGATCTCGTGATGCATTCCGCGACCAAATATCTGAACGGACATTCCGACATCATCGGGGGCGTGCTCGTCACGCGCGAGGACGATTCGCACTGGGCCACGCTCAAAACGCTGCGCGTGCAGCTCGGCAGCATTCTCGGTTCGTTCGAGGCGTTCCTGCTTCTGCGCGGGATGCGCACGCTTTTTCCGCGCGTGCGGCTCGCAGCCGCGAACGCAGCCGAGCTGGCGCGTCGCCTCTGCGCGCATCCCAGGATCGCGCAGGTCCTTTATCCGGGGCTCCCGGATTTTGCCGGTCATGCGATCGCGACACGCCAGATGAAGGGCGGATACGGCGCCATGCTTTCCATTCGCGTTGCCGGCGGCGAAGAGGCGGCTATCGCCGCGGCAGCGCGGCTCTGCGTGTGGAAGCGTGCGACTTCGCTTGGAGGGGTCGAAAGCCTTGTCGAGCACCGCGCCTCCGTAGAGGGTCCGGATACGCCTTGCCCCAGCGATCTGCTGCGACTCTCTGTCGGCATCGAGAACGTCGAGGACCTGCACGAGGATCTCGCGCAGGCGCTGGGGTTAGTCCGACATCAACGGGTCGAACGTTACACTTCCACTGCGAAACGTCACAATGCTTTATGCCGGGCGGCGGGGACAAAATAGTTGACGCCTGAAGTAAGGCGATTTTCTCGTCGTCATCGAAGGAACTCGGTCAACATGCAGATACAGGAGCACGCGTCGGAGCTGGGACGGTGGCGGGTGGCGCACCGCAATGCTCATCCGCAGCTTCACGCGTTTGTACGAGGTTACTTTGCGAGTTCGAGTTTCCTGCCGAACCCGATTCGCGAACGACACCTTCCTTCGGCCGAGATTCCCTTGTTCCTGAATTTCGGCGCTTCGCATCGCCGGCTTGATACCGCAAAGCCGCAAGAATGGATCAGTCGCGACGGTGTCTGGATCGTCGGCCTGCATGACAGCCATCAACTGAGCGAAGCTCTCGGAGAGCGCAATTTCATGATCGTGCGGTTCACACCGCTTGGCGCTCACCGCTTTCTCCGCGCACCGATGCACCTGATCGCGAATCGGGCGGTCGAACTGAGCGCGCTCGATCCGAAGCTGGCGGGCCTCGTCATGAGCCGGGTGGGTACTGCGGGGAGTTGGGGCGATCGCTTTGCTGCGATGGAGGCACTGGTCGCCGAGCGCGTTGAACAGGCAACCGCCCCAGACGGTGTCGCCTGGGCCTGGCGCACGCTCGAAACCGCCGACGGCCGCATCCCGCTGGGCTCACTTGCGTCAGAGATCGGCTGCAGCCATCGCACCATGATCGCCCGTTTTCGGACGTGCATCGGAGTCACTCCCAAGAAGGCGGGACGGCTATTCCGCTTCAATCGGGCGATGCGGTCGCTCAATGGTCTGAACCGGAACAGGGGTGGTGAACCCGCAGGCAAGCCGTACATCGAATTGCCTGTATGCCTGCCCTCTCTCGCGGTCCGCTGGGCCGACATCGCAGCCGACTGCGGTTATTTCGACCAATCCCACTTCATTAGGGAATTCCGCCAATTCGCCGGCACCACGCCGACGGAATTCGTGCGCCGGATGTCCAACATCCCTTAGGCGCCGAGGCGCGCAATCAAATAATTACAATATGAATGGTTCAACCCGCGCTACCGTGATGGGAAGCCCGGAGTATCAGCACATGCAGCCCCCTCCCATCAGCGAGGCCGAGATCGAAGCCAGGATCGGCAGCCATCTTGACGAGTTGCTGGCGCTGTGGCGGGCCGAGCAAGGCGCATCAAAACCGCGCGATCTTCAGCTCATCGCCTCGGCACTTCCCTATCCCCGCGATCAGCCCTTACTCGTCCTCGACCTGTGCTGCGGACCCGGCGACGTGGGGCGCGCGATTCGACAGGAATACCCGAATGCGCGGATAGACGGCGTGGATCGGGACGCGTTTCTGACGGCAATCTGCGCCGGCGTAAATCGACGGGACCTGGTCCCTGGGAAGATCATTGTTGCCGACCTGAGTGTTGATGGCTGGCAGAATGGTTTGTCCCGCGGCTATGACGTCGTTGCAACCGTCAACGCTCTTCACTGGTTCGAAGTCGCGCGCACCGAGGAGCTGCTCCGGGACATTCACGCGCTTCTGAAGAGCGGCGGGGTGTTCGTATTCGCCGAACCCGCCTCCGCCGAACTTCCATTTGTGGCCGGGTTCGAGGCATGGAAGGTCAAGCAACCTCCCCGATATTTGCGCGAGAATTGGGAGCGGTTCTGGTCCAGGGCCAACGGGCTTCTCGGCTATGACCATACGAAGCTCCTGGGTGCTCGCGTGGCAAATCGTATCGATGACCGCATGTCCGTGACCGGCTGGACCTGTCTGCTTCAAGGCGCAGGTTTTGCGCTCATTGACGTGTTGTTCAGGGACGCAGAGCAGGTGATCATCGCCGCGCTGAAGTGCTGACAGTATCGGCCAGGCGCCGGCCTTCGGCCGGAATCAATTGTTGTCAATAGCGTCATTCAAGGATCAATCGGATGATTGTTAGATCGAGGAACAACATATGAAGCGCACGTGGACGATCATTGGCGTCGGTGACGTGTCCCAGAGCTTCAAGTGGTACCAGTCGCTACTTGACCTGCCGGAGACAGTCCCTGCCCACGACGATTTCGGGCAAATCGTCGATGCGGACGGAACGGTGTTGCTCTGTCTCCATGAGTGGGGTGTCCACGAACATCCCTCGTTGACAAATCCACACTACGCCACGCCCGGCAACGGTCTCCTGTTGTTCTTCCGCGTCGACAACTTTGACGTAGCTTTGCAACGGGCCCGCGCCCTCGTCAGCCGGCTGGAAGAAGAGCCACATGTCAATCCCAGCACCGGAACTTCGGAGTTTTCCGTTCGAGATCGCGACGGATACTACGTCACCATCAGTGCGCTCGATCCGCCATAACCATTCTTCGAGCCGCAAGTTCTGGCAAACTGGTCATGAGCGGTCTCCCTCAAGATTTTCGGAAACGACGGGCCGGAGCCGGTAGCGCGCCAGATATCGGTAGTGCGGGCGAACGACATCGGCGATGACGTTCAAGTGGGCGCTCAGTGGCGGATGGGAATGCGCCGGGGCGAAACCTGTTGACTGCTCGACCGCGTCGTACCAGGCCGGCGCCCAAACGCCGTCGGTCGTGCGCGCGCCAGCAGTCCAGCGGAGCATGGGTTCGGAGAATTCCATGTCCAGCGCGCGGCACAGCGCGCTCAAAGTGCCGCGCGGCGTGCGAAGGACATCGTCGGCGTCGATCACCGGCGGCGGCGCACCCAGGCGATCGGCCTCGCGCTCGAACATTTCACGCTGCGACGCAAATCCGATGTCGGCAGGAAGGAATTCCCGGCGCTTCGCAGTGTAAGAGGCAAGCACCGCTTCAGGCGCGCGAATGAGAAAGGCATTGCGGCACTCTGCCATCCAGCCGCGTTCGATCTCGGGCAGCATGTGGTGGGTCATGTGCTTCTGATAGAAGAACGCGCGGCCGCCTGGCACGGGACCGACGAGTGCGCGAATGACCTTGCGCCAATCGCTTTCCTGTGCGGCGAGAACCTTCTCGCGCAGGGGATGATCGATGCCGGTGAGTTTCAGATAGGCGGCATAGAACGGTTCGTCGATGACCGCTGTATCGGCCCGATTCCCGAATGCGCGCATCATCGCGGTCGAAATATTGCGCGGGCCCGACCACATCGCGATTCGAACCGGCTGCGCCATCATGCCGTTCTCGCGCGGGTCACATCCGCGGCCGCCTCCTCATCCTTGAGCTGCCGGTAGAGCGCATCGAGCCGGCGCGTCAGCCCGTCCGGCGGCGCGACCGGCAATGAACGGCCGTCGATGGAACGCACCGGCATCACGCCGCCGAAGGTTCCGGTCACGAATGCTTCCCCGGCGGAATGAACCTCGTGCGGCGTGAAATTGCCGAGGCGGACCGGAATCCCGTTCTGCCGGCAGAGTGCAATGACGTTCGCCCGCGTGATGCCGTTGAAGCAGTAGGCGCCGCCCGACGTGCGCACCTCGCCATCGGCTACATGGAAGAAATTCGTCGCGTTGCAGCTCGAAACAAAGCCGTGTGGATCGAGCATCAGCGCCTCGTCGGCGCCGGCGGCGATTGCCTGGTTGAGGGCAATGACGAGATTGAGGCGGCTATGCGAGTTCAGCCGCATATCGAACATGTCCGCCGGTGTGCAGCGAATGGTCGAGGTAAAGAGGACAAGACCGCGCGACCGGAGAGCCGGGTCGGGTTCCTTGTATTCCGCAACGATGGCGATCGTCGGCCGCCCGAGCGCGTTGCGCGGGTCCTGGTTGGGCGTCTTCTTCTCGCCGCGTGTGACCATCAGCCGGATGTGTGCGCCATCCTGCATGCCGTTGGTGGCGAGCATGCCGCGGAGCGCAGCAATCGAGTTCGTTCCGCGCGACTCCGATATCGAGCGCAATCGCGCCGGCTCCGGCGAACAGGCGATCGAGATGGGCGTCGAGAAAAAGCAGACCGCCCCTGTGGAGACGCAAGCCCTCCCAGACACCGTCGCCGAGCACAAAGCCGGCATCGAACAGCGAGACCCTCGCTTCACCCCGCGGAACGAGCGCGCCGTTGAGATACACACGCACCGAGTCGTTGCGGGGGTCGGCGGCGTAATCCTGGCTGCCCGGCATCACGCGAAATTCCATGGCGGCAGCGGATTTTGCCTCAGTTCCGCGCCGCGGAGAACGACGTCTGCACAGGATTACCGCAAAAAAGAGCGAAAGCCCGCACCGAACTGGCCGATGCGGGCTCTCGCCGATTCAAGGTCCGGCTTGCAGGGAGGGGCTTGCAGCAAGGCCGAACCAGAGCCACGAGACTGTACCCGCCCGCCTGAACGGGTCATTGCGGCGCCGTTCATCTCCCGTTCATCCCGCGGGACGCCAAGCGAGGCCAAATCCGCCTGAGCCTCGGACGCGCCGACGCGCGCGACCTCCTCCGCGCCGGCAGAGAAAACCCGTACCCGGCAAATCTTGCGCCGCGCTACTTCTGCACGTTGTCGGTCTGGCGGATGAAGGCGGCGACGTTGTCGTGCAGGTCCTTCAGCGACTGGCTGTGCGCATAGACCATGTGGCCCGACTGGTAATAGCGGTAGGAAATGTTCGACTGCAGGCTGGGAGGGATCTGCAGATGATGCATCTCGTACCAGCCTTCGTAATACGGCGTGGCGAGATCGAAATAGCCGCCGTTCAGCAGTATCTTCAGATTGGGGTTGTATTTCATCGCGTTCGCGAGATCGGGCATGGTATTTGTGCTTCCGCGCAGCGCGCGTTCGACGCCCGGCGCCTTATGGGTGAAGTCCCAGAACCGGAATAGCGGAATCTCCGGCTTGTATTCCCTGTCCTGGCCGAAATTCAGCACTTTGCGCACGTAATCGTTGAACGCGGAAACGTAGGCCGAGCTGATCGCGGCAGACTGAGGATCGTAATCGGAGCGCTCGCTCAACGGATCAAGCGTGGGCCCCGAGAAGCGTGTGTCGAGCCGGCCGACCGTGATGTCGTTCGCGCCTTCGAGGCTCTTTTCGAACTCGCCGCCGTCGATGCGCAGATTGGCCTTGTCGATGTAGTCGTTGGGCAGGCCGGTGAACATGTGCAGCTTGTTGATGATCTCCTTGCGCCAGCTGGGTCCCAGATCGGCGCCGCGCTGCAGCGCCAGCGCATATTCGCCCATGGCGAAGCTCTCGACCTGATGGATCAGGGTCGGGAAATCCTTCGGAGCGCCGGGCGGCAGCTTGTGGTGATACCAGGCCGTCGCCGCATAGGTGGGCAGCGCGACCTGGTAAGGCAGGTCGACGCCCGGATTGAACTCGGGCCGGTCGGCGCTGAGATCGAAGTTCAGGATCTGCGAGAGCAGGATGACGCCGTTGAAGTCGATGTCGCGCTCGGTCTCGAGCTCGTTCGCGAGAACCGCCGAGCGCGGCGTGCCGTAGCTTTCGCCGAACAGGTATTTCGGTGAGTTCCAGCGCCCGTATTTCGCCAGGAATTCGCTGATGAACTGCGTAAACGCATAGGCGTCGGGATCAACGCCGTAAAACGCCTTCTCCTTGTCCTTGCCGGCGATGCGGCTGAAACCGGTGCCCGGCGCGTCGACGAAAACGAGGTCGCTCACGTCGAGCAGGCTCTCGTCATTGTTGAGGATCTGGTAGGGCGCGGCGGGCGAATGGGTGTCCTCGGCTGTCACCACGCGCTTGGGGCCGAAGGCGCCCATATGCAGCCAAACCGTCGACGACCCCGGGCCGCCGTTGAAAAGAAAGGTGACCGGCCGCTGCAGGGGATCGGCACCGTTCTTGAAGTAGGCGACGTAGAACATCTCGGCCTCGGCCTGCTTGTCCTTCTCGTCGCCCTTGGGTTCGGTCGCGTCGTCCCAATCCTTGGGATGGACGATCAACGTTCCGGCATGCGCGGAATAATCCACGTGATTGCCGTCGACGGTCACGCCGCCCTGCGTCACGCTTTCCTGGGCCTTGAAGAAAGCAGGGTTGGGCGACGGCGTAGACTTGTCGCCGCCATCCTTGTCGTCCTGCGCGAACGCAGACGAAGAAAGCCCGAGCGAAAGCGACAGGGCGGCAAGAATGGCGAATTTCATGGGAATACCTCGTGCAGCCGAGGCGCGGGACATCGCGCCGCCGCGAAAGACTATGCGAGGAGGCCGGCTCTTGTCATTCGCAATTCCGTGCGAAGGTTTCCCTCTCCCCTTTTTGTTGGGGAGAGGGTTAGGGTGAGGGGAGCGTCCGTTTTCAGTACTTTATCGTTGCCGCGACGAACACGGTACGGCCAAGGGAGTCGTACAGGCCCGTGAAGGTGTTGCCGTTGCCGGCCGGCAGCGGGAGCGCCTGGGTGCCGATGACGGGCGGCTCGACGTCGAACATGTTGTTGACGCCGGCGCGCAGATCCACACCCTCGCGCACCGTCCAGTCCGCCGCCAGGTCGAAGTAGTCGTACGGAGCGATCCTGGAGTCCGGACAATCTTCCGCGCCATGGATGGTCAGGCCGTTGTTGCAGACATAAGTGTTCGCCGGGCTGCCGCCGACCAGGGGATTGGTGGTGTCGGCGTCGAGAGAGGTCCCGCCGATGTAACGCCACTGGAAGGAGAAATCCACGTCCCATGGCGATGCCCAGGTGATGCGCAGCTTGGACCGCCATTTCGGATTGGGAGTCTCGTCCGAAGTGGCGGAGCAGGTGAGGCCGTAGAGTCCCGCGCAGTTGAACGGAAGTTCGACGCCGCGAAGCAGCGGGCTCTGCGGCACCGGTTCCGTGGACAGATCGGTGAGATAGGTACCGATGAAGTTGAAGGTCAGCGAACCGGTGTTCTCCATGCCCCATGTCGACATGTCGGTCTGGTAGTTCAGCTCGAAATCGGCGCCCTTGGTTTGCAGGAAGCCGGTGTTGATGTTTTGCGCCGAGACGAAGCCCGTTCCATAGACGAGGCCGGCTCCGTTGCGATGCACGAGTGGGCAGAAATACGCCATGCTGGCCGCCGATGCGGTGGCGCCATAGCAGTCGTTGAGGATTTCCTGCGGCGGCAGGGTGGAGATGTAATTGTCCACCTTGATGTTGAACCAGTCGACGGTTGCGGTGAAGCCGTCGACGAAGGTGGGGGTGAACACGATGCCGGCCGTGCGGGTGTCGGAAACCTCGGGCTTCAGGAGCGGATTGCCGCCGAGCTGCACGTCGCACTGGGTCGCCGGGCAATAGACGAGACCGGAGGTGATCGCCCCTGCCGGAACGGGTGCGTATTTGTTGTGAACGCAATTGTTGAACACAACTCCCGTCGCGTTGAAGCAGGGGTCCTGGCCGCTGAACAGCACGACATTGGTAGGTGCGAAGAGTTCGAGCACGTTGGGTGCGCGGACCGCCCGCTGGTCGCTGGCGCGCAAACGGAAATCGTCGATCGGCTGCCACTCCGCGCCGTATTTGTAGGTGCTGGTCGCCCCCGCCGTGTTGTAGGACGAATAGCGATAGCCGGCGTTGAACGACAGGTCCTCGAACCACGGCATCCCCTGCACCAGCGGGATCTTCACTTCGGTGAAGCCTTCCGTCACGTCGAAGCCGGATTGCGGCACCGAAAGTGTGGCGGAGCCCTGGCCGTAGAGATCGTTGGTCGAGAATTCCTGGTCCGTCGACAGTTTGATTTCTTCGTCGCGGTATTCCGAGCCGACCGATATGCCGACCGGATTCTTGGCCCAGGGCGACTGAATGCCCCATTCGCCGAGATCGCCGGTGAGGCTGCCGCTGATGATCTGTTCCTGCGTGAAGCCTTCCTGGAAGCCGCTGGCGAGGACGTATTTGAGCGCTTGCGGGGTGATCGAGCCCAAGCCCGTGAAGATGTTGATCGGCACGCAACCAGGTGCCGCCGGCGGCAGACCGCCCTGCGATTCGTCCGAATAGCACTGGCCGGTGGTCGGATCGACTTCGATCGCATTCTGCGTGCGGGTCTTGGAGAATTCGCCCGTGTAGTTCTCGGTGAACAGCGTCAGGCCATATTGCGCGTAAACGTCATAGGTCCAGCCGTCTCCGAGATCGCCTCGGGCACCGATCTGCATGCGATACGACGTGTGCCGCAGGTCGTCCTGGCGATCGGGGCCTTCGATGTCGCGCCGGCCGATATAGAGGTTCGCCTGCCCGGGAATGCCGTATGGATTGAAGTCGTTGTTTCCATCGCCATTCCAGTAGGTGAATTTCTTGCCGTTCGGCAGCGTGGTGGTTTGCTGGAAATCTCCGGGCAGCATGCCGCAGAGATCCTTGTTCTCGAGAGCGGTCATGTAGGGGTTGCTGCAGTTCACATACACAGAACCGCTAGGTCCCTGGCCGGAGACGAGGAAGAATCCGGAATTCGGCGATCTGGGCGACGGTGCGATCGTCGGCGAACATGAAGCTCGAATAGATGTCGAGTTCCTTGTTCTCCTGATAGTGCGCAAAGAAGCCGCCCGTGTAGCGGGTATCGGGGCGCTGCAGGTAGTTCAGCGCACCGTAGTTGAAGTGCTGGTCCGGCGCTCCGGTGTAGGGCACGAAATTGCCGTTGGGACTCTTGCCCTGCACGAAGTAGTCGAACGGCAACCCGCCATACACATTGTCCAGCGACAGGAAGCGGTCGAAGTTGGACGAGCCGTTGCATTCCGAGGTGGTGAAAGGTCCAACGCTGGTCGAACCCGTCTTGCCGTTCGCCGAGGCGATGGTGCATTCGGAATAGTCGCGGCTGGATTCGACGACAGGCTGCGAATTGCGATAGCCGAGATAGGCGGTGATGTTGCCTTTGTCGTTGGCGGTGTTGGTGCCCATGATCAGCGTGCCGTCATCGGTCCCGCCGTTCCAGATGCCCGGCTTGGACTGTGCGAAGCCGAAGGCGCCCCCGTTGATGTCGGTCTGCGTCAGGTTGCGCCAGCGGCTGGTGTCGTTGTTGTTGTTCGAGATGGAGTAGGTGCCGTCGACCTCGATGCCTTCGAAGTCCTTGCGCATGATGAAGTTGACGACACCGGCCAGGGCGTCGGAACCGTAGACCGCCGAGGCGCCACCGGTGAGGACTTCCACGTGGTCAACGAGAGCCGCCGGAATGTCGTTCAAGTCGGCCACCGGGTCCGCAACATCGCCCGGCATCAGTCGCGTACCGTTGACCAGGACGAGGGTGCGCTTGGAGCCGAGGCCGCGCAGATCGACGTTGGCGGTCCCCGACGAGCCGTTCGATTCGCCCTGGTTCTGGTCGACGAAGGCTTCCGGCAAGGCGTTGATGAGGGTCGTAACGTCGGTCGTACCCTCGAATTTCAACTCCTGCTGGCCGATTGCCGTGACCGGGCTGGCGCTATAGACGCCGGTTTGCGGAATGCGCGAACCCGTGACCACCACGGTCTCGACGGTGCCCCCGGCCTCCTGCGCTCCGGCTGGCGGCGTGAAGCCCGTTGCGGCCAGTGTGGCTGCCCCCACCAACAGGGTGGAGCGCAGGCGATAACCCCTCGTAAACCCCTGAAACATGAGTGTCCCCTTGCGATGTGCGCTCGGCGCGGCCATGCAGCGGCGCGCATGTTGCGATCGTTGCTGCGACGCTAGGGACCGCGTGCTGGGCGAATCCACGGAAATGCGATGTGGCAAAATCGGAGCATGAAGAGTGTTGCAAAAAAAACGAATTTGCCTCTCCGGTGCGAATTCCCTAACTGCACGCCGACTTTCGACCGGCGTGCCGGCATTCCATTCGCGACTTCTGTGGCGACATCTCGCATCTTTCGTCGAAGCGTTGTGCAAATTGGAACTTCCGCGCGGGTCCAAATGGCTGGTTGCCCGACTCATCCGGCTCACACGCTGAATTGGGAACCCGGACTCTGCGTGGCACCCCGCGCGCGCGATCGCAGCGGCGACGCACGAAATCGTTACAGACGGATTCTGCACCATACGGGATTGTGAATTGCTGACGCCCCGATTCGCGGATTGTGATGAAACGTGCGTCGTGGAACGGGGAACACCGATGCCTGCAGGACATTGCGACTTTCCGCTGGCCATCGCCTCGATCAGGGTGAATGGCGATCTGCCTGTTCCCATCTACGAGCAGATAAGCCGGGCCGTGCGCACCGCCATCGAGATCGGGGAACTCCCGGAGGGAACGCTGCTGCCGACCGGCCGCGAACTGGCCCGCGCCTTGGGAGTTTCGCGCAATACGGTTGTTGCGGCCTATTCGAGGCTGGTGGCAGAAAACTACCTGGTTTCGAACACGCGGCGCGGTACGCAGGTCGCCAGTTGCGCGTTCAACGCGCCCCTGCTCAAAGGCGAGCCGCCAAATGACGAGACGCCTTCTGGACAGCACACCGCGAGCGGAGGAAAAATCGAGATTGGCTATCGGGCGCAACAGACGCTGCGGCTGCCTGTTGCCAGGACCTCGGCATCCCGACCGTTCGCCCTGCACGCGCCGGACCCTTCGTTCTATCCACGCAATCCCCTCGCGCGCCTTTTGACCGAAGAGTTTTGTCGTTCTCCAACGGCAGACGGGCAACATCCCTGGCAGCGGTTCCAAATCGCGATATCGGCCTATCTACGGCAGATGCGCGGCGTCCATTGCGAGCCCGCACAAGTCATCCCGATCACCGGAATGGAGAGCGCGCTGGATTTGACGACACGCGTGATCATCGACCCCGGTCACTGCGTTCTGGTGGAGGATCCCGCCGTTCACGGCATGCGCGAGGCTTTCGAAGCCGCCGGCGCCCGACTCTTCCCGTTGCCGAGCGACAATTGGGGCGCCGATCCGCGCCGCTGCTCCAGCCCGCCGCCGCGTCTCATCGTGGTATCGCCATCACTGAGCTTTCCGTTCGGGCGCCAGATGCCGGAGGAGCGCAGAGCCGCCGTCCTGGACCTGGGACGCCGAACGGGCGCCATCATCTTCGAGGCGGACTCATATTGGGAATTGTCCTACACGGGAGAAAGGCTGCGCGCGATCCAGGGCCATGATCGCGACGGGCGCGTTCTTTATTTCGGCAGCATGAACGAAACGCTCGGCCCACAGATTCGCGTCGGCTATCTCGTCGTCCCCCCTGCCCTGGTTGACGCCTTCACCGATATGGCGCAGCGGGTGGCTTACGGACCTGATGGCTTCGTCTTGTCCGCGCTCGCCACGTTCATCGAAGAAAGCCAGTATGCCATGCACGTCAAGTCGATCCGATCGGCCTATGCGGAGCGGTTGGGCATCGCCGTCGAAGCTTGCCGCGCCCACCTTGGCGAGGCGGTGGTCGTCGAGCCGTCCGGCGGATTTCATCTGACCCTGCGCTTTCCGCCCGGCGTGGACGAGCCCACCGTCTGCCGCGTTGCCGGCCGCCACGGACTGCTCGTTGCGCTGCTCTCTTCCTTCCATTTCGATGCGCCACAGACGAGCGGCATCGTCATCGGATTCGGCACGATCCCCGACCGCAATGTCGCCACCATGGTGCGCCGGCTGGCCGACATAGTAGCGCGGGCCCACATCGACGCGCATTCGTTGGAATTGGCATCCTGACCGCGGGCGGTCGCGTCATTCGATGCGGTGACGCCTTGAGTGACCGCGAAGGTATTTCCGGCATTCCTCGAGAAGCGCGTGTCAGCATTTTCAACCGCTAAAAAAGTGCCCAATTACTTTCATGCCGATTTCTTCATGGGCAGCCACTGCTTTCGATCCGAAAATCCCGAGGAACTCGGGCCGCTTTCCGGCCTCTCTTATAGATACGCAATTCCGCGACGCCGGGCATGAGGCATCTCGCAAGGAACCCTTGCACCGATGGCTTGTCCCCAAACGATCCCGCGACTGCGCGGCAATGCTTCGTCTGCCATCAAACTATGAATGGTGCCACGCGTTTGCGCCGGCTGCGAGCGATCAAAAGCGGCGGCCGTGCGCGTGAATTACTATGAGTATTTCAGCCCATGCCGGCTTCGGCCGCTTGCGCTCACGCGCACTCTTCAGTATGCGGTGGCTTACCCGGACAGGTGGCTGAGCGGTTGAAAGCACCGCACTCGAAATGCGGCATACGGGCAACTGTATCGAGGGTTCGAATCCCTCCCTGTCCGCCAATTGCAACTGCGCGATCGTTCTCCCCGGCTCGTAAACTCGGGGCAAACGCCCCAGAAGGCGTGGGTTCCGAGACCAGCCTCCTGACCGCCCGAAGATTGCCGATCGGCTAATGGCGTCTCTGTTGAGACCCTTTTCTCCCAAACTCCGGACTGCGGATGATTAGTACGGGACCGCAATTGGCCCGGATTTCCGCCCCACCCAATTCGAAGTTTTGGTATTCCGCTCGGAGGAGCGCTTAAACCTGGTGGGTGTCCGGACTTGGTCGATTTTTTTGCATTGGGAATACCAGCAGTTGGACCGCTTTTGAGCCCTTGCGCTCCTACGATTGCCGACATCGGAAGCCGAAGAGCCATTGCTCGTATCTGCCACGGCGCAGCAAAATTCTGGCGTTCCAGCGGCCTTCACAAAGAGGCTATATGGGGCAGCTATTCCAGTAACGCCTTAAATACAGCGTCGGCGGGATCCTTGTAGAATTCGATGTTGATCTTGGTCCAAAGCTCATCCGGAAGATCATTGAGCTGACGGCGCGCCGAGACTGGCATGAGCAGCGTCTGCGCCTGTTTCTCGATTGCCAGCTCGGCAATATGAGCTGCGTTCGGAAGCAACTCGATCGAGCCGCCGAGGCTGGCCGAGCCGACCACGATGGTGCCGCCACGACTGTTCCTGCCCAAAATGGAGCCGCAGAGCGCGGCGAGCACCGGCACTCCCAAGCCCGCTCCCGACTTGTCAGCGTCGATCGCCCGAAGCTGAATGGTGAATTCCTGCGCCCTTGGATCGCGATCTCCAACCAACATTCGCGACTGGGCGAACAGAACCTGTTCGCCGACCTTTACGCTCTCGCGGAATGACGGTGGCGCTGGTTGATTGAGAATGCGGACGCCGGAACCCGGCTGATGCGAAATTTCGATACGATAAAGACCGATCGCCTGACCGGCGCCGGCTGCAATCGCCCAAATCTGCCCTGGCGGCAACGGATCGCTTTCAATCGCCTGTTCCGATTGCAGTTCCGGCGTTGGAACAAACGTTTCCACGCCGTCCGCTCCCAACGTGTAACTAAAATGGGTGTTGCGGAATTCGCTTTTGAACACGCGACGTTGTTGTTCTTTTATGCGCCGCCGAGCCTCGAGAGCCAACCGCACAATCCATTCCAAGTCTGTGTCGGGAACAGAGCTTGCCGGATCCGGATATAATAGCTTCACGAGCCCGCTGACCGTCTTTCGGACCGCTTCGATGTCGCGGCCCGATAGAGCGCCGCCAAAATGCACTCGTCCGTCCATCACATTTGCCCGCGAATTCGTGCGCAGGCGCGTAAAACTTTCCGACAGGAAATCCGACACGAGCCCAAAGTGATCCGTGAGGTGCGTTCGCGGATCGAGCTTCGGAAATTCCCAGCCCGGAGCGTAAGCGTGCAGGCGATCCATGAAGGCGGTGTCGTCTCGCATATCGGGAGGCAGCGGTGCCAACAGATGGCCGAACCGCTGAGCCTGGTCCAGATCCATGTCGAGATTGCCCACGAGTACGATGCCGCCCTCGGCTCTTATGAAGTCTTTGCCACGCGAGAACTCGCCGGAGGCCATGTAGCCCTTCATGATGTTCACACCATCTTTCGAATCGAAAGAGACGCCGGCAATTTCATCGAAGCAGACAACGTCATACTGGCAAACCAGCCCGCGTTGACCGGTTGCCATGTTGACGAACATGCGGGCGACCGTTGCTTTTCCGCCTGAAATCAGATGAGCGTACGGAGATATCTGCTGAAACAGATGGCTCTTGCCGGTGCCGCGCGGTCCTAATTCTACCAAGTTATAGTTCCGCTCCACGAACGGAACCATGCGAAGCAGCGCAACGCGCTTCGCCCGTTCATTGAATTCCTCGGGTTCCAATCCTGCGGAGCGAAGCAAGAAGTCGATCCAATCGTTTGTCGCCTCAAACCTCGCGCGCCCATCATACAGGGTGTCGAGCACATCGGCGCGGGACATTTGAATGGGACGAAGCGCCTCAATGCCGAAGGGCCGACCGTTCTTCTCTTGCGCGATAATGCTGTCATAACTGAGCGTCACCTCGGCATAGAAGCCGTCGATCAGAATGCGCTCGTTCTCCTCGACCAGCGCGTCCGGGATGCGCGCGTCTCGCAAAGCCAGACTCGGAAGCTCCGCGACATAGCAAGCATTCTTCGCATCGAGACGCGCTCGGACCGTATCGATGATTCTTACAGAGCCTTTGCGGTAGGCTTCGTTCTTGAAGACCTCCTCTTGGCCCGTACGAACACAGCGATCCTTGAGCTGCTTCTCGACAATTCCGAGCCCTTCGCTGATCTCATTTTCGTTGGTGGAAGCGCAGTAGCGGCCAAGGAGAAATTCTACGACATAGGCCGGAACGGGATAGGATTTAGCGTAGCGCCGAACCAAATCCTTTCGAACGACAAAGCCGTTGAATGCGCTTGCGCCCAGATTGTCGAGACGGTCGAGTTGAAATGTCATGCACGATCTCCAACGCGGGTGGCACGGGCATCGATCACGCTGCCATGACGATCGACGAGAACAACGAGGACGGCATCGCCTTCTTCCACCTCGTCAGAAACGGTGAGACGCGCTTGCGCTCCTTCAAGTGCGCACGCGACATCGATGCGCGAGGCCGCATCGCGCTCCTTGCGGCGGACTTCGACGACAATCTCTCCCGCATCGCCTATGAGTTCGACGGTAAGTCGCAACCGTCGCCAAACAATCTTCCCGATGCGCGCGCTTCCGGCGGCCGCGGCCTCTCCGGCGCCGACCGTGATGTCGGGAATGACCGATTCCTGGGGCGACAAGCCGCCATGCGCATAAACTTCGCCGGCGCGAAACGCTTGCGCGCCTGAAGGCACGGCAATCCTCACCGATTTATCCCAATGCCATGGCAGGAATGAGAGTTCTGACGCCGCATGATCCTGAAGAAGCGCGGCGCGAAGCCCCTTTGCCACAACGGCGGATGGCGGAAGCGATACGGATTCGAATCCGTTCGGCATCAGCAGCCATCCGTGATCGGTAACAATGCGGATAATGGGCCAGCCCGCCGCCTTGAGCGCCGCCACATATTCCGCGATCCGCGTGATTTCGGTTTGAAGGTGGCCGGCGAGACGCAAGCCCATCGCGTGCCCGTCGTGGTCGATGTTCCCGCATTCGGCATACCCGATCGATGTCGGCTTCTCCGGCATGAGGATGGCGCCCTTGTCCAACACCTGAATGCCGCGTACGAGCATCGCCTTGCGCAAGACATCGGCGGTCGCGGGCCTGCCGGACGATGTTTCCAGAGGCTGGAATGCCTCGACCCCGCCCCGTCCACCAATGCTGTCGCCCACGGGCGTAACGATGGCTTTCGCGCTCGCCGTCAGACTGGGCACGGGTGACAGCCGCCATGCCAACGACGCTGCAACGCCAAGATTCGTCAGTCGCTCGACAACGGCATGCGCAACATCCATGCGCAGACCGTCGACAAAGACGACGATGGTCCCCT